>NZ_VFAH01000024.1 GCF_008929045.1 Noviherbaspirillum aerium | reverse complement strand
AGTGTGAAAGTAGGTCATCGTCAGGCTAGTTCTACCGCATCAGCCCTGCCTCCTCATGGACGCAGGGCTGTTTGCTTTGCGCGTGCGCAATGCATGCCGCATAGGGGGCAGCAATCGACATGCTCGGCGTGTCTGCCATGAGGACTGTCGCTGGCATGGCGATACGCCGATTCCGCGTGCTCGGGAACGCCATCCTGTATGAACCATAATGTCAGGCAAGGTGTTCAGGCTGCTTGTTGTACCCGGTTTCCCGGTGCTTGATTCTTTTGCCGGCACAGCAAGCACGGAAGATGCGGAGACCATACGCCATGGTCACATTAGATGTACAGCACGCTTCGTGCTGTGCTGCATCTCATCTCGAACCCTTCCTTGCTTGTGTCTGCTCCAATTTCATGCATGCATCAAAAAGAGCGAGTTTGGTGAGAAGCAGTCTTTTGGTGAGTGAGCATGAGTCTTAACGGACAAATGGGAGCGATCTGCATGCTGGTTCAGGAACTCGAGCCAAGTGCACGGAAGTTAAACAAATGTGGGATACTTACTGGTTGGAAATGATTTTCTTGTTTGATCGATCAAACGCCAGCTACATAAATTCAAATCAGCCCGTCACCGTGAAACCGCATGGAAGCCACTTCCACCATTGAGCGCAGAAGATCTCTACGAATACCGTTCACGGTGCCCGCAAAAATATTATTGCCCGAGCTGCCCGTCATACCCGTACGCACAATCGAAATTTCGCTTGGAGGCATAGGCCTCGTCAGCGAAGCGCAAATTGCACCGAACAACGCATGCGCAGTGGCTTTTGAGCTTCAGACTTTGCATGAGCGAAGAAGAATTAATGTCTGGGGCATGGTGACACATACTTCCAAGCTGCCTGGAAATCTATATCGCAGCGGCATTGCCATAGTTGATGCAGATCCGATAAGCCGGCACTTCCTTCGAATATTTCTCGAAGAACTCAGCCGTACATGACAGCCAAGTGTCTGCACAGTCTCAAGCGTCTTCGGTCTGACTGTACTGACGATGCAGGCACATTTTTCCGCAGTACTGCGTTGTGGGAACGCCGAGTCCTCCTAGCCACCGCCCCGGGTGCCGAGTTCGCCATGTTGCATCGCCACGCCTCTGCCCCCGGACCGGGTTGCATGCCGGTCCGGCTACGCGCGGCAGTTTCATCACTCGCCTGACGCCGTTCACCTGATATGACGGTGTGCCATCACTCCTCGGGGTAATGAATTTAAATATCCAGTCTCGGCTTCCCGTTTCATAGCATCAAGTGCTGCTGGTCTTCGCCGGTTGATTAACGCGCGAACTGGCGGATAGACCGTGTTTGCCAAGCTGCTGCGCGGTCCACATCGGCGCCTGTCTTGCTCGGCGTATGTGCGTAAGCCTGTGTGTCCTGATACGACTCCGGACCGCTCGCAACATTTACCAGACACAGTCTAGAGTAGTCCGAGCGCGCCCAGCAATGCACCCATACCCAATAAAACCAGCAAATGTATCTTGGTCTGCCAGATGAGAAGAGCGGACAGAATCGATATCAGCCACAATTTCCACTCCCCGCCGGGAAGCCCTTGCGCATTGGTGTTTGCGAGAACCCAGCTTGTCGCCAGCAATAAGGCGATGACGATCGGCCCCATGCCTACCTTGAAAGCGCGTACCGCCCGCAGCTGGCGGTTGCGGTGTCCCCATTGAGCGGCGAGGTAAGTCAGCGTGGTGCTTGGCAGCAGAATACCCGTCATGGTCACCAGCATACCGAGAAACGCGCTAGGCATCCCGCCGGCGTTCATGCCTACATTCCATCCCATTAATGCCACGAAGAGAACGTTCGGTCCCGGCGCGGCCTGCGCGATGGCGATCGATGCATTGAACTGGCTGGCACTGAGCCAATGATGGTCTTCGACAAGATAGCGATGCATTTCACTGGTCGTCGAGATGGCCCCGCCTATGGAGAGCATTGAAAGCAGGAGATAGTGTCCGAACAGGCCAAGCCAGTCGGACCAATACAGATCGATTGCAATGGCCGTATTCATGGCTTGAGCTTTCGGTAGGTAAGAAGGCAGGAGAGGCCTCCGAATACCGGCAGTACGACATACAGCGGCCAGCGAAAGGCTGCGACCACGACCAGCGTTGATACACAGAACACGATGGCGAGAGGGAGACCCAAGGGATGTGTTCTGAGGATGCTCGCCAGTTTCAGCCCGCTGGCTCCAATCAATCCAGCCGCCACGGCACCCATGCCGCGGAGTGCGCCCGCGATTCCAGGATGGTCGGCGACATGTGCATAGATGATCGCAAGCGCAAGCAACAGCATCAAGGGCACGAGCAGCATTCCTGCGAGGGCGGTCAACGCTCCACGCAATCCGAAATAGCGGCCGCCGATGATCAGCGCCAGATTGACTACATTGGGACCCGGCATTATCTGCGCTACTGCCCATTCTTCAACAAATTCATCTTTCGTCAGCCAGTGCTTCTTTTCCACCAGATTATGCTGGACGACCGCAAGGACGCCGCCAAAGCCTTGCAGCGCAAGGAAGGTAAATGACGTGAAGAGGTCGGTTAACGATTGGGGCTGGGCGCGGGGCGGCGCATTGACGGTATCCATGGATAGCGCATGAGGCTTGCGGTTGCGGACCGGCTATTGTACTCAATCGCAGGCAGGAGAGTTTTCAGCAAGTGCACCAAGCAGGATACATGAGCAGTAGAAGATGGGCATCTTCTTTTCGACATGGACCTACCGATGCAGACTCGCCCGCACAGTCTGCGTATCGAGGCCTGCGTTGCACATGACCGATGCGGGTCCCGAGGTGTGTTCGGATGTTTGGTTAGGATACAGCCAGCTGAACAGCAAGGTAGACGCCAGGCCGCCGCACAACTGTGCGGTTACAAGGCTCGGGACATCGCTTAATCGTATTCCTGCAGGAGATGCTGTCACGGCTTTTGCGAGCGTCATCGCAGGATTCAGAAACGCCGACGATGGCGTGAACCAGAATGCTGCAATGACATAGGCAGCGACGGCGAACGGCATGATCCTGTCACCGTGGCGCGTACTTCCGATGCAGACGCCGATCAGGCCGAAAGCCGCGATGAACTCGCCTATCCAGTGTCCCGAAGTCGAACGAGCAATCGTCGCCGCTTCGAATGCCGGAGCATTGAACATGACATGGGCTGCGGCGACTCCTGAAAGCGCTCCAATGCACTGGACGGCGATATATCCCGCGGCTAACGGTGCTGCAATCTGCCCGCGCACGACTTCGGACAAGGTCAGAACAGGATTGAAATGCGCACCCGATATGTTTCCGAAACAGGCAAGCAGGGCGAACAAGCCGAGACCGCAGACGAGCGAGCATGCCAACAGGGCGGTTAAGGGACTGCCTCCCAGACGCTCGGCCATCATGGCCGAACCGATGGCCATTGCCGCCAGTATGGCGGTTCCAAGTCCTTCTGCTGCAAGCTGCCTTTGTATCGTCATTTCAATTCTTATCCGGTGCCATGTCCTGATGCGTCTTCCTGTGTTCAAGGATGCGCAGTGGCACAGATGCTAATGGCAAAGGCAGGCTTTGATAAGCCGAACCGGTGTCAGCTCAGAACATACCCTTAGTATCGACAAAAACGAAGCCGATAAACGGAATGAGCAGATGGGCCACTGCAACGGCGGGCAAGAGCGGGCACCATTACGGCGCCCGGACTTGCCCGGAACCGGCATATGCAGAAATGCCCTGTATGCATCCGTATGGGCGATTTCCATCCGCTGCAGGAAGATGCTGGCGCGAGCGCCCGCATCTCCGATTTCACAGCCTTGTTTCCTTGCGCATCACGCGCCTGTCCAGAACGCGCACTTGTGCCTTTCGGCAAAGTTCGTCACTGTGCGCGATGCTCCCGGTTCGAGCGACTGATAGGCGTCGTTCGAACCGGTGTACTGCGCCCATGTCGGACCGGTGCCGTTCGGGTTGCTGTTCTTGGCAAAGGCGGTCCAGTACGCCACCATCTGATTGGACAAGGCTTGCTGAGCAGCGGTGTAGGTCACGTTGGAGCGGCTGGTCGGGAACAGGTACTGTATCTCGGCCGCATGGTAAGCACCCCAGCGCGGACGGGTTGCGGGCGGGAGATAGATCATCGGCGCATTCGGATCATTGAACTCATAGGCATAGACATTCGTGCCGCTTGCGCTCTTGAGCCTTGCCGAGGTGCGGCCGGAGCAGGCAAACAGCAGGTCTGTTGCAATCGCGTCATAAGCCTCGACCGGGGTCGCATAGGCGGTCAGCGGATATTGTGCGTTCACCTGCTCGAAGGTCTTGCCCGAGGCGGCAATCAGACTGCTGACGCGTGCCTGGTAGTTCGTCGCAGTCACCGGACCGACTGACGGCACGAGATCCATGCGCGCCGCCGAGAGAAGGCTGTATTCATCGGCATTGTTGCCTTCGATGACTGGCACCTTGTTGAAAGTGCCGGAGGCAAATGCCGAGCGCAAGGTCTGCGGCAGCACCCTGTTGTCGATCGTCGGCACAACATTGGCACCCGCCTGGCGTTGCAGAATCTGCTCGACCGGCAGTGCGCGCAGGCAGCTTGCGCTTTGGTCGGTGCAGCCGGCGGCGTTCGCAACGGCCGTGCCGCCGGCCTGTGCTTGCGTCAGGGCAGGCTGGTCCAGATTGTAGGAGCCGCTCTGGACAATCGCCTTGTTGAAAAGACCGGAAGCCAGCGGCGAAGCGAGTTGGGATTGCACGCTGAGTCCGCCGGCCGATTCGCCGAAGATAGTCACATTGTTCGGATCGCCGCGGAATTGCGCGATATTGTTCTTCACCCAGCGCAGCGCCGCCTGCTGGTCCATCAAGCCGTAGTTTCCGGAAGATCCTCCTTGTTCCGCGCTCAGTGCGGGATGAGCGAGGAAGCCGAGATGGCCGAGACGGTAGTTGATCGTGACCACCGCAACGCCTTGGGCAACAAGCTTGCTTGCATCGTAGCTGTCGCCGGAGCCGGATACAAAGGCCCCGCCGTGGATCCAGACCATGACAGGGAAGGGGCCGTCGCCCTTGGGCGTAAATACATTCAGGTAGAGGCAGTCTTCATTGGTGCTGGCGGCGCCGAAGGCTCCGCCGGTCTGGGGGCAGCCGCTTCCAAACTTGGTGGCGTCGCGCGCGGTGGTCCATGCCGCCGGCGCTTCCGGCGCCCTCCAGCGGCGCGCACCGGTCGGCGGGGCCGCATAGGGAATGCCGAGATACTGGCGCATGCTCGCGGTTTCATTGCCGAGTACCTCACCCCGGTCGGTCAGAATGCGGTTGCGGTCTTCATTATCACCGCCGCATCCGGCGAGTGCCATGCCGACGATGGCGGCAAGCAGAAGCGGCCTGCCGGGACGAACGCCTTTTCGGTCGAATCTCATTCAATGTCTCCTTGAATTATTAGAGGTTTTTAATATTGCATGTCCCTCCGATACGCGGGCAAAAGCGCTTCCCTGCACTGGACGGGCATGGTACTGCGGGTGCTGCTTGAATGAAGTAAGCCGGATTACACTTTCATGCCGGGCAGATTGAGCGAGGCCGTATTGCCGCCATCGACCGGCAAGGCCTGGCCGGTGACATAACTGGCATCGTCGCTGGCAAGGAAGGCGATGACGGCGGCGACTTCCTCCGGCCGTCCATAGCGCCGCAACTCGCAGCGCGATCCCAGCTTGTCTTCCTTTTGCGCTGCGCGAGCCCGCTCGAACACGGGTGCGGTCATTCCGGTTTCGATCAGGCCGGGACAGACGGCATTGACGCGGACATTGAATTGGCCGAGGTCGCAGGCGCTGGTCATGGTCAGGTTGATGACAGCCGCCTTGGAGGCGCTGTAGGCATTGCCGCCGGCGCCGGAGCGTATGCCGGCAACCGATGCGGTATTGACGATGGCACCGCTTCCCTGTTCACGCATGATGCGGGCCGCGTATTTCGTGAAGTGGACCGCACCCATGATGTTGACCGCGATGATCTGTTGCCAGACTTCGGTATTGGTTTCCGTGATCGGGGAATAGTCTCCGCCGGAGATGCCGGCGTTGTTGCACAAGGCATCAATGCGGCCGAACCGCTTGAATGCCTCCGTGACGCATTGCTCGACCTGCGCTTCCTGTGCAATGTCGAGCGCACGGAAGTCTACCCTTGCGGCATCATTCAATTGTGCCGCCACCTGTGCAAGTGCCTCCTCGTTGCGATCCACCAGGATCACCGATGCTCCTTCATTGAAGAGTCGTTGCGCCGTGGCCCGGCCGATGCCGCTGGCAGCACCGGTAATGATTGCTACCCGTTTGTCAAATCGCATGTTGTCTCCACCGTTTGCTGTCTTGTTCCGGCTCTGGGTCCGTTGAGAGAGGTTGCAGTCGCTTCAGGCCGTGTTTTCCTTCTCCTGCAATTCGCGCCACTGGATTTTCCCGGTCGGCGACTTCGGCAGGGCGTCAACGAATTGCACAATGCGCGGACTCTTGTAGGCCGCCATGTTCTGGTGAGCCCAGTCGACGATTTCCTGTTCCGACACCTGGCCGCGATGGCTGTCCTTCAGGACAATCATGGCCTTCACCGTTTCTCCGCGCTTGGGGTCGCGTGCCGCGATCACGCAGGCTTCCTGAATCGCGGGATGCTGATACATCAGGGCCTCCACCTCGGCCGGCCATACCTTGAAGCCGGACGCATTGATCATGCGCTTGAGCCGGTCGACCATAAAGAAATAACCCTCCTCATCGGTCGTCGCGAGATCGCCGGTGCGCAGGAAGCGCTTGCCATCCAGTTCGATGAAGGCTTCACGCGTGGCCTCCGGATGATTCCAGTAGCCTTGCATGACGTTCGGTGCATGCACCACGATCTCGCCGACCTCGCCCGGCGGAAGCTCATGAAAATCCGCGGGGTCGACGACGCGGGCATCGACATCGTAAATTGGAATGCCCAGGCACTGGCGTTTGGGGCGATGGAGCGGGTTGATATGCGTGGCTGCGATGGTTTCCGACATGCCGTAGCCTTCGACGTACGGCAGTCCTACCAGATCATCAAGTTTCTTCGCCACCGCAGCCGGCATCGCGGCGCCGCCGCCCCGTATTCCGCGCAGGCTCGAGAGGTCGTACTCGCCAATGCGCGGGTTGGCCAGCATATCCACAACCATGGTGGAAATCACCTGGAGCGAGGTAATGCGATAGCGCTGTATGCATTCGCTGGCCACATCCCGATCCCAGCGCGACAGTACAACAATGGTGCTGCCGAGATAGAGAGGACCGCTCATGCTTCCCTGCATGCCGGTCACGTGGAAGAAGGGCAGCACCGACAGCATCACTGCATCCTGATGCGAGCTAAACCATTGCATGCTGGCCACGATGCTGTACATCACGCTTGCATGGGTATGCATGCAGCCCTTGGGGTGGCCTGTCGTGCCGGAGGTGTAGGGCATTACGCAGAGATCATCCGGACCCGCCGTCATCGGCCCCGGACGCAGATTGCGCTCAAGCATGTCCGCCCAGAGCGTGACGCCATTGCCGCTGATGTTTTCGCGCGGTGCGCTGACGAAATCCGGCATGCGAAGGTCGGTCGGCTGTTTCAGGTAATCGGAATAGGCTGCGACCAGGATATTTTCCAGTCCGTCGCCAAGCAGGGGCGACATCTGCGCATACAGGTCCTGCGGCACGATGGCCGTCTTCGCTCCGGTGTCCTCCACATAGTGGCGCAATTCGGTCGTGCGGTTCATGGGATTGACCGGCACGACCACGGCGTCGGCCCGGAGGATACCGTAATAGGCAAGGATGAATTGCGGACTGTTCTGCAGATAAAGCAGAACGCGGTCGCCTTTCTTCACGCCGCACTGCTGCTGCAGGTAACCGGCAATGCGCTCGGCTTCATCGCGGAACTGGGCATAGCTGAGCGGCGTGCCGTAATAGATGAGGTAGGGCTTGTCGGGAAAACGTGTCGCCGACACTTCGACGTTATAGAACAGATGCGTTTGCGGTATGGTGAGATGCCGCGGCTGTAATGCTGGCCAGAAAGCCAGGTGGCGATCAGACATGTTTTCCTTCTCGAGCGTCAATGCGTTGCACTGGATTGCCATCGGCGGTAGCGTTTCGCTTGCCTGGGGGTAGTCCGCTGTGCTGCTGCGTCCCGCCGTTAGTTCTGCAGTGCGAAACATAATTCCAGAATAATGATTTATCCTAACAGTGCCCGCTGTGTGATGTAAAGATTAAATTTTATTATGGCGTAATAGTTAAGTGGCATGGGAGAAATAGCTATGTGGAACATGCCATGTCCCGGCCTTCCTACGCAACGCAAAGATGAATTTCTTATCGCTGCAGTGTTTTAAAATAGGAATTTATGTTTTGCAGAGTGGAACAATCAAAAAGCGATAACTGCGTTGCTTACCTCGTCAACATCCGCTTGGCAAAATAAGAGCGCCTGCATGGCTGCAGGCGCTGGAGAAACCCGGCTCGAATATCTGGTGTTTTCGTCAGAGGATGCGGTTAAACCATAGCATCGACAGCAAGGCGGACAGCAAGGCAAGCAAGGCGGCGCCGGCGGCGAAAAAGGCGGTGATTTCGGTTTCCTTGCGCTCAAGCGTCAGCTTGGAATTCAGCATCTTGTATACCTGGGTCAGTTCGTTGGCGGTGCCGGCATAGAAATACTGAGCCCCCGTCACACCTGCTATTTTTTTCAGGGACTCTTCATCCAGACGCACATGCATCGACCAGCCCTCGCCGGCAACAACCTCACCCTCGGGCGTGCCCACACCGACGGTAAAGACCCTTACGCCGCGTTCCGCGGCCATCAGCGATGATTCGACCGGATCCGGTCCTGTGGTGGTCTGGCCATCGGTCAGAAGAATGATGGCGGCCGACGTGTAGGAGCCCGGCGGCACCGGCTTGTGCTCGGGTTTCTTTTCGGCCGAAGCTTCATTGATTGAACGTCCGCCCGATCCATTGCGTGACTCCTTCGGGCGCGGATCGCTGGAATTGAGGTCGAATTCCACTTCGGGAAAGATGGCCTTCAGCGAAACCAGGATGCCGCTGCCGATCGCTGTCGCCCGCTGCAACTGGATGCGGTTGATGGCCGCAAGAATGTCTTCCCGGTTTTCCGTCGGTGCCTGAGTCACGGCAGCGGTCCCGGCGAAAGTCACCACGCCGATACGGGTATGGCGTGGCTGCTTTTCAACGAAGCCGCGCACCGCTTCCTGCGCGGCGGCAATCCGGGTCGGCTGCACGTCGCTGGCACGCATGCTGCCCGAAACATCGATCGCCAGGATCACGGTTTCGTATTGCGAAGGCAGTGTCACCAGCGCCGCCGGCCGCGCCATGGCAAGCAGCATGCCGGTAAACGCCAGCAGGAACAGAGCCGGCGGAATGTGGCGTCTCCAATGCTGGGATGCGCCCATCGCTTCCTTGACGATCGACAGGCCGGCGTAGCGGACCGCAAGTTTCTTCCTCCGGCGCAGCAGGAAGATGTAAAGACCGATCAGCAGCGGTACGCAGATCAGTGCCCAGAGTAATTCAGGCCAGAGAAATGTCATCGTCTCTCCAGATGCGGTGGCAGCGATCTGCCCGCATGCAAGCGGCTGCGCCCTTTGCGCAAGTCGGAAAAACGCAGCAGTGCATCGAGGACATTGTCCTCGGTGGACAATTCAAGGACATCCACGCCGGCATAATCGAATGCCGCATGCAATTCGTCCTCGCGCCGCGTCACGGCGGCCGCAAAGCGGCTGCGGAAACCACGGTCATGGGTATCGACCAGCAATTGTTCTGCGGTCTCGGCATCCTGGATCGTCAGAAGGCCGAGGTCGGGCAGTTCCATTTCCAGCGGATCGTACAGTCGCAGCGCAATGATGTCGTGCCGCTGGCCGAGCAGGGCCAACGGCTTTTCCCAACCCGGCTGGGTAATGAAATCGGACACAACGAACACCAGCGAGCGGCGCTTCATCACCTGGGCCGCGGTTTGCAGCAGGTCATGCAGCCGGGTCGTCTCGGACTGCACGCCTTTCTCTCTGGCCATCATCCGGTGCAGGATCTGAAGCACATGCCGGCGTCCGTTGCCTGCGGGAATAACCGTGTCGACATTGGAGCCATAGAACAGCGCCCCCACCCGATTCGAATGCCGGCTCAGAACGCTCGCCAGTACGGCGACCGCCTCGGCCGCCTGTGAGCGCTTGGTCACTTCACCGGAACCGAAGTCTTCCGATGAACTGAGGTCAAGCAGAAACCAGGCGTTCAGGTCGCGCTCCTCGTAGTATTCACGCACATACGGCGTCTGCAGCCTTGCTGTCACATTCCAGTCGATATGCCGGACATCGTCGTGATACTGGTACTCGCGCAGGTCGGCCAGATCCAGGCCGACGCCGCGGAACAGCGAGTGATAGTCGCCGTGCAGCATTCCGTCGAGCTGGCGGATGATGGTCAGCTCGATGCGCCGGAGCAGCGATTCAGGCGTTCGCGTTAAGTCGGACATGGGTTTCCAAGAGCCTTTCCGGTGCAGGTATGTGTTTCATGATGCGATGAATGATCTGATCCGGCGTGATGGCGTCGGCCAGCGCCTCATAGGTCAGCGACAAGCGATGCCGCAACACGTCGGGCACGAGGTCGGAAACATCTTCCGGACGCACATGATGCCGTCCGCGCAGCAGTGCAAGCGCACGGGCGCCCTCGATCAGGTGAATCGAAGCACGCGGGCTCGCGCCGCAGTTGAGGTAATGGGCCAGGTTGGGAACGTTGTAGCGATCCGGATTCCGGGTGGCTGCCACCAGGCGCACAGCGTAATGCACCAGCGAAGGATCGACATAGCATTCCCGGCACTGCTGCTGCAGTTGCGCAAGCTGCATGGTGGATGTGACCGCGCCAAGATCGGGCGCTTCTCCCGTCACCCGGTTGACGATCACGAATTCCTCTTCCTCGGTGGGGTAATCCACCAGGACTTTCATCATGAAACGGTCAACCTGGGCTTCCGGCAAGGGATAGGTGCCTTCGGTCTCGATTGGATTCTGGGTGGCCATGACAAGGAAGGGCTTGGGAACCAGGTGCGTTTCGCCGGCAATGGTGACCTGGCACTCCTGCATGACTTCAAGCAACGCGCTTTGTACCTTGGCCGGCGCGCGATTGATTTCATCGGCGAGGATCAGATTGGCAAACACCGGGCCGAGCGTGGTGGTGAACTCGCCGGTCTTCTGGTTATAGATCCGGGTGCCTATCAGATCGGCCGGAACAAGGTCAGGCGTAAACTGGATGCGCCGGAAACTGCCCTGAATCGTTCTTGCAAGCGTCTTGACGGTCAGTGTCTTGGCCAGACCGGGCACGCCTTCCACCAGGAGATGGCCTCGCGCAAGAATCGCCACCAGCACGCGTTCCAGGAAATGGTCCTGTCCCACGACCACGCGCTTGACTTCGTACAGCACCTGTTCCATCTGGCGCGATACTTCATTGCTGCTTTTCTCTCTGTCTTCCATGGACCTCTGCCTGGTTGATGCTGCGTTTTAGAAAGGCGCCTCGCCGGCGGCCGCTGCCGCGGTTTCGATCGGTACGGCAAAACCGATTCCAATAAATGAACCTTGCGGATTCGGGCTGAGAATGGCGGTCACGATGCCGACCACTTCGCCGCTCATCGTGATCAGCGGCCCTCCCGAATTTCCGGGATTGGCTGCCGCGTCGAACTGGATCAGGTTCGCCAGCACGCGCTTTTCATCTTCCGCCTGATAATTGCGTTTGAGGCCCGAGATGATGCCCGATGATGCCGACGGACCGATATTGAAAGGAAAGCCGACCGCCATGACCTTCTCCCCGATTGCCAAACCCTTCGTGGAGCGCAGCGTCGCAGGAATCAGATCATCCGGCACCTTGCTTGCCTGCAAGACGGCGAGGTCGTTCTCGGGTTGCTGCCCGATGATGACGGCATCGGACCTGGTTCCATCCGCAAAGTCGATCTGCAGTTTTTCCGCGCCGGCTACCACATGCAGATTGGTAAGAATGACGCCCTTGTCGACCACCACAACTCCGGTGCCGACACCAAGGGTTTTGCCCTTTGATGGGGACTTGTCATCGCCGACTTGCGTGACGCGTACAACGGAGGGCCGTATTCTTTCAAAGGCCTTGACCTCCGCGGACGGCAGCGTCTTGTTTTCCAAAGTGTGCAGGACGGCGGCATCAATATCCTTTTGCGTCAGCTTGCGCTCTTTGGGCAGCGTCCCCAGGTAGGTGAACGCAAGCAACAGGCTCAGGAGAACGGAAGAAAGCACCAGCAGCAGCTTTTCATGACGGACTGCAAAAGCGCGTGATCTGTTGAAACGCCTGGGCTTGACAGCGGCGACCGGCGAAGCTGGAGCCGCCGGCGCGGGGTCAATGGACGCGGCCGGCGGCGCCTGTGCGGATGACGCCTGTGTTGTTTGCGATGGCCGATGCTGAAACTGTTCCTGAGGGTGAGCTTTGTCATCGGCGGACTTGTCCCCGCGACGCGGGCGCACCGATTTGCTATAGAGGGATTGCTTTTTCATCTGGTGCCCATCGCGTAAGGCTACCTTCTCTTGATCTGGCACACCCTCCGCGAGATCGACGGATAAGGCATGTCAGTAGCCGTTTCTGCGTAGACGCGCGCAAGACAGTTTTTGTTTCCGGCGTTCGCCCTTATGAAGAACTTTATATCGAGCTATTCGAATTTATTTGTGACAGCGCAAAGACCGGCGGGCAAAGAATGACGGGGCGCAATTTTGCTGCGATAAATATGCTCCGTGCTGCTTGAGGTTCGCTGGTGTGCGGGCGATAGGGGATTGCATGCATTGACAATCTCAGAGGCCCTGATAGCGGGGGGATCAAACCACGCATTCCAGTAAGCGGGTACAGAGACATCAGAAGGGCGCTGGAAAGGCCTTTCATTGTGCAACGACAGTAGAATGATTCGCCATGCCGTCATAATGCCAATTGCACCCAAATCGCGCAGGTATCGCACCTGATACGAGAGATTTGTGCGACAACGCCTGCCGGTTTGGCTGAAACACCGCGTGCTCCCTGATGTTCCGGTTTCAACACCGATGAGCTAGCTTATCGTGGGATCGTATGGAGAGAATTCTTTCCCTGCCGCGCCGGTGCCTGTGTTTGGCAAGGCCATTTCGTGCCGCAGGGGCCGCGTCTTCATTTGACGCCGGGTACGCTGCCCATGCAGACAAACCGCAGAAGAACATGCAAGTGCGGCGGCGCCGGATGGCTCTATGTAAATTGCATCCCGTTGGAGAAAAGTAATGACGCGAAGCGACGCCGTCAATATCCTTATCGTGGACGATGAGCCGGCCAACCTGCTGGCGCTGGAAGCGGTGCTCGAACGGCTCGGCGAGAATGTCGTGCGGGCTCGTTCCGGAGAGGAGGCGCTGAGCAAGGTGGAACAGGCGGATTTCGCTGCCATTCTGCTGGATGTGCGAATGCCGACCATCAGCGGCTTCGAAACGGCGCGGCGCATACGTCAGCGTTCCGCATCGAGTCGTACGCCCATCCTGTTCCAGACCGCTGCCATCGACGACCATTTCCCTATCGAGGAAGCCTATGCCTTAGGCGCGGTCGATTATCTGACAAAACCGCTGGTACCTTCGGTGTTGCGCGCGAAGGTATCGTTCTTTGTCGAACTTTACCGCAAGAATGCGGAACTGGCGCGGATCCAGCAGGAGCGGCACCGAGCCGCCTTGAATGCCAAGGATCAACGCATCCGCCTGATCCTCGACAACAGCAAGGATTATGCATTTGTCGTCACCGACCCGAACGGCATCGTGACGGAATGGGAAGGCGGGGCAGAAGCCATTACGGGATGGCTTGCCGCCGAGGCTGTCGGACGTTCTGCCGCCATCATCTTTACGCCGGAAGACCGCGTCGCGGGCCGGCCTGCATATGAAATGCGCATGGCGAAAGAGACCGGCCGCAGCGAAAACCGGCGCTGGCATATTTGCAAGGATGGGACGCGTTTTTTTGCAGATGGTGTGATGGTGCCTTTGAATGACCCAGCCGGCGAACTGCGCGGCTACGCAAAGATTTTCCGAAATGCGACGGCCGAACAGCTTGCCGCTGAAGAGCTCCAGGCCAGCAATGACAGGCTCGCGGCAAGCGAGGCGCGGGTACGCCTTGCCACGGAAGCGGCGGATCTCGGCATCTGGATATGGGATCCGGCCGCTGGCGGGATGCGCTGGGAAAACGACCGTGCCCGGCAGATTTTTGAAGGCGCGTCGCCAGGTCCGGTCGCTATCGGCAGGAGGCAGGATTTAGCGTGCTACCCGGAAGACTTCCTTTACAAGGACGATCTTCCCGAATTCCATCGTCAGGCAATTGCCACCGTCGCAAGCGGCGAACGCTTTTCGTTTCAGGGCCGCGTCTTGCGCGAGGACGGCAGCCTGCGCTGGGTTGAAATGACTGGCCGGCTTCAGCATGCGGCCGACGGCTCCCCGCATATCCTCGGCATGGCTGCCGACGTCAATGAAAGAAAGCGTGCCGAGGAACGCGAGCGGCAGGCGGTGCGTGAAGCCATCGCCGCCGCCGAAACCAATGCGAAATTTCGTACCTTCTTTGAACAGGGCTCCTATTTCGCCGGAGTCATGTCAATCGACGGAACAATGATTGAAGCAAACCGCTCGTGCCTGGAGATGACCGGTTTGACGCGCGAGCAGCTTGTCGGCAGAAAGTTTTGGGAGTGCGGGTGGTGGGATTGTTCATCTGACTTGACTGAAACGGTGCGCCAGGGCGTCAAGGAGGCGGCGAGCGGCGGCACCTTTCGCAAGGAAATGCCATATTGCGCCACGGATGGCCGCATGAGGACCATCGACCTGATCCTTGCGCCGGTAACCGACCACCACGGCAATATCCTGTTTGTTGCTCCGACGGGCTCGGACATTACCGACCGAAAGGAAACAGAAGAGCGTTTGCTCCGCCTGGCGTCCGATCTGGCCGAAATGGACCGGCGCAAGACGGAATTCCTGGCGACGCTTGCACATGAATTGCGCAACCCGCTTGCGCCACTGCGCAACGGCCTTCACATCCTGCAACTGGCCGGTGATGATGCCGAGATGACAGGCAGGACACGCGACATGATGGAACGGCAATTGCTACACCTCGTGCATCTTGTCGATGACCTCCTCGATGTCGCCCGGATCACGCGCGGCCAGATCGAGCTCAAGAGCAGACGTGTGGAACTGAAGCCGGTTATTGCGAATGCCATCGAGAGCTGCATGCCGCTGATCGAAGCCAGCGGACACCGCTTCAACGTAAAGTTGCCGGATGAAGTGCTGATGGTTCATGCCGATCCGACTCGGATCGCACAGATAATCAGCAATCTGCTCAACAACGCTGCCAAGTATACCGGACACGGCGGATGGATCGAGTTGACGGTTCAACGCGAAGAAAGCCACGTCGTCATTGCCGTCACTGACAATGGTCTCGGCATTCCCGCCGAAGCGCTGCACGGCATATTTGAAATGTTTGCGCAAGTGGACAGCAACATGAAGCGTTCGCAGGGTGGTTTGGGTATTGGCCTTACTCTGGTGCGTCAGCTCGTTGAACTGCATGGCGGAAGTGTAACGGCGTCGAGTCCGGGTCCGAATCAGGGAAGTGCTTTTACAGTCAGGCTGCCCTTGGCCGAGAGCGTTGCCTTTGATGGAATACCTGCTTCTTCCGCAGTTCATCCCCAGGCAGAAGGAGAAAGACGCCAAGGCGTGCGGGTGCTTGTGGTCGATGATAATGAAGACATTGCCGACAGCATGTCGGCATTGCTGGATATCGGCGGGCACACTACAAGGGTGGCCAACAATGGACTGCGTGCCCTGCAGATCGCTCATGAGTTCAAGCCGGATGCGGTGTTTCTGGATATTGGCATGCCTGACATGGATGGCTATGCCGTGGCAAAAGCGTTGCGGCAGCTGCCTGAGATGCAATCCGTGATGCTTGTCGCGCTGACCGGTTGGGGCAGCGAAAGCGATCGCGTGCGTTCCAAGGAAGCTGGTTTCAATGAGCACCTTACCAAGCCGGCCGGACTTCCTGCGATTGCGGGAATACTGGCGAAGATCGACCATGCGCGTCTGTCTCCCGGTGAAGCCGGATGTTAGCCGGGCCTGCGCTGCAGAGGAGCTGTTCTGTCATGGATTTCCTGCCCGAACCCGCTTTGAGTTTTTGTGGGTTTTCACGAAGCGGGTCGCATCGACAACGCATTCATCTGGCTTCGATGCAAACAGGATTTTCCATGGTTTGCCGAGTGCATTCGGCTGCAACCTTCATTAGGGCGGATTGCGGATGAAAGCAAGGTCGCCTCGGCCTGTGTGGGGTGCATGGCAGGTCGTTCTTCACTGGCGTGGCCTGCCACTCGGTGCTTTTCCCAGCTTGTCCTGCCTCCCGAGGAAAATCTATTCTTCCTTACACCTACCCGCAAACCGCTTTACGAGGAATGGCAATGCGACGTTTTGATTTCCCGGGCAGCCAGGGGCAGAAACTGGCCGCGAGACTGGATCTGCCGACCCGACCGCCCCGCAACTATGCTTTATTTGCCCACTGCTTTACCTGCGGAAAGGATGTCTTCGCCGCCAGCCGAATTGCTTCGGCATTGACCACGCATGGAATCGCGGTGCTGCGTTTCGACTTTACCGGGCTTGGAGCAAGCGAGGGCGAGTTTGCAAATACTAATTTCTCGTCTAATCTTGACGACCTGATTGCTGCGGCAAATCATTTGCGTACCGCCCACGCGGCTCCTTCGCTATTGATTGGCCATAGTTTGGGCGGCGCCGCGGTATTGGCCGCTGCCCGACGCATTCCTGAAACGAATGCTGTCGTGACTATTGGCGCCCCCAGTGATCCAGCACATGTTGTTGCTCAATTTGCCGTACATGTCGACCAGATTCGGCAGGAAGGCGAAGCCCTGGTGCAGCTGGCGGGACGCCCGTTCAGGATTACGAAACAGTTTCTCGACGATGTGGCGGAACAACGGCTTCTGCAGGACGTCACCATGCTTGGACGTGCATTGATGGTCATGCATTCACCACTCGACCAAACCGTCGACATCGGCAGTGCAACGCGGATATTCGCAGCAGCGAAACATCCGAAAAGTTTCGTATCGCTCGACAATGCCGATCATCTGCTGACCCGTCGCCGCGACGCCGAATACGTCGCCGACATCATTGCAGCATGGAGCAGCCGTTATCTCAACGACTTGCCGGCAGGGCACTGATTTTTGCAGCATGTCGAACCATGGCGGGATACGCCGGTTGCAGAGGCTAGAGCGGACCGCATTAGATGGTTCAAGGAATCGGCTGCTCTGGAATTGCGGACTTGATCGGTGCGGCTTGCGGCATGTATTCATGCCGCAAGCATGCTGTCCACTCTGGTTCAATTGCCTTAGGCTGTATTTGATAAGCTGCTGCGCGGTCCGGATTGACCCCTGCGGTGCTCGGTGTACCCTGCGTACGCGTGCGCTCCTCGATGCCAATCTGAACCGTTCGCGACGCTTATCAAACACAGCCTAGAGCTCGAGTCCGCGCTCAGCAATCTCGTCGTTGGATACATGGAGCACATTCGAGTGCTCCGCTCCGCCGGGCGTGACATGAGCCAGTATTCCCCGCTTGGCTTGGCGCTGCAGCTCCGAGAAAGGGCTGGATCGCTTGAGCGAAACACCGACTGCGAGCATGTCAACCAGGATCAGGAGCAATATCCGGGAGACCATCGGTATGAGCGAAGGATTTGCTTCATTATGTTCAAAGGGGATGACGATATGAGCGCGTCTGGCAAGTTGGGAATTTGCCGGTGCGAGCGCAATGATCGTCGCTCCGGAATTGGTTGCCGCCTCGACTGTCGGAGCGAGATGGCGCAAGCGTCCGGAATTGGAAATCACGACGGCAACATCCGTTGGTTTGAGCAGCGACGCTGACAGTTCCTGCAATTGAGGGTCGATATATGACGAGGCCGCAATGCCGAGACGGAAGAACTTCTGACGGGCGTCTTCAGCGACCAGTCCGCAACTGCCGAATCCGTAGAACTCGATCTTGCTTGCCTGCGCGAGAATATCGACGGTGCGGTCCAGCAGATCGGCGTTCAGATTGTCGCGTACCTGAAGCATCGCCGACACGGTATTGTCAACGACCTTGACACCGACATCAAGAGAAGAGTCGCCGATATGAACCTGGCTGTGGGCAACCGGAATCGTCCCGGTGACTCCCGACGCCAGCTTGATCTTGAAGTCAGCCAGTCCCAGGCAGCCAAGACTGCGGCAGAAACGGATGACGGTAGGCTGGCTGACATCCGATCGACGCGCGATGTCCGAGATGGGATCGTTCATGACCGACCGTGGATGACTCAGGATGAGACTGCCGACTTTCTGTTCGGCGGGCGACAGCTGAGGCATCACCTTGCGTATGCGCTCCAGGATCGGAACCGAGTTTCCGCCGCCGAGGTGTTCGGACAGTATCGCGGCAACGCCGACGAATGCAGGATAGGGTGCAGTGATGACAAAGCTCGGTATCTCCGCCAAGTATTCCGAGAAACGTCCTTTCTGTTCAAAGCGTGCGCGGAAAGGAGACTTTGCAAAATAATCGCCCAGCCGGGGAACGACGCCGCCGCCGATATACATTCCTCCCAGCGTGCCGAGCGTAACTGCCACGTTCGATGCGACCGTTCCCAGCATTGCGCAGAAACATTCCACGGCTTCCATGCATAACGGATCGCTGGCATCGAGGGCGCGCTTTACGATTTCCGGCGTGCCGAGATGTTCTGCGGTCTTGCCGTGAATCGATGCAAGCGCTTCATGAATCAGTTCGATGCCCGGTCCCGATGCCAGCCGCTCCGCCGACACATGCTCGTGCTTCTTCCAGCAGTACTGCAGAATGGCGATTTCCCTGTCGTCTCCCGGAGAAAAGGAAACGTGGCCACCTTCGCTGCCGAGCGCGATCCACCGTCCCTCCGTGGAAATCAACCCGCCGACACCAAGACCGGTGCCCGCGCCCACCAGGCCGATTACGCTGTTCGGCCGAGGCTTGCCGCCACCGATCTTCTGGTAATGTTCCGGCTCAAGGTGCGGGAGCGACATGGCTAGGGCGGTGAAATCATTGACCACCACCAGTGTGTCGAGCAGCAGTTGGCGTCGTGTTGCCTCGATCGAAAATGCCCAGTGATGATTGGTCATCTTGATTTCATCGCCATTGACAGGTGTGGCGATATCCACCGCCGCATGCCGTACCGGCGGTGAGTTGGCTTTTTCCAGATAGGCTTCGGCTGCCGCCGCGAACGTGGGATAGTCGGTACAACGCAGCACTTCTATCGTGTCGATCTGGCCGGGCGCACGCTCAAGCCCGAAGCGCGCATAAGTTCCGCCGACATCAGCCAGCATGCGCGGGCCATCCAGATATTCTTGACCTTCGGTGAAGTGCCTATTTGCTATGGAAGACATGGAGGTTCACTTTCGATTGAGCAATTAACATGGCAAGAGGACCTGCCTTGGATAAAACTTCCGCGCTGCTGCGCCCGAGCGCGTACGCGTCGGCGGCAGCTTTTGCGGACATCAGCGTTTCAAGCTTGGCACTTCCGCCCGACCACAAATAGCAATGCGACTGGCTGATCAAGGCGCGAAGTGAAAGACTGATACGTGCATGCGGGGCGATTGCCGGCTGCAATGCGATGTAACGGTCTGCGGTGTCGCATGCGGCGGGCCATTGGGGAGCATCCGCGAATAGCGAGGCCGTATGTCCATCGGTTCCCATGCCGAGCACGATGCAGCATGGATTCCTCAGTTCCGGCCGCCCGTTGGCGATATGGGCGGCATGTACCGCCGCATTCCAGCGGTCTTCATTAATGGCGAGGGCTTCATCAACAAGAGGAATCCAGCGTGCGGGCTGCAGCCGCCCCGCGAGCAGATGCTGCCGCACGAGAAGGGCATTGGAATCCTGATGACTGCCGGGAACTGCCCTTTCATCGACCAGCGATACGTCGACGCGACTCCAGGAAAGACGATCGACTTCGTTGCCGGGGGCGGTGCTCAGCGCCGAGAACAGTGGCAGCGGGCTACGTCCGCCGGAGACGAGGAGCAGAGCCCGTTCCTCCGTCTTCAGTCTGCTTTCCAGGTCGCTGGCAATCCGGGCGGCCAGCGCCCCTGCACATTCGTCGACATGTTCAAATTCATGGATCATCAGTCCCATCACCGCTCCTCATGCCAGGCGAATCCGGCCCGAGACAGCAAGGCGCTCGATGCCGCGGGCCCCCAGGTGCCGGCTGTATAAAATTTAGGCGCGAACGGCGTGGAACGGCACATTTCGAGGATTGGCTCAACCCAATGCCAGGCAGCCTCCTGTTCATCGCGCCGCACGAAAAGGGCAAGGTTGCCTCGTATGGCATCCAGCAGTAGCCGCTCATAGGCATCTTCGCGGCGTTCACCGAAAGCTTTGTCCAATGCAAGGTCCAGAACGACAGGCTGCAATTTCATGCCGTCGCCAGGCTGCTTTGCGAGGCAATGCAGCTTGATCGACTCTTCAGGCTGCAACCGGATGACCAGACGGTTCGATACTTCTCCAGCGAGACCTGCAGGAAGAGGCAGGATCGGGTAGGGAACCGGCTTGAACGTAATGACGATCTCGGCCATTCGCTGCTGCAGGCGCTTGCCTGTACGAAGGAAAAAGGGCACACCGGCCCATCGCCAGTTGTTGATTTCCGCATGCAGTGCAATGAAGGTTTCGGTATGCGAGCCTGAAGCGATGCACGCTTCCTCCTGATAGCCCGGCACCGCTTTCCCGCGAACCGCTCCTGCGGTGTATTGGCCTCGTACGACATTTCGTTCCAAGTCGTTCGCGGTCAGTGGCTTGAGCGCACGCAGCACGCGCAGCTTTTCATCCCGAACCGCATCCGCGTTCAGCGAGGTTGGTGGTTCCATGGCCACCATGCAGAGAAGCTGCAGCAGGTGATTCTGGACCATGTCGCGCAAGGCGCCGGTAGCGTCATAAAACTCGCCGCGCCGCTCGACGCCGAGTTCTTCCGCGATGGTGAGCTGAATATGTGAAATGGCTTCACGACGCCACAGGGGTTCGAACAGGGAATTGCCGAAACGTAGCGCGAGCAAGTTCTGTACTGATTCCTTGCCCAGGTAATGATCAATCCGGTAGATCTGGTTTTCGCTGAATACGCATGCCACCGCGTCATTAATGGTGCGTGAAGAAAGCAGATCGTTACCTAAAGGCTTTTCCAATACCACGCGTGCATCCGCGAGTTCCACATGCGCAGCGAGATTGCGGCAGATCGGTTCAAACAGACTTGGCGCTGTTGCGAGATAGAAGACCTTCACCCGCCCGTCCTGCGGCAGGCGCGACGCCAGTTCGGCGTATTGATTCTCCCTTGTTGCATCCAGTTTCACATAGTCGATCCGGTTTAGAAAACTCGCCGCACCCTCGGAAGTATGGCGGCCCGGCGCCGCCCACGCCGGCAGCTGCTCGCTTACCGTTTCCTTGAACGCGGTAGGGCCGATGTCCTGATTCGATACACACAAGATGCTGCCGTCCGATTGGAGGCTGTTTCCAAGGTGAGCCGAATACAGCGCCGGCAATATCTTGCGCATGGCCAAGTCGCCTGTAGCGCCGAAAAGAACGAATGTGAACCGCGGTGTTGACATGTGGAAATTGTCTTGAACTAGATTAATAACTCAATACTAATGTACTTATACTACACAAACCAGACATTTGCACAGAAATTTTATTATTAATACATAATTTATGATGATCTTGTGTAGTTGTTGAAATATTACAGGGGGTGGAGCCGCTGAGTGGAGGAAGGTCTTCAATATTGGAAAAGCATGGCGGAATGACGGGGGAGTCTGGGTCCGGCCAGCGGGTAAGGCTGCATTGATGGGAAAGCCGTGCGCCAGAGCGGGCGCCTGAATTGATGCCTGCAAAGCCGCGCGGTGACATGCTTCCAACCGAATGACGGCAAATGAGGGGACACTGTCTTACGTAAATTTACTACGAAGCCAACTTTGAGTCCTGTGCGATTCCGTGTTTTAATAGCGTGTATTTTGAAAAAATACTACAAAAATACGTGCTGATCTCTGCGCTCCTGCCAATGTGAACCTGCCCGGCTTGCGTAATCAGCTTTCAGCCATTCCATTCATTCGTAAAAAGCCATGCAAATCTTTGATCAGGACAAGGACTCCCTGCTACAGGACGACATCAGGCAACTGGGCCGCATGCTGGGCGATACCATTCGCGCGCAACACGGTACGGAAGTATTTGATTTGATTGAAAACATACGGCAGCGCTCCATTCGGTTCCGGCGTGATCTCGATACCGACGCGCGCCAGCAGCTGGAAGAAACACTGCTGTCCTTATCGCCGGAAAAAACCGTACAGGTGATTCGGGCGTTCAGCTATTTTTCCCTGCTTGCCAATATCGCGGAGGACCAGCATCACATCCGCCGGACGCGCGCCCATCTGGTTGCAGGGTCACCGCCGCGCAAGGGAAGCTTGTCGCATGCCGTGCAAAGTCTGATCGACGTTGGATTCACGGCGCAGGATCTTGCCGATTTCTTCAAGCACGCACTGGTCAGTCCCGTTCTGACAGCCCATCCCACTGAAGTGCAGCGAAAGAGCGTCTTGAATTGCCAGATGGTGATAGCCCGACTGCTCGATGAGCGCGACCGGATGCAATTGACCGCCGATGAAGCTGCGGAAAATGAAGAAGCGTTGCGCCGTGCCATTCTTACGCTCTGGCAGACGAGAATGCTGCGCAGTTCGAAACTTTCCGTCCTGGACGAGGTGGAGAACGGCCTGTCCTACTTTGACTATACGATGCTGCGGGAGCTTCCTCATCTCTATGCCGGCCTCGAAGATGTCCTGGCGCTTAGAGCAACGAGCAAGGATCCGATCGCGCTACCCAGCTTCATGAAAGTGGGTAGTTGGATCGGTGGCGACCGCGACGGCAATCCATTCGTGACTGCGGAAGTGCTCGATCAGGCACTGCGCATGCAGTCGCAGCGGGCATTCCATTTCTATTTTGCGGAATTGCGCATGCTGTCCTCCCAGCTTTCGCTCGCAAAGGGGCTGGTGAATTGTTCCGCCCAGCTTGACGAACTGGCCTTGCGCTCACCGGATCAATCGCCACATCGGGCGGATGAGCCTTATCGCCGAGCCATCGCCGCCATTCTCGGCAGACTGGAGGCCACCTGCGACAGATTGAATGTCAATCAAGCGTCGGCAGCCGCCGGGTCTTATGCCACCCCCGAGGAATTCCTCGACGACCTGAACATCATACATCGCTCCCTTGCCAGCAACGGGTCAGCCGCACTGACACGCGGCCGCTTGCGTCATCTTCGGCGGGCAGTCGACGTGTTCGGCTTCAGCCTTGCGCCTGTTGATCTTCGGCAGAATTCCGATGTGCATGAACGTGTACTTGCCGAGTTGTTCGAAACGGCATCGCCCGGAACTCGCTATCTTGAAATGGATGAAGACGCGAGAATTGAAGTGCTGCTGCAGGAACTGAGATCCTGTCGGCCACTGGCCTCGCAGCATGTGAGGTATTCCGATGAAACACGCTCCGAACTTGCGATTTTCACGGCGGCCAGGCGAGCTCAGCTTCAGTATGGAAAGGATGCCATCCGCAACTGCATTATCTCCAAGGCCAATGGCGTATCCGATGTGCTGGAAGTCGCCGTCCTGCTCAAGGAAGTCGGCCTGCTGCGTCCGGCGGAGAACGTCCTTGACGTCAACATCGTTCCCTTGTTTGAAACCATAGACGACCTGCGGCGCAGTGCCGAGATCATGCAGCACCTGTTTGCCATCAATGAGTACAAGCTGTTGCTGGCCTCCCGCGACGATACGCAGGAAGTCATGCTTGGTTATTCGGACAGCAACAAGGATGGTGGATTCCTGACTTCAGGCTGGGAATTGTACAAAGCCGAAACCAAGCTGGTGGAAGTATTCCGGGAGCATGCGCTGCGCCTACGCCTGTTCCACGGGCGCGGCGGTTCGGTCGGCCGCGGTGGCGGTCCGAGCTATGAAGCGATTCTTGCGCAACCGTCAGGCGCGGTCCAGGGCCAATTGCGGCTCACTGAACAAGGCGAGGTCATCACTGCGAAATACGCCAATCCGGAAGTCGGCCGCCGCAATCTTGAGGTTCTGGCCGCGGCGACGCTCGAGGCCAGCCTGCTGACCCATCCGGAAAAGGATCCGGTGCCGGCCTTCCTGGACGCGATGGAAAAGCTCTCTCATGAGGCATTCAAGGCGTATCGCGGCCTGGTCTATGAAACAGAGGGTTTCGAAACCTATTTTTGGGAGTCGACCGTCATTTCCGAGATTGCGGGATTGAACATCGGCAGCCGGCCTGCATCCAGAAAGAACAGCCGTTCAATTGAAGATTTGCGGGCGATACCCTGGGTATTCAGCTGGGCGCAATGCCGGTTGATGCTGCCGGGCTGGTTCGGTTTCGGTTCCGCGGTACAGGCCTTTCTCAAGGCCGACAAGGAAAAAGGTCTTGCGCTGTTGCAGCGCATGCATCAGGAATGGCCTTTTTTCAGTACCCTCCTTTCCAATATGGATATGGTTCTGGCAAAGAGTGATATTGCCATTGCCAGCCGCTATGCAGGGCTCGTTGAAGATACGGCGCTGCGCGACCGGATTTTCAGCCGTATCAGGACGGAACATGCAGCGGCCATCGAGGCATTGAAGGCGATCACCGGCCAGGAAGAACTGCAGGAAGGTAATCCGCTACTCAAGCGCTCCATACGGAACCGCTTTCCTTATCTTGACCCCCTGAACCACGTCCAAGTGGAGTTGTTGCGGCAATACCGGGAAGGGCGGCAAGATGAACGCGTCCGTACCGGAATCCATTTGTCGATCAATGGCATCGCCGCAGGTTTGCGAAACAGCGGTTGATCGGCGGCAGGCCCGACCAGGCCTCCGGGCAGAAGAAGAAATACATCTTCGCGTTCCGTGGAGGTGCAAGTGAACAATTTGTTGGAAGTGTCGGACGAGCATCAGGCCAATGCCTCGTCAACAATGCGAGCAAGGCCTCGGCCTTGCCGAGCGTTTTTCCACATCTCGACATGATGTCGCCACATTGGCTTCCAACACTTTTCCAACTTGCCCCGCTAGCGGCTGTTTTTGCCAAGCGTCGCGCGGTTCGGAGTGGCGTCGAGGAGCAGAATTGCATGCGCGCGCACGGTACGCCGAGCACCGCAGGTGCGGATCGAGGCCGCCCGGCAGTTTTCGAATTGAGTCTGACACTAATGGCGATGTCAGGCACAGGATTAGTAAGTCGCTCTGGTCTTACGCGGGGAATGTGCTTGAAACAACGTTTTCAATATTGCATTGGCACATGATGCCGACGTGAATTCCCGCCGCAGGGTTCTGATGGCAGTAAGGCAGGGATTGCAGCAACGAGTGTTACTTGATATCGACTTGGCAGAAAAGTGAAGGCCGATCATGCGCGGAAAAGCAGCGGCTTCCTGTTTTCAGGATGGATGACCGACTTTTAAGCAAGCTTTTACTGGAAGTTAAGTGCGTTCCAGTATGGACATGGTGATGCGGGAAACACAGGCAAGGCGTTGCGCGCCATCGTAAATCATGATCTGCCAAACATGCGTGGAACGGCCGAGGTGAATGGGTGTTGCCTTGCCGTGCACGTAGCCTTCGCGAACCGAACGGACATGATTGGCGTTGATATCCATGCCGACCGCGTAATGGCTTTCTGCATCGATGGCAAGATTCGAAGCGGCGCTGCCAAGTGTTTCGGCAAGCAGCACCGAGGCGCCGCCGTGCAAAATGCCGAAAGGCTGTACGGTGCGCTTATCCACCGGCATTCTCGCTTCGAGCCAATTGTCGCCAAAGTCGGTGAATTCAATACCCAAGTGATCAACTGCCGTGCCTTTATGCATGCGGCTCAGGCCTGGAAGGTCGAAAGGCATCTTCCAAATTGTCATTAATGCATCCTTTCAAATCACGATGTAGGTAGAGTGCCGGAACGGCTGGCAATAAGCAAGCCGAGCCGACATGCAACCGTTACCCATCATAACAAAAAGGAAGAACACGCGACGTTGTATCTCGCTGTATCTAGAGCGGATTGCAGGCGACTGTACGGTCGCCCCGGCCTGCCTTGGACGCATGGCGGCATTGGTTGTTGCTGGTGTGGCTCCTTGCCATGGCTTCGACCAGGCCGGTCACGGCGAAAACGCTCTAGCTGCGTACGGAATCCTTGTCAAAGCCGGCAAGCCGCTTATAGCGAAGTGATATCGATTCCAGCGTTTCCTGAGGAATGACATCATTGACATGGCTGAAACCTTGGGGCGCACGTTCCTCAGCAAGCTGCATTACCTGCTCGGGGCCGTTCATGCGATTGCGCAACACGATGCCGGCGGTACGCGGCAGCCGCTCGGCTTCGTATTCGCGCAACGCATAAGAGGTATTGCTGTCACCGGTCAGGCAATCGCAAAGATAACGCGCATCAAGAATGGCTTGTGCGCTGCCGTTCGAGCCAATCGGATACATCGGATGCGCCGCATCGCCGAGCAGCGTCACGCGTTCATAGGTCCAGCGCGGCAGGATATCGCGATCCACCAGGGGGAATTCATAAATCTCGGCCGCGCCATTGATGATGGAAGGGATATCGATCCAATCCCATTTCCAGCTTTGGAAAGGCTGTTCGAATACCGATTTATCGACCTTCCGGTTCCAGTCGGTTTTGGGCAGCTCGCCGTTGGGCACGCGCAGCTCGGCGATCCAGTTGATCAGCGAGCGGCCCTGCTTGCGCAGGGGTTCGGAAATCGGATAGCAGACAAACTTCTGGTCCTGATGCCCGGCCATGAACATGCTTCGTCCATCCATGTAAGGCTCGGCTTCGGTGACGGCGCGCCACAGCATGCGCCCCGAAAAACGCGGCTCGTCGCCGGCGGGATACAAAAAGCGGCGTACGGCGGAATGAATGCCATCGGCACCGACCAGCACATCCGATTCGATCTCGACCTCGCTGCCGTCGGCACGGCGGGTAAAGCGGGACAACACCTTGTCGGCGACCTGCTTGAAGGAGGCAAATGCATGCCCCGCGTGTATGCGGTCCGCACCTATGCGTTCGATCGCAATCTGGAGCAAGGTCATCTGCAGCTCGCCGCGATGAATGGAAAATTGGGGGAAGGGATAACCAGCGGCGCGGCCGCGGGGTTCTCGCCAGATTTCCTGGCCCAGCTTGTTAAAATAAGCCAGCGTGGAAGTCTCGATGCCTTTCTCAGCGAGCAATTGCTCGAGGCCAAGCTGGCACAGTTGCTGACTTGCGTGCGGCAGCAGATTGATGCCAACGCCGAGCGGCTTCATTTCACTCACCGCCTCGAATATTTCCACGTCAATGCCGCGCTCATGCAGCATCAGTCCCAGGGTGAGTCCGCCGATCCCGGCGCCTGCGATCGCAACTTTCATGCTTGTCTCCTCGAATGACGAATTCTCCGCCTGTATAAAGTGCCGGCACCCGGCGGCGAGTGCAACAATATTGTTCTACTATATAACAGTTATATTTCGTAACACAAGACGGATCGTGCGCATGCAGGGAGCGGAATCGAGGTCAGTGCGATAGCCGGGCCGGGCTGTGCTGGCGGGTATTTTGCATGTATACGGCCGGCATTTGCTCGGCGTGAAGCGCTACAATGCGTTCTGCGGCATGTAAAGTGGTCTGCGGCCGGCTCAGAACGAGCGGGAGATTGCCGCACATGAATCAATAGGGGGTTGAGTTGTCCAGAACTGAAAAACCGGAAACCAAAGAAAATGCGTTCTTCTTCAACGCCAGAATTGAAGGCATAGAGTACGACATTCTCGATGACCTGATCGGTTACGCGGTGCGCAGGGCTCAGATTAGCATCTACGAAGATTTTGCGGCTTCGCTGGCCGATGAAGGTATTACGCCCCAGCGTTTTTCCTCGCTGGTGATCATAGAAAACAATCCCGGGATTTCACAGACCCGCCTGTCGGAGGTGATGGGAATCGCGCGCTCAGGAGTAGTCGCCATTATCGACAAGTTTGAGGACGCCGGTCTGGTCGAGAGACAGGCTTCCGCAGACAGGCGCTCCTACAATCTGCGTCTCACGAAAGACGGGCAGAAGCAGGTGCGGCGCTACAAAAAAACGGTGCTGGAGCATGACAACCGCATAGCGGGCGCCTTGAATGCGTCGGAAAAGGAGCAATTGCGTTCGCTGTTAAGCAAGATCTGCATGCGAAGTACGTAATTGCTTGAACGGGTTTTGCATCTGATACTTGCATAAGCATCCGTCAATACTTATAGTGCAGAACTGTTACATCACATAACAATATGCGCAGCCTGCGTTCGGTTGCCGCCTTGGCGGCGACGATAGGCGGGCTCCGGAAGACAATCCTTTTATCCGAACTTTCAAGGAGACATGATGAAACCAGGTTTCAAGCCCCTATTCGCCGCGATGCTGGCTACTTTTGCCGCAGGAGTTGTGCATGCCGAGATCACCATCGGTGTGAGCCTGCCGCTGACGGGGCCCGCGTCCGGACTCGGCATTCCCACCAAGAATGGCATTTCCCTTTGGCCCGATACGATTGGCGGGGAAAAGGTCAAGCTAGTCATGCTCGATGATGCGTCCGACACGACACAATCGGCAAAGAATGGAAGACGGCTGATCACCGAGGACAAGGTTGATGTCATCGTCGGTTCCACCGCAACGCCGGCATCGGTGGCGCTTGCCGATATCGCCGCCGAAGGCAATACCGTGCAGATTTCCACTTCCCCCGTCGATTTGCCCGAGGGCAAGGGCGCATGGACTTTCCGCGTTGCGCAATCCACTCCGCTGATGGCAAGCGCGATCATCGAACATATGAAAAAGTCCGGAGTCAAGACCTATGCTTATCTTGGATATTCGGATGCCTATGGCGAAACCTGGTTGCGTTCGTTTACGGCGCTCGCCGAAAAGGCGGGCCTGAAGTCGGTGGCGACGGAACGCTTTGCGCGGGCGGATACCAGTGTTACTGCCCAGGCGCTCAAGCTCGTCTCGGCCAAGCCGGATGCCATTCTTCTCGGGGCCTCCGGCAGCGGTGCCGCAATGCCGCACAAGGCCGTGGTCGAGCGCGGCTACAAGGGAAAAGTCTACCAAACGCATGGTGCGGCATCACGCGACCTGATCCGGTTGGGCGGCAAGGATGTCGAGGGCGCTTTCGTCGTCGCCGGACTGGCGGTGATGCCAGAGGGATTGCCCGACAATCATCCGTCAAAGAAATTGGCGACAGAATTTGTCGAGCGTTACGAAAAACAGTTCGGCGCCGGCAGCCGCAACCAGTTCGCGGCTCACGGCTATGACGCTCATCTGCTGCTGCAATCCATCGTCCCCCAGGCATTGAAAAAGGCGAAACCCGGTACACCGGAATTTCGTGCCGCCTTGAAAGAGGCGCTGGAATCGACAAAGGGCATACCCATTACTCAAGGCGTCATCCGTTATACGGCCAAGGATCATTTCGGCCTGGAAGATAACGCGCGCGTGATGCTTACCGTCGAGAACGGCAACTGGAAACTGAATCCTTGAATTTCCGGCAGTCCATGCTGAAGGCGGCACGTACGTCTTCAGCATGGACTGCCGATGAGTTCAGACCTGCTGCTTTTTGCCGCTTCTCGCATCCTCCTATTGCTCATTGCCGATGATCGGCCTTTGGTAGACTTGGCCGCATTGCCAATTACCGAATGACAAGTCATGCCTGACGAATTGCAGATACGCCGGGGAGAAATGCGCGATGCCGAAGCCATCGCCGCATTCAACGCCGCAATGGCGTTCGAAACCGAGGGAAAGGAATTGCTGCCGGAAGTGATCGCTGCCGGCGTGAAGGGATTGATCGGCAATCCCGGCCTCGGGTTTTATCTCGTTGCCGAGAGCCGTGGTCGTGTCGTCGCCTCATTGATGATTACAACTGAATGGAGCGACTGGCGCAATGGCGTTTTCTGGTGGATACAGAGCGTGTATGTGCTACCCGTGTGGCGCCGCAAGGGTGTCTACTCCCGTCTCTACGACGCGGTCAAAAATGCCGCCGCCAATGATGCAGGCATCTGCGGGTTCCGCCTTTACGTCGAGAAGGAAAACCGAAGCGCACAGAAGACCTACCATGCACTTGGCATGAGGGAAACCGACTACCAGCTATATGAAGAAATGAAGCCGGGCATCCGCTATTGCCGTTAGACGGCACATCCGCAACCAGGAAAAAGCCCGGCATCAGGCCGTATCTGAAAAACGTCGCGATCGGTCCGAAAGTTGAGTGGCGTTGAGGAGCGAAGGCGCATGCGTACGGAGTACGCCGAGCGCCATAGGCGTGAATCCGGACCGCACAGCAGCTCGGCGAGCACAGCCCGGAATCCGGGGGTGGATCCCGCAGTCCGTATGCTGCATGCCTAGGCCGCTGCCGTCAGGCATCTCCGACGGTAACAATGACGATTCCGCTACCGCCACAGTTCGAACACATGGCCTTGTCAGCCGTACGCCCGCTTCCGTTGCAGACGGGGCAGGTATTTTCGCCGGTCTGCTCTGATCCTGGCGCCGCTTCGTCGCCCGGGTTTTTCGTTGTAGCTGCCGGCATGTCGGGAGAGGAGGGTTTGCTCATGAAATCTCCTGGTTCTATTGATTGAAATGCCGTGTGCCACAGTGCCACAGTGCCACAGTCGGCATGGATTTTATGGAATTTCGAATTGGATTGCATCGCCGGTCCGAGGTTCTGCTTATTCAAGGTCAGCCTGCCGGCAGGACAGGGACACCTCGCCGATTTGTCTTGCAATATAAGCAAGCGGGCTTCCTGCAAGCACAATTACACCTCATACTGCGCGGATTATGGCTATACTTTCGGGCGGAAAACCGCCGGGTAGCCTCGCCTTGGAATTGATGTTTATTCATTTTTCGGCTCTTTCGTTCTGGAGCGCAGGAGATGGTGAACCCCGGCGAATCGGCAAAATACTGTTTTCAGGGGCCTATGAACATTTTCACCCGATCCCGACGACTTGCTTTTACATCGATTGCCCTATCCTGCCTTGGCCTGTCAGCCTGTTCTACAGTGACCTCAATGCAGCCGCAGCAATCGGTTGCCGCCCAGCCTGAGGAATTCCTGTCTTCCGCAGCCTATACCCAGAGTTTCCCGGGCACGGAACGTCAGACGTGCGAAGCGGCTAGGCGGGCCTTGCTGAGTCAAGGCTATGTGATCGGGGAAGCAGGGGAGTCATCCGTCAGAGGACGCAAGTACTTTCAGCCGGAAGCGGATGTGCATGTGCAGATCGAGTTTCATGTCACATGCGCGCCGAATAACCAGGGAAGCAACAGCACGACCGCCTTTGCGAATGCAGTGCGGGACCGTTATACATTGAGGAAGAGCAGCAATTCTGCCAGTCTGGGTGTCGGGGCGCTGGGTTCGATTTCGCTGCCCTTCGGAAGCTCGGACGACGCACTGGTGAAGGTGGCGAGTGAAACAATTCCGAGCAAGCAGTTCTACGGCCAGTTTTTCGACCTGCTGGAACGCTATCTTGATCCCACGGCGACGGCCGTGCAAGTCGAGACGGAAAAAGCGCATTAATCCGTTATCCTGCCGGAACCCAAAGCAGGTGTTTGTATCCAAGACCTTCCCGGACGCAAGTCTTGGTAATGATTAACTTTTGTAGGAGTTCGGATGGCCGACGAAGCAGATGTAGCAAGCGAAAATGAACAAAAAATGCTTGAAGCAATTATTGCCAAAGGCCGGCAAGGCGCAGGAACGCAGATTGCGGCACGTGCTGACGGCGGCTGTTTCAATGATTGCGGCGATCCCGCCATGTCCGGCGCTGCATTTTGCAGCAAGGAGTGCGCGGAAGATGTCGAAAAGCGCATGAAACTGGCCGGACTGGTTGGATCGTTTTCCAGAGCCACCGAGCAGGCCACATGATTTTCGTGGCAGTGAGCCTCGGCACGCTTCTGGCCTGACGATCCCGAAAGCGCGGAAGCGCTCTAGGAGGTTTCCATCCCTCGATGAATCGGCCTTGACAGGGCGAGCTGCCCAAAAAGCCAACCGCAAAGCCGGTTGGCTTTTTGTTTGGACATCGTCATTCCAGGACTGTGGTTGACCTCATTTTGTTGATGTGTCTTGCCCCGAGCTTGCAGCCTGTCCTGGTCCGGCAGCTCCGGATCCGCTTGCCGATTCTCCCGACGCGGTACCCCGGTTTGGGGCGGGCCGCGGATCTGGCGTTCGTCGCGTTTCCGCCGCGCCGGTCCTTTCATGCTGCGCTCGCCGCAGGATCTCGTCGCGCAGACTTGCAAACTGTTCCCGAGTACGCCCTGCAATGAGATTTGGGCCGATGCCCGGTGGTACCCATGTGTTGGGCGTGGACTCGCTATGGTAGAAGATGCGAGTCGTTGCGCCTTCAGGCACCAGCCGGGTAATTGCCTCTCCATGCTTGATGGTGCCTCCCACCGCCTTGGAGTGAACCCTGGAATAAGGCGTCAGCACGATCTCGCGAATGGATTCGAATGGGAAGGACAAGGGACCATAGGCAAGCTTGCCGGTCTGTTCAATGCGCAGCTTGTTGCCTTGCTGCTCAACCACCCTGCTCGATTCCAGGTTCGGAAAGAATTCCGCCATGTGATCATAGTCGGTCAGTACTTCCCAGGCGCTGCGCAGACTGGCCTTGACCGGCATGCCGACATCCACAATGACGGTAGCGCCGACCTTGCTTACTGAAACCTCGATATCATCGGCCTGAGGTTGTTCCTGCTCGGCCCGTGCCGCAGGCATGGAGAAAAGCGCTGCAAGAAGCACGGGCATGAAAGGCATTGCTTTGATTCGTCGTTGCATTGGAATAAGTCCCACGGCGTATCCATGGCGGCACGCGTCGCGGATAGAAATAACGATGTCCGGTTGGACATCTCAATGCCAGGAATATTCCCGGGCATGATCCGGTGCGCTTCATGCCGGCATGCATGCGATCCTTTACCGGGTTAGCATTCGCCGTTGTTCATGCCTGCAAATATCAAATACGGCTATCTGAAGGAAAAGCGCAATGAAAGTTGAAATGGATCTGGAGCGAATCGATGAAATGCTCGACATGTGGAAAAAATCAGTCGATCTTCAGCTGCCGATGATGGACGATTTCAAGATCCGCATGATGCAGAACCGGCGCCCGATACTGGAGAATCTGGTGCAGACGGGCACCGGCTGGACATTGATGCTCAGCTGCATGCAGCCGCTTGATGACGATGAGGACCTCGCGGCACTCAAGCAACGTGTAAAACAATTCGTCGCCTGGGCCGCCGCGGAAATCGACGCGCTCGATGCGATCCGTTAGAGCACATCAAAGCGCGTTGACAAGGCGTTGACAAGGCGTTCATGAGGCGTTCGGTGCGTTCGGTGCGTTCGGTGCGTTCGGTGCATTCGCATGCGCCGACAGCGCCTCATGTTGCAGCAGTGCCCGCTGTACTTATTCGATCCAGCTAAATCCTTCACGCGCCAGCAAGGCAGCCGAGGCATCCGGTCCCCAGCTGCCCGCGGTATAGGGAAGAGGGCGCTCGCCGAGCTCCTTCCAGCCCTCGAGTATGGGGTCGGCCCAGGACCAGGCTGCCTCGAGTTCGTCCCGGCGCATGAAGTGCGTCAGTCTTCCCCGCACGACGTCGATCAGCAGACGTTCATACGCCTCGGCGCGGCGCTGGGAAAATGCGGATTGCAGATCGAGATTCAGGCTGACCGGAAGCATCTGCATGCCGCTACCAGGCTGCTTGGCCATGAGCTGCAGCTGGATCGATTCCTCCGGCTGCAGATGAATGACCAGCCGGTTGGCGGTCGTGCGCGGCGCGTCCGGAAAAATCGAAAATGGCGGGTTGGCGAATTCAATCACGATCTGCGACAGGCGTTTCTGCATGCGTTTGCCCGTGCGCAGAAAGAAGGGCACGTTGGCCCAGCGCCAAGTGTCGACGTAGGTACGCAGCGCGACAAAGGTTTCCGTGCGGCTGTCGTCCGGGACATCGGCTTCATCACGATATGCCTTCACGGCTTCGCCGTTGACGGCGCCGGTGGAGTACTGTCCGCGTACGGTATCGCGGGCGATATCGCCGAGGCGCATGCGGCGCAGAGAGCGCAGCACTTTCAGCTTTTCATCGCGCACCGCGTCGGGATCGAGCGATACGGGCGGCTCCATCGCGATGATGCACAACAGTTGAAGCAGGTGGTTCTGCACCATGTCGCGCAAGGCGCCGGTGCCGTCATAGAATCCTGCCCGGCTGCCGACGCCCACGGTTTCCGCAACCGTGATCTGCACGCTGCGAATGTTCGGGGCGCGCCACAGGGGCTCAAGGATGCCGTTGCCGAAACGCAGCACCATCAGGTTCTGCACCGTTTCCTTGCCGAGATAATGGTCGATGCGGTAGATCTGCGATTCGTCGAAATACTTGCCTACCGCAAGATTGATCTCGCGGGCCGACTCCAGATCATGGCCGAGCGGTTTTTCCAGTACCACGCGGCTGTGCCGGTCAACGAGGCCGCTGGCTGCGAGGTTCTCGCAGATGTTCATGAATATCGTGGGCGCCGTCGCGAGATAAAACACGCGCTCCACTCCAGGGCGCGACGCGCGGGCCAGATCCGCATAGGTGGCGCCGTTGGTGGCATCCAGCGCAACGTAATGGAGCAGGCCGAGAAATTCCTGCCAGGCCTTGGCTTCGAGATTCTTTGCTTCAATGAACGACTGCGAGCGCTCCTGGACGAATTCGATGTAGCTGTCCCGGTCGTAGGCATGCCTGCCGACGGCGATGATGCGTGTGGATGCAGGAAGATTGCCATGAAGATGCGCCATGTAGAGCGCCGGCAGCAGCTTGCGCACGGCGAGATCGCCGCCTCCGCCGAAAATGATCATGTCCAGTGGTTGCATCGGTTCTGTCGTTGAGGTTGGTATTGCCATGATGTGAAATTGATCCGTTGTGCGGTTATACGGCCGGTGCACGCATGCGGTGCAGACATATTCTGAAAATTGCTTGCAAGTTTCAAGCCCCTGATCGTGATGCCAATTCGTCCGTGCAGTTCACGACCTTATCAGTCGGGATCCCTATTGCGCCAAGACAGCTTCAAATCCCCGCTGTTTTCCCAGGTTTACAGGAACCACCTCGTTGAAGATTTCTCTATATCCCTGGGGTGCCATCGAGGCGCTATCGAGGCGCCATTGTAAAAAGGCTTGAAACACTGTCTGCCATAGGCAAAAGCCAGGATTGTATAAAAAGAATTGAATTTTATACAAGGAATACGGCATTAAATCAGAATGAATCTCCTTCAAGGAAGTGCATGAAAGGAAAATCATGAGCAGCGAGCGTCCGACACTGACCACCCGCCAGGGTCATCCGGTCAGCGATAACCAGTCTCTGCGTTCCGTCGGCGAGCGCGGGCCGGCAACGCTGGAAAATTACCAGTTCATCGAAAAGATCACCCATTTCGACCGCGAACGCATCCCCGAGCGCGTCGTTCATGCCCGCGGCACGGGCGCGCACGGCTATTTCGAGGCCTACGGCACAATCGGCAACGAGCCCGCACAGAAGTACACCCGCGCCAAGGTCTTGAACCAGACCGGCGTGCGTACTCCCGTTTTCGTACGTTTTTCCACGGTCATCGGCGGCAAGGATTCCCCCGAGACCGCCCGCGATCCCCGCGGATTTGCCGTGAAGCTCAAAACCGTGGACGGCAACTGGGATCTGGTCGGCAACAACTTGAAGATTTTCTTCATCCGCGATGCCATCAAGTTTCCCGACATGATCCATGCCTTCAAGCCGGATCCGGTGACCAATCGGCAGGAGCCCTGGCGCTTCTATGATTTTGTTTCCCAGTCCCCGGAAACGCTGCATATGGTTACCTGGGTCAAGAGCCCCTGGGGTATACCGGCCAACTATCGCGAGATGGAAGGCGCCGGCGTCAATACCTACAAGCTGGTCAATGATGAAGGCGTGGCCCATCTCGTGAAGTTTCACTGGCAGCCGAAGCAGGGCGTGCGCAATCTCACTGCGGCGCAGGCGGCGGAAATTCAGGCGCAGGACGTGGGCCATGCCACCAAGGACCTGTACGAGGCGATAGAGCGCAAGGATTTTCCGGAGTGGGAGTTCTGTGTGCAGATCATGTCCGACGGCGAGCATCCGGAGCTCGACTTTGACCCGCTCGACGACACCAAGCGCTGGCCTGAAGACAAGTTTCCCCTGCTCCCGGTCGGGCGCATGGTCCTCGATCGCAATCCGGACAATGTATTTGCCGAGACCGAGCAATCGGCGTTCGGTACCGGCGTGCTGGTGGACGGCGTCGACTTTTCGGATGACAAGATGCTGCAGGGCCGTACCCTGTCCTATTCGGATACGCAGCGTTACCGGGTCGGGCCCAACTACCTGCAGCTGCCGATCAATGCGCCGCAGGAAAAAGCCCGCTCCAGGACCAACCAGCGCGATGCGCAAATGGCGTATTACGTCGACGACGGCGGCGCCAACAAGCACATCAATTACGAGCCGAGTTCGCTTGGCGGCCTGCAGGAGGCGCCGAAGCCGGCAAAGGAATATCACCAGTGGGTGGAAGGCCCTCTCGGCCGCTTTCAGACAACCCGCACTTCCGACGATTACAGGCAGGCCGGCGATCGCTACAGGACCTTCGAGGACTGGGAGCGCGATGAGCTGGTGTCCAACATCGGAGGTGATCTGAAACAGTGTCCGGAGCCGATCCAGCTGCGCATGGTATGGCATCTCTGGCATTGCGACGAAGACTATGGACGCCGGGTTGCGGAGGTCGCCGGAGTCGATCTGGAAAGGGCGAAAGCGCTCCCGCCGCTGCCTGGCAAACCGGCTCCGCATGAGCGGCGTTCCGGTCCCACCTTTACGAGTGGGAAGAAGGAGGCGTCTGCACGGGTGCAGGAGACCGCTCCGGCGAAATAGGGTCTTGTCCGGGACGCAAATGACAGCGCAGGCCGCCGCCCCGCGCCAACGCGCTGGCATGCTTCACAATGGAGCGGCCGTACCGGTTCAATGCTGGCAATGCTGGCAATGCTGGCCATGTGCTGGCCTTGAAAGGAAAATCCATGCAGGAAAACGCAGGCGGCGTCCAGCGCGGCGCACCGGAAGGAATGGATCGCGAAACGCTGGAGTTTGCCCAGCAAGTCTTTGAACTTGTGCGCAGCGGTTATGCCGACCGGCTCAAGCCGCTGCTGGAAAGGGGACTGCCTGCCAATCTGCGCAATCAGCGCGGTGACAGCCTTCTCATGCTGGCCAGCTACCACGGCCATTTCGATGTGGCCAAGGCTTTGCTGCGCCACGGCGGCGACACCGAGCTGCGCAACGATATGGGACAAACACCGATCGCGGGCGCGGCATACAAGGGCGATGTTCCCATGGTGCAGCTGCTTCTCGCGCATGGCGCGAACGTGGAGGGTGCGGCTCCGGATGGAAAGACAGCGCTGATGATGGCTGCCATGTTCAATCGCACGGAGGTGGTAAAGCTGCTGCTGGCGCATGGCGCCGATGCGAGTGCGCAGGATGCGAAAGGCATGACGGCACTGACGGCTGCACGAGCCATGGGTGCCCCCGATACATCGGCGTTGCTTGAAGACCTGAGCCTACAGGCCGGAGGTGTGGCGCCACCTGTTGAAAACCATCCCGCCAGAGAATATTCGCTGGCGAAGATAGCTGGCCAAACAATGTCATGACATTACCATTTCATATATCTCCTATCACGAATCAAAAGCAGACCGGCAAGATTCCTGGTAGTAGTATGCGCGGGTCTCCTCCAACTCTTCTTGAATTGGATTTGCCCGCAGCCTTTCGGCTGTCGGGCGTTTTTAGCGGTATTACCGCGTCACCCCGCCGGTCAACCCGGCTACGCAACCGCGGGTAAGTCCCGCACCGGCGCAGGCTTGCGCAGGCAGAGAGGCGTCCTTGAATATTTACTGCAGCATGGCGGATTCAGTTGGAGCCATCATCAGCACGGAAATATTTTATCGTCGGAGGGCAGGACGCCTTGAATATCTGCCTGTGCATCCTCAATTTGTCGGCTACAGTTTTTAACGGATGCAGCTATGAGCAGTGATATTTGCGAGAAAGTGGATGTATCACGAATTTTTATCCATCGTCTGAGCGGACTGGCTTCGGAAGCGCGCGTCTCTTCCGTCGAGGCGGCCAACACGGTGCTGGAAGGTTGGGCTGCCGAATCCTTGCAGAACGAAGAGGATCAGTGCGAATTCAAGATCGTGTTTGAAGACGGCTTCTGGTACCACGGAAAGATGCCGCTGACGCCGTCGGGCAAGAGGGTATCCCTTGCACGCTATGTCAGAAAGCAGCTTGCCGCTTTGGCGGGCACCGAAGGCAAAAAACGCTCCTTGCCTAAGGATGATAGTCCCGAGCTGGCACCTCTTGGCGCAGACGTCGCCGAGTCCGCCAAGATGGCGCTCGATTACTACAACATCTGAGCGACGTTCCGATGCCTTGCCGCAGGTGTCTGCGGCAAGGCCTCCTCTTGTGTGACTGTGCCATTGTGTGATCGGACATCCGCCCAGGTAAGGCAGCAAGGAAGGATGCCGGTTGCATGAGCAGATGCTTGATGGCGCACCGTCGTCTATCCGCTCAGGATATGGCGCCTTCCTCCCGCAGCCAATGGACGAGTTGTTGCAAGCCATGCTGGCTGATCCCGATCGAACTCGACGTTGAACTGCTTCCCTCCGTGTTCTGCCTGATCTGAATCTGTACTGGCGCCTTGTTGTCCGGCTGCAGGGTGATGATCAGCTGCTCATTGCCGATATCCGTCGAATTCTGAAGTACTGCTTTTCCCAGTTCCAACTCATGGAATGTTGATTTCATATCGTCCTCTATGGCGATGCGCCAGCCCTTCAATGAAAGCGGCGCGGTGGCTCTTGAAAAAATGTCTCGACCGGTATTGAACCGTCTTCACAGTTTGTTTTGATTTCGTCGAATTTCAAGCATCGATTTGGGTCATCGGCTTTTCGGTAAAAACCCTTTTCCACGGTAAAGATCAAAGCGGCATTTCGCATTTCTGGTATTTATGACAATAGCTCATCAGGAGATTGCGCAGTGGCTCAACAGTGGATCAAAGGAAACAAGTTCACCTTGCTGGAGAACGGAGAGGAATTTTTCCCGCGCGTGTTCGAAGTAATTGCCAGTGCGCGCAAGGAAGTCGTGCTTGAAACGTTCATCCTCTACGAAGACAAGGTCGGACTGGCCCTGCGAGATGCGTTGCTTGCTGCCGCGCGCCGCGGTGCGCGGATTGACATGACCATCGACGGCTTTGGTTCACCTGACCTGTCGGATGAATACATTTCCAGCCTGACCAATGCGGGCGTGCGCGTTCATGTCTTCGATCCCGGCATGCGCCTGTTCGGCCAGCGCACCAATGTATTCCGGCGGATGCACCGCAAGATCGTCGTGGTCGACTGCGAGCGCGCATTCATTGGGGGCATCAATTATTCCGCCGATCATTTGCTCGATTTTGGCCCGGAAGCGAAACAGGATTATGCGGTGGAGATCGAGGGGCCGATCGTTGCCTACATCCGGCGCTTCGCTCATGCGGCGATGACTGTTGGAAAGACAGGCTGGCGCTGGTCTCGTCCATGGAAGACATCGCCGCCCGAAAAACTTCCCGTCGCCGGCACGGCGGAAGCGCTCTTCGTGTGGCGCGACAATCACCGGCACCGCAGCGATATTGAACGCCAGTATCGCCTCGGCATCCGGCTTGCGAAAAAGCGGGTGATCATCGCCAATGCCTATTTCTTTCCCGGCTACCGGCTGCTCAAGGAGTTGCGCAAGGCGGCCCGGCGCGGCGTCGAAGTGGTGCTGATCCTGCAGGGAATGCCGGACATGGCCATCGTCAAATTCGGGGCCAGCATGCTTTACTCGCACCTGCTGCGCGCAGGCGTACGCATCTATGAGTATTGCGACCGGCCGCTGCATGGCAAGGTCGCGCTGGTCGATGACGAGTGGGCGACCGTGGGGTCGAGCAATCTCGATCCGCTCAGCCTCGCTCTCAATCTTGAGGCCAACGTATTCATCCATGATCGCGACTTCAATCATCAGCTCCATGAAAAACTGCGGTTCCTGATGCAGCACAGCTGCAAGCAGATACAGGCCGAGGAATTGCAGGAGTCGAGCTGGTGGCGACGCGTGCGCGGCTTCTTCCTTTACCACATCCTGCGTCGCTATCCCGACTGGGCCGGCTGGCTTCCGGCCCATGCGCCCAAACTCACCATGCTGTCATCTTCCGGCGCCAGTCCGGCTGCGCAGCACAAGGATACCGACCGCGTTACCGAAACGGCACGCTCATGAGGCAGGAACAAGGTTTTCAAGGCAAGCCCGCCGGCAGCGGGACGGCTTCGCCTGAAGCGGGTCCGCCTGCCGCAGGTCTTGCCGGCAAGGCTTGGTGGCAATGGCTAAAACGCATTGCGAAGATTGCCTTCTTTGCCGCGGTCGGCTATCTGCTTTTCACGCAGGCGCGCTCCATCGAATGGGACAAGGTGTTCGCGGCCCTGCAGCAGCGTCCGTTGCAGGGCTTGCTGCTGGCGGCATTGCTCGCCGCGCTCAGCCATCTGCTTTACAGCTGCTTCGACCTGTTCGGGCGGCAAGCCACCGGTCATGGCCTGCCGATTCCCAAGGTCATGACGGTGAACTTCATCAGTTATGCATTCAACCTCAACTTCGGCTCGCTGATCGGCGGCGTGGCGTTCCGCTATCGCCTCTACTCGCGGCTGGGCCTGGATGCCGAGGTGATCACCCGTGTGCTGTTCATGAGCATGATCACCAATTGGCTGGGATACCTTCTGCTGGCCGGCTTGTCGTTCTGGCTGAGTCCGATCGACGTGCCGCAGAACTGGAAGATAGACCAGCAGGCCTTGCGCGTGCTTGGCTTCGTCCTGTTCCTGGTAGCTGTGGCCTATGTGGCGCTCTGCGCTTTCTCAAAGCGCCGCAGCTGGACAGTGCGGGGCAGGGAGATCACCTTGCCCGCGCTTCGCGTGGCGCTGCTGCAGCTCGGTCTCTCTTCGCTGAACTGGATGTTGATAGGTGGGATCATTTATTTTCTGCTTGAGCAGAAAATAGCGTATCCGGCGGTGCTTGCGGTTCTTCTCGTCGCGGCGGTTGCCGGCGTGATTACTCATGTGCCGGCTGGTCTCGGAGTACTGGAGGCCGTCTTCATCGCCCTGCTGGCCGACGATCTTTCACGCAATACCATGCTGGCGGGGCTTCTGGCCTACCGCGCCATTTACTATCTGGTGCCGCTGACGGTCGCGATCGTGCTCTATCTGGTAACGGAAGCGCGGGCGAAGAAAGCCGCACTCGACAAGACGGCGTAGGGCCTGATCACACTGCGTTCGGGAGTGCGAAGGCACCGTAGGCGTTGCATGGCTGGCAAAGGCGGTCAGCCTTTGCGTAGCCACGCTCCACCGCCAATACGCGTTTTGATGCGAACGGATCTCCCGAACGAAGTGGGAACAGGCCCTAGAGCGATTCCGCGGAAAAATTCCGAGTCTTCACTCGTTCTTCTCGCTGCGGTTCGGAATCGCGTCGGTCCAGCTCTCCGCATCCTGGACCGTCATCGTGCCGGGCGGCAGGAGGCGGGCGTCCCGATAGCCCCAGCGCTCGATATCGGGAAGATATTGCTCACGCGAGAGCAAGGTGCCCTGGCACACATGGTCCGCCGCCGGCGCCGATTCCATTTCCGCACGCAGCCTGTCCATCAGCGTATTCATCAACCAGTGCGGAACCAGGTTGTGATGATCGGGATAGACAAAGCCGAACAGCACGAGATGGCTGAACAGCAGGCGCCAGTGCGGATCGAATCTTTCCAGCAGGCGCTTCCAGTCCATGTCTGCGCCGCTGGTACGTATCAGGTGCGCGATGTCTGCCCCGTCAAACCGCTCCCTTTCCATGATGAAAGCCTTCGACCAGATGGTTTCCTCAACCGGGCAAATCAGAACCGGCTCCCCGAGCACCTCGTCCGATACCGCATGCTGGAACCACGCGCCGTCCACCTCTGCAATTCCATTGCCGGAACTGAAGATGAGATCGACGAAGTGTTCGCCGCTATAAATCTTGCCGAGCCAGTGCGGATACGTCAGCTCCGTTGCGTATCCATAAGGTTTGAGCGATTCGGTCAGGTGATCGAAATCGTTACGCAGGATAAAGAGGTCAAGGTCTTTGGTGGGTCTAGTAATGCCTGTGAAATGCGAGAACGCGTAAGCCCCGCCCACCATGAACGGAATTTTCGCCTTGGCAAGGCTCTGCAGCACATCCCGATAGAAAGCAGCAGCATTGTCCTTTTCATCCGCGGCGTTTTGAAGAAGTGTCTGCATATTCGGAGTGAGAGCAGTTAAATGATGAATATCCAGCAAAACTTATGCCATGGATTTGCGGTCACTCCGCTACGGATGGTGCGTCCCGGATGGCCATTTTCCGGGAACGACTGCTGAGCATAGGTATCGATCCACATGAGCAACCATGAAATGAGGGGTGATATGAATTCATCGGGAACAATCCGGTTGGCGGCCGTCGGCGACTTGCATTGCACAAAGGATTCTGGCGGCACATTGCGCAATTTCTTTTCGCAGGTATCCGAAGCGGCGGACGTGCTGCTGCTATGCGGCGACCTGACTGATTACGGCTTGCCGGAGGAAACACATATCCTCGTGGAGGAACTTTCCTACGCAAAGCTGCCTATCGTTGCCGTGCTCGGCAACCATGATTTCGAGTCAGGCCAGCAAGATCAGGTGCAGCGCATCCTGTCCGACGGCGGCGTCAAGGTGCTCGACGGAGATGCCTGCGAGGTGCATGGCATCGGGATCGCCGGTACCAAGGGTTTTGCCGGCGGCTATGGCAGAGGCGCTCTTGGCCCATGGGGGGAAGGCGTCATCAAGGCTTTCGTCAACGAGGCTCTGCAGGAGGCGCTGAAACTGGAAACAGCCTTGGCGAAGCTGCGGACAAAGCACCGGATCGCCATGCTGCATTACTCGCCGATTGAAGCCACCGTACGCGGCGAACCGGTGGAAATCTATCCTTTCCTGGGAACAAGCCGTCTGGAAGATCCGCTGATTCATTACCCGGTCCACGCAGTCGTGCATGGCCATGCACATCGCGGCACGCCCGAGGGCAGTACGGTCAATGGCATCCCGGTGTACAACGTTGCCCGTCCCCTGCTGCAGCGTGCCTACCCCGACCAGCCGCCATTCCGCCTGATCGAAATTGCAAAAGAGGAGCAGGTGACAGTGTAAATACGACCAGGCGGTGCAAGAACTGTCTGCCGAGGGGAGCGCCGCGTCTTACGGATTCAGGCGCAGTCGGCGGACGCAATTTCGACACGATTCCGGCCAGCGTGCTTGGCGCGGTAAAGCGCCTGGTCCGCGGCAACGAATAACTGCGCCACGCTGGCCGGACCGCTCTGACCGCCGAACTGGGCCAGCCCCACCGAAAACGTAGCGCTGAATTCGCTCTTGTCGGTCTTGTGCCGGATGGCTTGAAACGCTGCACGAATCTCGTCGAGCACGCCGGCAGCAGCTTTGGTGTCGGTGGCCGGCAGGAGAACGGCAAACTCTTCGCCGCCGTAACGGCCGACGACATCGGCATTGCGCAGCCGTCGCTGGAGAAGACGCGCGGCGGCCCGCAATACCTGGTCGCCAACCGGGTGACCGTAAGTGTCGTTGATGCGCTTAAAGTCATCAAGATCGATCATCGCCAGCGTCAGTTGTTCGCCGCGCCGCATGCTTCGCGTCAATTCACGTTCAGCCTGTTCCCGCAACGCGGCGTGGTTGTAGAGTCCGGTCAGGCCGTCGCGCATGATCAGGGTCTGCAAGGCCCGGTAACGTTCGATGCGCAGCGATACCGCTTGAATCAGCTCTCCAATCGCCATCGAACGCGGGAAGAGATCATCGGCCCCGCAACGAATCGCATCCCGCCACGCCTGCTGGGATGCCTGCGAACTCAGCAGCACGATGGGAAGTTCCAGGAAGGTCTTGCTTTGCCTGATCAGCGCCGTCAGGTCCACGCCCCCGCACCCCGATGTTTCCACATCCATCATCACCAGTTCCGGCCGGCTGTCGCCAAGCGCGCCGAACATGTCCAGCGGCTTGAGCAGCATCGACACTTCCATGCCGGCGGCATGAAACGCGTCGGCATAGGTCCCGGATCGTTGCCGGTCGTTGCCGATCAGGAGCAGCCGGTAAGGGGCTTGTTCCTGGGCCGGACACAGCGTATCGAGGTAATCGACCAACGCCTGAATATCCAGCGGTTTGATGAAGAAAGCGTCGATACCGGCATGTGCGGCTTTCAATCGTAATTCCATGTTCGCATGGGCAGACAGCAGCAGCATCGGAATCCTGCTCTGACAGAGCTCGCGGATTCGTCCGATCTCGCTGAGCGTCCACTCATCGACGCCGTGACTGGCAACGTCGACCAGAATAGGATTGATCGGAACGGCAGGCAGATGCTCCGCGAGATGCGCCATGCTGTCGAAGGCGATGACGCGATAACCGTAGGCTCCGAGTTTCAGTGCGATATCCTTGGCAAGCAGGGCATTGCTGTTGACCAGGTAAACCAATCTGGCGGAATTCTCTATCAGGATCGTTGACGGCTGTGCTCCGGGATCTTCAACAAATGAACAGTCGGCGGTGTAGTCGGAGTCGCCCAGTGCTACAGCATAAGTATGTTGTTGGTTCATTCTTTTTCTGTCCGGATGCCCCCATCAACTTCGGTAACACCTGTCAGACCTCCAAATTCGATATGGGTAATACCTGCGATCCCGTTCCGCGGAAGCGGGACCGGACTGCGGAAGCCAAGACATGCGTTTTGACTGTAATGCACGCCGCCTTTACCCGATCTTCCAGCATCCTGAAAAGGCAATCGCTACATCCATATGTGGCATGCCATGTAAAAAGTTCCAGTTGCCTTGGTGCAGTCCTACAAATACTGTCCGCAGGGTTCCGTTTCGCATAACGAGAACTGATGAAAAAAATAAGAATTTGCGATTGGTCTTATCACGCTCCAATCTTTATAGTCAGGCCCGTTTTAAGGAATTTCGGAAAGAGCATACAAATCCGCCGACCGAAAAGAGGTCATCGATGGAACAGGGGGCCTGCCATTGCTACTCACCTGTAATGGTCCGGTACAAAATGCCGGATTGCCACGCTCATCGCGCGGAACGATATCAAGCGGGTTTGCCGGAAGGGAAAAGGGGTAGGTATGCAGGATTACTGGGTTGGGGTTCGCAAGAGAAGGACAGGGATCATGTCAACCCTCGGAACGTCAAGCAGCCATCCGGACGTCATTGCAGAATTGTATGACGCCGGCACAGACATTTTCAGGCTCGATCTGAGCCACGGCTCGCGCGCAGCACATGGAGAGCGGTGCCGGGCGATACGTGCCGTCGACACCGGAACGTCGCGTCCCGCCGTCATACTGGCCGACCTCCAGGGAACGGCGTTCAGGCTCGGATCGATGGTGGGCGGATTCGTCAGCCTGTGCGCAGGGCAGATGCTATGCCTGGAACTCGATGAGTCTCCGGGAAACAGCAGGCGCATTCCATTGCCCCATCCTGAATTCTTCAGGCTGGTGCGCCCGGGCGACGAAATCCTTATCGATGACGGCCGGGTGCGGCTGCTGGTTATGTCGGCGGCGCTCGATCATGTTGAAACCATTGTGCTGGCAGGCGGCTATATTGCGGATGCAAAACGCGTTTCCGTCCCCACCCGCACATGGCCTGCGGCCTTGACGGAAAAAGACCGCGCCGATGCGGTCAGTGCTGCCGGACTGGGCGTGGACTGGCTGGCCTTGTCCGCTGCTTGCGGTGCTGAAGGATTTGCCGAAGTCAGGAGTCTCGTCGGAACAAGACCGGGACTCATGGCCAGAATTGACAATCCCGCAGCGCTTTCGCGCATCGAAGAAGTGCTGGGCATGGCGGATGGCGTCATGTTCGGTCGCCACGACCTGTCCATGCATATGTCTTCCGACCAGCTCATCCGATTGCAAGAGATGCTGTTCATGAAGTGCAGTGCCTCAGGCAAGATACTGGTAGCCGCAATACAGCAACTCGTGGAGCCGGGGCATGGAGTGAACCAGCATAATGCCGATCCAAAGACTGAGTCCGAGGCGGCAATGGCAGTACTGCGCATCGGGGCTCATGTGTTGCTGCTCTCGGCCGGTTCGGCCTCGGGTGCCTTCCCGGTTGAGCATGTCGTCACGCTTGAGCGTCTCATCCGTAATGCTGAACGCAGCATCCGCCGAGAGAACAATCCGAAGTACGACCGGATGCAGGAAATATCACAAATCGATGGTGCCATGCCGCCCAGGCTAAACAAAGGAACGCAGGGTGACGGAGATCGGCTGCCTGTCATCGAAATGCAAAGGCGATCGGGAGATCTCTGCATGCCGGATGCAAGCCATATGGCGGAACCTTGAGACATTTCGGCAAATCGTCCTGCCACCCCCTAGCCCGTGGTGACTTGCGCTCGGACAGCAGCTTTGTAAATTCGGTCCGATACCTTCTTTTAAGTCAATCGGCGTCATCATCATCTGTCCGCATCTCCCAGAGCGGATGCACCCTGACCTGCCTGCCGGCCCCCGACAGATTGCCGCCGGCACGGCGTTGTGACTCCTTGCCATCCTTGCCATGGCTTGGCCATGGCTTGGCCATGTCACGTCGTCACGCCTTGTTCCAGCAGCAGTCTGCCTCGGCCTCAACTAAACCGGTCAGGGCGAAAACGATCCAAGTTGCCTGCGAGCGGCAAAGCATGGCTGTGTCATCGGCATCGACTGTTTGTCATCTGTCAGTGAAGAGTCGGACGAAAAAGGACTTCCATCTTTACCATCTTTAATTACGGCGCGGCGCGAACGCATGGTCGGTCATGAATCTTAATTTTCTCCTGTCGATAAGCTGACGTGTGGGTCCGATTAAATCTGGGAGCAAAGCACGGTGCGCCGCGCTGTCAATTTCCTTGATTTGCTTTCGTTTGTCTTTACGGCGCGGTGTCTTCAAGATCCCAGGTATCGCGAAGCACGGCAAGCATCCCCACGATCATCGGTTCGATATCCATGTCTGCCCGATACACGAAGGAAAGCTGTGTGCCTATGGTGGCATGGCTCCAGATGACGATGTCACCGCGTGCGGCCGCTGCGAGCGCGAGGTCTTCCCTTAACAGCGCAAATCCGAGTCCGGCACGCACCAGGCTGTGCGGCGCGTTCAATTCGTCAGTCTCCATCACGATGTTCGGCCGCAGCCCATGCTGGCCGAACAAGGAAAGCAGTAACTGATGAATATGGCACTTTTCCGGAGCTCCTATCCAGGGCATGGCGGCCACATCTCCCCAGCCGCAGCCAGGAAGACGCTCGGCGAACGAAGGCGGCGCGACGACGCGATACCGTATGCTGCGCAAGGGCAGGCTGGCCAGATCAGGATTGATGACGGTGCCGATATGAAATCCCGCAGTCATTTTTTTTGTCGTCACGCCATCCAGAATGGCCATGGCATGAGCGGATCTGGTCTTTATTTCCAGCAGCGGCAGGGTGGTCATCAATCCACTCAGAAAGCTCCCCAGCCTCAGAAAATCGGGATCGCCGATCGTGCCGACGATAACGCGTCCGCTGATTTCACCCTTGATCTCCTTGGCCCGCACCAGGGTTGAATTGAAGGCATACAAAGTTTTTTCCACTTCCGGCAGCAGGATCTCACCGGCTTTGGTCAGCGATATTTTGCCGTGGCTGCGTTCGAAAAGCGCAATGCCCAGTTCCTGCTCGAGGGCCTTGATGTGGCCTGTCACTGCGGGCTGGGTGACATGCAATGCATCTGCTGCCTTGGTAATGTGTCCCAGCTTCGCCACAGTCACGAAGGTGCGGAGTTGATAAATTTCCATAAACGAGACTTCTCTCCAGTTACGTCCATCCATGCCGCAAACCTGCGGTTCCGTTTGATAAAGCGGCTGGCAACGAATGGCGCAGGTGCTTTATGAGCATCATTGTTCTTGCATAAATTTACGGCTGCTACGGTACGCCGGTTACTATGCGTTCAAGCATCTACATCGGCGGTATTTCCCTGGCGCCTTGCATATTCAAGGTGGCCACCTCTGAGTGGCAAATCGCTGCGGGCGGTTCGCCCCCAGCGCAAACTTTTTCATGCGGCATGAATAGGCCTTTTCCAAACCAGCCTCTGCTAACCGTCAAGTCGGCTCCAATGTGAGCGTTCGCTATTGGCGCGCCGAGCGCCCCGGGAACCGCCGCCACTTGTCTGACGCGGTGCCATCTCGTCATGCCGGCCTGCTCCTCATGCCTCTATCAACACAGCGCCTCCCCGTACACTTCTCGTCATCCCGGCAAGTGTTGACATGCGGACATTCAATTCGCCATGCCTTCGCCGGATGCGCTGCATGGCCGACCGAACACCTGCCAAATACAAGGTCGTCACTCTGCCGCCGATCACGGGCGACAGGCAGACATGTTCGCCAATGTCCCGGGCAGTGAGAGCCTTGCCATAGAATTGCAGCGTGACTTGCTCCAGGTATAGCCGTGTCAGGTGTGTCGCATGGAGTTCACGGAAGCGCACTCCTCGTGGCAGGCTCATTGCACCTGCCACAGTATTCAAGCATGTGCCTGGAGGAAGGCTGCGCCATGCTCCAATTCTGCTGCCGCTCTCCCGGCGCCTTAAACTTATCTGTCAGGTACAACTGCACAGCAGAGGCGCCCATGCCGTACCGCCTCCGGCCGGAGCGCGGTGCCTCCAATACGATTGCGATGCCCGGTCCTCGAATGTCATCCGGTTTTGCATCACGCCATACGCATTTGCATTTATTTCTATCGATGACATGCGTTCATAAACGCAGGCAGTCCACGTTCCCATTGCGTCATCCGCATCCCTTGGTGGCATATCCGGCGTATTCCCACAGCAAATGGCCTCCGGCCACAGCCATGCCCGTTGTCGTCTCCTTGTTCGGCTTATGAAACATCCCAGCGAGACTATAAAAGTCTACGCAGGGAATTACCAATAATAAAACGTTATAAACATGAAAACATTAATTTATCAGTTACGATTTAACCGCGGCTATCCTTCTGTGGCGGCGATATGTAATCCACTACTTAACCATTCCGTATTCCTGCCGGTTGTTCCGAAAATATTCGGAATTGCGTTCGAGACCCATAATCAAATGTCAGGTTTCAGAAAATGCGGCATGTTCGTTCCTTATTTCTTCCGTGATTTTCTCGTCCGCTCGCCGATATGGACGTCGCTCATTCCCGATTCGCTCTAACGAAGAGGCAATCTGAAACTAGGCTTAGAACCTTATTCAACGTGCTTCATCATCAACTTCTTGACGCTTCGCATTCCAGCCTTGGTCCACTTTTGAGCGGTTGGAAATTCCTATCCCAGGCGCATGCCGTGCGACGACAAGTCTTTGGTTTGAGCCGGAATCGAACGTGCACTGCGACGAAACCTCATGTTGCCATGTTTAATTTCGCTTCACTTTCTGCTACATGCACTACAAGTAGTTCTTAATGACTTGTTGAAGGAATGAAAATTTCGCTGTGCCGACAGTACTTAACGCGAAAAGCATGATCGTTATATAAGAAACGATGATAGGCAAGATAAAAAATTACGATTAGAGAAATTTCTTCAGGGTCCGTATAGTCCGGCTTGCTCATTGATCGACATGAAAATCATTTGACCCAGGGCGATGTGCGAGAAGAGATAGCGTCGTTCTCGATGAAATGGGATTTTAACAGCGACACCATTCAGTGAGTCGGTCGTGTCGCTGAGTCCGATGCGCGTACCAAGGTTTTTCCGGTTGTCTCCAGGGGTCCCAGCCCCTTTCGCCCACCCTCGCGGTGGGCTTTTTTTTAATCTGATCTACCTGAACAAAAGCATTCAGGTCCCCCGCGGTCAATCGCGCGATAAGTGCAGTGCATTGCCCGGTACCTGGCATATACGGAAGTTCTTCCATCGTACCTGCCGTCTGGTTTGACGTGACTACGGGAGCACCTGGGAAAATATCCAATGCTAATGGAACTCAAGCGGCATTCTCTACACATATGACGACCAAGGAGCTGGAGTGTAATAGTCCGTTTTTGAGTTCGGTAAGACTTCGCCTGAGACTTCGTCGTGCAAGATGACTCGACGACAGCGACGCTCTGTGAATTTCATGCACGTTTGGTGTACCACCAGTTTGGCATGTTCAATGTGTTCTCAAGCGAGCTTTAAGAAAAGCGATTTAGGGATATTGCAGGCACAGGCTGGTGGGACTGAGCTGTAAACGTACTGAAGGCTAGAGTGGCTTCACCCTGGCCTGCCTCCGCCTCGACCAGGCCGGTCAGGTCGAAAACGCTCTAATGTGATGGATGTGGCGAAGCCAGCCGAGACAAGACAACAAGCAGACGAGAATAGTAAAGCCAGGGCCTTGCGAGCATGATTGACATGGTAACCGCACCATACCAGTCGACATTGGATCAGCGGATTCTTAATTCGCGCCAGTATTGGCAAGTGACCTTTGCGCCACCAGGAAAGGAGCATGTGCAGTACATTAAAAACATAAATGTGCGTGGTTTGAAGAAAACGCTCTCCGGCATCCATTGCCGTACCTTCATGCTGAGCCTGCTGGCCGCTTTGCTCGCGGGTATGGTTGTGGCGGCACATTTAGGCATCAAGGAAGATGCGCTGCGTACGATCGAACGCACGCTGGATAGCCGCAATGATTTGGCAAGGCTGTATTTTCTCGACCAGTTGGGCAAGTACGAAGTGCTGCCTGAGACCCTGGCATCGTCGGCGGCGGTACGTGCCGCGCTGCAGGAGCCGGAGCCTGCAAAACTCCATGAAGTCAACCTGGCCCTGGCTGAAATCGCCGCGCGTATCGGCTGCGACAGAATCTGGGTGATGGATTTGTCGGGCAAGGTCATCGCCGACAGCAGGTGGCGTTCCCTCGACGCCATTCTCGGCCGGAATGTGGCATATCGCCCTTACTTCCAGGATGCGGTAGAGGGAAGAACCGGACGTTTTGTCGGCATCGGCGCAACCAGCCAGGCCCTGGGCTATTTTCTATCCCGGCCGGTGATCATCGATCACCGGATACAAGGTGTGGTTGCACTGCGTGTTTCGCGGCCGTTCAAGGATTTCGAGGCGTTGTTATGGAAGGACTGGCAAGCCCATGGAAAGCTTGCGCTGGTTGCCGACGCCAACGGCATCCTGTTGATGAGCGGGCTCGGATCCTGGACATTCAAGAGCATGTTGCAGCTTGATCCGGCGCAGATGGCCCGGATGCGGCAGAGCAGGCAGTATGGTGAACATGACTTCACACCGCTCGGCATGAAGACGGTCCGCCCGGTGACGGCGGACATGCGCTTCGTCCAGTTCGAAGAACTGCCCGGGAAAACCTATCTCCAGAAAGCCTACGACATGCGCGAGATCGGTGGACGCGGCTATCTGCATGCCGACGCGGAAGATTACCGGGCGAGGGTCGGCATTCCTACCGGCCTCGCCGCGCTGGCCGCAGCATTCACGTTTATCGCTGTCTGCTTCCTGGTTGAACGCTGGCGGCTGCAGGCAGAACTGCTGGAGGCGGCCATACGCGATCCTCTTACCGGACTCTATACCCGCCTGTACATGCAGGAGTGGCTGCATGATGCGGTCAGTGCGCATCTAAGACATGAAGAACGCGGTTTTTCCCTGCTGCTCTTCGATATCGACCGCTTCAAATCCATCAACGATACCTACGGCCATCTCGTCGGCGACGACGTGCTGCGCGGGGTTGCCCAGCTTGTCGGCAGTTGCGTGCGCACCGAGGATCTCGCCGTCAGGTATGGAGGAGAGGAGATTGCGGTTTTCGTCCGCATTGCCGATCCGGCGGAGATCATGCTCCTGGGGCAGCGAATCCGTGCCCATGTCGAGCAGCACGGCGTCATGACTTCGCACGGTCATATCCGGGTGACCGTCAGCGGTGGCCTTGCCACGCATGCGGTAGGAGAGACCACCGCCCACCTCTTTGAGCGCGCTGACAAAATGCTATACGAAGCCAAGCGGGCTGGCAGAAACAGGGTGCTTTCACAATGGGAGTAGAACGGCTGCTCCGGCAAGCGGATCAGGCTTCATACGAATCACCATCAAAGCCGCCGCTGTCAAAGCCGCTGCTGTCGCTCAGCATTGAATCATCCGCTGCCGCGGCGGCGCCGTCATCGGCCAGCGAAAGATCCTGGCTGCCGGCCGTCTCGTTATTGTTCAGTTCGTTGCCGCTGTTTTCATTTGCGGAGACTTTGTCGGCGAGTCCCTGACCATCGCCGTGGTTCTGATTGCCAAGCAGATTGCCGATGCCATGGAATAGAAAGGCACCGCCCGCCACGCCCGCCGCGGTTGCCGCCATGGTCCCGAGCATGCTGCCCCCGCCGCCGAGAAAACTCGACCTGCGGCCGGGCATCGCGCCCATGCCCGGCTGCATGCCGGTGCCGACACCATTCCACTGTGGATTTCCGGAATTGTTCAACGGGCGGCCGGTCACCGAAGTTTCCACTGCGCGGTGGGTGTTCGCGGATGCGGATGTCGATGCGTGATTGCCCCAGGAATTCGCATCAAGGAAGCTGCGGCCGGCGGTTGATGGCGTGCCATGCCGGTTTTGCGACTGCAGCTGGTTGATCTGTTCTTTGGCGCCATTGAGCGCCTGCTCGAGAATCATTGTCCGCTGCACCAGCAGATAGGCCGCATCGGGTTGCTGCGCGACTGCTTGCGCAATCATGCGCTCGGCTTCAGGGTCCTTGTCGATGCCCCGGATTTGTACGAGTTGCGACAAGAGTTGCCGCAGTGCCTGGTTTTCTTCGGGTGTCATGGTATTCCTCGATGTTGGAAATGTTGTCTTGCCCTGTGCAAAGCTCTTGCTCGTCTCAGCGGTTTCTGCGGCGCATCCTGCGGACGGCAAAATAGATGACGAAGGCAAGCAATGCGAGCGGCAGCATGGTGCCGAAGATTCCTGCCGTTTGCGGCTTCGCTTCCTGCGGTGCCTGTCGCGCCGGCGCATCGGCATAGTCGCCCGAAGCGCCGGAGGTGCCCGATGCGCCGCTGCCGCTTTCACCGGAACCGCTGCTGCCTGCTTGCTGGTTTGCCTGGTTCGCCTGGTTTGCCTGATCGGCGGCATTGCCATCGCGCGACATCAACGAGCCGAGTCCCAGTCCAAGCAGTGCTCCGCCCAGCATGCCGCCCCATGGGCTGGCCGCCTGGCGCGGCAGGGTTTGCGCAGGCGTCGGAGCCGATGCCGGGGGAGGAGCTTGCGGAACGGGTTGCGGGCGTGCGATGCGCTCGTCGGGCTGCCGGGCGGCTGCCGGCGGCGGCGTCTGGGAGCGCTGCATTCTTTCCGGCTGAACCGTGCGAGCGCCGGCCGGCGGTGCGGTCTTTTTGATGCCTTGCGCCTGGCGGCCGGTGGAACGGCCGCCGCCCATGCGTTTTGCCTCCGATTCCGGGATGGCGACGGAAAGCATCAGCAGCGGCAGCAGAAATTTGAAGATGGTCTTTGACATGGGAGTCCCAAGGGCAGCGGCAAGCGCAAAGTGTGCCTGCTCATTGAGCTTGGATCACCGGCGCGCGCAGAGGTTTCGGCAAGACAGCATGCCGCGGCCACCGATGCGTCGCCTGCATTCATGCCGTCCCTATGCCGGCGCGCCTTGTTTCAGTGAAGCCATGTCGATGACGAAGCGATACTTCACATCGCTTTTCAGCATGCGTTCGTAGGCCTGGTTGATCTGCTGGATAGGAATGATCTCGATGTCGGAGACGATGCCATGTTCCGCGCAGAAATCCAGCATTTCCTGTGTCTCGGCAATGCCGCCGATCAGGGAGCCGGCGAGGTGGCGGCGTTTCATGATCAGGTTGAAGACCTGCGGCGACGGATGAGGATGCGAAGGAGCGCCGACCAGGGTCATGGTGCCCTCGCGCTTGAGCAGCACGAGGAAGGCATCCAGATCGTGCGCCGCGGCCACGGTGTTCAGGATGAAGTCGAAGGAGTTCGCATGGGCCGCCATCTCTCCGGCATTTTTCGAGACCACCACTTCGTCGGCCCCAAGCCTGCGCGCATCGTCGCGTTTGTCCGGCGAAGTAGTGAACAGCACGACATGGGCGCCAAGCGCATGAGCCAGCTTGATGCCCATGTGGCCGAGTCCGCCCAGGCCGACGATGCCGACCTTCTGTCCCTTGCCGACCTTCCAGTGGCGCAGCGGCGACCACGTGGTGATGCCGGCGCACAGCAGCGGCGCGGCCGCGGCCGGGTCGAGCTTGTCGGAAATGCGCAGAACAAACTTTTCCGTGACGACAATGTTGTTGGCATATCCGCCGTACGTCATGCCTCCGGAATGCATCTCTTCGCCGTTATACGTGCCGACGAAACCGTTCTCGCAATATTGCTCCAGGCCTTCCGAGCAGCTCCGGCAATGCTGACAGGAATCCACCATGCAGCCCACGCCGGCGAGATCGCCAATCTTGAAGCGGGTGACTTCGTTTCCCACAGCGCTGACACGGCCGATGATTTCATGCCCGGGGACGACCGGGTAAACGGTATTGTTCCATTCGTTGCGCGCCGTATGCAGATCGGAGTGGCAAACGCCGCAGTAGAGAATATCGATCTGGACATCTTTCGGCCCCGGCGCGCGGCGTTCGAAATTGAGCTGGCTTAAGGGTTCGCTGGCGCTGGTCGCACCGTATCCCATGGACTTGAGCATGTTGCCTCCTGACGAGAAAACGCCGCACTGCGGGCGCTGAATCCGGGATGGACTGATTACAGCCGGCAGCGTTCCCCGCGTTGCCAGGCCGATGTTGCACTCGCCGCCCCGCCAAGGCGAAGTCCGAATGCCATCCATGCCCCGTTTTTCATTCCCCGTTTTTCGCCAGTGCCGCCCAGTCTTCTGGCATGACCCGCGCCACGACGCGCCAGCCGTTTCCCAGCGGCTTGATGACGGCCGCCTCGCCCTCATCCAGGTGCGGCGGGCCGGAAATGGCGCGGAAAGGCGTGCCATGTCCGACTACCCAGCGATTCGCTCCAGCCGGCAATTGTGCCGCCAGCAGGCGCTTGAGCCCGGCGTAGTCGCCGGCGTCCTTCTCGCGAATTTCCGTGCGCGCCTGTGCCTGTCCGAATGCCAGGCGGGCGGTTTCCATGGTGCGGCAATACGGGCTGGCGAGCACTTCCCCGGTGGCGAGGCGCAGCGCACGGATCTGTTCGCCGATCCGGCGCGCCTGTTCCCGCCCCGCTTCCGACAGCAGGCGCTGATTGGCGCAATCGTCGTAGGCCTTCATGCCCGAATCCGAACGCGAAAAGTCGGTCGCCGCATGGCGGAAATAAATGACATAGCCGCCGCGCCGCAGCTCTGCGGCCAGCTTGCCGCGGGCAATCTCATGCCGGGCCTCGGGCGCGGACGAACTGGCATTGGGAAGCCCTGCCGTCTGTGCCAGAACGGCGCCGCCGGCCATGAAGGTGGAAAATATCAGCGAAGCGAAAACCAGTTTCATGCGGATTCCTTTCATTGATCACGCAGGATGCATTCCTGCAGGGCAGGGCGCTCCTTCATCGGCCATCGGACATTCGTGCAGCCAGGTATATAGAGCGTATTGCAGGTGGATGGTCGGTCGCCTCGGCTTGTCTTGGGCGCATGGCGGCGTTGTGCGTCGCTGGTGTGGCCCGCCACACTGCGGTTCTCCCGCCTTGCCCTGCATCCCAAGGCAACCGATGCTTCCGTACACTCATCCGCAATCCGTTCTAGATCCGGCCCGAAAACAAGTTGGGCCGGCTTCCCTTACCCCGACCCTCTCCCAGAGGCAGAGGGTGAGATCAGCGACCGGAAAAATGCACCATTTTTCGGGCCGGATCAATAAGATCGGGATCGCATGTCCTCATCGCCGCCATGGCGCGGCAGGTAGAGATGCACCGTCGTTCCCTGGCCTTCGCGGGTGTCGATGCCGATGGCGCCCCCCGACTGCTGCGCAAAACCGTAAATCATCGACAGGCCGAGGCCGGTCCCCTTGCCGGGCGGCTTGGTGGTGAAGAACGGATCGAAGGCGCGCTCGACCACCTCGGGCGGCATGCCGGTTCCGGTATCGCTCACGCTGACGCAGACATAATCGCCGGGCGCGAGCTGCGCCAGCGTCATCCCGGCAAGCTGGTCGCGCGGCACATTGCGCGTCGTTACCGACAGCGTGCCGCCCTGGGACATCGCGTCGCGGGCATTGATTGTCAGGTTGAGCAGGGCGTTCTCAAGCTGGTGCGCATCGCAGAGCGTTGTCCAGACGGGTGCTTCGGTCACGATCTCGACGCGTATGCCGGAACCAACTGCCTGCTCGATCAGTTCCCTCAGGTTTTCCACCAGGCCGTTGATGTCAAGCGGCGCCGCCCTCAGGTCCTGCTTGCGGGCGAAAGACAGGAGGCGCTGCGTGAGATTCGCCGCGCGTTCCGTCGCCCGCGAAGCGGTGCCGACATAGCGTTCCAGCTCCCGTACATTGCCCTGTTCGAGGCGCAGGCGCAGCATGTCGTGGCTGCTCACGATGCTCGACAGCAGGTTGTTGAAATCGTGTGCGATGCCGCCGGTAAGCTGGCCCAGCGCTTCCATCTTCTGGCTTTGCAGCAATTGTTCATGCGCCCGCTTCAGTTCCTCGGTGCGCTCGGCGACCCGCTCCTCAAGCGTGTCGTTTATGCTGCGCAGCGCCGCTTCCATATTCTTGCGCTGGGTGATGTCGCTGAAGAACAGCGCCAGCCCGTCGGAGGAAGGATAGATGCGGATATGAATCCAGAGCGGTCCCTGATGCCCGTCTCCGACATCCTTTTCGATGGACAGCGATATCCGCTCCTGCATCGCGCGCCGGTAGGCCTGCCCGGAAAACGATTCGTAGGCATTGGGCCATACTTCCCACAACTTGCGGCCGACGATGTCGCCAGCACCCTTTCCGGTCAGCCGCAAGCCTTCCGCATTGATGCGCAGGATGGTGAAATCCCGGTCGACCAGCAGGAAGCCTTCACCCATCGCCTCCAGGATATCGCTGCTGCGGTCGCGCTCCTGCTGCCACGCGCCCTCGAAGGCCTTGCGCGCGATCTGTTCGTTGCGTTCCAGGAGCAGGCGTCGCAATTCTTTTGCGGCATCCAGATCGACGTTGTCCCAGCGCTTCGAATAGCCGCGCACCGACTCCTGCCAGAGCTCGAAGGATTTGCGGGGATGCAGTCGGCCGCTTGCCGGAAGATCGACAGGCTTGTACGGATTGCCGGCCCAGTTGCGGGCCTCCACGACTTCGCCGCGCAGGGCAAGCAGGTAGTTGCCGCGCTCGCCGAGCGGGCAGTACAGGGCGCCGCTGGCGGAACGGGCGGCCGACGCCAGGCCGGCATCAAGCGCGGACATGTTGCGGCTGTAAGCAAGGCCGCCGCGCAGTTCCTTCTCCAGGATCCCGCGGACCAGTTCATGCACGGCCGGCGGTACCGTGGAGCCCAGTTCAAACAGTTGTCCGTCGAGCTTGATGATGAGGGCTTCGGCATCAATTGCGCTCAGCATGGGTGCGCTTGCGCTGCGGATGGCTTCCGGGAAATCGGCGCTGTCGCCGAAAATGTCCTGCACTTTCCTGAGTTCGCTCCTGCGCAGTTCGCCTTTGTGCATCTGCTCATTGCGCGCAATGCTGGCCACCGCGTAGGAGGCCACTTCCCCCAGCACCTTGCAATGCTGTCGGGCATGAAGCGGAATGGGCGCGGCTGTTCCGTTGTGACAGGTCACCATGCCCCATAACTGGTCGCCGCACATGATGGAAATCGTCAGCGAAGCGCGCACATCCATGTTGGACAGGTATTCCAGGTGCACCGGCGCGACATTGCGCAGCATGCAATAGGTCATGTCCAGACGCGCGTGGCTTCCGGCTTTCCCGGCTTCGCCATGCGGCAGTACCGGCACGGGCGTGTAGGCGACGTCCGGAATCATCCGCAGGCGGTTCAGTGAAAACAGCTTGCGCGCCGGCACAGGTATGTCGCTTGCCGGGAAGTGGTGGCCGAGGAAGGAATGGGTATAGCGTTCGTTGCGGTCTTCCGCGATGACGATGCCATGCCAGTCCTCGTCGAAACGATAGACGATCACTCGGTCGAATCCCGTGACCCGCCGCATTTCCCTGGCCAGCAGGCGCGCCAGTGCCTCATGGCTGCGGCATTCGTGAATGGCCTTGAACGGCAAGTCGCCGAGCAGTCCCGGATCCGGGGATCGGGTTGAAGACTCTTCCTGTTCCGCCTCGAATTCGGCAATGAGCATGGTGCCCGTGCTGTTGTAATACATATGGCAGACATGATCGCCGGCCGGCGGCGTCATGAGCATGGGCGACACCGAATGCAACTCGCCGTTTCGCAGGGCGTCGGTGAGCCGGCTGAAAGGCTCGTCGCCGATGAGATCGCGCAGGGAACGGCCGATGGCATCGGCTGCCGCGATGCCAAGGAACGGTTCAAGGTTGTCGCTGGCGCGCGCCACGCGCAAACCGGGCATCTCCATTGCAAGCAGGGCGCCGAAAGGCTGGATCAGTTCAGGTTCGTGGATGGTTTCCTTGTCGCAGACGCTCAGGTCTTGCATGGCGGGCATACGCATGATGCAGTTGGATCTTTCCTGGTTATGTTCCTTGCTGGCCATGAATGGCGACGTGAGCAGCAATGTATTGGCTTTCTGACACTGCGAATGACAATTTGCTCCCGAAGGACCGCATCACTGCGATGACCTTTCCAAGGCGCAACGATATGGTGCGATATTTTGCACGATATTTGGTGCGGTTTTGCACTGCCAATGTGCAGGCACTCCTGCAAATGACACAGGTGTATCGCGCAGACCCGGTTTATCACGACATTGCGGCGGCGGGCGTCCTTCGGACTGGTACGCATATTGCATCTTGGAAAATGTCCTCAATTCTTCCAAGACGCTATGCGGCAATACCTTTCCCGCCTGATAGGACGGCTTACGGTCAGCCGCAAACTGGCGCTGATTTATTTCCTCGACCTGACGGCAGTGATTTTCGTCTCCGGTATCCTGATTCGCGAAAAGTTCATTGCCATCAACTTCGCAGAAAAGGAAGTGGCGGGAAACCAATATATCGGCGTCGTGCGCCAGGCACTGTTCGTCAACACCTTGAACACGGATCCAGTATCGGCGGAAGCAGCCTCCCTGCCCAAGCCGATTGCCCTCTTGCCGGAAAAGCTGGAGCGGGCCGAACGCGAATTCGGCCAGGGAATGGACAGTGCCGAACTCGCGGCAGGACTTGTGCATCTGCTGCGCCGTGCCGCCTCGGAGGCCGATTCCTACACCGGACCGCAGCAGGGAAAATCGGCCGACGCCTTGGCCATGGCTGCAGGCCGCGCATTGCTGACCCGCATCGGCAACCAGTCCAACCTGATTCTCGATCCGGATCTCGACAGTTATTACACGATGTCGCTCGTGGTGCTGCGTTTCCCGGAACTGCTGGAGGTCCTCAATGACATGCATCGGCTGATCCAGGGCGGGAATGTTCTGCGGGAAGATCAGAGGCAGCGGTGGCGCATCGAGTTCCTCATCTTGTCGGGACGGCTCGACGCCATCGTCAAGGGAGTCGATACCGACTACAGCGAAGCGTTCGCCGCCAGCACGCCGGATCTCAGGCGCAACCTCGATCAGTCGCATGCCGCGCTTTCCACATCGCTGCATCACTTCCGCGCGATCAGCCACAAGATCATCAACGCCTCGCCCGGAAGCAGGATCGACGATGATCCGGGATATGCCTATCGCGCGGCGCTATCCAACCTGCAATCGGCCTGGGCCGATACGCAGGGCGAACTGCATCGCCTGCTTGCCACGCGCATCAAAAGCGAGTTTCACCGCATGTGGACCCACCTCGGCACGGCGGGACTGCTGTTGCTGGTGATTCTGTCGGTAGTGTTTTATGTGGCGCGCCAGATCGCCCTGCCGCTGGGGCGCGTGGCCAATGTGGCGGAAAACGTGCGCCGTTCAGGCGACTACACCTTGCGCGCGGTCTGGCACAGCGAAGATGAAATCGGCCGGCTGGTGGGCGGCTTCAACAGCATGCTTGAGCAGCTCGATCGCCAGCGCATCGCCCAGCAGGAACTGGTAGCCCGGGCGCGCGCTTCGGAAGCCCAGCGCGAACTCGTCGACAGCGTGCCGATACCGCTGCTGGTGACCGCGATTCCGCATCACCAGGTCTTGCATGCCAATCACGCGGCCGAGGCTTGGCTGAACGGGCTCGGCACCGACCCCTGGAAATCCGGAATGGAGCCGGAAGCCCGGATCCGCTTCTTTCAGGCGCTCAGCGACGTGGGCAGCATCGATGAATTCGAGGTGCGCTGGCTAGGCGGACTCCATCCGAGCTGGGCGCTGGTGTCTGCGCGCCGCGTGGAATACCAGGGGCAACCCGCGGTACTGAGCACCTTTACCCCGATCGGACAGATCAAATCGCTGGAGTCGCGTCTCGAACTGTGGGCCAAGGTGTTCTCCGCCTCGTCGGAAGGCATTGTCGTGATGAATGCCGATGGCGTCATGATCTCGGCCAACCTTGCCTTTTGCCGGAGCACTTCCTATGGCTTGCCCGATCTGCTTGGCAAGCAGCCGGGTTTCCTGCTGGTCGAGCGCAACGAGAAGGACCTGTTTTCCACCATCCGCCAGACGGCCATCGCTACCGGTTCCTGGCAAGGCGAGGCCTGGATTACCGGCAAGAAGGAGCTGACCTATCCCGCCTGGCTGGTCGTCAATGCGGTAAGGGATGGCAATGGCGACATCACGCATTTCATCGCCATCTCGCTGGACATCAGCGATCGCAAGGCAAGCGAGCAGCACATTCATTTCCTTGCGCATCATGACGCTCTGACCTCGCTGCCGAACCGGCTCCTGTTCGAGGAAAGGCTTACGCTTTCCATCCAGCAGGCTAGGCGAAAGAATGGAAGGCTGGGCATCCTGTTCATCGATCTTGACCGGTTCAAGAACATCAATGACTCGCTAGGGCATCATGTCGGCGACAGCCTGCTGCGCTCGGTGGCCGACCGGCTGATCCACGTTGTGCGCGAAGGCGATACCGTCAGCCGCCTCGGCGGCGATGAATTCGTCATCATCCTCAATGAGATCAAGGATGCCGAGGAGGTCGGCCGGATCATCGAGCGCCGGCTGATCCCGATGATCACTTCGCCGCACCGGATCGAAGGCGCCGAGCTTTACATCTCCTGCAGCATAGGCGTGTCGGTATTCCCCGAAGACGGCAGCGATATCGCGGAGCTGATGCGCAACGCCGATTCGGCAATGTACGAAGCCAAGAGCCAGGGCCGCAACAACGCGCAGTTCTTCACGCAGACGCTCAATGACCGCATCGTCCGCCATCTGCACCTGGAAAGCGGCCTGCGGCACGCGGTGGAGCGCAATGAACTCGTATTGCATTATCAGCCCAGGATCGACGCCAGGACCGGCAGCGTGGCGGGCGTCGAATGCCTGCTGCGCTGGACGCATTCCGACGAAGGAATGATGCAGCCGGCGCAGTTCATCCCGATCGCGGAAGAAAGCGGCTTGATCGTGCCGATCGGCGCCTGGATCATCCAGCAAGCCTGCCGTCAGCACCTCGCCTGGAAAGAGCAGGGCATGGGCGAGATTCCGGTATCGATCAATCTGTCGGCGGTGCAGTTGAGGGACGGCAGCCTGCTGCCGGTATTGCGCGAGGCGCTGGCAGCCTGTCCGGTCGACCCCCGCCATATCGAGCTGGAATTGACGGAATCCATTCTGATGGAAAACGTGCAGGCCACGATCGAGACGCTGGAAGCCATCAAGGCGCTCGGTTTCTCCATTTCCATCGATGATTTCGGCACCGGCTATTCGAGTCTCAATTATCTGTATCGTTTCCCCATTGACAAGCTGAAGATCGATCGTTCCTTCATCAGGAGCATGCATCACGCGCCGCACAGCCTGACGGTAACCCGGGCCATCATTGGGCTCGGCCATACGCTGGGCCTGAAGGTGGTTGCGGAAGGGGTTGAAAAGGCATCCGATGTCGAATTGCTGAAAGCCGCCGAATGCGATGAATTGCAGGGTTTTTACTACAGCCGTCCGCAGCCCGCCGAAGACATTGGTGCCTGGCTGAAAAACCGTGGCGGACTGCTTCCGCTGACCATCCACCTGCAGCCGGATACGGAGCCCTGCCAGATGGGTTGAGGAACGCTCGGGTAGAATTTGGGTATGAATGTACTCGATGACCTTACCGATGCCGATATTGCAACCCAGCAATTGAACATCTTCCGGCGAGCCGCCAGGTTGCTCGCATCGTCGCTGGACTTTGAGCAGACGCTCGGCAACGTCATCCACGCCTGTCTTCCCGCCCTGGGCGATTTCGGTTTCTTCGACGTCGTGCTCGAGGATGGCGTGCGCCGTACTGTCCGCGCGCATCTCGATGCGGATACCGAATCTCTCCTGAAGCCGACGCAATGGGTGCGTCAGACCCGAACCGACATGAATCTGTGCGCGCTTTCCAGCGGCGAGCCCGTGCTGCATGTGAACATCGACGATGCCTGGTATCGGCAGGTGGCCGCCAATGACGAACATCTCGCCCTGTTGCGGAAGCTGGCGTTCCGATCCATGCTGACGGTGCCGATGCGTTTCGGGAATGAGCTGGTGGGATCGCTGACGCTGTTCATGGGCCGTTCCGGCAGGCGCCATCGCGCGGCCGATCTGGAGTTTGCGATGGAGCTGGCCGCGCTGGCGGCGCCGGTGGTCGTCAATGTGCGGCTGCTGGCCGCCGATCTCGGACGGCGGCGGCAGATAGAGGAAAGGCTGCGCCTGCTCGATGCGGTAGGCGAGGCTACCCGTACGGCCGCCGATCCGAAGGCGGTCATGGAAGTCACGGCGCGCATGGTCGGAGAACAGATGCGGGTAACTCGCTGCGCCTATGCCGACCTGGAAGCCGACAATAATGCATTCACGATCCGGCATGACTGGACGGTGCCGGGTACGGCGTCGACGGCGGGCACTTATTCCCTGGATCTGTTCGGGCCGCGCGTCGCCCGCGACTTGCGGCAGGGTCGCACCCTTGTCGTGCATGATGTCAATGCCGAACTGGCGCCGGACGAGGGCGCCGGCATGTTCAACGCCATCGGCATCAAGGCCATCATCTGCTGCCCGCTGGTCAAGGATGGCCGGCTGGTTGCAATGATGGCGGTGCACAATTCCTCGCCGCGTCGCTGGAGCGGTGAAGAAATCGCCCTGCTGGAAGATATCGTGGAGCGCAGCTGGGCGCATATCGAGCGAGCGCGATCTATGGAAGCCTTGCGCGCGAGCGAAACCCATCTTTCTTCACTGTTCGAACAGTCCACCGTCGGCATCGTGGAAACCGATACCGGCGGTATCCTGGTCAAGGCCAACGGCAGATTCTGCGAACTCCTCGGCAGAAGCCGGGATACCATCCTTGGCCGCCATCTGAGCGAATTCACCCATCCGGAAGATATTTCGCGCAACATGCTGCTGTTTGAACGCCTGGTTGCCACCGGAGAACCGTTCGAGATAGAGAAGCGCTATATCCGTCCGGACGGTACGATATTGTGGTGCGGCGTATCGGTCAGCCTGATTCATGCGGCGTCGCACGAGCAAGCCGACCTTGTCATGGCGGTCGTCCTCGATATCACCGAGCGCAGGCGGGCGGAGGAGCTGCTGATGCAAACCGCGGGCCGCCTGCAGTTTACCCTGGAGGCCGCCGCCATCGGCGCCTGGGACTTCGACATCCTCACCGGCAAGGTAACGCATACCCTGCGGCACAGCCAGTGCTTCGGCTATGAGGAGCAGCAGACGGAATGGGGACTTGAACGCTTTCTGGAGCATGTTCATCCGGAAGACCGCGGCAGGGTTCATGCCGATTTCAATGCCGCGCTTGCGGAACTCAGGGACTGGCATTGCGAATTCCGGGTAGTCTGGAAGGACGGCAGCATTCGCTGGCTGGCCGAACACGGGGCTATCTATCACGACAATGTACGGCCGACGCGCATGAGCGGCATCGTGTTCGACATCACCGAGAGCAAGCGCGCGGAAGATGCGCTGCGGGCCAGCGAGCGCCGCGCGCTGGAGGCCGCGCGGCAGGCCGAAAGTGAGCGCCGCTTGCTGGATGCGCTGCTCGAAGCGGCGCCGGTCGGCATCGTGATGGCGGACACTTCGGGCAGGCTGCTGCGTTTCAACTCCGCGCACAGAATGCTGTGGGGCGTGGAGGGCGACCGGGTGCCGCAGACAGACGGGCTTTTCGATTATGAGAAATGGCGCGGCTGGTGGGCCGACGGCTCCGAGCGCCATGGGCGGCAGCTTGGCATCGAAGACTGGGCGCTGACCCGAGTGCTGAGAGGAGATGCCTCGGCGCGCGACATCATTGAAATCGAACCCTTCGGCGGCCAGGATGGCCGGCGCATCATTCTGATCTCGGGCGCGCCGGTGCGCAACGTGGCGGGCGAGGTGGTGGGCGGCGTGATCGCGCAAATGGATGTAACCGACCGGGTGCGTGCCGAAGAAGCCTTGCGCCAATCGGACCGGCGCAAGGATGAGTTCCTCGCCATGCTGGCGCATGAACTGCGCAATCCGCTCGCGCCGATCGCTTCTGCCGCGGAACTGCTGCGCCTGGCGCGGACGGACGAGGAACGTGTCCGGCGCACCAGCGAAGTCATCTCCCGTCAGGTCGAACACATCACCGGCCTGGTGGACGACCTGCTCGATGTATCGCGGGTGACCCGCGGCCTGATCTCGCTCGACAGGGCGACGCTGAATCTTGGAGACATCATTGCCGACGCGGTCGAACAGGTCGGGCCGCTGATCGAGTCGCGCAGGCACCGCCTTGCGGTGCAGGTTCCGGATGCGCCGGTATTTGTTGACGGCGACAACAAGCGCCTGGTCCAGGTGCTCACCAATTTGCTCAACAATGCGGCGAAATACACGCCGGAGGGTGGCGAGATTGCCTTGCGCATGGAACTGTCCGGAGACGAAGTCGAGGTTTCGGTGCAGGACAACGGCATCGGCATGTCGCCGGAACTGCGGATGCGTGCCTTCGAACTGTTTGCGCAGGCCGAACGCAGTTCCGATCGCGCGCAGGGAGGTCTGGGCATTGGCCTGGCGCTGGTGAAGAGCCTGGTGGATCTGCATGGCGGCAGCATCAGCGCGGAGAGTGCGGGACTGGGTCAGGGAAGCCGTTTCACTGTGCGCCTGGCACGCGCCGCGGGCGATACGGATGCCAGGAAATCAGACATTCCCGGCTCCCCGACTGACGGCGCGAGGCGCTTGCGGGTCCTCATCGTCGATGACAATGTCGACGCGGCGACCATGCTCGGAATGTATCTCGAGACCGGCGGACATGAAGTCCATATTTGCGATCGCCCTGAGCCCGGCCTCGAAAAAGCCTGTCAGCTGACTCCGCATGTGTGCTTCATCGACATCGGACTGCCTGGAATGGACGGTTACGAAGTGGCCCGCCGCCTGCGCGGCATGCCGCAAACCGGCGGCACGATACTGGTCGCACTGACCGGATACGGACAACCGCAGGACCGGGAAATGGCGCGTGACGCAGGGTTCAATCACCACTTCGTCAAGCCAATGGACCTGCGGCATCTTTCCTCGCTGCTTGCAGATGTCGCCGCAAGCCACGGCATGGGTGCCATGGCGAGGCACGACGACGCGTCGTAGCGGTGCTACGGCAAGGAGGACTCGGCGTTCCCTCGTAACAAGGCCAACACGCGGTTTGGTGCGAACGCATCTCCCAAATGAAGTGGGAACAGGCCCTAGTTCGCAGCCTCAAGAGTGGCGGAACGTGGAGCGAGCATGGACAGGCTCACTGATGCGCCGATGCCTTCGGCATCCAGGGCGGCACGCATCCCTGTCTCAAGCGACGCCGCCTTCGTCTTGTTGCACTCGACCGCAAGCAGCGCAAGCTCACGGTCTGCAGTGCGGGCCACGATGTCTCCGTCCCGCGCCTTCCTGCGCAAGGCGGCCGCCGCGGCGGTCAGACAAGTCTCGGCCAACCCGGCGGATGCCTCGTTCTCAATCCCGGCGGGCTCGATCCGTACCGCAAGCACCGCCGCGGGATGGCCGTATCTGCGGCAACGGATTTCCTCGCAGGCGAGCAAGGTGCGCCATGCTTCGACGGTGTATGCCGCCGTTGCGGGATCGACGCGCGAGGCGAGCTGTTGCTGTTCGAGCCGCCGGGTTCCTGCCGCCGCCTTGAGTTCCAGCGACAGGATACGATTGAGCTGGCCTGTCAGCATCTCGAGCAACGCCTGTTCGGCCGCGAGCGTGGCCGGTTTGGGCGAGGGGTGAATGGCGCAAAGTGTGCCGAACAGGCTGCCATCGTCGTGCAGCAGGGGAATGCCGATGTAAGCCTTGATATGCACCTGCCGGCCGATCGGCGCCGTCGCATAGGCCGGGATCAGATCGGAATTCGGGGCAATGCGTGGACCGGCGCCTTTGACCATATGCGAACAGAACGAGTCGGACCAGCGGAATACATCTCCCGGCGAGACGCCGTAGCGGCGGTCGTCGCACTGGAGCACGGTCCAGTCATCGCCTTCGGTTCGCGTAATCATGAACAGATCGAAGTCCAGGCGTTGCCGCAAGTAGCGGAGCACTTCCCGGGAAGATGATTCGAAATCGCCAAGACGCGGCAGGACAGCGTCCGGAAACGGTGCGGCGGATGGCGGTTGCGGCGGTTCGCTGTCCGCGCCGGCAGGTTTGCCATTCTTGGACACGGCGGCCAGCCTGGGCGAAATCCTTGTGCTGAACAGCGCCTCCACCACTGTTCTCTGCGTCGCCAGACTGAACGGCGTATCGGCGGCGAGGCTGGGAGTGGGCATGCCGCGGGTGAGCGACGCCTCTTCGGCAAGCGGAATGGAAAGACAGGCGGGCAAGGTTTTCAGCTGCGGATTGTTCATCCCGTAATCGAACAGCATTGCCGAGCACAGCATTGTCGCGCAAGCGCCTTCCGGCACCACGACGGCATGCGCGATGCCTGGCCTGCAGAACACGAGGGCAGGGCCCGTTACAGGGTGCGTTTCGTCATCCGTGACAATGCAAACCGATCCTTCTCCGACAACATGCAAATGTGCGAACTGTTCATCATTGAAGCGCAGGTTGGATGTGCGAAATCTGCCGCTGTAGGTAATATGCGTGGCGATCGGAAGGCAGGCTGCAAGGCGATCCGGTGTGTTCATGTATGAATTGGTTCGACGGCATGCGATGACCAGAAGTCAACGGCATGGGTGCACGATGTGATTGCGATGGTGAATTATCCGTGATTTGCGTTCTTCGACAAAGCTTTTGTACGAAACCATACGGAAGTCAGTGCAAAAATGGCATCGCGGCGCGGTCTTGCCAGTGTGCGGTCGGCCCAGGCACATGACATCCTGCAGGACGACGGCGAGCATGTATCTTCTGCTCGCGCTGCGCTCAGCCTCTGGTGCCGAGCCCGAGATCGATGAAGAGCCGTTCAGTCTCGACCGAGGGCGTCCTGCCGAGAACGATGGACAAGGTTTGCCGGCACTGCCGGTAGATGCTGTGCGCGCCGGCGGGATCGTTCTGCGCGCAGGCGCAGCGCATCAGGCCGCGGTAGATGGCCTCGCCCAGCGGCTCCGCCTTGAGCGCGCGTCCGTACAACTGCTGGGCCAGAATCCATTCCCCGAGTTTCTCGAGGCGCAGACCCAGCTGGCCCACGGCGCCGAGAAAACGGGTCCGCATTCCGTCGCGCAGCGGCATCATCCAGCTTTCCTCGTCGCCGTCGCAGAATGCGCCGCGATACAGATCAAGCAGCTCATGCGAGTACTGCCGAAGAACGGATGTCTCCGCCGCCGGGGACGCGCGCTCGATGCGTTCGCACACTGCCGCCAATGCATCCACATCGGTCCAGACACAGTCCTCGCCAAGCATCACGATGCCTCGCCTCACCAGCACGGCGCTCTCGTGACCGAGCAGTTTGCGCAGCCGATGCACCGTCACATGCAGCGCCGGCTTCGCATCGGCTGCTTCCGGCCACAATCGCCGTGCGAGCAGTGTCTGCGCAGCGCCTTCAGGACCTGCAGCCAGCAGTGCCTTGAGCAAAGCCATCGGCCGTTGCTGGGCTTTGCCGGCGGGATTTTTCTGCTCCCCCTGTACCGTGAGTTCAAGCCTGCCGAGCGCTCTTACGGTCACCGGCCAGGGCCATTGTGCGTTGCTGCGGTCCGTGGGCGGCAAGCGATGCAGCAGGATCAGGCGGCGCGCGAAATCGGATTCAATGCGTTCACGCATGGCCAGAGACAGCAGCGGCCCGGAGATGCCGGGAAAGGAAGCGATGTACAGGTCCAGCGACAATCCCTTCTGCCGCTGAGACGCAAGCAGCGCCTGCAGGCAGGCCGAGGCCTGCATTGCTTCGCCGTGGGATGCATGGCGGTATGCCGACAGCATCAGGCAGGCATCGTTGGCGATGTCCTTGTCGCGGCCGTAAGCATGGCTGACTGCGTCGGCGGCCCAGCGCGAGGCGGCTTCCCAGTCGGCCATGTGCGCCGCGCAGAATGCGACCAGAAGCTTGAGCTGATAACGCATGGCCGGCAGCATGTCGCCGGCGGCATGGGCCTCTTCGGCGGTCTTGCGCGCCTTGCCGTGATCACCGCCCTGCAACAGGTATACTGCCTCCAGCAGCTTCTGGTAGGCGACTTCGAGCTTGCGCTGGGGATTCATCAGCGTTCGCACCTGATCCAGCGTCGCCCGCGCCGCGGCAAGATCGCGCCTGGCAAGCTGCTGCACGCCGATGCGGAATTGCACATGGAAGCGCAGATGCTGCACGCCGTCTTCCGATGCCAGACCGCGCATCCGCTCGACCATGCGCTCGGCGGCATCGCGGTCGCCATCGAGCTGGTGCCGGTAGAGAGCGGCGCGCGCCCAGGAAACCTTGTGCGCAGGCGCTATCGCATCGCTGTCGATCAGATGACTCAATGCCACGATCAGATTGCGGGCGCCGGCAGCGTCGCACCAGTTGAGGCAATGCAGCGCAATGGTCCCTGCGGCAAGCTGTTCGCTCTCGCTGGTGCAGCAGGGCAGGATGTCAAGCACCTCGCGCAGGTTGTCCTGGAAATCGGGCGCTTCCAGGTCGGTCAGATACAAACCCAGCAGGATACGCGAACGTATCACGAGTTCCTTTTCGGCGGGCATGGCGTTCGGGTCCAGCGAGCGCAGGCGGCCAAGCATGGTCTGCGTCAGCCGCTTCAAGGGAGCGAAATCGTTCCATTCGCAATAATGGCAATCGACGATGGCCGCCATCGCCAGCAATGCCGACGCGGCGTCGCCGCTGGCGATGAAGGCATGCTCGGCCCTGCGCAAGGATTGCCGTGCCAGCGGCGGATCGCTCTGGATGAACGATATGCCAAGCCAATAACAAAGCCACGGCCGCGCCTCCATGGTGGTCGCCGGCAATTGCCGTGTCCATTCCTGCCATGCTCCGGCCTGGTTGCCGAAGCACATGCTCGCCGCATGGCGAAGAAGCATGTTGGCCAGGGCATCGCTGTCGCCAGCCTCATGCAGCAGCCGAAGCGCGGCAGTGCGGTCGCCCTGGCTTCCAGCTGATGGGCGGCCTGCCGCATCAGTTTTGCATAGTCTTCGGGCCCGAGCTGCTGACGTGCCCGATGCTGAAGAAACTCACGGAAGAAGGGATGGAAGTCATAACGTTCCGGTTGACCGCCGGTGCGGCGGACGAACCAGCGGTTGTCGCACAGGCGGTTTACCAGGTCGGCGGCGGCCTGCTCCCCATCATGTCGTGTGTTAGGGAAACTTTGCGGAGGCAGGCAGGCAAGCGTGAATAAATGCTGCTGTGCCGGCCTGGGCAGGCGGTCCATGACTTCGCCCGCGAAGTAGTGAAAGATGGCGTCGCGGCAGGCGGCATGCACACTATCCGTGCCGCCATTGATGGCAGCGCGGCTTAACTCCTCGCGCAGGATGACGATGCCCGCGGCCCAGCCGTCCGTCTTGTCGAGCAGGGCGCGATGTGCGGGCTCGACCGCCATCAGCGGCTGAAGCTGCGCGAGCAGCGCTTCCGCTTCCTGCTTGTCGAAGCGGAGCTCATCCCATCCGAGGGTTTTCAGCAGGCCGTTCACCGCCATTCGTGAAAGGCGGGCGGGCAGGCCGTTCCTGCTAAGGGCAAACACGGTCAAGCCATAGGGAATTTCGCTGAAGGCGATTTCCAGCAGGCCGCCGGCATGGTCCCAGTCGAATTCATGGAGGTTGTCGAAGACGATCACGGAGCCCGAGGGAACCATGCTGTAGAACTCGCGAAAGAAACGGCGGGCATAACTTGCCGTCTCCACTTCGGCATCATCCAATACCAGCGGCCCGGCGGCGAAGGCGGCATGGGCGGCCTGCCCGAGATAGTGAAACAGCGTCGCCGGGTCCGAATCCTGGCGATCGATCTGGTACCAGAGATGCGGCAGTCCGTGAACCGCGACAAAGCTGGCAGCCAGCGTGGTTTTGCCCGCGCCGGGAGGCGAGCTGATCCAGACGACTGCATTGTCGCGGCATGCCTCATGCAGGCGATCGAACAGTCGCGGCCGGTGGCAGGCTTGGTGAACCCTGGGCCGCGAGAGCTTTGCATAGGGCGGCGGCGCGGCCGGCCCCGGGCCGCCAGGCGGCGGAACGACGGCAGACGACCCGGGATTCCATTTGACAACAGGAACCGACACTTTCAGCTCACTTCATGCGCGCAATGCGCTTCATTGGGAAATGGCAGACCAAGCGAAAGATTATATCGAGCGCAGGCATGGCGGAGTTTGCACATTATCGACGTGTGTATAAATCGCACAAAAATTTTCAGGCAAACGGAATTTATATACAGATGCCGTCGGCGCACTTACAGATCGCTTACCGATGCCGCACACACGCTGTTGCTTATCCTGCGCCATTGCGAAATATCAGACTTTTGCGAGCCACGGATTACTAACTTATACCCAGCCCGGGACATGACATGACTGATGGGAGCGATGGCATTTTCGGCTGGCAGCGCACGGAAGGAATCCATGACCACGCCATGGAAAACGAGTGCAAGCGCAAGCGCAACGAGGCCAGCCGGAAAAAGGACGCGTCTCATGGGATGGAATGACTAGGGCCTGGTATTGGCTCCAGACGAAGTCATGAACAGCTGAATAGTTGAACAGTTCAGGGACCGATTGCTGATCACAATGATGAGAAAGGAAGTGGAAATGAAATGTCGTGCCTTGGCTCCCTCCAGGTTACTGGGAGCGGTAATGTGTGCCGCAGTGATGATGTTGACCGCATGCGGCGGCGGCGGTGGCGATACGTCGCCGAGTGCGTCGATGGCGGGCGCTTCGACCTTGCTGGCCGGCACGGAAGTCGGTGCGGCTTCCGGTTTCAGTGCCACGCTCGGCAGCGCGCCGGCGGACGGGTCATATGTCTGTTCAACGGCAACGCTTGAAGTGCGAGGCAGCGGCATCCGCAACGTCGAGCTTCTGCCGTCGGGGAGTTATACGCCGATTTATTCAAGCTTCACCGTGTCGGCAGACGGTACGACGGCACGCACGCAGTTCGATCCGAAAAATTTCCCGAACGGTGAATTGCAGGTGCGCATCAGCGCATTCAATGCCGCCGCCGGCCAGCCGGCGGAAGAAATCGTGGTCATGCCGGCGCGGACCTGGAAGATCGCCAACAATACCTGGCCCTGCGCATCGCCAGGCAGTTCGGGCGGCGGCACGCAATTCACGGCCAGCCTGATTTCCGCGCCCGCGACGAATACCTATGTCTGCCACATGCAGACCCTGGAAATCCGCGGCACGCGTCTCGCGAATGTGGAACTGCTGCCGTCGAACAGCTATACGCCGATACTGGGGAAATTCACGGTCTCCGACGACGGCAAGATTGCCCGCCTGCAGTTCGACCCAAGGAAATTTCCCAATGGTGATCTGAAGGTCAGGATCAGCGCCTTCGATGCGCCGGCCGGGCAGCCTGCGAATGAAATCATCGTGATGCCGGAACGCACCTGGCGCATCGCCAACGATACCTGGCCCTGCCTGTCGCCCGGCGGCAACCAGCCACCGGGACCCTTCAGCGCCCAGCTTACCAGCGCGCCGGGGAACGGCAGCTATGTCTGCAGCATGGTCACGCTGGAAGTCATGGGCGCGCGGATCAAGAATGTCGAACTCTTGCCGCCTGCCGGCTACACGCCGATATATGGCAGCTTCACGGTATCGGACGATGGACGTGTGGCCCGCCTGCAGTTCGACCCAAGGAAGTTTCCCAATGGCGATCTGAAGGTCAGGATCAGCGTCTTCGATGCTCCGGCCGGACAGCCGGCGAACGAAATCATCGTGATGCCGGAACGTACCTGGCGCATCGCCAACGATATCTGGCCCTGCCTGTCGCCAGGAAGCACGACCGCCGGCAATCCTGGCACCTGACCAGGCTCAGGCAATGCCTGCATAGGAAAATCAGGGAGATGCCGGGTCCGGGCTGGATATCCAGCCCGGACCCGGCAGGTGTCGCAGCCTCATGTCAATCCCACGACTTGCCCTGCCATGACTTCCCGGTTTGTTCCATCCGTTCTTCACAAATCCTTAACATGCCCTTGACGCGGCCATAACACCGCCGCCGCTATCTTGTCGCCATCCAGACAGGAAGCAGGCAGACCGTGTTCAAACCGTACCTCATTCCGGCAGCTGCGCAAAGCAGCGAAATCCAATCTTCACTTGGCTCGACGGCGTACGCCTTGCCTCGTCCTGCCATCAGCACGGAGCGCTTGATCGTCCTGGCCAGCCTGTTCTTTACCGTCTTCTGCAACCAGTCGTTCTGGCGTTCGATACTGGAGCACCAAGGTGCCGAACATGCGGCAACCTGGCTGTTTTGCAGTGCATTATTCATCGTGGTCACCGCCATGCACTGCCTGTTGCTTGGGCTCGTGGTGCATCGGCGTACTGCCAAGCCTATCCTTGCCGCGCTCTTCCTGATGACCGCTGGCGTGGTCCACTACATGCAGGATTACAAGGTGTTCTTCGACCCGGGCATGCTGCGCAATGTCCTTCATACCGACATCAAGGAAGCACGTGAACTGCTTTCCTTCTCCCTGTTGCGGGATCTCGCATTGCTCGGCATCTTGCCGACCATGCTGATGATGCGCCTACATATTACCGAACGGCCATGGCGGGTCGCCGTCATTGCGCGCGCCGCACTCCTGATCGGCAGTTTCGCGCTTGTTCTGGCCGGGCTCGGACTGCAGTTTCAAAACGCCTCGGCATTGCTGCGCAACCACAAGGAAATCCGTTATCTCGTCACGCCGGGTAATTATCTGACCTCCGCCGTCGGCGTGCTGCTTGCGGACAACGCGGGAAAGCATGCCGCCCGTCTCCCGGTCGGCGAAGATGCGCGGCTTGGATCGTCCTGGACTGGTCGGCGCAAGCCTGCGCTGCTGGTTGTGGTCGTGGGTGAAACCGCTCGCGCCGCCAACTGGGGATTGAACGGCTATGCGCGCCAGACCACGCCGGAACTGGCCGGCCTCGGCGTTCTCAATTTTCCGCATGTGACTTCCTGCGGCAGCAATACGGAAGTCTCGGTGCCCTGCATGTTTTCCCCATTCGGCCGCAAGGACTATGATGAAAAGAAAATTCATCGCCATGAATCGCTGCTGCATGTGCTGGAACGCGGCGGCATCAAGACCTTGTGGCGCGACAATCAATCCGGGTGCAAGGGCGTCTGCGACGGCCTGGAATCGCAGCAGCTGGACCAGGCCCGGGATCCGGCTCTCTGCAACGGCGAGCGCTGCCTTGATGAAATCCTGATTGACGGTCTGGAAGCAGAGCTCGACCGCAACAAGGGGAATCTTGTGATCGTGCTGCATCAGCTCGGCAACCATGGTCCGGCATATTCGCAGCGCTATCCGGACGCTTTCCGGCAATTTACTCCCACCTGCGATACGGCCGACCTCGGCAAGTGTTCCCGTGAGCAAATCGTCAACAGTTATGACAATGCCCTGCTGTACACGGATCACTTTCTTGCGCAAGCCATAGCGCGGCTGAAGGCGCAAACTTCCCACGACGCGGCACTGGTCTATGTATCCGACCATGGCGAATCCCTTGGAGAGAATGGTTTTTATCTGCATGGCCTGCCGTATGCGATAGCGCCCCGCGAGCAGACCGGCGTACCCATGGTGGCCTGGTTCTCGCCGGGTTTTTCCTCGAGCTTCGGCATCGATGCCGACTGCCTGAAGAGAAACGCCGATGCGCCGATCAGTCACGACTATCTGTTTCATTCGGTGCTTGGCATGCTGGCTGTCGACACCACAGTGTATGACAAGGCCTATGACTTCACGGCGAAGTGCCGAAACTAGAGCGGTTTCACTCTTACCTGCCTGCCGAACCCGGACAGATTGCCGCATGACGCGCCGTGCCATGCGCTCGCATGACGTACCTCCGCGGCATTGCCTTGACTTTTCGACATCTCCGTTGTGCCCTGTGGATTCCCGGGCTGTTGTTTCATCAAGCGCTTTTCTTCGACAAAGCCAAAGACAAGGCTAAAATGCAGTTGCTTGGAAACAATGATGATTGCCGGAACAATAGGGACAGGACATGCCTTACAACAGATTTTTTTCACTCGCAGCACTGAGCCTGGGGATCTGTTTGCCGACCGCTGGCTTTGCGGGCTCCGACGGATCCCCCGTCAATGCAGGCCGAGCCGCCGAACTGGCCGCCATCCGGGCCAGGCATGATCAGACCGAACGGGAGGTTGCCGCGATCATGAAGGCGCGGCAGGAGGAAATCCGCCGCGAACGCGGTGGCGCGCGTTCAAAAGCCGCCACAGGCGGGGATGCCACGGCGCGCCCGGCCGAGCCGGTCGAACGCTGGAGCTATGAAGGCGAGACCGGCCCCCAGCGCTGGGGCAAGATCAATCCCGCCTGGGCCAAGTGCCAGTCTGGCAACCGGCAGTCGCCGATCGACATCCGTGAGGGTATCCAGGTTGAGCTTGAGCCGATCGGTTTCGATTACAAGCCCACCTCGTTCACTGTCGTCAACAACGGGCATACCGTACAAGTGAATTTCGGCGCGGGCAACCGCATCTCGCTGACCGGGCGCACCTACGAGCTGACGCAATTCCATTTCCATCATCCCGCCGAGGAAACCATAGGCGGGCGCGGTTTTCCGATGGTCGCCCATCTTGTTCACAAGGATGCGGAGGGCCGACTGGCGGTAGTGGCGCTGCTGGTGGAAAGCGGCGCTTCCAACGCCGTGGTCCAGACGGTATGGAACAACCTGCCCCTGGAGGTGAACGAGCCGCTCGTGCCCATCGTCTCGCTCGACGCCAGCCAGCTGCTGCCGCAGCGTCGCGAGTATTACACCTATATGGGATCGCTCACCACGCCGCCTTGCAGCGAGGGAGTGCTGTGGATCGTGATGAAGGAACCCATCCGGCTTTCACCGCAGCAGATCGCCATCTTTGCCCGCCTGTATCCGATGAATGCGCGCCCGGTGCAGGCAACAGCCGGCCGGCTCATCAAGGAATCGCAATAGCAGCGTGATGCGCGCGCCGAATCCAGCGGCGCGTCATCAGTAAGGCCACCGTGCCCAGTCCTGCCGCAAGACCCAGCCACACGCCCGCGCCGCCCATTTCCAGCCCAAAGGCCAGAAGCGCGCCTAGCGGCAAGCCGATGCCCCAATAGCCGAACGCAGCCAGCAGCATCGGCACGCGGGTGTCATGGATGCCACGCAGCATGCCGGCGCAGACGGCCTGTGCTCCGTCGGCCAGCTGAAACAGGGCAGCCAATGCAAGAAAGCCGATGCCCAGAACGATCACCTCCGCATTGGCCGGATCGCCGATATCGATGAACAGGCCGATCAGCCGGGTCGGTGCGAGCAGCATCACACTGGCGGTGATGACCATGAACCCCACTCCAAGCATGTAGGCGCTCCATCCCGCACGCGCCACTCCGTCCGGATCCCGGGCGCCGTACGCGCGGCCGACGCGTATCGTTGCCACCTGTCCGAAGCCGAGCGGAACCATGAAACCGATGGACGCGATCTGCATCGCAATCGCATGCGCGGCCAGTGACGTCTGCCCGATCAGGCCCATCATCACTACCGCGGCATAAAAGATGGTGGTTTCAAAGGCAAAGGTGGCGCCGATCGGCAGGCCGAGCTGCCACAGCCTGCGCAATTTGTGGATATCGAGGTCGAACAGATGCCCGAACAGGCGGTAACGGCGAAAGCGTCGATGGCGGCTGACCACCAGGGCAAGGCCCGTAAACATCAGCAGGCTGGAACAGAAGCTGGCAAGTCCGGCGCCGGCCAGGCCCAATGCCGGGAAACCGAGATTGCCGAAGATCAGGCACCATGCCGCCAAGGCATTGAATCCGACCGCGACGCCGGCCACGGCGAGGGTCCATATCGGCTTCTCCATGGCATTGAAGAAGGAGCGCAGCACGATATAGCAAAGAAAGGGCAGGAGCGCCCACTGGAGCGTATGCATGAATTCCAGCGAGCGCCTTGCCGCTTCCGGCTGTTGTCCCATCATGATCAGCACGCTGTCGGCATTCCAGAGCAGCAGCCACACAGGGATGCAGATCAGGGCCGCGCTCCAGAATCCATGCCGGACCGTGCTCCTCACATCTCTGACCGCGTGCGGCCGTGCGCCCAGCGTGCTGGATATCAAGGGGATGACGGCCGACACCAGTCCCAGGCAAAAGATCATCACCGCGTGATACAGGCTCGCCGCCAGCGCTGCCGCGGCCAAGCTGCCGGCACCGAGACGTCCGATGAGCGCAAGATCGGTTGCCGTCAGAATGGTCTGTGCCAGGTTGGTCAGGATGAGCGGCCATCCCAGTGCCGCTGTGGATTTCAATTCCGACAGCCAATCGTTTCGTGAAGATTTGACGGTTTGCAGTGATGTAAGGCTGGGCATGAATCTTCAGGCACGCGTCGGTGCCGGTGGTCCGTTGTTGTGTTATTGCGTTATTGGGAAAGATGCTGCGGTAGGGCCGCAACAGGATCAGGGTAAGGCAGCTGCGGCTGCCGGATATCACCGCCGGGACATATGCCGTATGCGACGATGCGCGCGGATGGCATTTTCGCTTCTTTTTGCGGCGCGTGCATCGCGTTCCCAGGAAAGCGGCATACGCGAACAAATCATGGCGAATCATGCTAATGTTGCCTCGGACTTGGGTCTCCATCGCCTTCCCTTCAACCTTCAGTGCAAGCACGCCGCCATGACAACTTCCACACTGGTTCTGAACACCTTGTTTGACGCGCCCGCCGTCACCCGCCTCCGGCAGGATCTTGCGCTGGCCTTGCGTGCCGCCGCCCATCACGGCCTGGCGGAGGGCGTCTGCAATCACTTCAGCGTGGCCATTCCCGACACCGAGCATTTTCTCCTGAATCCGCGGGGCCTGCTCTGGTCTGAAATTGGTGCAGAAGATATCGTGATCGTGGACAAGGAAGGCAACAAGATCGCAGGGCGTCATGAAGTGGAACCGACGGCCATGTTCATCCATGCGGCCGTGCACCGGATCGCGCGCAAGCAATGCGTGCTGCATACCCACATGCCTTACGCGACTGCCCTGACGCTGACCGAAGCACGCGCCCTGGACGCCACGCTGTCACAGAATGCGATGCGGTTCTACGGACGAGTGGCAGTGGATGATCGCTATAACGGGCTGGCGCTGGACAGTGGAGAAGGGGAGCGCATTGCCAATGCGATGAACGGCGCGGACATCGCTTTTCTCGGCAATCATGGCGTGATCGTCTGCGGAGAGCGTATCGATTATGCCTACGATGACCTTTACTATCTGGAACGCGCCTGTGCCGCGCAGGTGATCGCCTTGTCGTCCGGACTCAAGCTATGCCCGGTTGACGAATCATTGGCTGCCAGGGTCGCAAGTCAGGTTCAGTCCGAACGATTGCAGTCGGAACTCTTCTTCGAGGCGTTGCGGCGTCAATTGCGGTAACTTTTTATTAAGGCGCGACAGCGCGGCTTGGCCGATGGTGTCCTTCCCTATGCCTGTTGTCCCGGTCTGTCCGGACTAGCGAACCGGCCGCCGTTCATTGGCTCACAGGCGCAAGCAGTGAATTTTTAAGGACGTGACCTTGTCTCAATGCGAGGAGGTATGAGTTTCATACGCTTCAAGCAAACAGAATCACAAATCAAGGGAGGCAATCATGTTCTTCTTTTTCTCGAGCCGGCTCGGCTGCCTTGGATCCATTCTGGTATCCATTGTGCTGACATTGCTGCTGCTTAGCTTTTTTGGCGTGTTTTAAAAGAGCGTCTTAAAACACTGCCTGCCTGGCCTGATGCTCCAGCATCAGGCCTTCTTCCTGCTCGCCAAGCTTCCACGTGGTATCGCTATATGCCATGCAAACGGCCGACCCAATCGGCCTTGCTGGATCATGCCATGCAAAGGTGCATCGTGCCAGAATCGCGTCAGCTGCCGTTCAGGGCTTCGTTCAGCTTCGTTCAATAAACGAAGCCGCCTTTGTCTTTCAAGTAGAGATACCGCTGCCTCGCTATGGACACTGTTCCGCATTCCCCCGAAAACGAAGCGGGGAGTGACGCCAGGATCTTAATGCATGTTCGCGTTGGTAAAGATCGGCGGATTCTGCTCCAGATCTTGAAGTGCTGTCTGCAACCATGCGCGTACGAACTCGTCGCCGTGAACATCGCGGAGCAGGTTATAGTTGGTCATCATCATGACGCCGAGCGCATCTGCCTTGGTCGATTCGTCGGGCATCTTTTGCAAGAGATTGCTTACCGCCTTCACCGCCGCCACTGCAACTTTGTCGTATGCCATTTCATTTCTCCTTATCTGCATGCACTGAGTCTTAAGTATTATCTTGACCGTCGATGACTGAAGAACCTGCCGTCGGCGGTACAAACAAAATCATCGCTAGGTAGACAGGTATTAGCAAAGCGCGTGCCGACTCCGATTCGGTGAAACTAATGCTTGAGCAGCAATGAAATCCTATTCTTGGCCCGATGAAAAAAGCGCAGAAAGCCGCTTTTTACCATAAGCCCCAAGCGATGCGACAGGAATGTGTAATTTATACAATCCTTGATTAAGAACTTGTTTAACTGGAAATAATGTAAATACGTGCAATGAGGCAGGTAGCAAATGCACACTTGTTCACTTCGGCACGCGGCGGCGCGACTCATGCATGTCCAGCCATGCCGATAGACAACTGGCAACGGCAATGACACTCATCCCGATCCATGCCCAGAAGTCCGGGGAATGGCGAAAGAAAATCCATCCTATCAAGGCGGCAAAGGCAATCTGCGTATAGGTAAAAGGCATCAGCGCGGCAGGGTGCGTACGACGGAACGCCATGACCAGCAGCAGGTGAGCCACGGTGCCGAGAAGCCCGATCGCCAGCAGGATAAGAAAGTTGCGGGCCTCCAGTCGGATGCCAAGCTCGTACAACCCGCCTGCTTGCAGCGCAATCAGAGGCGAGAGCAGCGCGACCCCGGTCAGGCCGGTATAGAACTGCGTCGTATGCGGATTGTCGAGCACGGCTAACCGGCTCGTCACCAGGTTGTATGCGGCGGAGACCAGTGTGGCCAGCAGCGGCAACAGGGCAACGACATCGAACAGTGCGCTGCCGGGCCGGATGACAGTGATGGTCCCGGCAAACGCCGTCAGGATCAGCAGCCAGCGCAGCAGGCCCAGCGGCCTCTGCGAGAGGCGGCTGGTCAGCGCGGTCACAAGAATGGGAGAGAGCATGATGATTGCCGTGAATTCCGCGAGCGGCAAATATTTCAAGCTATAGAAAGTAAGAATGCTCAACATGATCAGCATGCTGCCGCGCAGGAATTGGACGCGCGGGTGCTCGGTGCGAAAACCCTTCCAGCCGCGGTTGTAGATTACCGTGCCGGCCATGACCAGTGTCTGTATCGCGTATCGGCTCCAGAGGATGAGCACCATCGGCAGCAGGGCGCCTAGAAATTTGGTGCCGGCGTCCATCAGGGAAAACAACAGGGCGGCAAGCGTAATCATCGCTATCGCGCCCGCGGAATGAGTCTGTTTCATCCTGCAATGATAGAGGGATAGTTTCTTGCCTGCAGCGAATGCGGTGATGCTACTGATGTTGCTGAAGCGAATGTGGAATCCTTGCTGCAAACCGATGTCTCAATGACATCGATCATCTGGTGACGAAAAGGCAGACAATGGACAAGGACGAAGTTTCGATCGAGGACCTGATGCGCTATACCGAAGCAATGGTGCAGGCGATTCCTGACCTGGATTGCCCCGAGTGCTGTGAATGCGGGTGGACCTATCACTATGTGGAGCGGAGTGCGGAAGTCTTTCGCGACGAGATGGAATGGGCGGTGCTCGTCCAGACCATGGTGTTTTACAGCCGTCGCCGAAAACAGGGTGCGTCGAACCTTGGCCAGGGTTGAGTACCCAGCTTTGGAGCATGAATGGCGCAAGCAGTCCCTTGGAGGTATTCCTTGAAACAGATGCGATCATGTACAGCCTAATTCCAAAATCCCCCTCCATTCCTGCAGTCTCGCAGGCGTCGCTGCCAGCCTGTGAATGGGTGGTGCCGGCTCCCGCCGCGATTCGCCGCGACCATGCAAGCCTGTACAAGAAACTTCCCGCCGGCCAGCCCGATTATCTTCTGGTCGATATCCTGCACTCGGGGGAGGGAATCGAACGGTGCACGGCAGCGGTTTACAAGGGCCAAGCCTATCTCATTCATTATGGATTCAGTCCGCGGCGCTTCTAGTCGCCACGTCATGCATTTCAAGCCGCGGAAGCGATGTCCTGAAAACTTTTTAAGAATTCGTGCTCCAGGCACTTGAGCATTTCGATTCTATGGGGTAAGATGCGCGCCTCCTTGACGTGATTCTCATCGGATCACGACGGGCCCAGATGGCGGAATTGGTAGACGCACTAGGTTCAGGTCCTAGCGGTGGCAACACTGTGGAGGTTCGAGTCCTCTTCTGGGCACCAGTCTTTATGGCGGGTGCTTTGCATGAATCCCTGTCCTGCTGATCAAGCAGGCAGTAGCTGTCGCCCAGATGGCGGAATTGGTAGACGCGCAGCGTTGAGGTCGCTGTGTCGAGAGACGTGGAGGTTCGAGTCCTCTTCTGGGCACCAGACATATCAATGTCTGGCGATATCGCTACTGTGACGGGTTCGGTTCCTTTCCGAATCCATTTCGATCTGACTTGATCGATCCAAAGTTGATGTGACATTCATTCCCCGCTTTTTATGTATCAAGCACTCGCTTCGCCGTGTTGCGCTGCCGAGTCCTTGCATGCCTGTTGTTTCTCTTCGCTGTTCCTCCCTTGACCTATGGTTTTCCCAGCGGCTTGAAAGCTGAACGTAATACCAGACCCAGGTCATTCCATAACAGATTAGGTCGATGATTTTTTCGACCGGCATGGCCGGGATGGCAGATTGGGAGTCCATTGCGAATTATGGATGACGCGCAATGCGGCCACGCGGAAAAGACGCAATCTCATGGCATGGTTTGGCTAGGGATCGGTATAAGTCGTGCCGTGTGTCCAAGCGTCCGATATCTTTCTGTTGCATATGCTTGTCGCTCGGGTAAGCTTTTATCGCCACGATGATTAACCGAACCATCACAGTGCCACTGTAGTCGAGACAAGCTTGTTGATTTCACTCAATTCCTTACGGCTCCAGCCTTGTTACCTTTGTCTCGGGAATAATGCAGAGAGGTAATAAATGTCGATCTATCATTTTGAGTACAACAGGCGCGGCCTGAAGGGCAACAGTAGCGTGAATGCGTTGTCGGAGACACAGGCAAAGGAAACTCTGCTCGCGGATCTGTGGGAGCTTGGTTACGTGATGGCCCCTGAACATCTGATTCTTATCGAAACGGAGCCCGGCTCTCCAAGCGTTGCCTACTACTAATGGCGAGTTGGTATCGCCATGGCGCGAGTTCGCGTCCATGTCGATGAGATCCTTAGGCCTGGGAGATTGCCCGCATTTGTTCAGTCAAGTGCGCGAGCACGGGAGGCGGCGGCCGCAATGAACAGGCACAGGGCTCCGAGCAGAGCCAGTGAGAACTGCAATCCCCATGCATGGGCTACGAAGCCGATAATGGGTGGACCGATCAGATTACCGCTATAGCCAAACGTGGCCACTGCCGCCAATGCGGTTGAACCATAGCGCGCCGCAGCGCTATAGACGAACGGGAATAACGCTGCCATCCCGGCCCCGGCGATGGCGAATCCGAAAATCGTCGTCGTCGTATTGAATGCGGGAACGGCGATGAAGATGCCTGCCGCCGCCAGCACCGCGCCGGTACAGATTACCCGGCGCGCACCGAAACTGTCCTTGAGCCTGTCACCGAACAGACGTGCCGCCAGCATCATTGCGGCGAATCCCGCAAAGGCCAGTGGTGCGATACCGTCGCCGACGCCAAGACGGTCTTTCATGAAGATGCCGCTCCAGTCAGCAACAGATCCTTCTGCCACCGCTCCGCAGAAGCAGATGACTCCAAGTACCACTGCAGGTCCGTGCGGAATGGCGAAACTGCGCTCGGCGTTGTGCGTTTTCAAGTCATCCCTTTCCAGGCTGGCATAGCTGAGATAAAGCGGCACGGCGAACAACAAGGCAATCGCGGTAAAGTGATTGAACGGGTCGAGGCCCATGCCGGCAACAACACTGCCGGTCAGCGCTCCGGAAACCGTACCGACACAGAACCAGGCATGCAGGGCCGACATGATGGATCGGCCGGCCGCCTTTTCCGCATCCGCACCTATCGCATTGATCGCCACATCAAAACTGCTGGAGGCCGCGCCATACAGGATCGCCGCCAACAGGAGGCTGATGAAGCCGGGCGCCATCGACAAGAGAGGAAGGCTGGCCAGCAAGGCAAGGCCAGTCAACCATGCGGAATGGCGACCTCCACGCTTCCTGATCAACCAGGCGACCAACGGAAACGAACCCACCGCTCCAATGCCGCTGCTCAGCAGCACGATGCCGAGTTGTGCCGAATTCAGCGCGAGTGCGTCGCGAATGGCGGGTATTCGTGCGGCCCAGCTTGCGTAAATCACACCCAGCATAAGAAACAGCGTGGGCAGGGCGGCTTGACGAAGCAGGGTGGGGCGGCTTGACGCAATGGGTAATTGCTCGGTGGATTCTGTCATTGGTGGCAATAGTTAATGGATGTCGCACTCACTGCAGCACGATGCGGTGCCAAACCACTGCCGCCGATGGGCAATGCTTTGTTCTGTGGAAAAGCGCGGAAGGTTTGCATTATCGAGGGCGTATTGCACACATCGAAAAACCCCGAAGTCATGGTGCGAAGTCTTGAGCCGATATTATATTGCTCCATATCATGCATATGAATGAGCGGATACCGCTGGCTGTTCATAGACGCATTCATCTGGTCTTCGTTCGAAAACGCCTTTGCTCGAAACGCTTCGCGGAAACACCGGTCTGAGTCCAGGACTCGCTGGTTTGCGTCTTCGCTGATACAAGCGAGACACCGAAAATAAAGTCTTAACCGCTTCAACGTTTCCGACCTTGCACGCTCATGAAAAGAAGAAAATTTCTGTTTGCCGGCCTCTCGCTGGTCGCTTCCTGCACTGTTGCAGGCGTCGTGAAAGACGCTGCTTCCAATGCTCGCGCCGACCACGCTCCGCCACACCCGATGCCGCAGGCGGCCGTGCGTCAGCCTGCCGGCCATCTCGTCATTATCGGCGGTGCAGAGGACCGCACCGGCGATCGACTGATCCTCCGGCGCATGCTCGCATTGACAGGGCAAGCGGATCCTGTAGTAACCATCATCAGTGCTGCGAGCGCGTTCCCGGAATTTGTATGGGGACGCTACGACAGGATATTCGAGGAGCTTGGTGTCACGCAGCGCAGGCATGCAGCAATCAGCTCGCGCGATGACAGCGAGAATCCGGAACTTGCCGCATTGATCGGGAAGTCTCATGTCGTTCTGCTGACGGGCGGAGATCAGCGTCGGCTTCTCAGCCTGATCGGCGGCACAAGCGTCGAGAGGGCGCTCGACCATGCATATCGCGTCAATGGACTCTGTGTCGCGGGCACCAGCGCCGGCGCCGCAGCGATGTCAAGCAACATGCTGACCGGGCGCACCATCAGTGACGGGCTAGGCCTGCTGCGCGGTGCCCTGATCGACCAGCACTTTTCCCAGCGGCGGCGCCTCGACCGCCTCGCGTCGGCAGTCGCCAGGCATCCGCGGTTGATCGGTATCGGCGTTGATGAAGATACCGCGCTCATCATCAGCCGAGGCAAGAAATTCGAAGTCATTGGCTCCGGTACCGTGACCATCGTCGATGGAAGACGATTGAATGTTTCGGTGGAAGACGTCGACATGGAAGAACTGGTCAAGACCTCGTCCATGCAGATACATCTCCTGCCCTCAGGTATTTCATCAGCTCCGGATCATGACAGGCGGGCAGGCAATCTTCTTGAAGAAGAGATGACAGCTTTGCAGGCTCTGGCGGAAGTGCTTCCAGTGTTGACGCGGTAGAGCAGGACAGAATCATTGTCCAGGCCACGGCAGGGCGGGCTTCGTCACCATCAGGAAATAGATAATGACCATGGCAGCGAACGCAGGATAGCCAAGGCTCTCCCACCAGCGCGCATACTTCCAGTAACGTTCCGGAAGCGCAGTGTTGGTAGCCACCGCATGATCTGCCATCTTCCTCATCTGTAGCTGCAGCCAGACCACAGGAAGCCAGCATGCGCCTGCGATGACATACAGTACGAGCGTCCAGGCAATCCAGGGTGTGTTCAGCTTCCAGCCGGCCATATGCATCAGGCCGAAACCGGTAATGGGCTGGATGAAGCCCGCCGGCGTGGTGAATGCCCAGTCCGCGCGTGCGACGAGCCGAGCCACGACAGCTTGCGCCGCAACGCTGTTGCTGCGGTTTGCGAAGAACAGGTAATACGCGGATCCGAACCCGACTCCGGCAAGGAACACAGAAGAAATGACATGCAGCGTCTTGAGCAGCAGGTAAGTCGACATGGGTAGAAGTGTTACGGTAAGTGAATTGTCAATGTTCTATTGACAGGTCCATAAGCTCTACCGTTCGATTCTTGCCGGTGCGCCGGTCTCCTCCGTCGATATCAGGAGCGGCTAAGGCGCTACATGCCGTACGGCATCTGGGGCTGTTCTTGCCAGGAGAAAGGGAAATGGATTGATCGCACCGGCGTAAGTGTAAATGCCATAATGCAAATGCGGCGGAGTTGTCTTTGCATTGCCTGTGTTGCCTACAAATCCTAACAACGCGCCGGCACTGATGCGTTCGCCCGCTCGTACATTGGCAAATTGGTCAAGATGGGCATAGTAGTGTCGGTGCCCGCCGGGGCCAATAACCCAGACGACATTGCCTCCGAGCCTGTTCGTGCCGATACGGCTAATGACTCCTTCGGTCGTGGAGCGCACTGGCGTGCCGCGCGCGGCGAAGATATCGATACCCTCGTGTTTTCGGCCGTTGCTTCGCGACGCATGCCACGTGTCGCGCAAGTGACGTGACTGCACCCTGTCGACAGGTATGGGTAAATGCCGGACCGGCTCGCTTGCCAAAAGGCTTGACCTGTATATTAAATTTTCGACAATTGGTTTGATGATGGCAAAGCACGCATTGATTGCAGATGCGACTAAGGCAAGGTACGCGAAGCGCAGAAGAAAATGCCATGAACGAAGAAGTGACATGCTTGTTTGAGTGGCATCGATTTGCTCTGGTTCGTCCGCAAGCGAAGACTTTTCAGCGTGAACCTGATATCGAATTCATAACTTTCAACGGCGAAAACCGCTTTCGTCCCATTTTGGCGAAAAAGTGCTTGGCAGACTCGATCAAGCTTGCTATAGTTCGGCTCCCGTCGCGAAACGCAGCAAACAAAGCGCACGGCGACAGACACGACGCTCTGTCAGGCAACAGGTCTTTAACAACCAACAACCGATAAGTGTGGGCGCTTGATGAGGCGAGCCGGCAGCGCAAGCTGCAAGCTCAAACAACATGAAGTGCTCACAAGAGAAACAAATAGGAAGTATCGCAAGATACTTTTCTGTCAGTATTTTGAGTGAGCGACACCTCGCAAGAGGTTGCCCGCA
>NZ_VFAH01000023.1 GCF_008929045.1 Noviherbaspirillum aerium | reverse complement strand
CCGTCGCCGTCGAAGGCCAGGCCGATCTCGGCATCGGTCTCCCGCAGGCAGCGGATGAGGTCCTGCAGGTTTTCCGGATGGGCCGGGTCGGGATGGTGGTTGGGGAAGTTGCCGTCGACTTCGCAGAACAGTTCGACGACCTCGCAGCCCATGGCCTGGTAGAGCTCGGGCGCGAAGGCGCCGGCCACGCCGTTGCCGCAGTCGACCGCGATCTTCATCTTGCGCGAGACTTTCACGTCGCTGGTGATGCGCTCGAGATAGGCCTGCCTGATGTCATGGGTGCGGTAGCTGCCGCCGCCCTGGGCGAAGTCGCCCTTGACGATGGTCTGGTACAGGCTCTGGATGGCGTCGCCGTGGATGGCTTCGCCGGCCAGCACCATCTTGAAGCCGTTGTAGTCGGGCGGATTGTGGCTGCCGGTGACCATGATGCCGGACTGGGCATCGAGCACGTGGGTGGCGAAATAGACCATCGGGGTGGCGACCACGCCGAGGTCGATGACATTGATGCCGGCACGCTGCAGGCCCGCGGCCAGCGCGGTGGAGAGATCGGGACCGGAGAGGCGGCCGTCGCGGCCGATGACCACGGTCTGTTCGCCCTTGATGCGCGCTGCGGTGCCGAATGCCTGTCCAATCTGGCGCGCTACGCCGATGTCGAGTGTCTTGCCGACGATGCCGCGGATGTCGTATGCCTTGAAAATGCTTTGGGAAAGATTAACCACGTTATCTTGACCGTTATAGGAATGGGTAGAAAAAGGAAGGAAAGCCTGAAAACAAAAATGCCGTGGCCGGTGTCCGCAGGAGGCGAGTGATATCGCCTCTTCCGGCACCTGCGCACGGCAAGGTGCAATTACGATGCTTCGATCAGCGGCGTATTGCCTGTGGAACGCTGGTTGTAGCCATTGCGGCCGTAGGAGTAGCCGTAGCCGTAACGTCCGGGGCGAACCTTGAGGTCATTGAACAGCACACCCTTGGCTTCCAGTCCTGCCTGCGCCAGGCGCTTCATCGACTCGTTGATCTCGCCCGGTGTCGTAACGCCGGCACGGGTCATGATGTAGATCGCACCTGCATGGGCACCGATGATCATGGTGTCTGCAACAGCCAGGATCGGCGGCGCATCGATCAGCACCAGGTCGTAGCGTGATGACAGCTCCTGCAGGAAGGCACCGAAATTCGGACGCAGCAGCAGTTCGGACGGATGCTGCGGCAAGGTGCCGGTGGTGATGAAGTCCATGTTGTCGATCACGTTGTGATGGATCACCTGATCCAGTCGGCGTGCGCCGGCAATCGCATCGGACAGACCGTCATGGCGGCCGAAGCCGAAGTACAGGTGCAGCAGGCCATTGCGCAGGTCAGCGTCGATCAGCAGTACCTTCTTGCCAGTGGCTGCCATGATCGCAGCCAGGTTGGCCGACACGAAGGACTTGCCCATGCCGGGAGTCGCGCCGCTGATGAGAACGATATTGTTCTTGAACTTCGGCAGCGAGAACTGCAGCGCGGTACGGAAGTTGCGCAGGCTTTCCACGGCGACGTCGGTCGAGGACACGTTGGCCAGCAGCGGCACTTTCTGATGCTTGGCGCTGACCTGCTGGTACAGCTCCTTCTGCTTCTTGCTGTGCGGGATGGTAGCGAATACCGGCACGCCTGCAATCGCTTCGAGCTTCTCCGGCGAGTCGATGCCACCAGCCAGGGATTTGCGGAAGAATGCTGCGACCACGCCAAGGAACAGGCCTGCCATCAGGCCAAGGGCGATAATTACCGGACGGTTCGGCTTGATCGGCTTCTCAGCCATCATCGGTGTGTCCACCAGGCGCACATTGCTGACCTTGCCGACCGTGACCAGGCGCAGTTGCTGTGCGGTGTTGAGCAGCTGGGTGTAGAGATCGGTATTGACCTTCACTTCACGCGCCAGACGCAGCAGGTTCTGTTCGATCTGCGGCAGCTGCTTGATGTGGTCGTTCATCGCATTGATCTGGCCGTTGATTTCCTTGATCTGGCTGTCGATGCCCTGCACTGCCGGATGGTCGTCGGTATAACGCGCCAGCAGTTCGATTTTCTTCTGCTGCAGCTCCATCTTCTTCAGCTTCGCGGCGGAAGACTGCTGCAGGCTGAGCTTGGATTCCTCGCCCAGGTCGACAGTGCCATTGGCATTGCGGAAGGCATTGTATTTCGCTTCGGCCTGCTCGAGCTGCGATTTGATTTCAGGCAGCTGCTTGTTCAGGTAGGCCAGGGACTTCTCTGCGTCTTCCGTCTTGCGCGAGGAATTCTGCTTCACATACTCCTTGCCGATCTCGGACAGCACGCTGTTGATCATGACCGGGCTCGAACCCTGCAGGCTGACGCCGATGACGCCGGACTGCTTGCCGCCCAATTCTTCCACCTTCATCGCATTCTGGATGCCTTCAATCGTGGCCAGGCGTGATGCGCGGGTCATCAGGAATTCAGTACCCGGCTTGCCGTCGAGCTGATCGATGCGCACTTCGATCGTGCCATTCGGCAGTTCGAAGATGGCGGTTTCGCCGACCTTGGCCTTGAGATCGATATTGGCGTCCTTCTGTGTCAGACGGAAGTTGCCGCCGCCTTCCGCCGTCACGACGAACTCGCGGTTGAGCATCTGGTCAGGCACATTGAAGGTGGAGACGTTGATCTTTTCAGCGCCCCAGGCATAACCGCCATATCCGAACAAACCCGGATTCGACAGGTTCTTGTTCTTGCTGGCGAGCCAGCTGCCGATGCCGGGGAAGTATTTCGGGCCGGCATTGATGTAAAGGCGCAGATTGTCGGTTGCGCGGGAAACGACGAGACGGGATTGCACCAGCTCCATTTCGGCGAGCGCCGATGTCTTCACATCGAACATCGCATTGAGGTCGCCGACGATATTGGTTGGCGCCTTCTGGCCTTCTTCTTCCACATGGATCAGCATGTTGGACTGGTAAACCGGCTTGGTCAGGAACGCATACGCTCCGGCCAGCAGCGTTGCGGCGATGGCGATGGCCGCGATTAGCCACCGGCTTTCCCACAAGACGTCGAGGTAGCCGGCCAGCTCCACTTCATTATCTTCGACGCGGGCGGGCCCGGTCAGCTGAGGAGGTATGTTATGGGTCATCATAGGGTTATCTGCTTTGTGTTAGTACATACATAAACGAGGCGTTTGTGTTTGGCAGTTTTCTGCCCGGCTCCGGCTGCGGCCATATGCCTCTCCCTTTCCAGCGCTGTGCGGCATCACTGCCGCGCAGCGCCAGACACGGCCACATCAGACGCCAAACTCACTTCACTGGTCGGGAAGCGCCAACCGCCGAAGACAGTGCGCCCGGCAGGATCAGGCTGATCGCGCGGTGCCAGTTAGCCAGCGGTGTCGCGGCGACATACACCACGTCCTTGGGAGCAAGCTCGAAGCCTTCTGCCATCGCCAGCGCACCGGGCGAGCGGCCGTCAAGCTGATAGACAACCTGATCGGTGCCGTTCTTGCGCACGACATAAATCTGACTGCCGTCGCCGGAAAGCGGGTTGATGCCGCCCGATTCGCCGAGCGCTTCGTTCAGCGTCAGGCGGCCGTTGTACATCGGCAGCGCGCGCGGGCTGACGACTTCGCCGGAGACAAACACCTTGCTTTCATCGCGCGAGCGCACGCGCACCACGTCGCCGTTGGTCAGCATGATGCTGCCGGGGTTGACGCCTCGTTGTACCAGTTGCGGAAGGTTGATCTGGTAGTTCACGCCATTACGGTTGACCACCACCTGGCTCTGGTCTCCGGTCGGCAGCACGCCGCCGGCACGGTTAAGCGCTTCCACCAGAGTCATCGGAATATCGTTGATCGCCTGCAGACCGGGGTTCTTCACCTCGCCGTCCACGTAGACCCGCTTGCTGCGGTAGGACTGCACGCGCAGTGTCACCTTGGGCTGCTTGAGATACTTCCCGAGCTTCGAGGTCAGCAGGTTGCGCGCCTGGTCCTGCGTCATGCCAGCGACCTTGAGCGGACCCGCATACGGGAACTGGATCATGCCTTCATGGTCGACAATAAAGCCTGCGGGCGGAGCCGTCGTCGCCGAAGTCGATGCGTCGGCGCCGGCGCCGGCTTGGACGCCGGTGGCAACCGTTGCGGCGTTCGACAGTTCTGGGTGATCCCAGACGACGATCGAGAGTACGTCGCCGGTGTCGATGGTGTAAGGCTCGGGTTTGCCCAGCAGCTTGGTGATGTCCTGCGTGACCTGCTTTTCGCGCATGTCGCGTTCGGACTTGACGAGTTGCGGAGTGATGGGCTTAAGCACGGCATCGGCAAGTTCATCGCTGGCGCCGGCGCTGGTGCCGGCATTGGAGGAATTCGACGAGCTGTAACCCGACGCATGATCCTTTTTATTGAAGTGCAAGCCTGGCGCGACCGATGCGCAACCTGCCGCGAACCAGGGCAGCAAGAGGGCCGCACTCCATCGTTTCAGAGATGCCTTTTTATTGGACTGCATAGATGACTCCACGTGAATAGTACCAACCGCCACGACGAGGGATGGCAATTGCGAATTGAAGAAAGCCTGTTCCGGTTTTCCCTGCAGGCCCTACCGGTTTTATTAAGTACGGCAATACGCTCCTGAGCGGCTTTTGGCACCGCGGCGGCGAAGCTGTTTGTTGCTCCGCTTTATCACTTTCGTTGCCCCATACCATCAACAAATTATCTGATGTACAACTCTACGTTGCCTCTTGGTCGCTGTTTTGACGAGCATCAACGCGAAATGAGATATGAAACTGCGCCCTCTTTATGCGTTGCATAGATCCGAAATGCTCTTGCCAGCACTTAAAAATCGTTCTGTCGTACCGGAAAAAGCATTGATGACAAGATAGAAGGGAGTCATCTTGGAAACCTTGCGCAAAAGCACCCATGACTGGTTGAAGGCTTAATCTTGGTTAAGAAAGCGTGCTTTACCAGCCGAGAAATTTTTCCAGGGAAATACTTAACATCTGCCGTCGGCCGTGATGCACATATTCAGCCGGTGTAGCGGAACACGTCATGTCGCCAAAATGGGCAATAGAGGGGGGTGCGTTGCGTGGACGAGAAGGGAAAGCCGAACGACGCAGACATGCGCCGCAGGGCTGAAAGAGAAAGACACTGCAGATGCGGTGAGATGAAGACGGGGCCGGATTCGCCCCGCCCTCAGCCGCCCCGCAACGTCTGAAGCGGGGGCTGATTCAGTACATTGCGCAATCCCGCCCATCCGCCAATGAAGGCGCAGACAGCCCCCGCGCACAGGCCGGCCAGCCATACGGCGGGACTGAAGCTCCATTCAAAGTTGAAGACCTGCCGCGCCAGCGTCCAGCCGACCGCCGCCGCTCCGGTGGCTGCGAGCGCGCCGGCAAGGCTGCCGACCAGGGCGAACTCTATCCACTGCGCCTGGGACAGCTGCGAACGGGTCGCGCCCAGTGCGCGCAACAGTCCCGACTCGCGAATGCGCTCATCCTGCGAACCCACCAGCGCCGCATAGAGCACCAGCACGCCGGAAGCCAGCGTAAACAGGAACAGGAATTCAACGGCGACGATCACCTGATCAATCACGGTTTGCACCTGGCGGATAATGCTGCCGATGTCCACCACGGTCAGGTTCGGGAAGTCCCGCGCGAGCCGGTTGTCCAGTCCGGCCTTTTCCTGCGGCAGATGAAAGGCGGTGATCCAGGTTTGCGGCATGTCCTTCATCAGCGCCGGGTTGAGAATCACGAAGAAGTTGACTTGCATCGATCCCCATTCCAGCTTGCGCAAGCTGGTGACGCGGGCTTCCACTTGCTGACCGGCGATGTCGAAGCGCACGTTGTCTCCCAGCTTGAGGCCCAGCGTCTTGGCAAGCCCCTCCTCCACCGAGGCTTCCGGCCCGCTATCGTCGAACCACTTGCCGGCGGAAATACGGTTCTGGGGCGGCATGGCATGCATGGTCGAGAGATTGAATTCACGATCCACCAGGCGGCGCGCACGGTCTTCCACATAGCTTTCGCTGGTAATGGGCTTGTCGTTGATCTGCACAAGACGGCCGCGAATCATCGGGAACAGCAGCGGCTTGCCGTTGGCATTGGCCTGCAGAAGATTGTCGATATCGGTCTTTTGCTCCGGCTGAATATTGATGACGAAGCGGTTGGGCGCATCCGGCGGAGTCGAATTTCGCCATGCCTCGATCAGATCGCCGCGGATGACGGTAAGCAGCAGCAGCGCCATCAGCCCAAGCGACAAGGCAACGACCTGCACCACCGTTGCTCCGGTACGCCGCTGCAAGGCAGTGATGGCAAACCGCCAGCTCGGATGATTGATGCCGCCGCGCAGGAAGCGCAGCGAACGCACGCCGATCCAGCCCGCCAGAGCAAACAGGGCGAAGCCGCCAAGAAATCCGGCGGCGGTAAGCAAGCCGAGCTTGGGATTGCCAGCCTCCCACAACAGCAGTGCAACGAAGGCGAGCAGGCCTAGCGCATACGTGGCAAGGGTGACAGGCTGGGGCGCATCCTGTTCACGCCGGATCACGCGGTTATGCGGCACATTGCGCAATTGCAGGATGGGCGGCACCGCAAAGCCAATCAGCAACAGCATGCCGGTGGCAACGCCTTGCACCGCCGGCAGCCAGCTGGCGGGCGGCAGCTCGGTCGCCACCAGCTTTCCCAGCCATTCGAGCAGCAGGAAATGGGCTGCGTAGCCCAGTGCCGCACCAATCATGCTGCCGATCAGTCCGATCAGGGCGAATTCGATCAGGTACATCATGGTGACCTGATTCTGCGTCAGCCCCAGGAAGCGCAGCATGGCGCAGGCATCGATATGCCTGATCATGAAGCGGCGCGCTGCCATGGCGACCGCAATTGCCGCCAGCATGGCTGACAGGAGCCCGACCAGCGAGAGGAATTGCTCCGCCCTGTCGAGCGTCGCCCGCATTTCCGGGCGACCGGATTCAAGCGACTCCAGCCGCACGCCTCGTACGTTGTTGCGTTCCATCTGCTCCCTGAGCCAGCCTTGATAGGCGGCGACATCGGCCGCCTTGCCGGCCAGCAGCAGGCGATAAGTCACGCGCGAGCCGTTCTGGATCAGGTTGGTTGCGGCGAGATCGGACAGGGGCAGCATGACGCGCGGGGCAAAGCTGAGGAATCCCGCGCCGCGATCCGGCTCCACCGCGATGATGCGGTCAACGCGGAACGATTTGTCGCCCAGGCGCAAGTTGCCACCCACGGAAACGTCCAGCGACGCCAGGATGCTCTTGTCGATCCAGACGGCGCCGGAAGGCGGGATATCCGGCGTAGCGATATCTTCGCCGCCCGCCGCATCGGCCAGCTTCAGGCTGCCGCGCAGCGGGTAACCGCTGCCGACCGCCTTGATCGATGCCAGCTGCGAAAGGCTGTCATCTCCCTCCCCTGCGGAAGCCATGCTCGGAAAGGTTACGGTATCTGCCAGGCTCAGTCCGCGCTGGCGCGCCTGTTCCCGCCACGTTTCGCTGATCGGCTGATCGGCATTGACGACCAGGTCGCCGCCCAGCAGTTGATGCGCGTCGCGGTTGAGCCCCGTGCGCATGCGGTCGGTGAAGAAACCGACCGATGACAGCGAAGCGACGGCCACGATCAACGCCACCAGCAGGAAACGCAACTCACCGGCCCGCCAGTCGCGGCGGGTCATTCTTAATGCATTCTGCAGCATCAGGTACTCAGCTTTCTGAACAGCCACCGCAGACCCCGCCATAGCTTGGGCATCAGCCAGAGGGCGGCGATGAAGAAGAGGATGAGGAAGATGGCCAGCAGCCACGGCTGGAAAAACGCCGCCCACAAGCCGGCCAAAACGACCACGTCCTCGGAGAACGAAGCCGCCCAGTTGCTAAAGGGCTCCGGCGAGGTATTGATCAGGGCGCGGCTTCCCGCCTTGGTGATATGCGCACCCGCCGCGAAGGTGCCGCCAAGCAGCGCGGCGATGGCGGACCATTCCGGCCCCATCTCTCCCAACGCGGCCGCGCCCAGCACCGCACCGGCGGGTACGCGAATGAATGTCTGGACGGCGTCCCAGGCGGAATCGATGCCAGGCACCTTGTCGGCGAGAAATTCAACGATAAGAAGAATGCCGGTGGCGCCAATGACCCATGGCGACTGCAGCACTTCAAGCGCCGGCGGCAGGTCGATCCAGCCGGAGCGGCCGAACAGTCCGGCAATGAACAGCGTCATGTAAAGCCGTATGCCGCTGGCCCAGGACAGGCCGCCAGCCAGCGCCGCGGCGGAAAGCGTTTCAGTCATGGAGCCTCCGTGCCTGCGCTTGCGCCGCCGTCACCAGAGGCGGACGGCGCAAACTGACGAGGTCCGGCAGGACTCCCCGGGCCGCGTCGCGAACCGGATGGCAACCCCGCTTGCCTCTTCTCACTCTTGTGTCACTCCCCTGGCAACTCCCGCATTCGTTTGCACTCCGAAGAATGCATCGACGTCGTCGAGATGTTTCGTCTTTTCGGCGGGGTCCAGAAAAGCCGCCGAAAAGCTGTTGCGCGCCAGATGGTAAGCATGTTCCCTGCCAAGTGGCAGGGCCTCGAACATCTGGATGAAATTGTCGTTAACATAGCCGCCGAAATAAGCCGGATCGTCGGAATTGACCGTGACCACCAGGCCGGCATCGAGCAGCCTGACCATGTTGTGGTCGGCCACCTTGTCGAACACCCTCAACTTGATGTTGGACAGAGGGCAAACCGTCAGGGGCACCTTGTCGCGCGCCAGGCGGGCGGTCAGTTCCGCATCCTCGAGGCAGCGCACGCCGTGATCGATACGTTCGACCTGCAGCAGGTCGAGTGCGGTGCGGATGTATTCCGGCGGACCTTCCTCGCCGGCATGGGCGACCAGATGCAGGCCGAGTTCCTTGCAGCGGGCAAACACCCGGGCGAACTTTTCCGGCGGATGGCCGCGCTCGGAAGAATCGAGCCCGACGCCAATGAATTTGTCCCGGTACGGCAAGGCCTGCTCCAGGGTGGCGAAGGCATCTTCCTCGGAAAGATGCCGCAGGAAGCACATGATCAGGGCGCCGCTGAGACCCCAGTCCCTGCGGGCATCCTGCAGCGCACGGTCGATGCCGGCTACCACTGTTTCAAACGGCACGCCGCGCTCGGTATGCGTCTGCGGATCGAAGAACAATTCCGCATGCCGCACATTGTCGGCATGGGCGCGCTGCAGGTAGGCGCGCGTCATGTCGTAGAAGTCCTGCTCGGCCAGCAGTACGCTCGCTCCGGCATAGTAGATGTCGAGAAACGACTGCAGGTCCTTGAAAGCATAGGCCTTACGCAATTCGTCCACCGAAGCGTAATTGAGCTTGACCTTGTTGCGCTCAGCCAGCGCGAAGATGAGTTCGGGTTCGAGTGAACCTTCGATGTGCATGTGCAGTTCTGCCTTCGGCATCTGCAGCAAGGTATCGCGAAGTGCGGCGTCCATGTTTTTCCCTTGTCGTGTTTCAACCTCCTGCGATTTTACGGCGAACAAGAGTTATGTGCTTGTGTGACGGTACGAAAGCCGGCCCCATTGCGCAAGAAATGGCGCTGGCTTTTACAAGCATGCCGGCATGCATCGGGCGGCCTTAGAGCGTAGCCCCGCGTTGCATGTCGCCATGGGTTTTTTCGTAATGTTCCTGGCAGGGAGCGCAGCGTTCGGCTGTCGGCTGCACCTTCAGCCGCTCAAAGGGAATTTCCGTTTCACAATCAACGCAGTCGCCGTACACGCCATTCTCCATGCGTCCGCGCGCCGCCTCGATGGCGCGCAGTTCTCCAAGGTCACGTGTCACGGCGGCGTTGCCGAGGTCCACCGTCAGGTTGGCGAAGGACGCATCGCCAGGATCCGGCACCTCGGTGGCGACCTCGATGAACTCATCCTTGTCGTTGACTTCTTGATGGACTTCCTCGTTGAGCGCCGCATAGCGCTCGTCAAGCAGCTTCCGCAGCTCGCTGGTTTGTTCCTGGGTGAGATTGGACATATGGGGTTCCTTCAATTCCTTCGATTCCTTCAATTCCTTCAATGGGTGGCATAGGAAGCGTCGGGTATATCCCTCTGCAATTCCTGCTGTCCTTCCTCCGGCAGATAAACCTGACGATCGTCCTGGCGCACCGCCGCGGACTCGCGCAGGCGCCACCAGGCGGCAAGCACAAGCCCCGCTGTCAGCAGCGTCGCCACTGTCTTCGGATGATAGGACGCCTTGGTGTACAGGCTGGATTCAAATACATGGCCGGAATAGCCCTGACGCTGCTGCAGGTCCGAACCCGGGTTATAGAGGCTGTTCTGGGTTTTGTCGCGGGCCGGCATGTTCGATTGCTGCTGCTTGAACATGAAGCGTTTCATGATGCCGTCCATGATGCGCGGCGCGTAATGCGCGGTGGAAGACACGAACTTGGCGGCGCCGCCGACAAAAATGTCGCGCTTCGGATTTTCCGCTGCGTAAAGAATCGCGTCCGCGGCGATTTCCGGCGCATAGATGGGCGGGGGCAACTTCGGCTCCACGTTCATATAGTTCTTCGCATGTTCGACGAACATGGTGTCGATGGCTGCGGGCTTGATCAGCGTGACGGATATCGGCGCATTGTCGGCTTCCAGTTCCAGCCGCAGCGAGTCGGTGAAACCCTTGACCGCATGCTTGGAAGCGGAGTACATGCCCTGCAGCGGCACCGCACGGTCCGAGACTTCGCTGCCGAGGTTGATGATGGCGCCGCCGCGCTCCTTCAAATGCTCGGCCGCGGCCAGCGAACCATAGACCACACCCCAGAAATTGGTCTGGAAAAGCCGGCGCTGATCCTCCAGGGAAATATCCTCGTTGCGGCCGAAGATGGAAATGCCTGCATTATTGACCCAGGTGTCGAAGCCGCCGAAGCGCTCGATCGCAGACTTGGCGACACGCTTGACATCTTCCTCGATACCGACGTCGGCAACCACGTGCAGGACCTCGGCCCCCTTTTTGGTCAGTTCGAAATTCAATTGCTTCAAGGCATCTTCATTGCGTGCCACCAGTACCAGCCGGGCACCGCGCTGCGCCGCCCGGCGCGCAGTCGTGAGCCCGATGCCGCTGGTCGCGCCGGTGATGATGATGACCTGTTCGGATATTTTCTTCAGGCGGAATTTCATCTGAACACTCCTTTCCGTAAAAGGCGGCAGCGAGAAGCATGCCCGCCACGCAGCTGCCATTGTCAATCCGCCAAGCCCATGGGTTTCCGTCGTCCGTCTGCAATTTTTACTCGCCTCGTGCGCTTTTTTGCAGACCGTTACCGCCACGGCGGCACTGGTGCATCGGCGCAGTGACGGCTTACAATGCGAAGGCCGGCAGGCGCACTGCAGGCGGCGGATAACGTCCGCCGCCTGCAGTGCGAGCGCATGCATAGCCTTGCAGTTCCCTTAATCCCCTGTATTCATGCCTTCCATCACACTTGCGCTCGACGACACCCTGCACCAACGACTGGTCGAGGAGCATAAACGCATGTCCATCGAATGGCTGCGCAGCCATCCGGAAACGATGCCTCCCGATTTCAATGCATGGCTCATCGTGCGCCTTGCGACAAACGTGCCGCAACCTGCCCGCAGTGAACGCGAACTGGATGAAATGCGCATGGTCAATGCCATCGAAAAGCTGATCACCGAACTCGCACCGCACCGGTTCGGACTTGTGCATCTTGGCAAGACAGGAGAGGAACTGGCCGACGCGGTGACCGAGCTCGGACAAACCCTGATTGCCGAACTGGGACTGTCGCGTTCACGGACTAAGCGTATTCAGGATCTGCTTGCCTATTACGCCAAGAGTCCGAAAGAAGTCGCCGATCTGGGACACGTGGGCGTGACCAACCGCGCCTATGGCGCGCTGCACGAGGCCTACCGGGAACTCGCTGTCCGCACGGAAAAGGCGCGTGGAAGGCTTGGGGAGGAAAAGGCGCTCGGCCGCCTGGAAGGCGCGGTCGCCATGCTGGTCAGCGCTGGTGTGATGAGCCGTGAATCGGCGCGGGAAAAGACCGAGGCATTCCGTCTGGCCGGGAACCGCGAACAATAGCAGCGCGCGCCAGTCCATAGGCAGTGCAGACAGTGTACTGCCTTGGATGACGATCGCTGGGAACGGATGAACAGGCAGACGGGCAATCAGGAAAAAGGCATGCAACGACAATGACGGAGGTGGTAATGAGCTTTCCGAGAAACCAGTTCGGCGTTCCCCAATATCCCGACAACGATGCCCGAAAACTATTCGTCCTGCTTTCCGCGATCGACCTGCTCGAACGCCCGACAACATCCGCAATTGCCGATCTGACCAGCCATAAACGGGAGTCCATCGATCACGATGTCATGCGTTTGCGCGAGGAATTCGGGGTGGTCCTGCACAAGGTCGGAGAGATCTACCACATTGAATCCTGGGGCGACGTCATCCAGAAGGATGGCATCAAACGCTTCCTCAAGGCATAAGCAGGCCGGAATGCAGATGGCCCGCTACGGCGCCGTCCGGTATTGACGACATCAATCTGCACCAGTTTGGGGCGGGCAGTGTAAACTCCTACCTTTCCATTAATCCATCGGTCATGCAGCGCTGCTTCCTCCTGCGGCTTCCGGTTGCCGCTGCCAGGGAATAAGTTCATCCATGCGGTGATACTGCACCCGTGCAATTACTTCAACTATCTTGTCCCGTCTGAATCGACTTCTACCCGCCCCGATGGCGGTCAATGGCATCGAGCGCTTGCGCGCATGCAGCGGTGCGCTTCTTGGCATCATCATCACCGCCCTTGTGAGCCGGCATATGCTGGGTGCGGGTGCCACGCTCCCTTTCCTGATCGCCCCCATGGGTGCCTCCGCCGTTCTCCTGTTTGCGCTTCCATCCAGTCCCCTCGCCCAGCCCTGGTCCATTCTCGGCGGCAATGTCATATCGGCGCTGGTCGGCATTTTGTGCGCACGCTGGATTGCCGATCCGACAACAGCGGCTTCGGCAGCAATTGCGCTTGCCATCGCCACCATGATCCTGCTTCGCTGCCTGCATCCCCCTGGCGGCGCCATTGCGCTGACTGCGGTGCTCGGTGGTCCCGCGGTCACTTCCGCCGGCTTCGGTTTCGCCCTGATACCTGTCGGGCTCAATTCCCTTCTCCTGCTGGCAGTGGCTCTGATATTCAACAACGCCACCCGCCGGCCTTATCCGCATCGCCCGGCCATGGATCACGACAACAAGCACGGTACGCAGGACGCGCTTCCGGCAGATCGCCTCGGCTTCACGCCTGAAGACCTCGATGATGTGCTCAAGCGCTACAACCAGGTCCTCGACGTCAGCAGGGACGATCTTGAATCACTGTTCCTGCAGACCGAGATGCACGCCTATCGCCGCCGCTTCGGAGAAATGACTTGCGCCGACATCATGTCGCATGATGTGGTGACGGTCGAATACGGAACCGACCTGGAGGAAGCATGGGCGCTGCTGCGCAAGCACAATATCAAGGCGCTGCCGGTGCTGGACCGGGCTCGCCGCGTGATCGGCATCATCACGGTGCACGATTTCATGAAGCATGCCGATCTTGATCTGCACGAAGGCTTCGACAAGAAGCTCAGGCAATTCATCCGTCGCACGCCCGGCCTCTATTCCGACAAGCCCGAAGCGGTCGGGCAGATCATGACGCGCAATGTGCAAACCATCTGCGGCAGCAGCCATGTGGTTGAACTGGTACCGCTGCTTTCGGGCAGCGGCCTGCATCACGTTCCCGTCATCGACAGCGAACGGCGACTGATCGGCATTGTGACTCAGTCCGACCTGGTCGCCGCCCTCTATCGGGGAAGACTGGATGAACAGCGGGATGCGGCCTGAGTCCATTGATCCCGCACCAGTCGCCTCCATTGGATCCCATTGGCCGGTTGACCTGACCAACGTGGCGAAAATGCAGACCGGAGCGTGAACCTGTGAACCTCTTCGCCGGAAAGGCGTCATAGCGAAACATTGCCGGCTTAGCTCATTTGGTAGAGCAGTTGACTTGTAATCATCAGGTGGCCAGTTCGAATCCGGCAGCCGGCACCATCTCCCAAGTCCATGTCCCCAAGACATGGACTTTTCTTTGCAATGCTGCGGTCATTGATTGAAGCGATATGCACCGGCAATTGCCAGAACTGCATGGCGCGTTGCGCATCTAACTTGAACGATGACACAGGAGCAAGCCATGCAAGCAAAGACACCCCCTTCGTCCGATACGGCAAAAGAGGCCGCGCATCAACCGGATCCGGAAATGAAGACGCCACCAGGGCCCTATGTCGGCCGCCCGCTCGACGGCAGCCAGTATATTGATGTCGTGGAAGAGCAGGAATATGCCGATCGTCCGCCAACCCGGGAAGAACAGCAGCCGCGTTATTCCTATCTCAAGGAAGATCAACGGCCAAAGCAGTGATTTCAGGCCGGCTGAAAACGGGCGCGACGGAACACCGGAACGTTCTTCATCGCCGGCTTCGCTGCATCAACTGCATCAGCCGACTCAGCCACCCGCCAGCACCGCCAGGGCACTGATGCAACCCTCCCCTGCGGAGCCCTGCTGTCCATGCCGTTCCTCGTGGTGATGGGCTGCATTCGAGGGCGGCACCGCGACCGGCGGCTCCGGCTGTGGCGGCTGTACCGGCTGCGCGCGCCGGATCGGCACGCTGACATTCTCATCCCAGAAATCCATGAGGCGATCAATCGCCGAACTGAGTCCAGGCGGGTTCCAGGCAATATTCATATCGATCCTCCCTGACATACTGTTGAGAAGATCTTACTGAGCCGCCTTGCCGTTGCCTTGATGATTGTCACCCGGCATGAGGCGGCGGTTTGCGTTCAGCGTGATGACAGTACGATGCCGCCGACGATCATTGCAAATGCGGCGATATGATAGGCATGCGGCAGATCTCCCAGAAAAGCGGAAGACATCAATGCCGCAAACAGCGGGGTCAGGTTGCTGAAGAAACCGGCAATGCTCGGACCAACCCGCTGCACTCCCAGCCCCCAGCAGCGAAACGCAATTACCGCAGGTCCGATAGCGACGAACAGCAGCGCGCCCGCCAGCGGCCAGCTCCAGGCCACCGGTCTCTCGGTGACCATCCACTCGCCCGCGGCAAACGCACCCGACCAGACAACGCCGAATGCGACCTGGGCCAGCAGGAACGCCGCCCAGTCGCTGCGCAGGGTTTTGTCGACTGTGGTGCGTGTCAGCAGCCAGCTGTAGAACGACCAGCAAATCGTGGCCACGATCATGAACACATCCCCGGCAACCAGCCGCATCGCCAGCAACTGCCGCAGGTCGCCGCGGCTGAGCACCAGCAGCACGCCGCCGATTGAAAAAGCCGCGCCGATGATCTGCTTGCGCGATACCCCGGCATTGAAGAACAGCCAGCCGATAAGCAGCATCCACACCGGCATGCTGGCTGCCACCAGTGTCACATTGATCGGTGTCGACGTTTGCAGGGCCAGGTACTGTAATGCGTTATACATGCCGATGCCGAGCAGACCCAGAACAGCAAGCTGGCGACGATGTTGCCAGAGCTCGCCGCCGGAACGGAAGATTCGACTTCCAAGCGGCACCAGAATCAGCAGTGCGATCGCCCAGCGCAGGAAGTTGAGCATCAGTGGCGGCACCATGTCATGTACCAGCCTTCCGACAATCGCATTGCCGGCCCAGAGCAAGGGCGGCACCACGAGGAGCATCGCAGTCGCTGGAGTCAGTTGTCGATTCATTGCCGAAGACATGAAGGAATGTCCGGCAGCGCCGGAAAAGACACGAAGCATACGTGATTTCCCGTTTTCGCGTCTCCAGACCCGGCGCAACGGCATGTACCGTGCATGTCGGCATGAATAGAGCGGATTGCAGGTGGGTGTGCGGTCGCCTCGGTCTGCCCTGGGCGCATGGCAGCGTTGTTCGTCGCTGGTGTGGCCCGCCACACGGCCCCCTAACGCCTTGCCCTGCATCCGGGGGCAAACCGATTCTTCCATGCACCCACCTGCAATCCGCTCTAAACAATTCGACAGGTTTAGGCGTCAATGCAACACCTGAACAACATCTTGCATATCAATATTTTATTTTTCGCCGAGCGTGTTCAAACGCCAAGCTAAGATTCGACCGCATTGAAACAGACACTTGGTTCACTCATGAAAACAACCGAAATGAAAAGTAAACTTCTTCTTGTCGCCCTGACAGCCATCCTTGGCGCATGTGGCGGCGGCGGCGATAATCAAAGCACAACGCCAACTGCGGCGCAGCAGCCTGCACTAGCTGCAAGCGCGCCTGGCGATATGACGAAATATGCTGGCACGTGGTCAACGGCTTGCATGCCCGAAGGTCAGCAATCGGTGCGAATGACGCTCGCCTTGAACAGTGGCAGCAGCAAGCTGGCGGATGGAAGGATCATCGCTGATGGCTACAAGCAGGCAAACTGCGGCGGACCGTCGGCACAAGTGAGCTTTCCATTCAGCGCAAGCTTCATCGAAATGTCTGGTAGCGCTGAAAAACTCAATGTGTCGGATGGCGGCGAAACCACCAACATGCTTGCGACTTTCTCGGCAGACGGACGCACCCTCACATTGGTCGATGGCGAAGACACATTCGTGTTCGCCAAACAGTAATAGTCAGGCTCAGACAATCAGGCTTGGATCGGCTGCCGGTATCAACCAACGGAAGGTGAGACAGGTGTAAGCGTTCTGCACGGCAGAGTGCTTACAAAAGCTCAAACGAAAAAGCCGTTATCGCGATGTCGATAACGGCTTTTTGCCATGCAATATCAATGCGGATTGACTCGCGGGCCGATGCTGCATTTCCCTTGACGGCCGCATGAATACCAGATAGTGGCGGAGGCTGTGAGATTCGAACTCACGGACGGGTCACCCCGTCGGCAGTTTTCAAGACTGCTGGTTTAAACCACTCACCCAAACCTCCATGATCTTTGCCGCCAGCTGCATTGCGGCAGCTGCTTGCGGCGTTTGGGAGTTCGATTATACCCAAGTCCTGGCAATTGCAGCAATTCCCCTGCCGAAGGAACTTGATATGCCGTCAATCAAGAAACATTTGCTGCAAGTCGTTGAGAAAACGGCGGCCGAGTTCCGTCGGGCGGATGATCCGGTAATCCCGGTAAAGCAGCCCTTTTGCTTCCGCCGCATCAAGCGCCTTGTCAATCGCATTGATGGACAGGCCTGTACGTTCGCTGAACAGGTTCACTTCGAAACCGTCGTTCAGGCGCAGCGCATTGAGCATGAATTCGAAGCCCAGATCATCGCGTTCCAGTTCGAATTCCTCCTGGATCGGCCGGCCGGCCTTCGTGTTTTCCAGATAGGCCTTGGGCTGCTTGTACCGCATCTGCCGCACGATCCGATGCGGGAAGGAAATCTTGGAATGGGCGCCGGCGCCGATGCCGAGATAATCGCCGAACTGCCAATAGTTCAGGTTATGCCTGGCCTGCCGGCCAGGCTTTCCATAGGCGCTGACTTCATAATGCTGATAGCCGGCATCCGACGTCAGGGCTGCGATCATGTCCTGCATTTCGGCACTGGCGTCGTCATCCGGCACCGAAGGAGGATGCTTCGCAAAATAAGTATTCGGTTCCAGCGTCAGGTGATAAAGCGACAGGTGCGGCGGCGCAAATCCGATTGCGGTGGATACGTCCCGGCGAGCCTCGTCCAGCGTCTGCGACGGCAGCGCATACATCAGGTCGAGATTGAAGTTGTCGAAATTGGCGTGCGCAATCTCGACGGCCTTGCGTGCCTCGCCGTCATCATGAATACGGCCCAGCGCCTGCAGGTGGCGGGCATTGAAACTCTGGATGCCGATCGAAAGCCGGTTGATGCCGCTGGTGCGGTAAGAGCGGAACTTGTCGGCTTCGAAGGTGCCGGGATTGGCTTCCATCGTGATTTCCGCGGCACCATCCAGGGGCAGCATCGAACGGATGTCGGACATCAGGCGATCGAGTCCTGCGGCCGACATCAGGCTTGGCGTTCCTCCGCCGATGAAAATCGTATAGATCTTGCGCCCCCAGATCAGGGGCAGCGCGCTTTCCAGATCACTTCGCAAGGCGGAAAGATACTCTTCCTCTGGAAAGCTTCCGCGGACTTCATGCGAATTGAAATCGCAATACGGGCATTTCTGCACGCACCACGGAAAATGCACATACAGCGACAGCGGCGGCAATGCGGAGAGCTGCAGCGCGCCGGGCCTGAGGAAGGCGCCGGCGACCTCTGCCGGCGATGCCGCTGTCGATGCAGCGGAAGATGCGGACGCCTGGCCCTCGCGGACGGGCTTGATGGGAATCATTGCAGTTTCTCGACGAGTGCGCGCAGTGCCTGGCCGCGATGCGACAACCGGTTCTTCTCATCCGCGCCAAGTTCGGCCACGGTCTTGTCCAGCGCGGGCAGCAGAAAATAGGGGTCGTAGCCGAAACCGCCGTCACCGCGCGGCTCCGCGATGATTTCTCCGTTCCAGCGGCCCTCGGCAATGAGCGGCTGCGGATCGTCGGCATGGCGCACGAAGACCAGCACGCAGTAATAGTATGCCGACTTGTCGGCGTGCGCCGCCAGATCCTCGATCAGCTTGCGGTTGTTGCGTTCATCGGATTTCGGCTCTCCGGCATAGCGCGCGGAATGAACGCCGGGGGCGCCGCCGAGTGCATTGACGCAGACGCCGGAATCGTCCGCCAGCGCAGGCAAGCCTGTCAGGCGTGATGCATGGCGTGCCTTGGCCAGCGCATTTTCGACGAAGGTCGGATGCGGCTCCTCGGCCTCCGGCACATTGAATTCGCGCTGGGCATGGACATCGAAGCCGACGGTAGCGAGCAACTGGCCGAATTCCCTGAGCTTGCCGGCGTTATTGGATGCGAGTACTAGTTTGGTCGTCATGAAAAACCTCGCCGCACCTGGATTGCAATTCGAACCGGTGAGGCTTATTGCAACCGCGGCGCGGCTTGTAAAATTGCAAAATGGTTATGGTGCGTTGGGGTCAGGCCAGCCCGAGGCTGCTCTTCTGCAGCCGGATCAGATCGGTGATTCCCTGCTGCGCCAGGTCGAGCAGACGGTTCAGGGTGGCGCGGTCGAAAGCATCGCCCTCGGCAGTGCCCTGCACTTCCACGAAATGCCCCTGTTCGGTCATCACCACATTCATGTCGGTATCGCAGCCCGAATCTTCAAGATAGTCGAGGTCGAGCACCGGTGTTCCGCGATAGACGCCAACCGACACGGCGGCCACGAAATGCCTGACCGGAATCGCGGGGACGACACCGGCCTTGACCAGCTTGGCAAATGCGTCATGGGCAGCCACCATCGCGCCGGTGATGGATGCGGTGCGGGTTCCGCCGTCGGCCTGAATTACGTCGCAATCAAGATGCAGGGTACGTTCGCCGAAAGCCTCGAGGTCGAATGCGGCGCGCAGGGAGCGCCCGATCAGCCGCTGGATTTCCTGCGTGCGGCCGGACTGCTTGCCCTTGGCAGCCTCCCGATCCATGCGGGAATGGGTGGAGCGCGGCAGCATGCCGTATTCCGCCGTCATCCAGCCCTTGCCCTTTCCTTTCAGGAAACCGGGCACTTTTTCCTCGATGCTGGCAGTACAGATCACCTTGGTATCGCCGAATTCGACCAAGACCGATCCCTCGGCATGCTTGGTGTATTCACGGGTCAGGCGAACCGCGCGCAAAGCCTCGGGCAGGCGCCCGTCGGGGCGTTGTTCAAACGACATGAGGTTGCATCCTAATTCTTTGAGGTTAGGCGGGAAGACTTTTCGATGGCGCCACGGATCTCTTCTATGGCCTTTTCGATATCGGAGTCGGTGAACATGTCGGCCGGGTCCAGGTCCGCATGGCGCGGCGCCTGGATGGTGGTCGTGATGCTGTCCACAGGAAGCGTATGCGTGGCAATGGTATCCGGGGACTCCCGCAGCACGCTGGTGCCTTCCCACATCATGGCCAGCGCGGTGACATTATCGCTGGTTTTGCCGGCGATGCCGACGGCGCTTCCCAGCAGTTCGGGAACGGCGCGCACGATGGTATTGTGCTGCAGCGACTGCGCCAGCACATGATCGGGCAGCACCGACCACAAACCGTCCGAACAGAGCAGCAGCACATCGCCGGACTGCAGGCTGGCACGGCGCGAAAGCTCCACAATCGGCATGTTGGGCGCGCCGAGGCAGTTGAAGAGCTTGTTGCGTTCCGGATGCGTATCGCGCTCGGAGGGATGGACCTTGCCTTGAGCGATCAGCGTTTCAATGCGGGAATGATCGCGCGTGCGCGCCAGGATCTGCCCTTGCCGCATCCAGTACAGGCGGGAATCGCCGCAGTGCGCCCAGTAGGCGCAGTTGTGCTGGACCAGACAGCCGACGATGGTCGTTCGCGGCGTTTCAGGAAGATTGTTGATGGCACGGTAACGGTGGATTTCGCGGTGCGCCGCCAGAAAACTGTCCTCAAGGAATTTTTCCGGTTTTCGCACATAGGGCTTGGCCTGCTGCTGGAAAAGCGAACCGACCGTCTGCAAGGCGATCGTGGCCGCCATTTCCCCCTGGATATGACCGCCCATGCCGTCGGCAAGCAGCAGCAGGAGCGCGTCCCGGGTGAAGCTGTAGCCCATCCGGTCCTGGTTATTGCGGCGCCCGCCGATATGGCTTTCCTGATATACGGAGAATCGCATGCATGCCGCCTATCGCGTTGTATCCTGAATCGTCGTGTTGCCGCTCATTGTATTCCTGTTGCGGCCGCTGAACATGCTGCGCAGCTTGCCTGACCATTTTTCGAGCAGGGCTGCTTCCTTCTTTTCAGGGATCGGTTCGCGCAGCGCCTTCTGCAGCGCAAATACGCTTTGCGGACGCTCCAGGGGATCAATGCGAAGGCTCCAGCGGATTACCTGGATCAGCTCGCGCGAATAGATGCTTTCCAGCTTGCGGAAATGATCTTCCATCTTGTCATTGAGCTTGCGCTGATCCGCCGGTTGCGGCGGCGCGCCGACCATGCAGGCGAACATTGATGCGCCAATGCTGTAGATGTCCGTCCAGGGGCCGAGGTTGCCGGTCCTGACATAGAGCTCGGGCGGCGCAAAGCCCGGGGTATACATCGGATAGAGCTTGGGAATATCGCTCTTGAGCGTCTGCCGCGCGGCGCCGAAATCCAGAAGGATGGGGGTGCCGTCCATGCGCAGATAGATGTTGGCCGGCTTGAGGTCGAGATGCAGCAGCTTGTTGGCATGCACCTCGCGCAGGCCGTTCATCACCTGGTTGAACATTTTGCGGATAAACCGTTCCGACACCAGGGGACGCTCGCCCTTGTCGCGGCGCCGCAGGATGTGGTCCTGCAGCGAGCGGCCGGACTCGTAGGCCATCACCATGTAGACAGTGTCATTGGCGCGAAAGAAGTTGACCACGCTGACCACGTTGGGATGGGAGATGCGCGCCAGCGCCCGGCCCTCCTCGAAGAAGCACTTGAGACCGATGCGGAATACCGGCAGATTCTCCGCCGAGATGGCCGGCACCAGTTCGCCCGGCTGGCGCAGCGCCAGCGAACTGGGCAGATACTCTTTGATCGCAACCGCGTTGCCATCCTCGTCATATGCCAGATAGACGATACTGAACCCGCCGGACGCAATCTTCTTTACAATGCGGTATCCAGCAATTTCAAGTCCATCCGGCAACGGAGCGTTGTTTTGCGAAGCCATGTTGTCCCAGTGCAGTGTTCTCCGGATTGTCTTGATTAATCAGTCTTTTGTAAAGCATAAGGGCCCGAACCTTGACTATTTCGAGCATGACCGGCTACGCGGTCGCCACACGTGAAACCAGCGCAGGAACGCTGACCGTCGAACTCAAGAGCGTGAATTCACGTTTCCTTGACCTGCAATTCCGGATCAATGACGACCTGCGCGCAGTCGAACCGGCGCTGCGCGAGGCCATCATGGCGCGCGTCACCCGCGGCAAGGTGGAATGCAGGGTCAGCTTCGGGCGCAAGAATGGCAGCGACAATACCCAACAGGTCAGCAGCGCCATGCTTGCAACCTTGGCGGAAATGCAACAGGAAGTGCTGTCCCACTTCCCCGATGCGCAGCGCTTGTCGGTCAATGAACTGCTGCGCTGGCCAGGCATGATTGAAGAACCCGGTATGTCCCAGGAAATGCTGCAATCCGATGTCCAGGCCGCCGTGGGCGAAGCCATCGAGGGATTCCTCGACAGCAGGCGGCGCGAAGGCGCGGCGCTGCAGGCCATGCTGATTTCCCGCGTCGATGACATGGAAACCATCGTGGCAAGGATCACGCCGCTGATTCCGCAGGCGATCGCCCAGTTCCAGAACAAGGCAACGGAGCGCATGAAGGAAGCGCTCGGCATAGCGTCTCAGGACAATGCCGGTGCTTCTGCTTCAGTATCGCGGGAAGAGGCTCTTGAACGCATCCGCCAGGAAGTCACGGTCTATGGAATCCGTATCGATGTGGCCGAAGAACTATCCCGGCTCTCCACGCACCTGTCGGAAACACGGCATATCCTCCAGAAAGGCGGCCAGGTCGGCAAGCGTCTCGATTTCATGATGCAGGAACTGAACCGTGAAGCGAACACGGTAGGTTCGAAGGCCGCGCTCAAGGAATTGTCGGATGCCTCGATGGCAATGAAGCTTCTTATTGAGCAAATGCGCGAACAAGTCCAGAATCTTGAATAAAAGCCAAGCCAGCCGCGATTGTTGATTGTCCATCGGGCAGCGATGCCTGCGCGGCAGCATCCGCCCGCCTCTGTTATTTCAGCAAGCCTCCTGGCAAGCCCCAGCAACATTTCACCGAGCAAACAATGAGTGAACACTCCATCTCTTCCGGCAGCATCTTCATGGTGGTTGCCCCGTCCGGCGCCGGCAAATCCACATTGGTCAACGCGCTGCTGGACCAGGAACCCGCCATCAAGCTGTCCATCTCCTTCACCACCCGCCAGCCCCGCCCTGCGGAGCAGCACGGCCGCGAATACTATTTCACTTCGGTGGAAGATTTTCTGAAAAGACGCGAGCTCGGGGAATTTCTCGAATCAGCCGAAGTCCACGGTAATTACTACGGAACATCGCGGCTGCTCATTGAAGACCAGATCAAGGCCGGCACCGATGTCCTTCTCGAAATCGACTGGCAGGGTGCGCAGCAGGTCAAGAAGCAGTTTCCTCACGCCGTTGGCATTTTCGTGCTGCCGCCGTCGATCGCGGCGCTGGAGGAAAGACTCAAGAAACGCGGCCAGGACGATTCCCATGTCATCACGCGGCGCATCCTGGCTGCGGGCGGCGAAATCGCGCATGCCCCCGAGTTTGAATATGTTATTATTAATCAAGAGTTTGCAACAGCTTTGACGGAGTTGACCTCCATCGTCAAAGCCGCACGTTGCCGGTTCTCGCAACAAGCCGCACGCAACACTTCCCTGTTCGCCCAGCTGGGCATTCACGCCAATCCAATCTGATATTGCGTTTTTAGGAGCAAGCATGGCCCGTATTACTATTGAAGACTGCCTGAAGCAGATCCCCAACCGCTTTCAGCTGACCCTCGCCGCAACCTACCGCGCCCGGCAATTGCTGCAAGGCCACACTCCAAAGGTGGAAGCCAAGGACAAGCCTACCGTCGTCGCCCTGCGTGAAATCGCCACCGGCAAGGTTGGCATTGAACTGCTGAAGAAAGTCCCGAGCTGAGATTCATCCTCACCGCCTCCCGGGGTATTGCGGCAGGACAGACGCGGAAATCAAATTTCGCGACGCAGCGATATTTGGGGATGCAACGATTGCATGTGACTGATATCCTTCATCTATGAACCTGACCCCTGCAGATTCAAGCTTATCAGTCGCACCCCAAAGCCGGGCCAACGCAGAGCGTTCGCCCGCAAGGCATAACGACCCCGTATCCAAGCCCGAATCCGGCACCGCGCCGACGGCCGGGGTCGCTTCGGTAAGCCACCTGATCAACAAGGTGGCGGAATACCTGACCGCGTCCGAACTGAAGAAAGTCAAGGAAGCCTATCGCTTCTCGGATGAAATGCATCTCGGCCAGATCCGCAAGTCCGGCGAGCCCTATATCTCCCATCCGATCGCCGTCGCGGAAATCTGCGCCGACTGGAAGCTGGACGCGCAAGCCATCATGGCCGCCCTGCTGCACGATGTCATGGAAGATCAGGGGGTCAGGAAGGATGAACTGATCGAGCGCTTCGGCGCGCCGGTTGCCGCACTCGTCGACGGCCTGTCCAAGCTCGACAAGATCGAATTCCAGAGCCAGATCGAAGCCCAGGCGGAGAACTTCCGCAAGATGCTGCTGGCCATGGCGCGCGATGTACGCGTCATCCTCGTCAAGCTGGCCGACCGCTTGCACAACATGCGCACCCTCGGCGTCATGGTGCCCGAGAAGAAGCGCCGGATCGCCCGCGAAACGATGGAAGTGTATGTGCCCATCGCGCACCGCCTCGGCCTCAACAACATTTACCGAGAACTCCAGGATCTGGCGTTTTCCCATCTTTACCCGGTCCGTTACCGGACGCTGGCCAAGGCAGTCAAGGCGGCGCGCGGCAACCGGCGGGAAGTCGTCACCAAGATTCTCGACTCGGTCAAGAACACGCTCGCTGCGACCGGCATCCAGGCGCAGGTCTACGGACGCGAAAAAACCCTGTACGGCATCTACCGCAAGATGCGCAACAAGCACCTGTCATTCTCCCAGGTGCTCGACGTCTACGGCTTCCGCATCGTGGTCGACAGCTTCGCAAACTGCTATGTAGCGCTTGGCACCCTGCATGCGCTGTACAAGCCGATGCCGGGCAAGTTCAAGGATTACATCGCGATACCCAAGCTCAATGGCTATCAATCACTGCACACTACGCTGATCGGCCCGTATGGCACGCCTGTCGAATTCCAGATCCGCACGACGGAAATGCATCGCGTCGCCGAAGCCGGCGTTGCCGCTCACTGGCTGTACAAGGATGACGAGGCCAGCCTGACGGATCTGCAGCAGCGCACGCACGCATGGCTGCAGTCGCTGCTCGATATTCAGAAGCAGACGGGCGATTCGGCCGAATTCCTCGAGCATGTGAAGGTCGACCTGTTCCCTGATTCGGTCTATGTCTTCACTCCGAAATCCAAGATCATCGCCCTGCCCCGCGGCGCCACCGTTCTCGACTTCGCCTACACCATCCATACCGACATCGGCGACCAGGCCATCGCGGCCCGCGTCAATCACGAGCATGCGGCATTGCGGGCGGAGCTGCGCAACGGCGATATCGTCGAAATCGTCACTGCGCCGACTTCCCGCCCGAGTCCCAACTGGCTGACTTTCGTCCGGACCGGCAAGGCGCGCTCGGCAATCCGGCATCACCTCAGGACCATCAACCTGGCCGAATCGACCGAGCTCGGCAAGCGCCTGCTGGCGCAGGCCCTGAGCGCGATCGATATCGATCCGCTGCTGCCCGAAGCGCTGGTCGACAAGCTTCTTAACGAATCGAGCGCAAAATCGCTCGATGAGCTGTATGCCGACATCGGCGTCGGCAAGAGGATGGCAACACTCGTGGCGCGCCACATGCGTGGCCTGCTCGAAACCGACGCCGGTTCGCCGCTGCCGCCGCTGGCCAGCGACAGCAGGGCCGGAAAGCTCGATCCCGTCACGATTTACGGCAACGAAGGTACGGCGGTTCAACTGGCGCAATGCTGCCTGCCTATCCCCGGCGACGGCATCAGCGGCCAGCTCAAGCGGGATCAGGGCATTACCGTGCACAGCACCGACTGCGACGTCGCCAAGCGCCATCAGTCCAAGGAACCCGACCGCTGGATTGAACTGGTATGGGGCAACGAACTCAGCCGCCGTTTCGATTGCCGCATCAAGGTACTGGTCGACAATGAGAAAGGCGTGCTCGCCAGGGTTGCCGCCGAGATCGGCGAATCGGATGCGAATATCACCTATGTCGGCATGGACGACGACCGCGACCATCTGATGAAGCAGCTGCGTTTCACCATCCAGGTCGAAGACCGTATCCATCTGGCACGCCTGATGCGTAATGTACGCCGCATTCCCGGCGTCGCGCGCATCGTCCGCGAACGCAGCTGAGCCGCATCGCCGGCACCGGCGATCGACGCTTGCCGTTTGCCGTTTGCCGTTTGCCGGTGTTAAGGTCAGGTCGTGCCGGATGCGGCTCAGCCAGTATGAAGGGTCTTGTGCATGCGGCGCAGCCCCAGCCAGACGCCTGCGGCGACCAGCGGCACCAGTATGCCGGTAGCCAGTTCAGGATTGATCGGCATGCCCGCCACCTTCACCGCCTTGCCTGCATAACTGAACAGGCCAACCACGTAATAGGAAATGGCTGCGACCGACAGCCCCTCCACCGCTTGCTGCAGTCGAAGCTGCTGCGCGGCGCGGGCATTCATCGACTGCAGTATCTGCCGGTTCTGCCGCTCCTGCACAATGCCGACACGGGTGCGGAGCAAATCATTGGTATGCGCGATCCTCTCGGCAAGGGCTTCCTGGCGGCGCGCAATGGCCTGGCAGGTGTGCATGGCGGGAGTCAGGCGTCTGTCCATGAATTCGCCTATCGTCGGGCTGCCCTCTATGCGGCTTTCGCGCAATTCCTCGATACGCGCATGAACCAGGCTGAAATAGGCCTGTGAAGCGGAGAACCGGTAGCTGTTGTGCAGCGAGAGCTGCTCGATCCGGGCGGCAAGCCCGGTGATGGTTGTCAGCAAGCCTTGCTCGTCATCGGCAGTCGAGAGCTGATTCCCGTTCGAGCGGTCGGTCTCGACCATTGCCGAGGCCAGCGTCGCCAGTTCGCCTTCGATCGCATTGAGCATGGGAGTCGCCTGCTGGGCATGGGGCAAGCCCAGCAATGCCATCATGCGATATGTTTCAATTTCGAGCAGCCGTTGCACCAATCGTCCCGCCTGTTGCTCATGCAGGCCGACGTCGCGCACCACGAAGCGGCTGAAACCATCGGACTGGATCAGGAAATCGGTCCACACTTCCCCGCCCTGCAAGACCCGGCTGCCGACCAGCATGCTGCCTTCGAAGACGTGGTGCAGTCCGGACGCAAAGGTATCGGAGGGTCCCCGGGTATTGTCGAGCACCACATGCGCGGCCACCATGATGGTGCCCTGCAGGCTGGCCAGCCATTCCTGGGGAATATGCTTGACCGGAACATGCTCGAAAGCCTGCGCCAGCGGACGCGCTTCGGCATGCCGCTCGGCGAAGGTAAAGGTGGCGAACTCGGTATGGCACTCCCATTTGAGACGGAAGCGGCCGAAATCATGATAGAAGTATTTGGCTTCCGGCGCCGGCGCGCTGACGCCGAAATGCCTGCACAAGGCCGCAAGCGTCGCATGCTGCGAGCCGCCGATGGACAGTTCCGGATCGACAGGGTCGCGGGGGTAGACTGCCAGATGCGTCAGGCTTTCGGGCGCATCGAGGCGCAGGAAGGGTCTCGAGTGGATTTCGGCGGCAAGCGGAACCCGCATTGCATGATTCAGGCTGGAAAACAGGATAGGCATTCGCGTCGGGAGTTTTTATTCATTATTCAAAGCAGATCACGCAGCAATTTCCATACCGGAACATCGGGATAGGGAATTGGGCGGCAGGCGCCGGAACTCGACGCCTTGAGAGACGCTTGCCGGCTTGTGGCCGCCAAGCTGAAAGGAAGGCTCAGGGTGCGGGATAGGTTACCGACAGGATGGTCAGTTCGTCAACGCCTGCGGGCGTCATGAGCGTGACCGAATCACCCTCGCGCGCCTTGGTGAGCGCACGGGCGACGGGTGAAATCCAGCTGATCTTGCCGTTGAGCGGATCCAGTTCGTCGATGCCGACGATGGTCACGGTGTGCTCGTCGCCGGCCTGATTCTCATAGGTCACGGTCGCGCCGAAGAAAACCTGGTCGCTGCCGTGGTGCACGCTGGGATCGACGACTTCGGCAAGATCGAGGCGCTTGGTGAGAAAGCGGATGCGCCGGTCGATTTCGCGCAAGCGGCGCTTGCCGTAGATGTAGTCACCGTTTTCCGACCGGTCGCCGTTGGACGCCGCCCACGACACTACGCGCACGACTTCGGGGCGATCCACATCGATCAGGCGCAGCAACTCCTCCTTCATGCGGCGATGGCCATCGGGCGTCATGTAATTTTTCGATCCTGCCGGAATGGCAGGCAACGACGCCTCAAGGTCGTCATCGTCGCCTTCGGATTCCTTCACGAATGCCTTGTTCATAATCTCCAGTAAGTCACTTCGTAAGCACAACACTTGTCACCGGTGGCCGGAATAGCACGACCAATCCTCGGATGATGCAAACTCATCGCTCCATTCGAACGCCCGCAGCTCAAGCCGATACAGCTCTTCCGCGCTCAAGCCGAGCTTGCGCAGCAACTGCGCCGGAACCGGCCCGCTATCCCTGACGCGCTCGAGACACTCCGCCAGCTTGAGCATGTCGCCATACAAGCCGCTGCGCTCGAGCAAGGCATCCCGCACCGTACAGGCTACCGGAAGCTGATCGAGGATGTCTTCCATCGGCATGCCGAACAGGGCATCCATCAGGGACATGATACCCACAGTGTAAGCCGTGCAGGCCGCCGCATCGTCCTGCGGCCGGATACGTTCGGCGATCAGCTCCAGCAGGCGCCCCCTGGTTGTCGCCATCATCAGCAGCGGCGAGGTATGGCCCGGTACCTGGCTGGGCTCCGCACACAACAGGATCTGCAGCCAGCGGCGCAACTGATCGCGGCCTACCGCCGACATTGCGTCTTTCACCGATTCGATGCGATGCCCCTCCTTTCCAAGGGGCAGAACGTTGACCAGCCGCAGCAAGCTTTCGCCCAGCGATGCATCCTGCCTGAGCCTCCCCTCAATATCGGTCATGTCGGCATGCTCTGCAAACCGGCTCATCAATTCCATGACCGCCAACTGCGAGGTAGACAATTTCTTTCCTGTCAGGACAGTGGGCCGCGCAAAATAATGACCCTGAAAATAATCAGTTCCGAGGGCCATGCATCGTTCGAATTGCTCGACGGTTTCCACCTTCTCGGCGAGCAGTTTCTTGCCAGCTGCCTTGAATACGCGTACGCGTTCCCGGAGTTCCTCGCCCGACAGTTGCGGCAGATCGAGCTTGATGATTTCGGCATGCGGCAGAAAACGGTTCACATTGCCGTTCATGCTTGCCACATCATCCAGCGCAAAGCGATAACCCTTGCCGGCAAGATAGGCGACGCGCTCGACCACTTCGTCACTGGCTTCCACCGTCTCCAGGATTTCCAGCACCACCTTCTCCGGCGGTAGAAAGTGGAGAAAGTCGCTCATGAGCGCCGTGCCGTCCACATTGATAAAGCCGGGGAAATTGCCGATGACGTTGTTCAACCCGAGCTCGGAGGCATGCAGGATCACCGATGCGGTCGCCGATACGTTGTCGACCACATTAGCCATGTCGGTGTCGGCATCGCGAAACAGCAATTCATACGCATACAGCTTCTTGTTGCGGTCGAGAATCGGTTGGCGTCCTAGAAAGAAATTGCGGAAACTCTGGATAGAAGCATTGTTTATCGCAGAAACGTACCCGGTAAGTTTTGCCATGAGTGCAATCTTTGGTTGCTGATATTGTTGGTCCACGCGCGGCGAGCCCGGCCTTCACAGCGGCCCCGAACTTTTCATCAACCGCATGCAAACATCAGGCCTGCCCGTACCTGCACCCATCCTCCACGATCGGCATTACTCCCGCTCGGCTCTCGGGCGTCTTCCGCTTCCCGCCGATGTTGTCGGCGTGCCGCTCTCCACGACAAAACCCGCGCCCGCATCGGTCCCCAGTGTCTTGACGAGGTAGGGCATGATGTCCCGCAGCATCGGCTCCAGCGTCCAGGGCGGGTTCAGGATGAACATGCCGCTGCTGTACAGGCCGATGCCGTCCGGCAGAGGCGCGCTGATGGACAGGGTTACATTCAGCCAGTTCTGGCAAGGCAGCCGCTTGAGCTTGTCCGGAAACTGGCGCGCCTCCATGCGCTGCAGCACCGGATACCAGACCGCGTAGGTACCGGTGGCAAAGCGGGCGAGCGCATCGGTCAGGGTATCCTTGACGCGGCGGTAATCGTCCTTTACTTCATAGGGTGGATCGATCAGTACCAACCCGCGCCTCGAAGGCGGCGGCAGCAAGGCCTTCAGGCCGCTGAAGCCGTCGGCCTGCTGGATCATGACACGCTTGCCGCGCACATTGCTGCGCTGTCCCTGTTCTGCGGCATGGGCGGCGACCTTGCGGAAATTTTCGCCAAGAATCTTGTAGTCGCTCGGATGGAGTTCAAACAGGCGAATGCGGTCCTGCTCGCGGGCGACCTTGTCCGCGCAATACGGCGACCCCGGGTAATAGCGCATCTTGCCGCTCGGGTTCATGTCCCTGACCAGCTTGACATAGTCGGCCACCGGCTCGGGCGTGTCATTGCGCTCCCAAAGACGGCTGATGCCGGTTTCATATTCGGTGCTCTTGGCTGCGTATCCCGTATCGAGCGCATAGGCGCCTGCGCCGGCATGCGTGTCGATGTACATGTAAGCGGTATCCTTCTGGCCGAAATAACGCAGCAGTTGGATGAGAACGATGTGCTTGAGCACATCGGCATGGTTGCCCGCATGAAAGGCGTGGCGATAGCTCAGCATGGTGTTTCCCGGAAGTCAGATTTGAAGGGTGCACATTTTAGCAGCAGGCACTCATGTCACCGCGCCCGCATGCGCGAACGATGGCACAAGGTTCAGCCCGCCTCGCCGTGCGCATGGTGGCAGATGCAGTCGCTTCCCGCAGCCGCGTTCTCGAGATTCTGCAGAATGCCGCATTGCCGGGCGCTCATGTGGGTGCGGCAGGTATTGCGCAGGGCTTGCAATTGCTTCTGCAGTCTCTGCAGGGACTGTATCTGCAGCTCGGTTTCCTGCACATGCCGGTCCAGCAGCGCATCGATTTCATCGCAGGCCAGGTCGGGGCGGCCCTGAAAATGCTGAAGCTTGCGGATATCGTCCAGCGACATGCCGAGGGAACGGCAATGCCGGATGAACAACAGGCGCTCGGCATCGCCGTCGCCATACTGCCGATAGTTGCCCTCGCTGCGCGGCGGCATGGGCAGCAGGCCCTCCTTTTCGTAATAACGAATGGTCTCGACTTCCGAGCCGGTCCGTTTCGCCAGTTCACCGATTTTCATGAGCCTCTCCAGTTCTCGCTTGACTCTATAGTAGCTACAGGGTCTGTAATAGGCAAACCGTACCGGATCGTATTATTGGAGGTTTACCATGTCTGCTCATTGCTGCGCCCATAATCCTGCTCCACCGCCCGGACGCGATCCGCGCTACCGCCGTGTGCTCTGGATCGCGTTGCTGGTCAATGCCGCCATGTTCGGCGTCGAATTCCTGGGCGGCATGCGGACCGGCTCGACTTCGTTGCTGGCGGACGCGCTCGATTTCTTCGGCGATGCCGCCAATTACGGCGTATCGCTGCTGGTGCTGTCCATGGCACTGGCCTGGCGCAGCCGTGCTGCGTTGCTGAAGGGTTTGTCCATGGGAGCGTTCGGCTGCTTCGTCCTGGCGCGAACCGCATGGAGCATCGCCGAAGGGACGCCGCCCGAACCGGCGACAATGGGCGCGATCGGCTTCCTCGCCCTGCTGGCGAACCTGGGGGTCGCCGCCCTGCTCTACGCATATCGAAGCGGCGACGCCAACATGCGGTCCGTCTGGCTATGCACGCGCAACGATGCCATCGGCAATGCGGCGGTGATGCTGGCAGCCGCCGGCGTCTTCGGCACGGGCAGCGGCTGGCCGGACTGGTCGGTGGCGATACTGATGAGCCTGCTGGCCCTGAGCGCGGCATTCACCGTCGGTCGCAGCGCCCTTGCGGAACTCGGGTTCCGCCATGACAATAAGCCCAAGCATGCCGACTCGGCATCCCATGAACATTCGGCACCGCATTCGCATGCCGGTCACCGCCATTGATGTTTCCTGTCCAATGACAAGGCTGCTCCGCCAAGATGAACCTCGAATTGTTCGACGACTTTGATACCGCTCCCGTCACGTCCGAGTTGCTGTGTGACGGGGCGATGGTGCTGCGCCGCTTTGCGCTTCAGGATGGCAAGGATCTGCTCGCGGCAGTGGACGCCATCGCGCAACACGCCGCCTTTCGGCGCATGGAGACGCCCGGCGGCTTGCGCATGTCGGTTGCGATGACCGGATGCGGTGCTTACGGCTGGATCAGCGACCGCAGCGGATACCGCTATGACAGCGTCGACCCCTTGACCGGCCTGGCCTGGCCGCGCATGCCGCACCTGTTTCTTGAACTCGCGCGCCGTGCCGCCGCGCAGGCGGGATTCGACGGATTCGAACCGGATGCCTGCCTGATCAATCGCTACGAAGCCGGCGCCAGGCTGTCGCTGCATCAGGACAAGGATGAGCGCAGCTTCGATCATCCCATCGTTTCGTTATCGCTCGGCATGCCTGCCGTTTTCCTGTTCGGCGGATTGCAGCGGGCTGACCGCGCCATGCGCATACCGCTGATGCATGGCGATGCGGTCGTCTGGGGCGGTCCTGCTCGATTGCGTTATCACGGCGTGCTGCCCGTGAAGGCAAGTCCGCATCCGCTGGCCGGTGACTGCCGCATCAATCTCACGTTCCGCAAAGTGACATAAACCGCATTCTTGCGTTGGAATGCAAAAACAATCGCCACAATAAAAAACTGGCCGCGCATGGAAACCATGCACAGCCAGCAAAAACAACAACGCTATTGGTCGATCCGGTGTTACCCGAAACTGCGGGACCGTTCAAGTCGAAGGCCCCGCGCATTCATCAATGGAACTGCTCTTCTTCGGTCGATCCGGTCAGTGCCTTGACGGAGGATGTGCCGCCCTGGATCACGGTAGTGACTTCGTCGAAGTAGCCCGCGCCCACTTCCTGCTGGTGAGACACGAAGGTGTAACCCTTGTCGCGTGCTGCGAATTCCGGCTCCTGCACCATGTTCACATAGTGCTTCATGCCTTCGCCGCGTGCATAGGCATGGGCGAACTGGAAGGTGTTGAACCAGTTGATGTGGATGCCGGCCAGCGTGATGAACTGATATTTGTAGCCCAGTTCGGACAGCTTTTCCTGGAAGTCGGCGATCGTCTTGTCGTCGAGGTTCTTCTTCCAGTTGAAGGACGGCGAGCAGTTGTAGGACAGCAGCTTGCCCGGGCACTTGGCATGGACAGCCTGCGCGAATTCGCGGGCAAAGCCGAGGTCGGGCGTACCGGTTTCGCACCAGACCAGGTCCGCCACCGGCGCATATGCCACGCCGCGGCTGATAGCCTGCTCCAGGCCGTTCTTGACGCGATAGAAGCCTTCGCTAGTGCGCTCGCCTGTCAGGAAAGGCTTGTCGTTGGCGTCGTGATCGGAAGTGATCAGGTTGGCCGCTTCGGCATCGGTACGTGCCAGCACGATGGTCGGCACGCCCATGACGTCAGCCGCGAAACGCGCTGCGGTCAGCTTCTCGACAGCTTCGGTTGTCGGCACCAGCACCTTGCCACCCATGTGGCCGCACTTCTTCACCGCTGCCAGCTGATCTTCGAAGTGCACGCCTGCCGCGCCGGCGGAGATCATGTTCTTCATCAGTTCGAAAGCGTTCAGCACGCCGCCGAAACCGGCTTCCGCATCCGCAACGATGGGCAGGAAGAAGTCGACATAGTTTTCATCGCCCGGGTTGATGCCGCGTGCCCACTGGATCTCGTCGGCGCGCTTGAATGTGTTGTTGATGCGACGGACCATGGTCGGAACCGAGTCATAGGCATACAGCGACTGGTCGGGGTACATGGTTTCGGAGGTATTGCCGTCGGCGGCGACCTGCCAGCCGGACAGATAGACGGCTTCCAGGCCTGCCTTGGCCTGCTGCATAGCCTGGCCGGCGGAGATGGCGCCGAAGGCATTCACGTAGCCTTTCTTCGCGCCGCCGTTGACCTTTGCCCACAGCTTTTCAGCACCTTCTTTTGCCAGCGTGTATTCGATCTGCTTGGAACCGCGCAGACGCACGACATCTTCCGCAGTATAGTTGCGTGTGACGCCTTTCCAGCGCGGGTTCTCTGCCCAATCTTTTTCCAGTGCCTGAATTTGCTGTTCGCGAGATGCCATGGTGATTCTCCTGTGGTGAAGCGGGTCAAAAGAAAAGTGAAGCTCGATGGACAAATAATAGGCCTTATTTTGCGAGGCAACAAGGTCTTATATAAGACATATAAGTAATTTTTTATCCTTTATTTTCAATTACTTAAATTTCGTATTTCGCGATGCGCAATCATTTTTCTTAAAATGAAACCTGGGATGGTGCTTCGCACAGACAGTATTTCATAATGCGGAATACGATTTTTGGTATATGAAAAAAGGCGATGAAAAGGACACTTTGGTCGGCTTCAACCATGACATTTGTTATCAATGGATGTCCGGCGGGCAGGACGGCCCCATTCGCTGGCATGACCAGCGACAACAAGAGAAAAAGAGAAAAAGCGTACCCCTCGCATGTAGCGGGAACGCTATTGATACTGAAGAATAAGCAAGGAAGGATAAATGGCAGGCGGGTTCGCTCCGCGCCTGCCGGAAAGCGGGCATCTTAGAGCGGTTTTACCCTGACCTGCCTGCCGATCCCGGACAGATTGCCCGTGGCACTGCGTTGCGACTCCTTGCCATGGCCTGGCCATGCATTGTTCCAGCGACAATCTGCCTCGGCCTCGACCAGCCGGTCAGGGCGAAAACGCACTAGTCGATCTTCACGGCCGATACCAGGACCCCGTCGGCGTCGGCATAGATCCAGTCACCAGGGTGGATGGCGACACCGCCGATGCTCACACGCAGATCGCGATCGCCTGCACCCTTGCGCACGCTGCGCTGGGGATGTGTCCCAAGGGCCCTGACCCCGATATTGCAGGTATTGATTTCTTCCGAATCGCGGATGCAGCCATTGACGATGATGCCCGCCCACCCGTTCTTTTCGGCCAGCACGCCGAGATTGCCGCCCACCAGTGCGCAGCGCAGGCTGCCGCCTCCGTCAACCACCAGCACATGGCCGTTGCCCGGCGTCTCCAGCGCTGCACGGACCAGCACGTTGTCCTCGAACACTTTCAAAGTTGTCGCCGGTCCGGAAAATACCAGCTGCGCACCGTACTTCTGAAAGATCGGCGGCAGCACGGCCAATGTGCCGGCAGCAATCTTGTCTTCGTTGGCATCGCAGATATCACATGTCGCAAATGTCATAGTCTCTCCTGTCTTGAACGATTCAATGCAGGATTGTATGCGACGACCGCATGCGGCATGCCTGGAAAGCCTTGCTCCTGATCAGACCTTGCGACGGCGTCAAGATCAATCAGGCAACGGCGCCGGCCTTGACCGTCTTGCTTGCGGTATTGGTGCCCACGCCGATCGCCGTCAGCAATGCCATGCACTGGAACACGCCGATACCGATGAACACCCACGCCGGATGCGATCCATCCATCAAGGCGCCAAACAGCAGGGGCGACACCGCCAGGCCGATATCGATGCCGGAATACACGACACCATAAACGCGGCCGGTGGCGTTCTTGGGCGCCGCGGCGCGGATCAGCAAGTCGCGCGATGGCCCCGCGATGCCGGAACCAAAACCCACCGCCGCCATCAGCACCACTGAAGCCAGCGGCGATACGATGCCGCTGGCAATCAGGAACGCGAACAACCCTGATGCCGCAAAACCCATGGCAATCGTCCTTTCATGCCGGGTGGTTTTCGTCGCAAGGAAGCCGCCCCATATCATGCCGGCCGCCGAAGCCAGCATGTAGGCGGTATAGGCAGCGGTCGCCATCGCCAGCGATACGCCATAGAGTTCACGCAGGCTGGAAGCGGAGAAGCTTTGCACGCCGCCGATCGCCAGGGCAGTGATCAGAAAGAAGGCAAAGCACATCCATATCGCGGGAATGCGCATGAAGGCCAAGGCATGAGAATGATTCGATGCCGACGCCCCGGCGCTTGCGGCACGCTTGCCGGAGCTGCGCGCATCCTGTTTGTTCAGCATGTTCTGCGTGTCCTGTTCAGTTGCAAGCGTTTCCCGGAAGATGAACAGCAGCGCGAGAACCGCAAAGGCAATGCCCGCGGCAGCAAGTAGCGCCATGCGCCAGCCGAACAGGCCGGCCAGCGGCACGAGAATAACCGGCGCCGCCGCCCAGCCGAGATTTCCCGTTACGCCATGGACGGAAAAGGCGTGTCCAAGCCGGGCCGGAGAAACACGCTGATTCAACAAGGTGAAGCAGGCGGGATGGAAGACGCTGTTGCCAAGCCCGGCGAGCATCGAACCGAGCATCAGCACGGCGTAATTCGGTGAACTGGCCAGCACCAGCGCCGAAACGCCGAGGCAGGCCACGCCGAAGAACAGCACCGAGCGGGCTCCGACGCGATCGACCACGAAACCCGATGCCGCCTGGCCGGCGCCGGAAACCACGAAGAAAGCGGTCATCAGCAAGCCGAGCTCAGCGTACGACAGTCCGAATGCATCCTTAATCCATGGAAACAGCGGCGCAAGGATCAGATGAAAGAAATGCGAGACTCCGTGGGCAAGGCCTTCGAGGCCAATGACCTGCGCATCTTGGCGCAAATCCGGATGTGTGCTTGCTTGCGGCATGGGTTTCTCTTCATGGGGAATGGGAATAGACCCAAGTGTAGGCAAAAGCGCCGCGTCTGCTTTAAGATAGCCAGACAAGTTTTATCGATTTCCTGCCAACCGCGTTTCGCGCCCTCCCGGAGAAGACAATGCCCGTCCAGCCCATCACCCATACGCGCGTCGATCTTCCCGGCAGGGCGCCAAGTCCGGAGCGCCCGGTGCGCATGATGGCACGCGACCTCGATGTCGCGGAAATCCTCGCGGTGCATTGCCATGTCTGGGGCCAGGTGACCTACGCGATCGAAGGAGTGCTTCGGGTGACTGCCGAGAACAATACCTGGATCGTCCCGCCGCAGCGCGCCATCTGGATTCCGCCCCTGCTGCGCCACGAGGTCACCACTCTCGAAAAGACCCGCCTGCGTGCGCTTTACGTACATGCGGACTCCGCGCCGTTCCGCGGCACGCAGTGCGAAGTGCTTGAAGTGTCGCCGCTGCTGCGCGAACTGGTCGTCGCGCTGGGCCAGGCGGAAGAAGCCAGCGTGCGCGAGCAACTGCTGTCGGCCTTGCTGCTCGATGAGCTTTCGGGACTCGCAACCTTGCCGATCCGTGTCGCCCTGCCGTCGGACAAGCGGCTCAAGGCGCTCTGCGAAAACGTGATTGCCGACCCCGCTTCTCCGCTGACGCTGGAGGAATGGGCGGAACAGGTCGGCGCTTCGGCACGCACGCTTGCGCGACTGTTCGAACGGGAACTGGATACCAGCTTCCGGGAATGGCGCCAGCAGGTGCGCCTGGCTCATGCGGCGCCGCTGATTGCGCGCGGCATGCCGCTGTCCCAGGTCGCGGCGGAGCTCGGCTATGCCAGCCAGTCGGCATTCACGGCGATGTTCAGGAAGACCTTCGGACAACCACCAAGCGTATTCTTTGCCCGCAAGGATTCCTGAGCGAAACCACGACTCCAGCAGCAATAAAAAACCCGGAAGCCGTCGCCGGCACCCGGGTTATTGTTCAGGCGCTGAACCGTGGATCAGACGACGCCGGCTTTCTCGAAAGCCAGTTCGCTGCCCTTGACGCCAACCGAGATCACGTCCTTCGGACCGAATCTGCCTTCGAGGATGAGCTTGGACAACGGGTTCTCGAGTTCCTGCTGGATAGCCCGCTTCAGTGGACGCGCGCCATACACCGGATCGAAACCGGCCTCGGCAATCTTTTGCAAGGCGGCCTCCGCCACCTGCAAGCCGATATCCAGCTTCGCCAGACGCTTCTCCAGCACTTGCAGCTGGATGCGCGCGATCGAACCGATGTTCTTCTCGTCGAGCGCATGGAACACCACCAGCTCGTCGATGCGGTTGACGAACTCGGGCCGGAAATGGGTTTTCACTTCGGCCATCACCGCCAGCTTCACCAGCGCCGGATCGCTGTCTTCCATCGACTGGATCTTGTGCGAGCCCAGGTTCGAGGTCATCACGATCACCGTATTCTTGAAGTCCACGGTACGGCCCTGGCCATCGGTCATGCGGCCGTCGTCGAGCACCTGCAGCAGCACGTTGAAGACGTCGGCATGGGCCTTCTCGATCTCGTCGAGCAGGATCACGCTGTACGGCTTGCGGCGCACCGCTTCGGTCAGGTAGCCGCCCTCTTCATAGCCGACATATCCCGGCGGCGCGCCGATCAGGCGTGCAACCGAATGCTTTTCCATGAACTCGCTCATGTCGATGCGGATCAGCGCTTCCTCGGTATCGAACAGGAAGGAAGCCAGCGCCTTGCACAGCTCGGTCTTGCCAACGCCCGTCGGACCAAGGAACATGAAGGAGCCGTAAGGCCGGTTCGGATCGGACAGGCCGGCGCGCGAACGGCGGATCGCATCGGATACCGCGACGATGGCTTCATGCTGGCCGACCACGCGCTTGTGCAGTTCCTCCTCCATCTGCAGCAGCTTGTCGCGTTCGCCCTGCATCATCTTGGAGACCGGAATACCGGTGGCACGCGAGACCACTTCGGCGATTTCCTCGGCGCCGACCTGGGTGCGCAGCAGCTTGCGTTCCGGTTTCTTCTCTTCGCCGTTGTCGGCCTGCTTGAGCTGGGCTTCCAGCTGCGGCAGGCGGCCGTACTGCAATTCGGACATCTTCTGCCAGTCGCCCTTGCGCTTGGCTTCTTCCATCTGCAGACGCACCTTCTCGATTTCTTCCTTGATCTGCTGGCTGCCGTGCACCGCCGACTTTTCCGCCTTCCAGACTTCTTCCAGGTCCGCATACTCGCGTTCGAGCTTGAGGATCTCTTCTTCGATCAGGCCGAGTCGCTTCTGCGAAGCCTCGTCGCTTTCCTTGCGCACCGCTTCGCGCTCGATCTTCAGCTGGATCAGGCGGCGGTCGAGCTTGTCCATCACCTCGGGCTTGGAATCGATCTCGATCTTGATCTTGGAAGCGGCTTCGTCGATCAGGTCGATTGCCTTGTCGGGCAGGAAGCGATCGGTGATGTAGCGATGCGACAGCTCCGCCGCGGCGACGATCGCCGGGTCGGTGATGTCGACGCCATGGTGCACCTCGTACTTTTCCTGCAGGCCGCGCAGGATAGCGATGGTCGCTTCCACGCTCGGCTCGTCGACCAGGATCTTCTGGAAGCGGCGCTCGAGCGCGGCATCCTTCTCGATGTACTTGCGGTATTCGTCGAGCGTGGTGGCGCCGACGCAATGCAGCTCGCCGCGCGCCAGCGCAGGCTTGAGCATGTTGCCCGCATCGATCGCGCCTTCGGCCTTGCCGGCGCCGACCATGGTGTGGAGTTCGTCGATGAAGACGATGGTCTGGCCTTCATCCTGCGCGATTTCCTTGAGCACGGCCTTCAGGCGCTCTTCGAATTCGCCACGGTATTTCGCGCCGGCGAGCAAGGCAGCCATGTCGAGCGACAACACCCGCTTGGACTTCAGGCTGTCGGGCACTTCGCCGTTGACGATGCGCTGGGCCAGTCCTTCGACGATGGCGGTCTTGCCGACGCCGGGCTCGCCGATCAGCACCGGATTGTTCTTCGAGCGGCGCTGCAGCACCTGGATCGCGCGACGGATTTCATCGTCGCGGCCGATCACCGGATCGAGCTTGCCGGCGCGGGCGCGCTCGGTCAGGTCAAGCGTATATTTTTTCAGGGCTTCGCGCTGCCCTTCGGCATCGGCCGAATTGACATTGCCGCCGCCGCGCACCGCGGTGATGGCGGCTTCCAGCGCCTTGCGGGTCAGACCGTTGTCGCGCGCAATGCGACCGGCATCGGACTTGTCTTCCGTCAGTGCCAGCAGCAGCATTTCGCTGGCGATGAACTGGTCGCCGCGTTTCTGCGCTTCCTTGTCGGCAAGGTTGAGCAATGCCACCGATTCGCGGCCGATCTGGACTTCGCCGCCATTGCCGGATACCTTGGGCAGGCGCTCCAGCGCGGTTTTCAGGCCGGAAGTCACGCCGTTGACATTGACGCCGGCGCGCTGCAGCAGCGAGCGGGCGCCGCCGTCGTCCTGGTTGATCAGGGCGTTCAGGATGTGCACTGGCTCAATGTATTGGTTATCATTGCCGACCGCCTGGCTTTGGGCGTCGGACAGCGCTTCTTGCAATTTTGTTGTCAGTTTGTCGAGACGCATGGGAGTGTTCTCCGTGAAAATTCAATCTGCCAACAAAGTAGGGACGACAAACCACATTTCAAGAAAGGATGTTTGAGCTCGCTTGCATCGAGCTCCCGGCATCATGGAACTGCATCAACTTCAAGTCAGTTATCAGGCCGAGGAAGACCGGCTGCTTTTCCGCGCCTCGTTCAAGGCAGAAGACGGCATGCTGCAGGAATTGCGCGCCTGGATCACTCGCCGCCTGCTCAAGGCCTTGTGGCCGGCCATCCGGCAGGTGCTGGAAACGCAGGTCAGGCTGGACAAGCCGCAGGCCGCGCATGCCAGCGCCGACATCGTCGGCATGGAGCATCATGCATCCGTCAAGCACATCCACGACACCGGCAATTTCGCTGCGCGCTACGAAAACGAGATCAGCCACTTTCCGCTGGGCGAAGCCCCCCTCCTGATTACCTCGGTCAATTTCACCCAGGATGCCGATCAGCCGGTCCGGATCAAGCTTGCACCGGATGGCGACGACGGCTTCGAACTGTCGTTCATTCCAGTGGCGCTGCATGGATTCTGCTCCCTGCTCATGGAAGCGGCGAAGACGGCGGAATGGGATATTGCACTGGAAATGCCCGGCACCCTCGGCGCAATGGACGCATCCGGAGGTTCGCGGCTGCTTAACTAGAGCGGTTTTACCCTGACCTGCCTGCCGATCCCGGACAGATAGCCGCCGGCACTGCGTTGTGACTCCTTGCCATGGCTTGGCTATGTCGCGTCGTCACGCCTTGTTCCAGCGGCAATCTGACTCGGCCTCGACTAGACCGGTCAGGGCGAAAACGCTCTAGCCGGCAAGGGCGCGATAAGTGCCGAAACCGGCGATGCAGCAGGCAACCGATCCGATCAAATGCAGCGCCGAATGCCCTAATGCCCAGGCATAGTCGCCGCGCTGCAGCAAGGCCATCGATTCGGCGGAAAACGTGGAAAACGTGGTCAGTCCGCCGAGAAAGCCGGTGACCGCGAACAAGCGCCATTCGGGTGAAAGAGCGGGATGGTTTGCAAAAAAGCCGACGGCGAGTCCGATCAGGTAGCCGCCGCCAAGGTTGGCGACCAGCGTTCCCAGGGGCAAGGCGGCCACCGCGCCGTTCAGCCGGAGCGCCAGCCCCCAGCGCAGCCACGCGCCGATCGCGGCACCCAAACCGACGGCGAGCCAGCTCATGCCGCGGGGCCTGCGTTATCGGAAGCAACGCCCCATTTTGCGAGAGCCTTGTCGTCGGTGACCCGGGCATCCACCCAGCGTGCGCCATTCGGCGTCTGTTCCTTTTTCCAGAACGGCGCCTGGGTCTTGAGGAAATCCATGATGAATTCACAGGCGGCGAATGATTCGCCGCGATGCCTGGAAGTCACCGCCACCAGTACGATCTGGTCCAGCGGCTTGAGCGGGCCGACACGGTGAATGACCAGCGCATCGATGATGTTCCAGCGGCTCCTGGCCTGGGCGACGATGTCTTCCAGCGCCTTTTCAGTCATGCCAGGATAATGCTCCAGTTCCATCTCGCTGACGCCGGCTCCGTCGTTGATGTCTCGTACGGTACCGATGAAAGTCGCCACCGCGCCGACCTGGGGCTGGCCGGCACGCAGCTTGGCGATTTCCGTGCTGAGGTCGAAATCCTCGGTCTGGACTCGGATCGGCATGATGCGCTAGCCGCCTGTGACAGGAGGAAAGAACGCCACTTCGCAGCCTTCGCTGATCGGCGTGGCGGCATCCGTCATCTGCTGGTCGCACGCCATGCGCAACGCCCTGCCTTCAGCGAGCGCTTCCGCCCAGGCGCCGCCGCGGCTGCGCAGGTAGGCGCGCACATCGCCGACAGTACGCACCTCGACCGGAAGCGATACCGATTCCTGGCCGGTTCCCACGGCTTCCCTGACGCTGGCGAAGAAACGAAGCTGGATCTGCATGGCTTGAGTTTAATGGAGCAATTCGTTGAAGGGAATGAAACGCACGGTATCGCCCGGCGCAATCGTCTGCCCGGGCGGATTGTCGATGATGCCGTCGCCCCAGACGGTCGACGTCAGCACCGCCGAACTCTGGTTCGGGAACAGGTCGAGGCCGCCGGTGGCATTGATGCGCGCGCGCAGGAACTCATTCCTGCGATCGGCCTTGGTCCAGGCGAAATCGGCGCGCATCGCATAGGACTTCGGGGTAACGGAAGCGACTCCCTGCAGCCGCAAGATGAACGGCCTGACGAACAGCATGAAGGTGATGAAGCTCGATACCGGATTGCCCGGCAGGCCGAGGAAATAGGCGGTGCCGCCGGGGCGGTTGACCTCTCCGAAGGCGAGCGGCTTGCCCGGCTTGATGGCGATCTGCCACATGTTCAGGCGCCCTTCCGCCTCGACCGCCGGCTTGATGTGATCTTCCTCGCCGACCGACACGCCGCCGGACGTGATGATCAGGTCATGCCCGCCCGCTGCCTGGCGCAGGGTATCGCGCGTGGCCTCGAGCGTATCGGGCACGATACCGAAGTCGGTGAATTCGCAGCCGAGGTTTTCCAGCAGGCCGCGCAGGGTGAAACGGTTGGAGTTGTAGATGGCGCCCGGTTTCAGCGGCTCGCCCGGCATCGCCAGTTCATCGCCGGTGAAGAAGACGGCGACGCGCGGCTTGCGCAACACCGGCAGCGTCGCCAGTCCGACCGAAGCGGCGAGGCCCAGCTCCTGCGCGCGCAGGCGGGTACCCGCTTCAAGGATGACACTGCCGGCACGGATATCTTCGCCGGTGCGGCGTATCCATTCCCCCGGCTGCGGCGCATGCCTGACGGTCACCCTGCCGGAAGCCGGATCGACTTCGCATTGCTCCTGCATGACGACCGCATCGGCACCTGCGGGAATCATCGCGCCGGTGAAGATGCGCGCGATCGTTCCCGCCTGCAGCGCCTCGCCGACCACGCCGGCCGGAATGCGCTGCGACACGCTAAAGCTTGCCGCCCCGCCTGCGCACTCGGCGGAACGCACCGCGTAGCCATCCATCTGGGTATTGTCCATCGGCGGCACGTTGATCGTCGAACTCTGCGCCGTCGCGAGTATGCGGCCGTTCGCTTCCAGCGTGGAAACGGTCTCCGACTCCGCGATAGTCCGCGCGGCGGAGAGCAGGAAATCGAGCGCCTCGGCGGCGCTCAACATGGCTTTCTTTTCAGTCATGTGCGGTCAAGGTTGACGTTACGCAGTTACGCAGTTGCACGGCAGGCATTGGCCGGGGATCACAGGCCGGTATGCCTGGCGATGAATGCCTTCATCTTCTCCACATCCGAACCCATTACCTCATAACGCTGGGGCAATGCCTCGATGTTTTCGAAACCGGCCGGACGCTCGGCATCCCGGCCCAGCGCTTCGCGGATTGTCTCATTGAACTTGGCCGGCAACGCTGTCTCCAGCACGATCATGGGTATGCCCGGCTTCAGATACTCGCGCGCCACCTTGATGCCGTCGGCGGTATGGGTATCGACAGTCACGCCGTACTTCGCCTGCACGTCGCGGATGGTCGCCACGCGATCGGCATGCACCGATTTGCCGGAAACGAAACCGTAGGCACCGGCCTTCGCGAACTCGTCGCCATCGCTGCCCGGCTTGCCCGACAAATCGAAGCCGCCATGGGAATCGACCCGCTTGAACAATGCACGCACCCGTTCGGCGTCGCGGCCCAGCAGGTCGAAGATGAAGCGCTCGAAGTTGGACGCCTTGCTGATGTCCATGCTTGGGCTGGTCGTATGATAGGTTTCGGACGCCTTGCGCACCCGGTAGACGCCGGTGCGGAAGAATTCGTCGAGCACGTCGTTCTCGTTGGTGGCCGCGACCAGGGTATCGATCGGCACGCCCATCATGCGCGCAATATGTCCGGCGCAGATATTGCCGAAATTGCCGGAAGGGACGGTAAACGAAACTTTCTGGTCGTTGCTGGTCGTCGCGCTCAGGTAGCCGCGGATGTAGTAGACCACCTGCGCCACGACGCGCGCCCAGTTGATGGAGTTGACCGTGCCGATCTTCTGGCGGGCCTTGAATTCGAGGTCGTTGGAGACGGCCTTGACCATGTCCTGGCAGTCGTCGAACACGCCTTCGACGGCAATGTTGAAGATGTTGGGGTCCTGCAGGCTGAACATCTGCGCGGTCTGGAACGCGCTCATCTTCTTGTGCGGCGACAGCATGAATACGCGGATGCCCTTCTTGCCGCGCATTGCGTATTCTGCCGCGCTGCCGGTGTCGCCGGATGTCGCGCCGAAAATGTTGAGCTCGGCATTCTGCTTCGCCAGCGCATATTCGAACAGGTTGCCCAGCAACTGCATCGCCATGTCCTTGAAGGCCAGCGTCGGGCCGTTGGACAGCGCCTGCAATACCAGCTTGCGGCCGTCCTTGTCTTCCAGCGTGCGCAGCGGCGTGATCTGCGCGGCGTCCTCGCCTTCGCGGACATTGCGGTAGACGTCGGCGGTATAGGTCTTGTGGGCCAGCGCCTTGAGGTCGGCTTCCGGAATGTCGGTCGCGAACTTTTTCAGCACTTCGAATGCGAGGTCGGCATAGGACAGTTTGCGCCAGGCATCGAGTTCGGCGCCGCTGACCCTGGGATATTCGACGGGCAGGTAGAGGCCGCCGTCAGGGGCAAGGCCGCCGAGGAGGATCTGGGAGAAAGACTGGGCCGGCGATTGGCCGCGAGTGGAGACGTATTGCATAAGCTATTGAAAGATTGGTAATCGGGACGTGCTGCACTGAATTGCCGTTCGTCCGCCATTATAACTGCCGTCCCCTCCCCAGTCGCCCGCGTTTCGCACCGCGGGCAGCGCACTCATGCCGCGTGGTGCAATTCCCTTGCCGGAGGCACATGCAAAAGCATGTCCGTGACCAGTTCGCGCAGGCCGATCCGGGCTTTCCAGCCCCAGTCGGCCCGCGCATAGGTATCGTCCAGGCTGTGCGGCCACGTGTCGGCAATGGCCTGGCGGTGGTCGGGCTGATAACGGAGTTCGAATTCCGGCAACTGGCGGCGGATTTCCTCCGCCAGCTCGCGGGGCGAAAAGCTCAGTCCGGCAACATTGTAGGCGGAGCGCACCCGGATCTGTTCCGCGGGCGCATCCATCAATTCGATGGTAGCCCGGATGGCATCCGGCATGTAGATCATCGGCAGCGTGGTTTCCGGGCCGAGATAGCAGGAATAGCACTCCCCGCGCTTGGCGGCATGAAAGATGGCGATCGCGTAATCGGTGGTGCCGCCGCCGGGCGGCGACTTGTGGCTGATGATGCCCGGGTAACGGATGCTGCGCACATCGACGCCGAACTTGCTGAAATAATATTCGCAAAGGCGCTCGCCGGCCTGCTTGCTGATGCCGTAGATCGTGGTCGGATCCATGACCGCGAGCTGCGGCGTGTCGACCGCCGGCGTGTGCGGACCGAAGGCGGCGATCGACGACGGCCAGAAAACCTTCAGCGGCTTGCCGGCAGCGGTGCGCTCGCGCGCCAGTTCAAGGATGTTCAGCAGGCCGTTCATGTTCAGCGTCCAGGCCTTGAGCGGCGCCTGTTCGCCGGTCACGGAAAGCAGCGCCGCCAGCTGGTACACCTGGGTGATCCGGTGGGTTTCCACTGCCTGCGCAAGCCGCGCGGCATCGAGCACATCCAGCGTCTCGTAACGTGTGGCGCCGAACAGGCTGGCGGGACCGATATCGGCCGCAATCACATTGTCTTCCCCATGCTGCGAGACAAGCGCCTCCACCAGTTCACTGCCGATTTGCCCGTTGGCGCCGATGACCAGAATTCTTTCCATTGCCCTGCTCCTCGATTCCTTAATTGTTCAACAGTCCAAGTTCCTGCCCGGCCTGGCGGAAGGCGGCCAGCGCCTTGTCGAGCTGTTCGCGGGTATGCGCCGCCGACAGCTGGACCCGCACCCTTGCCTGCCCCATCGGCACCACCGGGTAGAAGAAGCCAGTGACGAGCACGCCAAGCTCATACAGCCGCTGGGCGAATTTCTGCGCCAGCGGCGCATCGAACAGCATCACCGGCACCACCGGATGCGTGCCCGGCTTGATGGTGAAGCCGCTTTCGCTGATGGCGGCGCGGAAATAGGCGGTATTGGCATGCAGGCGATCACGCAGTTCGGTGGACGCGGACAGGCGCCCGAGCACCTCGAGCGACGCGCCGGCGATGGCCGGAGCCAGCGAATTCGAAAACAGATAAGGCCGGGATTTCTGGCGCAAGGTCTGGATCACTTCCCTGCGTCCCGAGGTAAAGCCGCCCATGGCGCCGCCGAGCGCCTTGCCCAGCGTCCCGGTGATGATGTCGATGCGCCCCATCACGCCGTGATGTTCATGCGTCCCGCGCCCGGTCTTGCCCATGAAGCCCGAAGCATGGCACTCGTCGATCATGACCAGCGCGCCGTAGCGGTCGGCAAGGTCGCAAATCCTGTCGAGCTGGGCGATGGTGCCGTCCATGGAGAAAACGCCGTCGGTGACGATGACCTTGTGGCGCTTTCCGGCAGCCGCCTGCAGTTGGGCTTCGAGGTCGGCCATGTCGTTATGCTGGTAACGGTAGCGGGCCGCCTTGCACAGGCGTATGCCGTCGATGATGGAGGCGTGGTTGAGCGCGTCGGAAATGATGGCATCCTGCTCATCGAACAGGGGTTCGAACACGCCGCCGTTGGCATCGAAAGCCGCCGCGTACAGGATCGTGTCCTCGGTGCCGAGAAAATCCGACAAGGCATGCTCCAGTTCCTTGTGCACTGTCTGCGTGCCGCAGATGAAGCGGACCGAAGACAGGCCGTAGCCGTATTTCTCGGTGGCCTCGACGGCGGCGCGTACCATGGCTTCGTCGCCCGACAGGCCAAGGTAGTTGTTTGCACAGAGATTGATCAGCTTGCGGCCGTCGTCGCAGACCACTTCGGCGCCCTGCCTTGAAGCAATGACGCGCTCCGGCTTGTAGAGCCCCTGTTCGCGCAAGCCGTCGAGCCCGTTCGCAAGCTGCTCGTAGAATGCTTTCCGTTGCATATCCGAAGCCATCACTCCTCCATCCAGTGTTAATAGCGAGCATGCAAATTCATTGCCTCGGCTTGCCGGCTATCTGTTAGGATCATGTTCAATAAACCGAATCATATTCGATATAAAGAACTCATGTTCAATATATTGAATATTATCTACCTCCTTCACACTTTGCAATACATCCAATGAAAAATGTCGGTACTCCCGGTACGCCGCCTGAAGTTGGCGCCATGCTGCAAAAACTGCGGCTGAAAAGAGGTTTGACCCTGGACGACTTGTCTCGTGCCGCCGGCGTTTCGAAATCAATGCTGTCGCAGATTGAGCGTGAAAAAGCCAACCCGACCATTGCCGTTGCATGGCGCCTGGCGAATGCTTTGAATGTCGGCATCGGTGAATTGCTGTCAACCGATTCCGACGCACCGGAAGCCGTGCACGTGCTGGAACCGCATGAAATGCCTACTCTTCCCGGCCACCATTCCGGTTATGTGCTGCGCATCCTGGGGCCGATGGATCTGGCGGGGAAATTTGAATGGTATGAACTGACCTTGGCCCCGCAGGGCATGCTCAAGTCGAACCCGCATGATCCCGGCACCATGGAGCATCTGACGTTGATCACCGGCAGCGTGGAAGTGGAAGTGGATGGAACCTCGAGGATGCTCAAGACGGGGGGAACCGCCCGTTATGCCGCCGACCGGCCGCATGCCATCCGCAATTGCGGAGAAGAGGAAGCCAAGGCGATGCTCGTGGTGATACACCGCTGAATTGCAAAAGTCCGTCCATGACGCGGACGCAAGAAAGCCGGCCAATACAAAGAAAAAGCGCCCGAAAACGGGCGCTTTCTTTCATCACTGCCGCGCAGGAAGCGGAACTGATTAGCTTAGCTGCTCAAGGCGAATCTTCGTGACCTGGCCAACTACCGTGGACAAGGCTTCGATCTTCGCGATCGCTGCTTCCACGTTCTTTTCCTGCGTCTGGTGAGTCAGCATGATGATATCGGCGCGGGTATCGCCCTCTTCCGGCTCCTTCTGCAGCATTGCATCGATGGAGATGGTCGAATCGGCGAGAATGCGGGTGATATCGGCCAGCACGCCGGGCTGATCGTCGACCTGCATGCGCAGGTAATAGCTGGTTGTGACTTCCGACATGGGCAGAATCGGCGTGTCGTTCATCGCATTCGGCTGGAAGGCCAGGTGCGGCACGCGATGCTCCGGATCCGCAGTAGCAAGGCGCGTGATGTCGACCAGGTCGGCGATCACCGCAGATGCCGTGGGTTCCGAGCCCGCGCCCTTGCCGTAATAGAGCGTTGCACCGACCGCATCGCCGTGCACCAGTACTGCGTTCATCGCGCCTTCCACATTGGCGATCAGGCGCTTGGCGGGAATCAGGGTCGGATGCACGCGCAGTTCGATACCTTGTGGTGTGCGCTTGGCGATGCCGAGCAGCTTGATGCGGTAGCCGAGCTGCTCGGCATAGCGGATGTCGGTGGCCTGCAGCTTGGTGATGCCTTCTACGTGCGCCTTGTCGAACTGCACCGGGATGCCGAAAGCGATGGCCGACATGATGGTGGCCTTGTGGGCGGCGTCGACGCCTTCGATATCGAAGGTCGGATCCGCTTCCGCATAGCCGAGGCGCTGCGCTTCCTTGAGCACGACATCGAAGTCCAGGCCCTTGTCTCGCATCTCGGACAGGATGAAGTTGGTCGTGCCATTGATGATGCCGGCCAGCCACTGGATGCGGTTGGCCGTCAGGCCTTCGCGCAGCGCCTTGATGATGGGGATGCCGCCGGCGACCGCCGCTTCGAACGCGACCATCACTCCCTTCTCCTGCGCCGCCCTGAAGATTTCATTGCCGTGCGTGGCCAGCAGCGCCTTGTTGGCGGTGACCACATGCTTGCCGTTGGCAATCGCTTTCATGACGAGATCGCGTGCAATGCCGTAGCCGCCGATGAGTTCGATGACGATATCGATATCGGGATTGTTGACCACCAGGTTGGCATCATTGACGACTTCGCATTCGCCATTGGTCAGTTCCTTCGCCCGCTCGGTATTGAGATCCGCCACCATCGTAATCTGAATGCTGCGGCCGGCACGGCGGGTAATTTCCTCCTGATTGCGCTTGAGGACATTGAATGTGCCGGAACCAACGGTACCGATGCCTAACAGACCAACTTTGATGGGTTTCATAGCGTTTGATATTTGATGAATTGCGGGACCGGGAGCCGGCTTGCAACAGCTCCCTGATTACCAGGTTTGAGGCGGCGCAGCGCGTCCGCCTCATTCGATGCCGGCCATGCTGCGAGGATTATCAGGCGCTGGCCGGCGAACATATCCGCTTCAGGCGGTACCGTGGCGGCGGCGATAGCCTTCAAGGAAGCGGGAAATGCGGCCGATCGCTTCCGTCAGGTCGTCGGAGTTCGGCAGGAACACGACACGGAAGTGATCGGGGCTGATCCAGTTGAAGCCGGTGCCCTGGACGATCAGCACCTTCTCCTCCGCCAGCAATTCATAGGCGAATTTCTGATCGTCGTCGATCGGATAGATCTTCGGATCGAGCTTCGGGAACATGTAGAGCGCCGACTTGGGCTTGACGCAGGTAACGCCAGGAATCTCGGTCAGCAGCTTGTGCGCAAGGTCGCGCTGCTTCAGCAGCCGCCCGCCCGGACCGACGAGGTCATTGATGCTCTGGTAGCCGCCGAGCGCCGTCTGGATCGCATACTGGCCGGGCGCGTTGGCGCACAGGCGCATCGACGCCAGCATGTTCAGGCCCTCGATATAGTCCCTGGCCGGTTTCTTTTCGCCCGAGACCACCATCCAGCCGGCACGATAGCCGCAGGAACGGTAATTCTTGGACAGGCCGTTAAGGGTGATGAACAGCACGTCGTCGGCGAGCGAGGCGATCGATGTATGGGTTTCGCCGTCGTAAAGCGTCTTGTCGTAGATTTCATCGGCGAACACGATCAGCTGGTGCTGGCGGGCGACATCGACAATCTGCTGCAGCACTTCCACCGGATACAGGGCACCGGTCGGATTATTGGGATTGATGACGACAATCGCCTTGGTATTGGGCGTGATCTTTTTCTTGATGTCCTCGATGTCGGGCAGCCAGCCGGACTGCTCGTCGCAGACATAGTGCACGGGCTTGCCGCCGGACAGGCTGACCGCCGCGGTCCACAAAGGATAGTCCGGCGCAGGCACCAGCACTTCGTCGCCGCTGTTGAGCAGGGCGTTCATGCCCATGACGATCAGCTCCGATGCACCATTGCCGATGTAGATGTCCTCGATCGTTACGCCGGAAATCTTCTTTTCCTGCGTGTAGTGCATGATGGCCTTGCGCGGCGCGAACATGCCCTTGGAATCGGTATAGCCTGCGGCATTGCCCATGTTGATGATCATGTCATGGACAATCTCGTCCGGCGCGTCGAAGCCGAACACGGCCAGATTGCCGATATTGAGCTTGATGATCTTGTGGCCCTCTTCTTCCATCTGCTTGGCTTTTTCCAAGACAGGGCCACGGATGTCGTAACAGACGTCTGCCAGTTTCCTGGACTTCTGAATCGGTCGCACTCGAGCAATCCCTTGTAGTTAATGCAAGACTTGGGATGCAATGCTGCACCGCCAAAAACGTCCATTTTGCCCAAAGCAACCCGTTTTATCAATGCATACGCACGCCCGACAGCGGCGAAAGGCTACAATGCCCGAAGTTTTTTCACCGCATTGCCGGAAATTTAAGCCGTTTCGCTTGTCTATTGCGCCATGAAACTTCACACCACTCCTACCCAGCATTATCAAACCGTCACACGCTACGACGATGACGCCGTAGAAATCAATGCGGTACGTTTCGATTACAACCTGATCGTTCTGCCCGAAGTGCCTCCGGCGAAATGGGCCGCAGCCTCGTTCGATGCCCTGACCCAGGAAGATTTTGCCCAGATCGATGCCGTGCATCCCGATGTCGTCATTCTCGGCACGGGCAAACGGCAACGCTTCATTCATCCCCGGCTGGTAGCCGCACTGACTTCAAGGCGGATCGGGGTCGAGTGCATGGATAATGCGGCTGCCTGCCGCACATACAATATCCTGATGGGCGAAGGACGCAAGGTAGCACTGGCGCTCATCTTCGAGTAGGAGAAAGTAACGGCGCGAGTTTGGAATGTGCTGTACAAATGATTAGCAGGATCACACCGATATCGGGTTGACAATGCGCGCAAGGCCTCGGCCTTGCTGTGCCTTCCTTTTCTCGGCATGATTTCACCAAGTTTGCCTCCGCTATATTTCGAACGCATGTTGCTAACGTTCACTTTTCCGTTCCCGCGCAAGGCGACTTTGGATCGACTCCATCAGCCGTCGGAAATCGCCTTGAAAATCGTTGTCAATAGGACTTGAAATCTGGAAATACGCCGCCATTTCCGCACTGCACCCCGGGCAGTCATAAGCAGTCATAGGCAGTTATCCCAACAACAGCGATGTGAAACACTTGGCCTGTTCAAACGACCGAGCAATTCCGCCGTGCGTTAGCGTAGCCGCCATTGCAGCGTGTGCAAACCTTTTCAAACCGAATAAAAATTCGCTAACATCCGGGATTGCGTTCCTGCTACCGGCGGCAACGCTGAAGCTCAATCGTCGCCACCAGCGACCACCTACCTGGATCAGGAGACCAACGTGGCTGAAAGCCCATTTGCTTTGAATTCGAACGTACCCGATTTTTCCGCGCCCATGACCGGCGACAAGATCTTTACCTTGTCCGAACACCAGGGAAAGACTGTTGTCGTGTATTTCTATCCCAAAGACAATACGCCGGGCTGCACGACCGAAAGCCTGCATTTCCGTGACCTGTATCCGCAGTTTCAGGCAGCCAATGCCGAAATCTTTGGCATCAGCAGGGACAGCATCCGGTCGCATGAGGGATTCAAGGCCAAGCTCGACCTGCCCTTCGAACTCATCTCCGACCCGGACGAAAAGGTCTGCAACTTGTTCGATGTCATGAAGATGAAAAACATGTACGGTAAACAGGTACGCGGAGTTGAACGTACGACATTTATCATTGACGGCAGCGGGAAGTTGGTGAAAGAATGGCGTGGAGTAAAGGTGCCCGGGCACGTGGACGAAGTCCTCGAGTTTGTGACGGCACTTCCGTAGAGAATACAAAATACATTGAATCTAAAAGCTTTTTTTCTCAGAAGGCCGTTTGTGGAAGAGGCATCCAGCCTCCCCCTCAAACGGCCTTTTCGCTCCGCGGTTTCCTTACCCTTCTCTTCCCACCCCGCAGTACAAGCTTGCAGCAGCTGTTTAACCTCCGACAAGCCGTCAATTCAACATTTTCTAGACTGAGGTCCTGATGCCACTGCCCAAATTACCGACCAAACCAGGAACATTGCTCTCCCCGCAGGAATACCCGAAGGCAGAGAAAGGCAAATCGGTAAAACCTGTGATGACGCTGGTTGAATCGACACCCCAACCGATCGAAGAAATTCCTCAGGCACGTGCCCGGACTACCGAGAAAGCCCCTGCGGCAAAGACCCGCGCCACCAAGCCCAAGGCCGTAGAGGCGCTGATCAAGTCCGGCGCCGGCAAGACGGCGGACAAGCAGGGCGTGACCAAGCTCTTCGTCCTCGATACCAACGTGCTGATGCATGATCCGACTTCGCTGTTCCGCTTCGAGGAACACGATGTCTACCTGCCGATGATGACGCTGGAGGAACTGGACAATCACAAGAAAGGCATGTCGGAGGTCGCGCGCAATGCGCGCCAGGTCTCCCGTTCGCTGGATGCTCTGGTTGCGGGAGTCGCGGAACACGAGATAGAACTGGGCATCCCCCTGTCCAAGCTGGGCAACAAGGATGCCAAGGGCCGCCTGTTCTTCCAGACCACATTGCAGAATGTCGAACTGCCGGAAGGCCTGCCCCAGGGCAAGGCGGACAATCAGATTCTGGGCGTGGTGCGCGCGCTTGAGGCGCAGCATCCCGGACGTCCGGTGGTGCTGGTGTCGAAAGACATCAACATGCGCATCAAGGCGCGCGCGATGGGCCTGCCGGCGGAAGAGTATCTGAACGATCACGTTCTGGAAGATACCGATCTTCTCTATTCGGGCGTGGTGCAGTTGCCGGACGATTTCTGGAACAAGCATGCCAAGGGAATGGAATCATGGCAAGAGAACAAGCATGGCACCGGCTATACCTTCTATCGTGTCACCGGCCCGGTCGTGCCTTCGCTGCTGGTCAACCAGTTCGTCTTCCTGGAACCGAACAATGGCGAGGCGTCGTTCTACGGACAGGTCAGGCAGATCAACGGCAAGACTGCCGTCCTGCAGACCCTGCGTGATTACAGCCATGGCAAGAACAGCGTCTGGGGCGTTACCGCCCGCAACCGCGAGCAAAACTTTGCGCTGAACCTGCTGATGAATCCGGAATGCGATTTCGTGACCTTGCTCGGTCAGGCGGGCACGGGCAAGACCCTGCTCGCGCTGGCGGCGGGCCTCGCCCAAGTCCTGGAGACCAAGCTGTACAACGAGATCATCGTGACCCGCGTTACGGTGCCGGTCGGCGAAGACATCGGCTTCCTGCCGGGAACCGAGGAAGAGAAGATGTCGCCCTGGATGGGCGCGTTCGACGACAACCTCGAAGTGCTGAACAAGTCCGACAATGATGCCGGTGAATGGGGCCGGGCGGCGACGCAGGACCTGATCCGCTCGCGCATCAAGATCAAGTCGCTCAACTTCATGCGCGGCCGGACTTTCGTCAACAAGTTCCTGATCATCGACGAAGCGCAGAATCTGACGCCCAAGCAGATGAAGACGCTCGTCACGCGTGCCGGTCCGGGCACCAAGATCATCTGCCTCGGCAATATCGCGCAGATCGACACGCCTTATCTGACCGAGGGGTCCAGCGGCCTCACCTACGTGGTCGATCGCTTCAAGGGATGGTCGCACAGCGGTCATGTCACGCTGGCGCGCGGCGAACGCTCACGGCTGGCCGATCATGCGAGCGATGTGCTCTAATACCAATCCCAAGCCATTCCGGCATTAACAAAAAAGCCTGCGTCTCGCAGGCTTTTTTGTTTTCACGGAAACGGAAATTACAGAATCTTGGTTCCGATCCACCAGGCGATCGCCGCGACAAAGGCGGATGCCGGAATGGTAAAGACCCAGGCCCATACGATATTGCCCGCGACACCCCAGCGAACCGCCGACATTTTGCGCGAGGAGCCTACGCCGACGATTGCACCGGTGATGGTGTGGGTCGTCGAAACAGGAATGCCAAGCGCGGTAGCGAGGAAAAGCGTGATCGCCCCCCCGGTTTCGGCGCAAAAGCCGCCGACCGGCTTGAGCTTGGTGATTTTCTGGCCCATGGTTTTCACGATGCGCCATCCACCAAACAGGGTGCCAAGGCCAATGGCGCCGTAGCAGCTGAGGACCACCCACATCGGCAGCGCATCACTTGTGGTCGAGTAGCCGGCGGCGATGAGCAGCATCCAGATGATGCCCATGGTTTTCTGGGCATCGTTGCCGCCATGGCCGAGACTGTACATCGAGGCCGATACCAGCTGCATGCGACGGAACCATTTGTCCACGCGCTGCGGAGTTGACCGCACAAAGAGCCATGAGACGAGCACCATCATGATGGAACCGAATACAAACCCGAGCAGCGGCGACAGGACGATGAAGGAAATCGTCTTGATCAGGCCCGAGGAGATCAGGGAGCTTGTGCCCGCCTTGGCGACCGCGGCGCCGACCAGTCCACCGATCAGCGCGTGGGAGGAAGACGAGGGAATACCGTAATACCAGGTCAGCACATTCCAGAAAATCGCTCCGACCAGCGCGCCAAATACGACGTAATGGTCAACCACGGATGGTTCGATCGTGCCCTTGCCGACGGTGGTAGCCACCTTGAGTTGGAAGAAGAAGATGGCAACGACGTTGAAAAAGGCTGCCATTGCGACTGCATGCTGGGGCTTCAGCACACCGGTCGAAACCACGGTGGCAATCGCATTGGCGGCGTCATGGAAGCCATTCATGAAGTCGAACAGCAATGCCAGCGCAATCAGGAAGGCAAGCGTGTAGATACTGATTTGAAGGGTATTCATTGAATTCTTTTATTATTCGGTGACAAGACCTCGCGCCCGCCGGGAGCGCGCAGCGAAGATGCCTTTCGGCGGTGCCGCAGGCACCGCGCCTATGCTGCCATGCGACTTAGGCGTTCTCGACAATGATGCCTTCGATAATATTGGCCACGTCTTCACAGCGGTCGGTCACGGTTTCCAGAATCTCGTAGATTGCCTTCAGCTTGATGAGGTTGCGCACATCCGGCTCGTCGCGGAAAAGCTTGGACATGGCGGCTCGCATCACATGATCGGCGTCGGATTCAAGACGATCGATTTCTTCGCAAATACCGAGTATCTGCGTGGAGTTATCCATGTTGTGCAGCAAGCCGACCGCAGCCTTGACCTTTTCCGTGCAGGCCAGGCACAGCTCGGCGAGGCGCTTGGCTTCCGGTGTGATTGCCTTGATGTCGTACAAGGAAATGGTCTGTCCGGCATCTTCCAGCAGGTCGAGAATATCGTCCATGCGGGTAATCAGCTTGTGGATATCGTCACGGTCCAGCGGCGTGATGAAGGTCTTGTGGAGCAGATCCAGTGTTTGATGCGTCACCTTGTCGGCCTGTTTTTCCACGCTCTCGATCGCATGCACGCGGTTTTCCAGATCATCGAAATTGGTCATCAGCGCCACCATTTCCTTGGCCCCCTTGACGCACAGTTCGCCGTGCTGGATGAAAAGATCAAAGAATTTGCCCTCGTTGGGCATCAAACGTCCAAACATAATCGCACTCTCAAAAGTCGTATCGTTGAATTGGTGTTGGCGATCTTCCCGAGAACACCGCCAGGAATCGTTTATTCGTTGTCGAACACCGCGTTGCCGCCGGTGTAATTGTCAAATTTCGTGTACTCGCCGAGGAAGGTCAGTCGCACGCTGCCGATAGGACCGTTACGCTGCTTGCCGATAATGATTTCGGCTGTGCCCTTGTCCGGGGAATCGGGGTTGTAGACCTGGTCGCGGTAGATGAAAAGAATGACGTCGGCATCCTGTTCAATAGCGCCTGATTCGCGCAGGTCGGACATCACGGGACGCTTGTTCGGACGCTGCTCGAGCGAGCGGTTCAACTGGGACAGCGCAATGACGGGGCAATTGAGTTCCTTGGCCAATCCCTTGAGATTTCGGGAAATCTCGGAAATCTCGGTCGCACGGTTTTCGCCGGGAGAGCTGGCCGACATCAGTTGCAGGTAGTCGATGATGATCAAGCCGAGCCTGCCGCACTGGCGTGCGAGCCGGCGCGAACGCGCACGCAGCTCGATGGAACTCAGCGCGGGCGTTTCATCAATGTAGATCTGCACTTCATTCATTTTCTGGATGGCATGCGTCAGGCGCGGCCAGTCCTCGTCGTTCAGCCGTCCGGTACGCAGACGGTGCTGATCCAGACGCCCTACCGAACCCAGCATACGCATGGCCAGCTGGGCGCCGCCCATTTCCATGGAAAACACCGCCACCGGCAAGCCGCTGTCGATTGCGACATTTTCACCGATATTGATGGAAAAGGCGGTTTTACCCATCGATGGACGTCCGGCGACAATGATCAGGTCGCCCGGCTGCAATCCCGATGTCATGCGGTCGAGATCGACAAATCCAGTCGGCACGCCGGTGATGTCGTTCTGGTTGTCGCGGTTGTACAGTTCGTCAATCCGCTCGACGACCTGGGTCAGCAGCGGCTGAATTTCAAGAAAACCCTGGGCGCCGCGCGCGCCCTCTTCCGCGATGGCGAAGATCTTGGATTCGGCTTCATCAAGCAACTGCTTGACCTCCTTGCCCTGCGGATTGAAGGCTTGGCCGGAAATTTCATCCGACACCGTGATCAGCTTGCGCAGCACGCCGCGATCACGAACGATTTCGGCATATCGGCGGATGTTGGCCGCCGACGGGGTGTTCTGCGCCAGCGCGTTGAGGTAGGTCAGCCCGCCGACCTCTTCCGCCTTGCCGCTGTTGCTCAGCGCTTCATACACGGTAATCACGTCCGCCGGACGCGAGCCGTTGATCAGTTTGACGATATGCTGAAAGATGACGCGGTGATCATACCGATAGAAATCGTCTTCACTGACAAAGTCCGCGATACGATCCCAGGCAGCATTGTCGAGCAAGAGGCCGCCGAGGACGGACTGTTCTGCTTCGATGGAATGAGGGGGAATGCGGAGCGCATCCAGCTGTGGGTCAGTGCGGGTATTCATGGCGCGCATTATACCTTCTCGTCCATTACGGAAATGCGGGTGACCCTGGAATTTCAGTTCTGTGACACAAAATTGTTGCTTGCTGCAAATCCGTCATTACCTGAAACTGTCTTGATGTCACGTGCGCAGCAATTATGCGTTATATCGGTGGCAAGGCCCATTGAAGGATGGCGATGGCATGGCCTAGCCATGTCGCGTCGTTACGCCTTGTTCCAGTGGCAATCCGCCTCAGCCTAGGCCAATCAGGGCGAAATCGCCTGGCAAAGCGGAGTTACTGAAGATATTTGACGGCACCAATAAAAAAGCCAGCTTGCGCTGGCTTTTTAGACACGGGATAGCGGTAAAGCTTAGACCTGCTGTTCGCCCACAACCGAAACAGAGATCTCTACAACCACGTCAGTGTGCAGTGCAACCGAAATCGGATGCTCGCCCACGACTTTCAGCGGACCCTGCGGCATGCGGATCTGCGCCTTTTCAACCGGGAAGCCCTGCTTGGTGACCGCAGCTGCGATATCGGCATTTGTCACCGAACCGAACAGACGGCCATCAACGCCGGCTTTCTGGGAGATTTGAACCGTTGCGCCATTGAGCTTTTCGCCCTGCGCCTGAGCAGCGGCGAGTTTCTCGGCTGCGGCCTTCTCGAGATCGGCACGCTTGGCTTCGAACTCGGCAATCGCTGTCGATGTGGCACGGCGCGCCTTGCGCTGCGGGATCAGGAAGTTACGTGCGTAACCGTCCTTGACCTTTACAACTTCACCGAGGTCGCCAAGATTAACGACTTTTTCCAACAGAATAATTTGCATTTCTTTCTCCTATACCAAGTCGTTAATTAAGCGTTATGCAGATCGGTGTACGGCAGCAATGCCAGATAACGTGCACGCTTGATTGCAGTGTCGACCTGACGCTGATAATGCGCCTTGGTACCAGTCAGACGCGCCGGCATGATCTTGCCGTTTTCCTGAACGAAATCCTTCAGGGTGTCGACGTCCTTGTAATCCACTTGCTCAACGCCAGCGGCGGTGAAGCGGCAGAATTTCTTGCGCTTGAACAGCGGGTTCTGCTGCTGGCGCTTTTGCTTGAGTTTGCTCTTGTCGAATTTTTTACCGAATGCCATTTTTGGCTCCTGTACTGTATCTAGTGATCTGGTGAATAGGTCTCGAAGTCCGTCACATGGAAAACAAGACTCTTGCTGTTGCGGTTCTTGCGCGCGAGGAATCCGGTGAACGCAAGCATGACGCCCAATTCAGCCCGATTGAACCGGCCCGAAATTTCTCCGGCCGCGACAGCGAAAATCTCGAATTCAATCTGGCGAGGGATACCTGCCTCAATCTGCTCCGACACGTGCATCAGCTTGGCTGAAACGATCGGCAGGCCTGCCGGGGTATAACGCAGCACATCGCGTTCGGCGATCGAGGCAATCAGACGAAACTGGTTCACACTCCTCTGCTAACGCAATTACGCAGCAGCTGCCTCGGAACGCTGGCTCTTGGCAGCATCTTCCTTCTGCACGGCCTTCATCATCGGCGACGGGGACGTCTCGGCCTTCTTCATCTTGACGGTCAGATGGCGCAGAACGGCGTCGTTGAACTTGAAGCTGGTTTCGATTTCGGCCAGTGTCTCGCCATCGCACTCGATGTTCATGCAGACGTAATGTGCCTTGGCCAGTTTCTCGATCATGTAAGCCATCTGGCGGCGGCCCCAGTCTTCAACGCGGTGCACCTTGCCGTTGCGGGCAGTCACGATACCTTTGTAGCGCTCGATCATTGCGGGCACTTGCTCGCTCTGATCCGGATGGACGATAAAAACGATTTCATAATGACGCATGTAATCTCCTTGTGGACGGATTAAACAATCGCCCACCCCGGCGTCAAGACGGGTGTGGGAAGAGGAAAAGCCCGCTATGATAACCTATTACAGACCAAAGCTCAATACTTTCAGACACTTATCGCAAACAAGCTGATTTCCAGCCACCAAACCATAAAAGCCGCTTGCAAACGGACAAAAGCTGTATAAAAATACAGGCTGTCTATATCAACAGCGCTCTTCTCTCGCGAGATGCGTCCATTTCCCTGGACCATAACCATGCTCAAACTCACAGCACGTCAGGAGCAAATCCTGAACCTTATCAGGGAAGCAATCGAAAATACCGGCTTCCCTCCTACCCGCGCGGAAATCGCCAGTGAACTCGGCTTCAAGTCGGCCAACGCCGCAGAAGAGCATTTGCAGGCGCTCGCCCGCAAAGGCGCCATCGAAATTTCACCAGGCACATCCCGCGGCATCCGTCTGCTCGACATGAACGGCAAGGGGAGCGTCCGCTTTGGCGGCCACCAATTGTCCTTGCTCCACCCATCCCTGATGCAACTGAACCTGCCGCTGATTGGGCGCGTCGCCGCCGGCTCGCCGATTCTTGCCAATGAGCATGTCGAAGCCAACTACCGTGTCGATCCCTCTCTGTTTTCAGCAAAACCCGACTATCTGCTCAAGGTCAGGGGGCTGTCCATGCGTGACATAGGCATTCTCGATGGCGACTTGCTTGCGGTAAAGAGATCGGATACAGCGAAAAACGGCCAGATCGTCGTGGCACGCCTGGGTGATGAGGTAACTGTCAAACGTTACAAGAAAACCGGTGCATTGATCGAGCTTCTGCCCGAAAATCCGGACTTTGAACCGATACGTGTTGACTCAGGCGACGAGAGCTTCGCCCTTGAAGGCTTGGCGGTTGGCTTGCTGCGTTCCTGGCACTGACTGGGCAAGCGACAAGGCGTCAAGACGAAGGGAAACGCATTCGGCGTTTCCCTTCGTCTTGACGCCTTGTCTTTTCACCGCCTTGTCTTTGCCAGTATTTGCCGGGCAATTCCTCGCAGGATGTTAACTTCTTCGGTTTCAAGCTGAGTCCGTGAGAACAATCGCCGCAGCCTCGGCATGAGCTTCTTCGGATTACCCGGATCCAGGAAATCCACTGCCACCAAGGCTTCTTCAAGATGGGCATACATGCCATCTATCTGAGCGACACTCGCCGCCTCCCCTTGAAATCCGATGACAGAGGCGCCAATTCCGTCGCCATCCTGTGCCAATCTTGCCTCATAAGCCAATATCTGCACGGCTTGCGCAAGGTTCAGTGAAGAATAAACAGGATTGGCCGGGATATTAATCAGTACGTTGCATCGCTCGATAATGTCATTCGGCAGACCATAACGTTCACTGCCGAAGATCAGCGCCGCATTCAACAGAGGATCGGCAGCTAGGCTTGCCGCAAGCGATCTCGGTGTCGCAACCGGCGGAGAAAACTCCCGCAGGCGCGCGGTCAGTGCAGCGGCGAAGTTGCATCCGTTCATGGCTTCCTCGAAGGAGCCGACAACGCGCGCCTTCTCCAGTACATCCTGTGCCCCGCTGGCAAAGGCAAGTGCTTCTTCCTGGGTAGTCGCATCGGAGAACCTCGGATTCACAAGCACCAATTCGGAGAATCCCATTGTTTTCATCGCACGCGCGACGGCGCCGATATTGCCGGGATGGCTAGTTTCGACAAGCACGAAACGAAGGCGAGAAAAAAGAGAAGTATTGGTTTGTGGCTGGTTCATTTAAAATAGCGGGATTGCGCGGCACAAAGCCATAGTCATGTCTCCGATGCCGCATTGCTCATTAATCTTATTGATGCGGGTCCGAACGCGGTAGCGACGGAGCCGCAATTTTAACGGAACCCCTATGCATCCCATGCTCAATACGGCGGTCAAGGCCGCCCGTCGCGCCGCCTCGATTATCAATCGCGCAACTTTCGATCTCGATCGGATCAAGGTCACGGAGAAGAGACACAACGACTTCGTAACCGAAGTGGACCAGGCTGCCGAGCAGGCGATCATTGAAGTTCTGAAAACAGCATATCCCGATCACGCGATTCTTGCCGAAGAATCCGGTGCATCAACCAATCTCCACGACGAAAACGAGAATGTCTGGATCATCGATCCTCTCGACGGCACGACCAATTTCATTCACGGCTTCCCGCAGTACTGCGTCTCCATCGCCCTGCAGCAACGCGGACAGATTACCCAAGCCGTCATCTACGATCCGACCAGGAACGATTTGTTTACCGCGACCAAGGGTGCCGGCGCCTACCTGAACGAGAAACGCATTCGCGTCGCCCGCCGCGACAAGATGGCCGACGCCCTGATCGGCACCGGCTTCCCTTTCCGAGACATGGCAGGCCTGGATGAGTATCTGCAGATGTTCAAGGTCATGACTGAAAAATGCGCGGGACTGCGCCGCCCCGGCGCCGCAGCGCTGGACTTGGCCTATGTCGCGGCGGGACGCCTTGACGGCTTCTTCGAAAAGGGCCTCCAGACCTGGGACATGGCCGCCGGTTCGCTGCTGGTCACTGAAGCCGGCGGCATCGTCGGCAATTTCTCGGGCGATTCCGACTATCTGTACAAGGGCAATGTCATCGCAGGCAGCCCGAAGGTGTTTGCACAAATGGTGAATCTGCTGTCGCCATTCGCGAAATAAATAAGTCTTCCTCCCAAATGTGAACGGGCCGGGCATGCCGTATCCGGCGCTGAAGGCGGACTGGAACAATCCAGTCTATCCGCCTGCAAGGCTCGACACATTTCCATCGATTGCCTGTCATCGGGCTCCTTCCCGATGAGACGCATTATTTTGTGAGCTTCAATGTCTTTTTCCGAACTTGGCCTAGCCAATGAAATCGTCCGCGCCGTTACCGAACAAGGCTATAGCGCTCCGACACCGATTCAGGCCCAGGCCATCCCCGCCGTGCTGTGCGGCGGCGATCTGCTGGCTGGCGCACAGACCGGCACCGGCAAGACGGCCGGCTTTACGCTGCCGCTGCTGCAACGTCTGTCCTCGACTCCTCCGCGCATCAAGGGCGCAAGGCCGGTACGCGCCCTTGTCCTCACACCGACGCGGGAACTCGCCGCCCAGGTCGAAGACAGCGTGCGTACGTATGGCAAATACCTCAAGCTGAAATCGGCGGTGATCTTCGGCGGCGTCAATATCAATCCGCAGATCAAGCTGCTGTCCGACGGCGTCGACATTCTGGTCGCCACGCCGGGACGCTTGCTGGATCACTTGCAGCAAGGCACGATCAATCTTTCGCACGTCGAAATTCTGGTCCTTGACGAAGCGGACCGGATGCTCGACATGGGCTTCATTCGCGACATCCGCCGCATCCTGGCAATCCTGCCGAAGCAGCGCCAGAACCTGCTGTTCTCGGCGACCTTTTCGGACGAGATCAAGGCATTGGCTGACAGCCTTTTGAATTCTCCGGCCATGATCGAAGTGGCCCGGCGCAATTCAACGGTGGAAGTCATCAACCAGAAAATCCATCCGGTGGACCGCAACCGCAAGCATCCGATGCTGGCGCATTTGATCAAGTCCCAGAGCTGGACGCAGGTGCTGGTGTTTACGCGCACCAAGCATGGCGCGAACAAGCTTGTCGAACAACTCGGCAAGGACGGTATAACAGCGATGGCGATCCATGGCAACAAGAGCCAGTCGGCCCGTACGCGCGCGCTGAGCGAATTCAAGGAGGGAAGCCTGCAAGTGCTGGTCGCCACCGATATCGCGGCCCGCGGCATCGATATCGATCAGTTGCCGCATGTCGTCAACTATGACCTGCCGAATGTGCCGGAAGACTATGTGCATCGAATCGGCCGCACCGGCCGGGCCGGCGCAACCGGCGAGGCGGTGTCGCTGGTGTGCGTGGATGAGCATGACATGCTCAAGGGCATCGAAAAGCTGATCAAGCGCACACTGCCGCAAGAAGTCATCCCCGGTTTCGAACCTGACCCGACCGCGCGCCCGCAACCGATTCAGCTGCGCAGCAATACGCCACCGAGCCGCAACGGCAGGCGCCAGGGCAGTCCCGCGGGCAAGCAGGAACGCCAGCATTCATCACCGCAACCTGCCGCACCGAAAGTGCAACACAAGAGCCAGGCCAAGGCTGGACCATTGCCGGTAACAACCTCGTCAGCGAAACGTCCCGCCGGAAAACCGCCGGCAGCAAAAACGCCGGCGCCGCATCGCAACGCCGGCAGGGGACGCTGAGCCGCGGCGGGTCGTGCCTTCCTCGCAAACGGGAATGCCTGACCGCAATCCATGTTTGCTTCTGACTCCTGACAGAATGCCTGGATTGCAGGTCCTTTGATTCAAGCCCGCTCCCGGCATTAAAATGGCGGACTATTGTTAGCCTGAAAAGAAAGACTGGAATGGCTTTTGTTTCTGCTTCCGCCGCAGACACCGGATCACCCGCCCGTACCAACGACATGCTTGAAAAGCACACGCCGATGATGCAGCAGTACCTGCGCATCAAGTCTGAATATCCGGACACGCTCGTGTTCTACCGCATGGGCGATTTCTACGAGCTGTTTTTCGACGATGCGGAAAGATCCGCACGCATGCTGGGCATCACTCTCACCCAGCGCGGATCGTCCAACGGCAACCCCGTCAAGATGGCCGGCGTACCATTCCATTCAATGGAACAGTACCTCGCCAAGCTGATCAAGCTCGGCGAGTCGGTTGCGATCTGCGAGCAGATCGGAGATCCAGCAACCAGCAAGGGCCCGGTGGAGCGGAAGGTCGTGCGCGTCATCACCCCGGGCACGCTGACCGATTCGGATCTTCTGCCGGAAAAATCCGAGCGGCCGCTGTTGGCGTTTTGCATGCAGACCCAGCGCAAGACGGTCACCGTCGGCCTGGCATGGCTGTCGATGGCCAGCGGCGCACTGAAGCTGATGGAGTTTGCAGGGGATGCGCGGTCTTTCGAAGCAAGACTCAAGCAGGAACTGGAGCGCATTGCGCCCGCCGAAATCCTGGTTGGCGATGACACGGGTTCGATGCATCTTCCGTCGGGCGCGGGCAAGTCCACTACCGTCCCGCAATGGCATTTCGATGCGGAGAGCGGGAAGAAAGCCTTGCTGGAACAGTTGGGCGTCACCACGCTCACCGGCTTCGGCGCCGAGAATCTGGGGGCAGCCATTGGTGCGGCGGGCGCGCTCCTGCGCTATGCGCAGTCCACGCAGGGCAAGGGCCTGCAGCATGTTCGCACGCTTGCGGTCGAAGCCGAGAACGAGTACATCGGGCTCGATGCCGCTACCCGCAGGAATCTGGAACTCACGGAAACCCTTCGCGGCCAGGATGACACCTCCTCGCCTACCCTCTTCTCCTTGCTGGATCACTGCCGCACCGCAATGGGCTCGCGGATGCTGCGCCACTGGCTGCATCACGCCCGGCGAGACCAGGACACCGCACGATCGCGGCATGCCGCCATCAATGCATTGATGCGTGCCGATGCTTCGTCCGGCCTTTCTGCGACACTGGCAGCGGTGCCGGATATCGAGCGCATCACGACACGGGTTGCCCTCTTCACTGCCCGCCCGCGCGATCTGGCGGGCTTGCGCAGCGGCCTGCAGCAGCTGCCTTCGCTTCGCGCCTATGTGGCCATGTGCAATCGGGATTCGGATGCGCCCCTGCTGAAAGAGATTCATGAAGCGCTCGCCACGCCGGCGGAATGTCTTGAATCGCTGGAGCGCGGCATTGCCCTCGAACCCGCTGCCCTGGTACGCGATGGCGGCGTCATTGCGCGCGGCTACGACAGCGAGCTGGATGAACTACGCGCACTTTCCGAAAACGCCGGTCAGTTCCTGGTGGATCTGGAGACGCGCGAGCGGGCACGCACAGGCATTGCCAACCTGCGTGTCGAATACAACAAGGTGCATGGCTTCTACATTGAAGTCACTCACGGCCAAACCGATAAAGTCCCGGACGATTACCGCCGCCGACAGACGTTGAAAAACGCGGAACGCTACATCACGCCGGAATTGAAGGCATTCGAGGACAAAGCCTTATCCGCCCAGGAACGCGCGCTGGGGCGCGAGAAATTTCTTTACGAGCAGCTGCTTGCCGGCCTGACGCCGTTCATCGGGACGCTGCAATCGATTGCCCGCGCACTTGCCCAACTCGACACGCTGGTGGCGCTGGCCGATCACGCCATGCGCAATAACTGGTGCGCACCGCAGCTTGTTTCCGAGCCGCGCATTTTCATCGAGCAGGGAAGGCACCCCGTCGTCGAAAACCAGATCGAGCGCTTCATCGCCAACGACTGCGAACTCGGCAGCGATCGCAAGCTGCTCCTGATCACCGGTCCCAACATGGGCGGCAAATCCACCTACATGCGGCAGGTCGCGCTGATCACCCTGCTCGCCTATGTCGGCAGTTTCGTCCCCGCGACGCAGGCAGTCATCGGCCCCATCGACCGTATCTTCACGCGCATCGGGGCCGCCGATGATCTCGCAGGCGGCCGGTCAACCTTCATGGTGGAGATGACGGAATCGGCGGCGATCCTGAACAATGCGACAGAACACTCGCTGGTACTGATGGATGAAGTGGGCCGGGGCACATCGACATTCGACGGCCTTGCGCTGGCCTGGGCCATCGCGCGCCACCTGATTGAGGCCAGTCGCAGCTTCACCCTGTTTGCCACGCACTACTTCGAGCTGACCCAACTGCCTGACAGCTATCCGAGCGCCGCCAATGTGCACCTGTCGGCGGTGGAGCACAAGGACAGCATCGTTTTCCTTCATGCGGTACAGGCAGGTCCGGCGTCGCAGAGCTATGGCCTACAGGTGGCGCAGCTTGCCGGCGTCCCGCAATCGGTCATCAAGGCTGCGCGCAAACACCTGGCGGCATTGGAGGCGCACTCCATTCAGCCAACGCCGCAGTTCGATCTTTTTGCCCAGGGCATGACAACGCCGGAGGAGCCTGAAGAAGAGCCCCGGCAATCGGCAGCGGCCGATGCGCTGATGGCTGAGCTTGCCGCCACCGATCCCGATGCCATGTCGCCGCGTGAAGCGCTTGACGCCCTCTACCGATTGAAGAATCTGGCCGAAGGCAAATGAGCGGGCGGACAATGCATTACCTTCTGCTTTGTCTGCTGCTCGGCAGCGGCGCATCGGCGACGGCACAGGATCAGGATCAGGACTTCAGCTTCGGCGTTATCTCGAATGTCGTCAGGAGTGCCGGTGACGAGTCCGCATTGCGTGATGTCATCGAAATGACCGATGCCGACAGCCTGGCGTTTGTGGTTGCCAGCGGCATCAAGGCGCCGAGTGAACCATGCACGGATGCGGTGTACAAGCGCAGGAAGGCCCTGCTTGAAGAATCGAAGAACGGCTTGATTGTGTCCCTGGCGGCGAGCGACTGGGCCGAATGCCGCAATGGCAGCGGGAAGTCGACGGCCATCAGCAAGCTGAACTTCCTGCGCGAACTGTTCTTTACGGATGAATTTTCCGCAGGCGATACGAAGATTCCACTTGTACGGCAATCGACGATTGCCAAGTTTCGGGATTTTTCCGAGAACACCCGGTGGGAAGTCCGCAATACCATGTTCGCCACCCTGAACCTGCCTCGCAACAACAATCATTATGTGCTTGATGCCGGACGCAACAGCGAATTCGAGGACCGGCTTGTAGCGAACCGGGATTGGCTTAACCGGATATTCAACTATGCGACACGCCGCCGTCTTGAAAATATCGTATTGTTCAGTGACGGCAATCCGCTGCCGCCTCCCGCATCACAAACCATCAAGCGTGATGGTTATGCAGAAACCCGCAAACTCATTCAAAGCCTGTCGGGAAAGTTTGCAGGCAGGGTACTGCTGATCCATAGTCAGTCATCCGGCCCGGCAGCGGGTTCGATTCGCTGGCAGAACAATCTTGGCGAGCTGAGCGCAAGTCCGGGCTGGATAAAGCTTACCGTGAGTCAGTCCAACAGCAACGTTTTCACCGTACACGAGGCGTCGCCAAAGCCGCTAGGCGTCTCATCCGCAGAAACGCGCTGAGGCGACGCATTCGACGAGTGCATGGTGCTGCGGGCGTTGATCGTCCGGCAAATTCCATTCGATGAATCGCCGGACCGGACAAAAGGAAATATCGGGATGAATACGGGCCGCTTCAGTGAAGCGGATGACTGCGGAAATGATCCCCTTCGTCGCCCTCGAAGTCGTCATTGTCGTGTCCTTGCCCGTGACCATGCGGCCCGTGAACATGACCATGCGAGACTTCCTCTGCGGTCGCGGCACGCACCTCCGTAACACGCAAGGCAAAACGGAGCGCAATGCCGGCCAATGGATGATTTCCATCCAACACCACCTTGTCCTCGGCGATATCGGTAACGGTGAAGATCAGCGAATCCTCGCCACCGCCAGCACTGTCGGGGGAGCCTTCGAATTGCATGCCGACCTCAACCGGTTCCGGCAAGCGGTTGCGCGGTTCGATCTTGATCAGATTGGGATCGTAATCGCCGAAGGCATCTTCCGGCTCGACCTGTATGGTTGTTTCATAACCGGGATCCTTGCCATCGAGAGCCTCTTCAATCTTGGGAAGCGTATTTTCGTAGCCGCCGTGCAGATACACCATCGGCTCCTGGCTCTCTTCAATCAGATTGCCTTGCGCATCTGAAAGTGTGTAGTGCACTGTCACTACCGTATCCTTGGCAATCTTCATGACGCTTCCTTTCATTGAAATAATGTGGCGGATTATAACCGCCGGTTAGCAATTGCCATGCCTATATAATACAAACATGAAAACCCATAGCATCCTCGGTGGCATGACACCGCAAAAATTCCTGCGTGATTACTGGCACAAGAAGCCGCTCCTGATACGCCAGGCGATTCCCGGATTTCAACCGATTCTTTCACGCGATGATCTTTGCGCGCTTGCCGCCAAAGATGATGTGGAATCACGCCTGATCACCCACTTCAAGGGAAAATGGCAAATGCAAAGCGGTCCTGCGCAAGCGCTTCCCTCATTTGACCAGAAGGGATGGACCATGCTGGTACAGGGCGTTAATCTGCATGACGATGCCGCGGACGCCCTGCTGCAGCAATTCCGTTTCATTCCAGATGCCAGACTCGACGATCTGATGATCAGCTATGCGACCGATGGCGGCGGCGTCGGTCCTCACTTCGATTCATATGATGTCTTTTTGTTGCAGGCTCATGGCCGGCGGCGCTGGAGCATCAGTGCGCAACAGGATTTGAGCCTGCAGGAAGGCATGCCGCTCAAGATCCTGAAGAATTTTCAGACGGAAGAAGAGTATGTGCTTGAGCCTGGCGACATGCTGTATCTGCCGCCGCATTACGCACATGATGGCATTGCCGAGGGCGAATGCATGACGTATTCGATCGGCTTCCGCGCACCGTCATACCAGGAGCTTGGCGAAGCATTCCTGCAATTCATGGCCGACACGATTGACTTGCCCGGCCGCTATGCCGACCCTGAACTTGCGGTATCGCGGCGTCCGGCGGAAATTGGCAATGCCATGCTTGAACAGGTTGCCTTTGAACTCGACAAAGTCCGTTTTACAAGTGAAGACGTCGCGGTATTTCTTGGCGAATACCTTTCAGAGCCAAAACCGAATGTGTTCTTCGACAGGTCGGCCAGGCCCTTGAACCTGACGCGTTTTATCGCGAGCGCACAGAAGAGAGGCATCAAGCTCTCACGCAAAACAAGAATGCTCTACAAGGGCAAGCATATCTTTATCAATGGTGAATCCTTCACCGCAAATGCGTCTGACCGCAAGCTGCTTGCCGCTCTGGCGGATGACCGTGGACTCGAAGGCGCCCAACTGACAACCGCCTCCGAAGACATGAAAGAGGCGCTGCATCTCTGGTACACCGATGGCTGGCTCGTACTGGGAAGATGATCCGACTTGGCCTTACATTTACTTACAATAGACTTACTAAAAGGTAACTCGGCTCTGCTGTGGTGCGCAAAAAACGTTATAATTGCGAGTTAGGAAGTTTTCAAACGGTGCAATGCAACAAAAGTGCGGCACGGTGGAAAACACCTACCGAGCGATAATTACCGGTAATTATTCATCGCCACGATGTTTGATAATAAATTTATTTTTTAAGGGAAAATTTCATGAAAAAGACTCTGCTGATCGCCTCCCTGCTGGCTGTTGCTCTGGCTGCTTGCGGCAAGAAAGAAGAAGCTGCTGCTCCGGCAGCACCTGCTGCTGAAGCTCCTGCTGCCGCTCCGGCCGCTGCTGCTCCGGCTGCTTCCGATTCCGCTGCTCCGGCTGCCGCTGCTCCGGCCGCTTCCGACTCCGCCGCTCCTGCAGCTGCTGCTCCGGCCGCTTCCGACTCCGCTGCTGCTCCTGCAGCTGCTGCTCCGGCTGCTTCCGGCGACTCCGCTGCTGCTGGCGCCGCTGCATCCAAGTAATCACTGATTGCTTAAAAAAAGCCGACCTCTGGTCGGCTTTTTTATTTGTCTTGTAGAGATACAGGAAGTTTGCTTGCTCGGCAGTTCTGGTGCGGCAGCGCCCACCGGTGTTTTATAAAGCTCCTGCACTATCCATCCAATTGCGGTCATTCACGGAATGGCTCGGATCAATACAATCCTCCGCGCTGACAATGCGAAAACAAAACAGCGCATTGGAGTGACGCGGTCCAATTCTCATGGCCCCGCCATGGCGAGGAGTCACAACGCAGTGCCGGCAGAAATCTGTCCTGGATCGACAGGCAGGTCAAGGCGAAACCGCTCTAGCCTTCAATGTTAATCCAGCCAAACCCTTCAGCCTGGCAGGCGATAACTACGCGTGCTGTCTCATGCTCAACTACACTGCACAAGGCAGCCCTCGCCAGTTCAGGAGTATTGTTTTGCTGGCTCAGATGAGCGCCGATCACGATCTTGAGTCTGGACCGATCCAGTGAAGCCAGTATTTCCGCCGTCGTATCGTTGGAGAGATGACCGTATGCGCCGCCGATCCGATTTCGCAGCGACGCAGGGTAAGCCGAGTTGGCCAGCATCTCACGGTCATGATTGCACTCCAATACCAGAGCATCACAGCCGCTGAGGCTACGCGTCAAGTGCGGGGTTGACTGTCCGGCGTCGGTGAGCACTCCGAGCTTGAAGCGGTCGTCGCTGATCACGTACTGCACCGGCTCGCGGGCGTCATGGGGAACCGTAAAGGGTATCAATTCAAGATGCCCAATATTCAGCGCTTCACCATCCCGGCAAAAATGGAAAGCAACGCCGTCGCAATCCTTTCGAACTGCCTGATAGGTTCCGTAAGACATCCAGACTGGAAGGCGGTGGCGACGCGCAAATTTAAGAGCGCCGCCGACATGGTCCTGGTGTTCGTGGGTCACCACGATGCCATCAAGGTCACCTGGAGCCATTCCAAGACGCAGAAGGCGTCGCTCGGTTTCCTTGATATTGAACCCGCAGTCCAGCATGACAGTGGTGTCTGTCATGCTGGATGTGGTTGAGATTAGCAGTGCATTACCTTCACTGCCACTTCCTAGACTTGCAAACTTCAAATGAAAAACTTGGTTGATTACTTCAGTTGCTCATTCAGCAGCGACAAGATGCGGTCGGCGGTCTGAGATGTTTCCGGCCTTCCCTCATTATTCAGGATGGCCACCTGGCTGCTTGTACCCGCACCCTTGACGGATACCTGGTAGCGCGGTGCTGTCTTGGCTTTATCGCTGCTAGATCCAAAGGTAAACAGCTTGGAGAAGAAGCCCTTGTCGTTCTGCTTCTGGTCGGCATCAGGATCGACATAGCGCACGAAATACAGACCCTGCGTACGGTCCCGATCTTCGACAGTGAATCCAACGCGATCAAGTGCCAGGCCGACACGGCGCCATGCACGGTCAAAGCCCTCTTCCACTTCGACATAACCACCGTTGGTGCCCTTGACCAGTTTGGCGCGCGAAGGCTGCGATATCGCATTGGCGACTGTTGCCTTTGCCTTCACCTCTTCGGAGCCGATACGCGCCATCAGGCGAGACAGGAATTCGGCTTCGAGTTCCGGGTCGGCGGGACGCGGCGTCCAGGTTGTGGATTCCTTCTGGGTGCCAACGAGCACTTCCTGCATGCCGCGGTGGCTGATATAGATCTCGGTAGATCCATCCGCGGCGCGCTCCAGGCGGGTGCGGAACTTGTCGCGCTCACCCGTGGAATACAGCGAATCCAGCGCCTTGCCCAAGGCATTGCGAATGAAGTCCTGTGGAATCTTCGCACGATTTTCGGCCCAATCGGTTTCCATGATGCCGGCCTGCGGTGTTTCCTGCACCAGGAGGAAACCGGAGTCCTGCCAGAAGTCCTTGATCTGTGGCCACAAGACTTCCGGTGCCTGCTTCACTACCAGCCAACGCTGGTTGCCGGCGCGCTCGATGCGAATGTCGGCCGAAGTCACCGGCGCGACGGTGGTAGTGGCTGTCGGACGGGCGCTTTGCTGCAGCGTATAGCCGGATGCCGTTGCCGTGCCTCGGTTCGCTTCCGGGATCGCGTAACGATTCTCGCGCTGCAACTGCGTCAGGTCAGGAGGAATCTCAAGGGATGGCGCCTTGCCCGCGCTTTTATACTCCACGCGGTCGGGCTCAAGGAGATTACCTATCGAACTGCAGCCCACCATGCCGGCCAACGCCAATGCATAAAGGAATCCACGTTGGGCCATCTGAGAGTGCTTGCGAATAGTCATGTCGATGCTGGAAAGGTGAAGTATTTATCTGCTGGCAACAAACGGCGCTTATTGTAATACACCCGACTCGCGCAGCGCAGCCCGCACGACTTCATGATATTCCTCAGCGAGCGGAGCCAGGGGCAAGCGGATGCCGTCCGGCATCATGCCCATCTGCGCCAGCGCCCATTTCACCGGAACCGGATTGGGTTCGACAAAAAGCTTGTTGTGCAGCGGGAGCACGCGGTTATTGATGGCGACCGCTTCAGCGACGCGTCCGCTCATTGCAGCAACGCAGAGTTCATGCATTGCCCTTGGGGCGACGTTTGCCGTCACCGAAATATTGCCCTTGCCGCCGCAGAACATGAGTGCCATTGCCGTCGGGTCATCGCCGGAAAAGACTGCGAAGGATTTGGGTGCGAGACGGATCAGATCGCTGCCGCGCCCGATATTGCCGGTTGCGTCCTTGACGCCGATGATGCCGGGGACTTGTGCGAGGCGCAGGATGGTGTCATTGGACATGTCGGCCACAGTACGGCCCGGAACATTGTAGAGAATCGCCGGCAGATCGACCGACTCTGCAATTTTCCTGAAATGCCGGTACATGCCTTCCTGCGTCGGACGGTTGTAATAAGGAACCACAAGCAGAGAAGCATCGGCGCCGACACTCTTTGCATAGCGGGTCAGTTCTATCGCTTCGGTCGTCGAGTTGCCGCCGGTGCCGGCAATGATGGGAATGCGCTTTGCGGTATGCTCGACTGCGACCTTGATCAGTTCGCAGTGCTCTTCCACCGACACGGTCGGAGATTCGCCGGTGGTTCCTACAATGACGATGCCATCGGTACCTTCAGCAATATGCCAGTCGATCAATTTCCGCAAGCCGGGCAAATCAATACTGCCATCTGCGTGCATGGGGGTGACGATTGCGACTATGCTGCCCTGGATCATGATGTTATTCGGTAAGAATAGAAAGGGTTGATTGTAGCGGATAGCCTGCTCGTGTGGTCAATCTCCCGGAGCAGCCAATTCAAAAGAGCCGTAGTCCTTTCGGCCCGCAGGCGGCATTGCCCTTTATCAGGCACAGCCGCTGGACCATGGCGGGCTTCGGGGTTTCCGCATATCCGTCCTCGTAGGCTACGACGCGCGCGCCCTGGTCGGCGAAGCGCATTGCGAACCGGAGCAATTCGCCGGGCTGAAGCAGGAAGGCGGGATTGGAAGGCTTGCCAAAATGTTCATTTCCAGATGCAAAGGTCTCGTACAGCAGCAGCCCTGAAGGCGCAAGACTGGCAAACAGGAAAGGCAGCAGCGGGCGATGCAGGTAATTGGTGACCACGATGCCGGCAAAGCGGTCTGCTTCGAACGGCCATTGCGGTTGCTCGTCTGCCGCGTGCGCCTCCAGATCCATCTGCAAAGTGGTGATGCATGCCCCCGCCGCGCCGGACAGCGCGTCTGGATCCTTGTCCACTGCCAGAACCGGATGTCCTTCCTTCGCCAGGAAACGCGCATGCCGGCCGCTTCCGCAGGCAAGGTCGAGTATCTCGCCCTCGGGGATCAGCGGCGCGAATCGCCTGATCCATGCGGAAGCTTCTGCCAGCGGTAGATGCGATGTCATCATGGCGCGTTGATAGACGGTCAGCACGCATTCAAAGCGTGTTGTATCCCAATCCCATTGCCTCGCGCACATCGCGCATGGTTTCCTGCGCAAGCTTGCGGGCCTTGTCGCAGCCATCCGCCACGATGGCGCGGACCAGAGAAGGATCATCAAGGTACTTCTGCGCGCGCTCGCGCATGGGTTCCTGCTCCTTGAGTACGCCGTCGACCACAGGTTGCTTGCACTCGAGGCAGCCGATGCCGGCGGAACGGCAGCCCTTGAGCACCCAGTCCTTGGTCTCCTCATCCGAGTAGACCTTGTGCAGCTGCCATACTGGGCATTTCTCCGGCTCGCCGGGATCGGTCCGGCGTACGCGCGCGGGATCGGTCGGCATGGTGCGAATCTTCTTGGTGACCGACTCCTTGTCCTCGCGCAGGGTGATCGAATTGCCGTAGCTCTTGGACATTTTCTGACCATCCAGTCCGGGAAGACGGGAATCTTCGGTCAGGCGAGCCTGCGGCTCGACCAGGATCAGCTTGCGGCTGCCCTCTAGATAGCCGAACAGCCGCTCGCGATCGATCATCGACAGGTTCTGCGCTTCCTCGAGCATGGCCTTGGCCTGTTCCAGCGCGTCGGCGTTGCCCTGCTGCTGGTAGTCGGTGCGCAATTCGGTGTAGATGCGCGCCCGCTTGCTGCCGAGCTTCTTGATGGCGTCCTGGGCCTTTTCCTCGAAACCCTTTTCCTTGCCGTAGAGATGATTGAAGCGGCGGGCCAGCTCGCGCATCATTTCAATGTGGGGCACCTGGTCCTCGCCTACCGGTACCAGGCTGGCACGGTAGATCAGCACGTCCGCCGCCTGCAGCAGCGGGTAGCCGAGGAATCCGTAAGTCGCCAGATCGCGGTCCGCCAGCTTTTCCTGCTGATCCTTGTAGGTCGGGACGCGTTCGAGCCAGCCCAGCGGCGTTGCCATCGACAGCAGCAGATGCAGTTCGGCGTGTTCAGGAACCTTCGACTGGATGAACAGGGTGGCCTGCGCCGGGTCGACTCCCGCTGCCAGCCAGTCGATGACCATGTCCCAGGTACTGGTTTCAATAATGCTCGGATCGTCGTAATGGGTTGTCAGCGCATGCCAGTCGGCGACAAAGAACAGGCAAGGCAATTCGGATTGCATCTTGACCCAGTTCTTGAGGGCACCGTGATAATGGCCAAGGTGCATCGCCCCAGTCGGACGCATGCCGGAAACAACGCGGTCGGGATACATAGTGTTCAGCTTAGAGAAAGAATTTAAGGGGAGTAATGATCAGCTGCAGCAGCGAATGGGCCGCGGTCATCACCGGCACCATCCAGAAATGCAGGATCTTGAGCAGGACAAGGCCCATCACGATGAAGAAGCCGTACGGCTCGATCTGCGCGAACCTGTAAGCATACCTGTTCGGCAAAAGACTGGTAAGCACCCTGCCGCCGTCAAGCGGAGGAATGGGAAACAGGTTGAATGCAAACATGACCAGATTGGTCAGGATGCCGGCACGCGCCATGCGCATGAAGAACTCCTCGCTGACGCCCGCCACCGTGAGGACGATGGCAAAGACCATCCACAGGAAGGCCATGAGGAAATTGGCGGATGGGCCAGCAAGCGCCACCCATGCCATGTCGCGCTTGGGCTTGCGCAGGTTGCCGTATTCCACCGGTACCGGCTTGGCATAGCCGAACAGAAAACTGCCGGAGGTGCCTACGTACAGTAGGATGGGAATGACGATGGTGCCGAAGGGATCGATGTGCCGCACCGGGTTCAGGCTCATCCGTCCCTGCATGTAGGCAGTCGAATCACCCAAATATCGGGCGGCGTAGGCATGCGCGGCTTCATGCAGCGTGATGGCGAACAGCACCGGCAATGCATATACGGCAATTGTCTGAATGAGATCTTCCATGGGGGGATTTTAACAGAGGGGTCGATGAAGCCCGGAAAGAACGGCCCTCCGCCGCCGCCATCGGGATGCGGCAAAGGCGGGATTACAAGCCGAAGACGGCCGCATCTCCCCTGCCCTGGCGAATCAAAGCCGGCTCGTCGTCGGTCAGATCGATCACCGTGGTGGGTTCGAGACTGCAGGCGCCGCCATCGATCACCAGCTCGATCTGGCGCTCGAGGCGATCGCGCACCTCTTCCGGATCGGTCAACGGGTCGTCGTCATCGGGCAGGATCAGCGTTGTGCCGAGCAGCGGCTGGCCCAATTCCTCCAGAACTGCATGAGCGATCACGTTCTCCGGCACACGCAATCCGATGGTCTTGCGGGAGGGATGGCTGAGGCGCCGGGGCACTTCCTTGGTTGCCTCGAGAATGACGGTAAAGGGTCCGGGCGTTGCCGACTTGAGCATCCGGTACTGGCGGTTGTCGACCCGGGCATAGAGCGCAATTTCACTCAGGTCGCGGCACAGCAGGGTCAGGTGATGCTTGTCATCAACGCCGCGAATTCTGCGCAAACGGTCGACGGCCCCCTTGTTGTCGAGCTGACAGACCAGCGCGTAGCAGGAATCGGTGGGCAGCGCCACGATGCCGCCGCTGTTGATGATCTGTACCGCCTGCTTAATCAGGCGGAGCTGAGGATTCTCGGGATGAATTTGAAAAAATTGGCTCATGAAAAACAACGGCGGCCTAGGGACCGCCGTAACTGAAATTAAGAGGATTACTGTACGTTGCGTAACGCGGCGATGCGCTGCTCAATGGGCGGATGGCTGGAAAACAGCGCCGCAAAACCGGAGCCGCCGCCATTGATGCCGAACGAGCGGAAATTCTGCGGCAGGCTGTCCGCGCTCTCGAGACCGCCGAGGCGGGCAAGGGCCTTGACCATGGGCTGCGGCGTGCCGAGCAGCTTTGCCGAACCGGCATCGGCACGAAATTCCCGATAGCGCGAGAACCAGGCGACGATGATCGAGGCGAGAATGCCGAACAGGATTTCGCAGACAAATACCGTGACCATGTAGCCGATGCCTGGGCCGCGGTCGTCATTGTTGCGGAATACGGCCTTGTCGATCAGATAGCCGACCACCCGCGCCAGGAATACGACAAAAGTATTCACGACACCCTGAATCAGCGTCAGGGTCACCATGTCGCCATTGGCAACGTGTGCGATTTCGTGTCCGAGAACGGCTTCGACTTCATCCTTGGTCATGCTTTCCAGCAAACCGGTCGACACGGCCACCAGCGCGGAATTCTTGAAGGCGCCGGTCGCGAATGCATTGGGCTCACCCTCGTAGATCGCCACTTCCGGCATGGCGATGCCGGCACGGTCGGAAAGACGCTTGACGGTATCGACCAGCCACAGCTCCGTCGAGGAGGAAGGAGCGTCGATCACATGCGCGCCGGTAGACCATTTCGCCATGGGCTTGCTCATCAGCAGCGAGATGATGGCGCCGGTGAAGCCGACCACCAGGGAATACGCCATCAGGCTGCCCAGGTTCAGGCCATTGCTGGTCAGGTAGCGGTTCACGCCGAGCAGGGACAACACGACCGACATCACGAGCATAACGGCCAGGTTGGTTGCGATGAACAGGAATATTCTTTTCATTAGGGTGCCTCCAGAAGACGGGAACTAGATAGGTACCTGCCGTCCAAAATCAAGAGGCGACATGATGCCACAAGTTATTACAGCATCATGCCCGAAGAAAGGAATCGCGCCGGAGACACTGGAACGTTGAGGCCCGGATCACCCCAGACGCCAGTCATGCCATACCGGAGTCAGGGAGGAAGGCAGGTGGGGTAGCCCCCCCAGTTCGGTATGGGACTCGCCGGGAGCATGGAAATCCGAACCGCGCGATGCCAGCAAGCCGTACTGGCGGGCCACGGTTGCATACTGGCCGAATTCTTCGGGCGTATGGCTGCCCGTCACGACCTCCATGCCCGCGCCGCCGTAGCGCTTGAATTCGCCGAGGAAGGCATCGAGCCCGACGTCGCCCAGGTCGTACCGCCCGGGGTGAGCGACAACGGCAATGCCGCCGGCGCCGCGGATCCAGCTGACGGCATCCTTGAGCGTCGCCCATCGATGCGGCACATAGCCCGGCTTGCCTTCGATCAGGTAGTTGCTGAACACTTCGCTGACATCCTTGCAGATGCCGAGCTCGATGATGTAGCGGGCGAAGTGCGTACGTGAAATCAGATCGGGATTGCCGACATGCTTGAGCGCACCTTCGAAGGCGTTGGGTATGCCGACCTGCGCCAGCTGTTCGGCCATTTCGCGCGCGCGGTTCTCACGGCCGGAACGGGTACGGATCAGACCTTGCTTGAGATCCTCGTTGTTTTCGTCGAACTGCAGCCCGACGATGTGAATCGTCTGCGACGCCCAGGTGACCGAAATTTCCACGCCGGTGACGTAACGCATGCCGAGGGCATGGGCCGCCTCCCTTGCTTCCGGAATGCCGTCGATTTCGTCATGATCCGTCAAGGCCCAGACATCGACGCCATTCGCGTGCGCCCGCGCGGCCACCTCCGCCGGACGCAGGGCACCGTCAGAAACGTTGGAATGGCAATGCAGATCGACGTTAAGCATGGGAATCATTAAAAAGGCAGTGAAAGACAGGATGAAAAAGGCAATGAACTGATTTCATTGTACGCCGAAGCGCCCTGTCGCTGCGCCGACAAAACGCAGAAGACATGCGGATTGGGCTGTTACGCTTGCAAGAAGCCTTCGATCAGGCCGGCGAGCTCCTCGGGCTGGTCGTGATGCAGCATATGGCCGGCGTCCTCGATCATGGCTGTCGTTACCCGGGGAATGAATCCGATGCGGCGGTCGATTTCCAGGCGCGCGGTCTCCTTTGGCCCCATCCACCGCCATGCTTCGGTATCGGCCGCTTCCACCCACAGCACCGGCGCGGAAATGGCCTGCCAGCAGGCAAGGACTTCCTCGACACGGTACAGAATCGGGCTGACCAGTTTGTGGGCCGGGTCGCCAAGGATTTCCCATTGGCCGCCTTCGTTCTGCTCCGCCCAGTGCTTCGACAGAAATTCGGCGCGTTCGTCGCTCAGCCGGGCATTGGTTTTCTGGAGGCGGGCGGCCACTTCGGCGCGCGACGAGTAGGCGCGCATGCGCGGCGGATTGCGCAATTCGTCGAGCCATGCCGCATAGCGGCCGGGCGCCTGTTCCGGTTTGGTGGACGGCAAACCGAAGCCTTCGAGATTGATCAGCTTGCGTATGCGTGCCGGCCTCACGCCCGCATACAGCATCACGACATTGCCGCCCATGCTGTGGCCGAGCAGGTCGACCGGCTGATCGGGCGAATAATGGGCAAGGATGGCATCGAGGTCGGCCATGTAATCCGGAAACCAGTAGCAGTCCGCGCCCGGCGCCCTGGTCGGCCCGAATCCGCGCCAGTCCGGCGCGATGACATGCCAGCGTTGCTTCAGGCAGTCGACGACGAACTGGAACGAGGCCGATACGTCCATCCAGCCATGCACCATGAAGAGCTTGGGCGCATCTTCGTCACCCCAATGTCTGACATGGTATTGAAGACCGCGGACGGGAATGAATTCGGAACGGGAAGTTTTCATGGTGGATGCACCGGCGTCAATTTGAAATACGGCTGTTGGAGGCATAATAGCGTGTCAGTATGGCACTAATAGCACGATCGTTCGATATTTGAATAATTATACTGGAGACCCCATGGCTCAATCACAACACCAGGCGCGGATTGATCTTTATAACGAGCTTTACACGCAATTCCGCTGGCATGTGCCAGAGCAGCTGAACATTGCGGAGCTGTGCTGCACGCGCTGGGCCGATGATGAGGCGCGCATTGCCATTCATTACGAGGATGAGTCCGGAAACACCGCCACCCTGACGTATCGGCAGCTGCATCTTCAGGCCAACCGGCTGGCGAACCGGTTGCGCACGCTTGGCATTGGCAAGGGTGACTGCGTTGCCATCGTTCTGCCCCAGCGACCGGAAACCGCGGTGGTCCACATGGCCTGTTACCGCCTTGGCGCCATCGCCATGCCGCTTTCCATCCTGTTCGGCCCGGAAGCGCTGGAATATCGTCTGCAGCACAGCGACGCGGCAGTCGCGATCGTTGACCATGCGGGGTTGCAGAACCTTGCCGAAGCACGGGTGAATTGTCCGGCGCTCAGGCATGTCATCGGCGTCGACTGCGCGGCGACGGACATCCTGGAATGGAGTGCCGAACTGGCGGAAGCCAGCGACGCCTTCGAACCCGTGGTCACGGCGGCGAGCGATCCCGCGGTGCTGATCTACACCAGCGGCACCACCGGCGCGCCCAAGGGCGCTCTGATTCCTCACTCCGCCATCATCGGCAACCTGACCGGTTTCGTCGCTTCGCAAAACTGGTTTCCCCAGCCAGGCGACGTCTTCTGGTCGCCCGCCGACTGGGCGTGGACGGGCGGCCTGATGGACGCCCTGCTGCCGACGCTGTACTTCGGCATGCCCATTGTCGGTTACCGCGGCAGGTTTTCCGCCGAAACGGCATTCATGCTGCTGCAGAAATACGGTGTCACCAACACCTTCCTTTTCCCTACCGCGCTGAAGATGATGATGAAGGCGTTTCCGGAGCCGCGCCGGCAATTCTCGCTCAAGCTGCGGGCGATCATGAGCGCCGGAGAAGCGGTGGGGGATGCGGTCTTCAACTGGTGCGAATCCGCGCTGGGAGTGACGCCGAACGAGATGTTCGGACAGACGGAAATGAACTACATCGTCGGCAACAGCGCCCAGCGCTGGCCGGCCAAGCCGGGCAGCATGGGACGGCCGTATCCCGGACATCGCGTTGCCGTGATCGATGACGACGGCAATCCGGTGAAAGCCGGAGACACCGGCGAGGTCGCCCTCAACCGCACAGATATCCACGGCGATCCCGACCCGATTTTCTTCCTCGGCTACTGGAAGAATCCCGAAGCGACCCGCAACAAGTACAGCGGCGACTGGTGCCGCACCGGCGATCTTGCCTCCATCGACGAGGACGGTTATCTCTGGTACCAGGGCCGTGCCGATGACATGTTCAAGGCGGCCGGCTACCGCATCGGTCCTTCGGAAATCGAAAACTGCCTGGTCAAGCACCCGGCGGTAGCCAATGTCGCGGTCGTGCCCAAGCCCGACAAGGAAAGGGGCAATATCGTCAAGGCCTTCGTCGTGCTGACGCCGGACACGCCGCGCGCGCCGGAAAGCGACACGCAGCTGATTGCGGAACTGCAGAAGCATGTGCGCGGCAAGCTTGCTCCCTATGAATATCCGAAGGAAATCGAATTCATCGACGCCTTGCCTATGACAACCACGGGCAAGGTGCAGCGCCGCGTGCTGCGTCAGCTTGAGCAGGAAAGAACCGCGGCGGATTGAAGCGGACGCGGACCGTGTACCGGCGGCGGACCATCCTCAGCTCGGTCTATGCAAACAGCTTTGACAGGCGGAACGAGGAACGCGTGCCGAGCGCCTGGGCATTCGATGCGAGCCAGCGGGAAGCGCGCGCCCGTCCCTCTTCATACAGCCCGAGCAGGAAGGCCGGTTTCACATTCATCTTGCTGTGCTTGCCGAGCTGCCCCATCAGCTGCTGCGATTCGATCACATGCAGGTTGAGCTGGCGCAGCCGGCGCTCGATCCTGCCGAAGGCGAGCCACCCGCGCCGCGCTTCTCGCTGCGCCAGCGTCAATGCCTGCAGTTCGGTGAAGAAGCTGGAACTGAAACCCATCTCGGTCAGCCGATGCAAGATTTCTCCGGCTGTCTTGGGCACCTTGAGCGTCGGCTCGGGATTGAGAAGAACGACCATCATGTCTCGCGCGGCACATTTGCTTATCAGGGGAAAAAGCGGCGGATTGGAGGTGAGCCCGCCGTCCCAGTAGACCTCGCCATGAATTTCGATGGCATGGTGAAGAAGCGGCAGGCAGGCGGAGGCCAGCAGCACATCGACGGTCAGCTGCTTGTTGCGGAACAGCTTCAGCGTGCCTGTGCTGACCTGGGTGGTGGCGATGAAAAGGCGCAGCGGGCAGTCGGCACGCAAGCGCTCGAAGTCAACCTGGCGCAGCAGCACCTCGCGCAGCGGATTGATATCGAAAGGATTGAGCTGGTAGGGCGAGAAATAACGCGGCAGTGCCAGCAACGGCCGCAGGCTGGCCGGCAGTTCCGAATGGGCGGCCAGGTCGCTTGCATGCACAGGATGATCCGGCATGATGCTGAACGGCAAGCGCAGACTGATACTATCCCAGAAATCCTTCAGCGCCTGCCGGGCGCCCTCTCGTCCGCCGACTGTCAGCCCATGGGCCATGACCACGGCGTTCATGGCACCGGCGCTGGCTCCGCTGATGCCTTCAATGTCGATTGCTTCCTCTTCCAGCAGGCGGTCGAGCACTCCCCAGGTAAACGCGCCATGGGCGCCGCCGCCCTGCAAGCCGAGGGTAATGGTTTTCTTGTGCATGAGTACAGCCGTTATGGTTTTGAGCGCGGATGCGACAGCTTGCGCGGATGGTGCAGATTCGGGCGGCCGTTCACCGGCATTGGCGAAGGCGGGTCCGAGGGAGAACGAACGACGCTTCGGCGATAAAGCGCCGTGCTTTGCCGGCATGGCGGCATCGCAAACGAAACTTAGTCAACGCATGAAACGCAAGGAAGGCACTATTCCTTTTTCTGAGCTTCCTGCGCCTTGTCTTCCAGCTTGGCGCCCGCTTCCTGCAAGCCCTTGCCAGCTTTTTCGGCGACCTTGTTCAACTCTTCGCCGGCACGCTTCGCGGCCTGGTCGATGTGTTGACCGGCTCTCTCCGCAGGCCCTTTTCCTTCGGCAGCGGTTTCCTGTTTCTCGCAAGCGGATAATCCCGTGAGCAACAAGACGGCGACAAGCGCGGCGCGCATGGGGTTGGATCGAAACAACATGACAGACTCCCTAGTGGAAAGTGAACGGGATAACTCGATACGCACGGTCTGGCATGGATGGGTTCTTCTGATGCCTTTCAGCAAGGCTTTCTTCTTGTGTCCACCAGCGACCTTTCATGCCTAGAGACTGTCTGGCAAGGGCTTAGTTTCCCATGTTGATATGACGCACTGAAGCTGTTCAACAGCTAATTGAGATGCTGAAGCAGGGAAAGAGCCAGTCAGGATCGCAACGCGGCAAGTTCCGCCTCGGTGAAGCCGGCTGCCTTGCGGGCTTCAAGGTTGAACGGTCCGCGCAGTGGCGGCGCCTTGTACTGGAGCGCGAGATCGGCATAGGCGGCAATGGGATCGAGGCCTCGCTGCCTGCATAGCCAGGCATACCAGCTGTTGCCGATGGCGACATGGCCGATTTCGTCGCGCAGAATGATGTCCAGTATGGAAGCCGCCGCTTCGTCGCCGGCCTGGGCAAGCTTCGCACGCACTGCAGGCGACGCGTCGAGGCCGCGCGCCTCCAGTGTTCTCGGCACGAGCGCCATGCGCGCAAGCACGTCGCCGCCGGTTTTTTCCGCCATATCCCACAGGCTGTTGTGGGCGGAAAAGTCTCCGTAGGCATAGCCGAGCGTGGCAAGGTGCGCGGCCAGCAGCGCAAAGTGCAAGGCCTCTTCGGCGGCCACCTTCAGCCAGTCGGCATAGTAATTCGCGGGCATGCCGGGAAAACGCCAGATGGCATCGAGCGCGAGATTGATGGCATTGAATTCGATGTGGGCAAGCGCATGGACGAGGGCCGAACGCCCCTCTGACGTGCGCATCGAGCGGTGCTTCACCGCCAATGGAGCGACAAGCTCGGGAAGCGCCGGCCGTCCTGGGATGCTGCCGGCCGGCTGGAGCTGACTCTGTACGTCGAGCACCATTTGTCCTTCCGCCCATGCCTGCGCAAGTTGCTTGACACCTTCAGCTTTCCGGTGCGCATCCGTTTCCTGCAGCCAATACAGCGCGGCGCGCCGCAAATCGCTCGGGACGACAGGATTCGGGGTGGATGATGAGTTCATGCAAGCAGCGTTAAAATGTCGACTCGACCAAACCCCACATTCTACGAAAATTCCATGGCCATCTACCAACTGGGCGAACACGTCCCGCAGATTGATCCATCGTCCTATATCGCCGAGACAGCGAACGTAATCGGCAAAGTGAAGATCGAAGCGAATGCGAGCGTCTGGTTCGACGTCACGATACGCGGCGACAATGAACTGATCACGGTCGGAGAGAACAGTAACGTGCAGGAAGGCTGCATACTCCACACTGATCCGGGCTATCTGCTTACCGTGGGAAAAAACGTCACTGTCGGCCACCAGGCAATGCTCCATGGCTGCACGATCGGCGAGGGCTCGCTGATTGGCATCCAGGCGGTCGTACTCAATGGCGCGAAGATCGGCAAGAATTGCCTCGTGGGCGCCGGCGCGCTCGTTACGGAAGGGAAGGAATTCCCGGACAATTCCCTGATCATCGGCTCCCCTGCCAAGGTGGCTCGTACCTTGACCGAGGAAGACATTGCCCGTTTGCAGAAAAACACCGGCAATTACGTCAAGCGCGGTCAGCTTTTCAAGAAAGAATTAAAGAGAATCGGTTAATGATGGATAACTTGCAGCGATTTATTTTTGAGAACGCCTCGGTGCGCGGAGAGCTGGTTGAAATTTCCGATGCATGGCGCCAGGTACTTGCGCGCAAGGCGTATCCGCCTGCGGTCAGCACCCTGCTCGGGGAGCTGATGGCCGCCGCCGCGCTGCTGTCGGCGAATCTGAAATTCAACGGCATGCTCGTGATGCAGATGCATGGCGACGGGCCGGTGCGCCTGCTGGTCGTCGAATGCGACTCCGACCTCCAGATCCGCGCCACCGCCAAGCTTGCCGACGATGTCAGCATCGCGGACGATGCCGGCCTGAAGGAACTGGTCAACGCGCATGATCAGGGGCGATTCGTCATTACCCTCGACCCGAAGGACAAGCTTCCAGGCCAGCAGCCCTACCAGGGCATCGTGCCCCTCGATGGCGATTCGGTGGCGGTTGTCATCGAAAACTACATGCTGCGCTCCGAGCAGCTTGATACGAAGCTATGGCTTGCCGCCGACCAGCAGGTCTCGCGCGGACTGCTGCTGCAGAAACTGCCGGGAGAAGGCGGCACCGGAACCGGAATGGACGCCACCGAAGCCTGGAACCACACCGTGATTTTGGCTTCGACGCTGAAACGCGAGGAAATGCTGACGACCGATATCGCCACGCTGATGCGGCGATTGTTCTGGGAGGAGACGATCCGGGTATTCGAACCGCGGCATCCCAGCTTTCATTGCAGCTGCAATCGTGAAAAGGTGGGCAACATGCTGAAAATGCTGGGCAAGCAGGAAATCGACTCAGCCCTCGCCGACCTGGGCAAGCTGGCCATCAATTGCGATTTCTGCGGCCAGCATTACGAGTTCGACAAGGTCGATTGCGCGCAGCTGTTTGCAACCGAGCATACCAGCGATGCCATCCAGCCTGCCGGCAGCGTACGGCATTGATCCATGTTGACGGGATACCGCACCATTGCAGCATGATGGTGCCATGCCCGATATCCGCCAGGGGCTGCAGGCGGAAATACGGAATCGCGCATGATCCGGTGCAAGCGCCCCGGATTGCGGACGGGTACTGCGGATCAAGGGAAATTAATCGGACTTCTGCAGTTTGGGATCGGGGGCCGTGAGGGGCGCTTGTCCGTTCGGCTCAAGGATCTGAACGAAGATTTCACCGTCGCGGATCATGCCCAGTTCGTAACGTGCGCGCTCTTCGACCGCACCGGTACCGTCACGCAGGTCCTGAACCTCGGAATTGAGCTTGGCATTGCGCGCTTTGAGCTCGTCGTTCTTCTTCTGCGCGGCGACTACCTGCTTGTCGAGGTCCCAGACGCGCAGCCAGCCCCCCTTCCCCAGCCATAAAGGCAACTGGATCAGGAATAACAAGGCAACAAGGCTGAGGGTAATTAGACGCATGCCGACATTCTAGTGGCGTACTTGAAAAATTGGGGGCCCGAGCCCCCAATTTTTTGCTGCGACGCCGGGCAGATGCTGCTTGGCCGCTACGTTGCTGGTTGATTTATCAACGCAGGTTATAGAAAGCGCCACGACCCGGATAGCTGGCGATGTCGCCGAGGTCTTCCTCGATGCGCAGCAGCTGGTTGTACTTGGCCATGCGGTCGGAACGCGACATCGAACCGGTCTTGATCTGCAGCGCATTGGTGCCCACCGCGATGTCGGCGATCGTTGCATCCTCAGTCTCGCCCGAACGGTGCGAGATCACGGCGGTGTAGCCTGCGCGCTTGGCCATCTCGATGGCGGCGAACGTCTCGGTCAGCGTGCCGATCTGGTTGATCTTGATCAGGATCGAGTTGGCGATGTTCTTCTGGATGCCTTCGCGCAGGATGCGGGTGTTGGTGACGAACAGGTCGTCGCCCACCAGCTGCACCTTCTTGCCCAGCGCGTTGGTCAGCGTCGCCCAGCCTTCCCAGTCGTTTTCGGCCATGCCGTCTTCGATCGAGATGATCGGGTACTTGTCGCACCAGGTCGCCAGCAGGTTGGTGAAGTCGGCCGATGACAGCGACAGGCCTTCGCCGTGCAGCTGGTACTTGCCATCCTTGTAGAACTCGGAGGCGGCGCAGTCCAGGCCCAGCGCGATCTGCGTGCCCGGCTC
>NZ_VFAH01000022.1 GCF_008929045.1 Noviherbaspirillum aerium | reverse complement strand
TTGTTGGTTGTTAAAGACCTGTTGCCTGACAGAGCGTCGTGTCTGTCGCCGTGCGCTTTGTTTGCTGCGTTTCGCGACGGGAGCCGAACTATAGCAAGCTTGATCGAGTCTGCCAAGCACTTTTTCGTTACAGGCACAAAAAGCTTCGGGTGAAATGCAAATTTAATAAATATGCCGCTTAACGGATATGCCTCACAGATGACCGATACCGCAGTGTTGCTGATAGGAGAGGAAGAGACCTGGTGTGTCATCGTCATATCGTTCCTGCCATCGCTTCCATGGAGAAAGCACGGACTGCTTGCTTCCTGCTATGCATCAAGTGGATGGCGGCTGAGAGCAATAAACTTAAAAAATTTATACGAATCCTAATAAAGGAACGCTGGTTGCATAAATTTCCAGTTCCTTCAACCTTTGACGATAAGGGAATCAATTGAAAAACATTGCTATAGTCGGAGCGGGCTTTTCCGGTGCCGTCATTGCTCACGAACTCGCAAAGGCCGGTTATCAACTGAGCGTATTTGATACAAGAGACCATGTGGCGGGCAATTGCCATTCGGCCCGGGATCCCGAGACCGGGGTCATGGTCCATATCTACGGCCCGCATATTTTTCACACGAGCAATGAGAAGGTCTGGAGCTACGTCCAGCGCTTTGATGAGTTCATGCCATTCACCAATCGGGTAAAAGCCATCACGAAAGGTAAGGTTTTTTCGCTACCTGTCAATCTCCTTACTATCAACCAATTCTTCGGCAAGACTTTCAACCCTAGGGAAGCAGAAGAGTTCATGAAGACCATTGGCGATCAGAGCATCGCGGAACCGCAGTCCTTCGAGGAGCAAGCGCTACGGTTTGTGGGAAAGGATCTTTATGAAGCTTTCTTCAAAGGTTATACAAGCAAGCAGTGGGGCCTTCATCCATCCGAATTGCCAGCGAGCATTCTTAAACGCCTGCCAGTGCGCTTCAATTATGATGACAATTATTATGCGAGCACTTATCAAGGCATGCCGAAGAACGGCTATACCTATATCGTTGAAAAGATGCTCGACCATCCGAACATCAAGCTGCATTTAAGTACGAAATTCGAACGTTCGGCCTCTGGCGATTATGACCATGTCTTTTATAGCGGTCCTATTGATACCTGGTTCGATTACAGTCAAGGTCGGCTTGGTTATCGGACACTTGATTTTCAAGCCGAAACGCACACCGGCGACTATCAGGGAAACGCCGTCCTAAACTATTGCGACGAGGATATTCCGTGGACGCGGATTTCCGAACACAAGCATTTTTCGCCGTGGGAGTCCCATGAAAAGACCGTCATATTCAAGGAATTCAGCCGTTACTGCGAAGAGAATGACATTCCGTACTATCCTATCCGGCTCGTCAAGGACAAATCACAACTAAAGCAATATATTGAACTGGCGCAAGCGGAACGCAACATCACTTTTGTCGGGCGACTTGGCACATATCGTTATCTGGATATGCATGTAACGATCGCCGAGGCCCTGGATGTTGCTGAACGATTTCTGTCACTGAAACAAAGTGGAGATCAGATGCCTGCGTTTAACATCAACCCACTAAGCTGACTGCAGAGATGAATCTGGCGGGAAGATGAGCCGACGCAAGAAGCGTCGGCTCATCCCTGAACTTGTTTTTAACGGTCAGGCCAAGGTGACACATGCTGGGCGGACGCCTCTGTTTCTTTCTTGAGGGATCCCGCTATTTGAAGAACGGCATCTGGCTCGGGCCGGTGAAAATCATAAATGCGAGCACATCTCTGCTCGGGAAGTAAATCGGCGACGCCGTCCGCAAGCATTGCGGAAAACGAAGTAATGTTGGCTTCGGTATGCTTCTCCCGGATTTTTCCTTGCAAAGAAATTACTCGGCACTTGCTCATTCGCTCTCTCCCAGAAGATGGAGATTGCAGTATAGAACTGGCAACCCAGTGCCGCTGTGACATTTTGTATCCCTGACAGCGCAGGATACCCGGGTAAGAAACGCTTTATACGCTTCGTGGTCTGAACTGGACATGGTATTAAATACAGCCTGGAGGTCATCGCCGATGCAAGTCTCCCAATTGGAAAAAATCGCTGAGCAACTGCGCTCCCTGAAAACTCGTCTGGACAGTATGCCGGGATCTTCCGAGCAGCCACTGCAGGAAGACAGCGAATATGTCCGTGCTGCGCAAGAGTGCGACTTCATGCTGCCCTCGCCCCTGACACTGGGGACGCTTTCAGAGACTGTCGACAGGAAACTTCAGAATGTTGCTGTTCTCATGGAGCGTGCCCGTAATCATGAATCGCTCCCTGAGGACGCCCAGGCCGCCGCAGAACAGGAATACACCATGTCTGATGAAGATTATGCTGCGAACCACGCTCGGCAAGACACCAATCCGCAGGTTAAGGGCGTTGAACAACATGTGCGTTCGAGCTAAGGACACAATCCATTGCACCGCCGCTTTGGCAGCCTTACCGTTACATTGGCGAGGCTTCCTCTGTCACGCTTGGATGCCCGCCAACGCAGGGCATGGCTTTCATAAAAGACAACAGAATTCTCGCCGGGCGTAAACCGGGATGATGAAAACGGCGTCAACAACGTTGTCTTCCCTCGACGTTTGCGCTTCCGGTCGGTCCGGCTTGGCACTCGCTAGTAATCCGCAGTAGTTCAACAGACATCCGCCATTGCAGGATATCTATCGTTTTTTGCGCCTTTCACCGTTCTCATCCCATTACATCGCCAGTGAGCGCAAAGACTTGCGCGTCTGAAAACGCCCGAGAGCAACGAACGAGGCTAAAGCAGCCCGCCTGCAAATAGGCGAGCGCATACAACGGATATCCAAGGACTGGTATTACTACAGATGGCATCAAAGGCGTCTCGCCTGTCTGCCGATTGCTCCTGTTCGATACCATCCTTTCTCGCGGGCCTGCCGCAATCTGTTTAACCAGAGAACCGATGGAGACTCTGTCTATATGCTTGTCGTTCGCACCCTTAATGCACTCGGCATGAATAGCGATGTGGAAGAAAGTGAGATCCCTGCCTAAATCCGAACTAACCGTCGTCTTAAATTCCCTGCCCCTATTTGCCGGACGGTTTTCGTTTTGTAAAAACCGTGCCCGACAACGGCATGCAGTTAGTTCGGATGGCCGCCTAAGTGTAGAATCTTTAGCGTAAATACACACCTTGCATAGAGTGAAGTTGTAAAGTGACATCCATGACGATCCCCTTATTTCCAGATCAGGACAAAACGGCACTTGAAGAGAAGCTGCGTGAGCATTTCAGGGCATGGGTGGCTCATCGGGCACGCTCCGGCTCCACTGCCCGGAGCGAGAGGCCGCTCAAGGATGAATCGGCGATCGTCTATCAGGAGATGTGGCACGCATTCGCTGCCTATTGCGCTGCGCGAAACCTGAATACCGCCACGATCGAAGCTGAAGATATCAAGACCTTTCTGGCTTTGCGCGGCACCGGAAATGCCAATGGCCGCGCGAGGCCGGGCACCAAAGGGCAGGAACTGACTCCTCGCTATGCATGGCGCATGCTTACATTGATCGACCGCATAACCCGATTCCATGCACAGAGCGAAGGAATCACGCCCAATCCAGCCGCGGGCGAACTTTTGCAAATGAACGAATACCGTTATGCGAACGCCAGTCATCGTGACCCGCTACCGGATTACTGTACCGAGGCGCAAGCGAAACGCCTCATAGGTTACCTGACCGAGATACGAACGCCAGAGTCGGCTTCAGGCCCGCTCACCTGGAAGGAGCTGAGGGACCGAACCGCCGTGGCCTTGATGCTGGGTGCAGGACTGACTCCAGGTGATGTCCGGATGTTGACCCTGGAGGGGGTCGGCGTCGAAGGCGGACGCAAAGCGGGCATACCGTGGAAACTCGCATTGCCCGGCAACGGCAATGCCCCTGCGCGCGAAACGCCTGTCGCCGAATGGGCCGGACGCCAGCTGGCTCTCTGGCTGGAGGTTCGCGCCGCTCAAAAGATTGACGGACAACTCGTTTTTCCATCGACACGCTCTGGAAAACCCTGGTCGCACACCGGCTGCTATGAGTCATGCAAGGCCGTGCTGGCGGGCGCAGGAATGGATAATGAGAGCGGCGGCGTGTTCAAACTGCGTCATACCTTCGCCTTGCGTCAGCTGGCGAAAGGCAAAACGGAGGTTGAGGTTGCCCGTTGGCTGGGCATACTGGACATCAACAGCATGGCTCGCTATCGGCAGGTTCTTCCAAACCAGGTAGATGTCGTATAGCGATGACGATGAGCTTGCTTATGCCGCGCTGTCAGATCTCGTACGCAGGAGTGTGGAATCAAATGCGGTCTTGTACTGATTCTTCCCGGCGCGCTTTGCCTCGTACATGAGCTCGTCCGCTCGTTCCATGATCAGGGAAGGTGCGTTCGTGAAGACATCGTGGTGAACACAAATTACGATACTGCCGGTCACGCGGAGATGAAGATGATCCGGAATGCGCACCGCACCAATCGCTTGCAAAACCTTGCAAGCAAGCCATTCCGCATCTCCAGCAGCTAACCAACCCCGAGACGAGAATACCGAACTCATCGCCGGCCTTATGTCCGGCAGCATCACTCACCGCCTTGAATCCGTCCAGATCCAGCACCATCACGACGCTGATGGAGCGGGTATTCTTCAGCAAACGCTCAAGTGCTTCCTCGAAGCCCGCGCGGTTCAATGCTCCGGTCTGCGCATCGGTCTTTGATGCCGTTTCCAATGCCAAGGCTCGACGTTGCAACTCCCGGCATCCGCGGGCGATTTGTTGAATGACGAGAGCGTTTCCACCCTACCGGCCTGGTCGAGGCCGAGGCAGGCCGGTCAAGGTAAAAACGCTCTTGGCGCAATGTCATTGCAGTCAACAGCTATGCGGCTGACGAGTCTGCCAATGCCGGATAGTCGATATAACCCTCGGGTGAGGGATGATAGAAGGTCTCCGGCTTGGGTACGTTCAGCGAAGCGCCGATATGGAATCGGCGCGGCAGGTCGGGATTCGCAATAAAGAGTTTTCCGAACGCCACGGCATCGGCTTCCCCGGAGGAAATCAAACTTTCCGCGCTTTCTCTGGTCATTTTTTCGTTTGCTATATAGACCCCGCCGAACGCCGCCTTAAGCTCGGGACCAAGCCGATTGTCGCCGAGCGACTCGCGTGCGCAGATAAACGCAATCTTGCGCCTGCCAAGTTCGCGCGCGACATAACCAAACGTTGCAGCAGGATTCGAATCTCCCATGGTATGAGCGTCGCTGCGCGGTGCCAGGTGCATGCCGACCCGACCCGCTCCCCATACTTCGATACAGGCATCAGTAATCTCAAGGAGCAGGCGCGCCCGGTTCTCGATGCTTCCGCCGTAGGCATCGGATCGCTTGTTTGTGCTGTCCTGCAGGAATTGATCCAGCAGATAGCCATTGGCACCATGAATTTCGACCCCATCGAATCCAGCCAACTTGGCGTTTTCAGCACCCTTGCGGTATGCGGCAATAATTTCTGGAATCTCTTCGAGAGCCAGCTCACGCGGAGTCACATACGGACGCTGCGGGCGAATAAGGCTCACATGACCGGACGCCGCAATTGCGCTTGGCGCTACCGGCAACTGGCCGTCAAGGAAGACCGGATCCGAAATGCGGCCAACATGCCAGAGTTGAAGCATGATGCGTCCGCCGGCGGCATGCACGGCATCGGTCACCTGCTTCCAGCCCTGTACTTGCTCTTCAGACCAGATACCGGGCGTGTCAGCATAACCGACTCCCTGCGGCATGACCGCTGTTGCCTCGGAAATAATGAGTCCGGCGGAGGCGCGCTGCACATAGTACTGCGCCATCAGCGCATTGGGCACGCGCCCCGCCCCGACGGCGCGCGAGCGCGTCAGCGGCGCCATGATGATGCGATTGGGCAGGTTCAAGTCACCTGCCTGGAGAGGATCGAAAAGAGTCGTCATAAAACCTCATTGAAATAGTTACGATATTGCGATGGCAAAACGCTAACGTGGTTGGATGAATCGGCGATCAAGGACGCGCACTGTAGTTCTGTTGCTATAGGTTCATAGCCCGCTGTTCAGGCATTCAAGAAATGCCTTGATCGTCGTTTCATTTCTTTTGAAAAAAATCCATTGCCCTTCGCGACAGCTGGTGACGAGACCTGCTCGCTGCAGGACTGCAAGATGAGCGGATACGGTGGACTGGGACAAGCCGGTACGCGCATCGATCATCCCGGCGCACACACCCAAGGCAAGTGGATGCGCCTGATGGGAAAAATATTCCTCTGGTGCCTTGAGCCACTCAAGGATCTGGCGGCGAACCGGATTGGCCAGCGCCTTGTGTATAACGTCGATATCCATTGGATTGCAGTTGGATTAATTCCATACCGAAAGTGGATGTCCCTGACGGCCAATTGTGTCAATTGTCCGAAGAGTGAATATCGCTACTTTACGATATATCTGAATAGTTTGCTTGCAACGCTATAACCGGCACTTTTGCGGAATCTTAATCTCTCACCCGGCGCGATCGGTTAAAAGATAACCCACACTATTGAAAACAATTTATCACTCGCTACGGATCCATTCCCACCGCCATGCTGAAAGACATCTCTAGCGCCTTCGTACTGGCAAACCAAACACAAGGACACAATGAAGGCGCCTCCGCCGGACTGTCGTCCTCGAAGTCACGTCGCGTACTGGTTGTCGATGATAACGATGATGCCGCACAGTCCACTGCCGAACTCCTGCGCCTGCTGGGCCATGAAGTTTTTGTTGCCAACCAGGGTAGTACGGCGCTCGCGGAGCGTGCCCGTTGTCAGCCGGACGTCGTACTCCTCGACATCAGCCTGCCCGACATGGACGGTTATGAAGTGGCGCGCCAGATGCGTACCGCAACGGACCAGCAAGCGCTGGTGCTGGTCGCGATGACAGGATGGGGCGGCGAGCAGGACAAGCAGCTGGCGGATGCCGCGGGCTTCGACCTTCATTGGGTAAAACCCGTCAGCCTCGACAAATTGCAACAGATATCAGTATTGCCGCCGCGTTCGACCTGAAAACCGTTTGCATCGCAGTCCGGCACGGTAACTTGATGTAACGCGTGCCGGCCGCTGCATGGCGTACAGGAAACGACTGGTAGAATCGAAAGACTTCTCTTTCGATGCCATGTTGAAAAAATATACATCCCGTGTCTGGCCGCCTGCCACAGGCAGGCAGCGTTTTCTTTACCGCATCGCGCTGGCGCTGGTAAGCCTGCTGACTCTTTATACGGTGGCCGGCTTCCTGCTGCTTCCCCTGGTCATCAAGTCCCGGGCCGAGGCAATATTTGCAGAAAAATTCAAGCGCCACGCAAGCATTGAAAAGGTCCGCTTCAATCCCTTCACGCTGAAACTGAACGCGCACGGATTCCGGTTATACGAAACCGACGGCAAGAATCTCTTCGCCGACATCGAAACACTGGTGCTGGATCTTTCCAGCGAATCGCTTTTCCGCATGGCTCCTGTAATACAGGAGTTGAACATTACAGCGCCGCAGGTACGCATCGTCCGTCTGGATGCCAATCGCTACAACGTCGACGATATCATCACGGCACTCTCAGAACAGCCGCCTTCCGATGAGCCGGCACGTTTTTCGATCAACAATATCCAGATTGATCGGGGCAGGATCGAGTTCGACGACAAGCCGGTTCGTACCAGGCACGTGGTCGGCGATCTCCGCCTCGGAATTCCCTTCATTTCCTCGCTGCCTTCCGAAGTGCAGATTTTCGTCGAACCACTGCTTGCCGCCAAAGTCAACGACACCCCGGTACTCATCAAGGGAAAGGCACGTCCGTTTGCCAGCACGAGGGATGCAGTCGTCGATCTGAACCTGGACAACTTCGATCTGACCCGTTTCGTCGAATATCTTCCGTTTCAGTCACGGATCAAGGTGCCGAGCGCAAAACTGAGCATGAGCATGCAGGCCAAATTCCTGCAGCCGGAAGGCAAGCCAGCCGCGGTCACGCTTAGCGGCACTAGCTCGCTGACCTCGCTCCAGATCAGCGAGCCAGACGGAAAATCGATTGCCAAGCTTGCGAAACTTGCTGTCGAGCTCCGGGAGACGCCGGTGTTCGGCGATAGGATCAGCGTGGCGCGTATCGCTCTGGACGGGTTCCAGACAAAGCTGGTGCGCGGCAGCGACGGGCGTACCAACATCGAACGGCTGCTGACAGCCGCGCAATCGAAGGAGCCCGATCCAAAGAAGATGCGGCCGGCTTCAAATGAAAGTACGTCTCCCCGTATCGCCATCGGTGAAATTGCGGTCAGCAACGCTGTTCTTCATTATGCAGATGAAGCAGCAGCCCGCCCCATGCAAGCCGACATTGAAAAGCTCAATCTAACGCTCAGGAAACTCGACCTCGATGTGCGGCGCAATACGATCAACATTGCGGAAGCACGTTCCGACAGCGCCGCCTTTATGCTGCTCCAGGACAAGGCGTTAGCAACCGGCTCTCCCATCGCACCTCCCGAGACGACCAAGTCTGACGCGGCCGAGACGAAGTCCGCACCCGGACTTCAGGTATCCATCGGTGCAGTCAACATCGAGAACTGGTCGGCCCGCGTGGAAGACCGCAATCACGCCGAACCGGCGGTGATGACACTATCCCCGCTCAGCGCTTCCCTGAAGAACCTGTCGAATAAGCCTGGCACCGTTCCCAGTCCGCTGGCGCTGAAAGCCAACGTCAATCAAGGCGGATCGCTTTCACTTGATGGCAACGTCGGCATCGCACCGCTGCAGGCGGATATCGCCGTCGATATCAAGGGGATCGATGTCCTGCCCTTGCAACCGTATATCACCGATCACATCAATCTCAAGTTGACCCGTGCCAACCTCGCGGCCTCGGGACGCCTGCAGCTTGCCGCCGCAAAGGATAACGCGCTGCAGGGAGGATTCAAGGGCGACCTCACGCTGGGCAATCTGGCCACGGTCGACAAGCTGAGCGGCAATGATTTTCTGCGCTGGAAATCGCTGTTTGTCGGCGGAATGGATGTGCGTCTTGCTCCATTTGCCTTTACCGCAGACCAGGTGGCGTTGGGCGACTTCTTCGCGCGCGTGATCATTGATCCCAACGGACGCATCAATTTGCAGGACATTGCTCGCGGAGAGGCGGGGAGCGGCCGCAGCCTGACGGAGCGCGATGCTGAAAAAAGCGGCAAGGGAGTTGCCAAGGCTTCGGTTGCCAATGCAACCTCTGCGAACAATGCCGGCAACGCAGTCACCGCATCCTCGCCAGCTCGGCCATCGCTCACCGACGCCAAGGCAAGTGGCGCCAAGGCTTCTGCCTTGCCGCCAATTACCATTCGCAAGCTGACCTTGCAAGGCGGACGCGTACGGTTCACCGACAACTTCATCCGTCCGAACTACTCCACCACGCTGGCCAATTTCGGCGGAGCGGTTACCGGCCTTTCATCAATTGCGGGCGGAAACGCGGAAGTCGACATGCGCGGCGAGGTCAATGGCGCACCGTTGGCCGTTACCGGCAGCATCAACCCCTTGCGCGGCGATCTTTTCCTTGACCTCAAGGCAAACGTTCGCGGGATGGAACTTGCACCGCTTTCCGCCTATTCGGGCCGCTATGTCGGCTACGGTATCGAGAAAGGCAAGCTTTCGTTCGAAGTCGCCTACCGCGTCGACCAGCGCAATCTGACTGCCGAGAACCGCCTGATTCTCGAACAGCTCACCTTCGGCAACAAGGTCGACAGTCCAAACGCAACCAAGCTACCCGTGCAGTTCGCCATCGCGTTGCTGCGCGACCGCAACGGCGTGATCGATCTGAATCTGCCGATTGGCGGCTCACTCGACGACCCGCAGTTTTCCATCGGCGGCGTGCTCTTGAAAGTCATCGGCAATGCCATTCTGAAGGCGGCCACCCAGCCCTTCGCGCTGCTGGGCTCGCTGTTCGGCGGCGGTGCGGAACTGTCATCGATCGAATATGAACCCGGCCGCGCCACGATACCGTCCGCAGGCGAAGACAAGCTTCGTTCCCTTGCCCGCGCTCTAAGCGAACGGCCGAACCTCAGACTGGAAATTGGCGGTCAGGTCGATCCGGAAGCAGACCGCGAAGGCCTGAAGCGAACCTATCTGGAACGCCGGGTCAGGTCACTGAAACTGCGTGATGCCGGCATCCGCGCAGGATCCCAGGAAGCTGCGGGAATCACCGTGCGGCCGGATGAATACGCAGACCTCGTGACACGTGTCTACCGCGACGAAAAATTTCCAAAGCCGCGCAATGTGCTCGGCCTGCCCAAAAGCATTCCCGTTGGTGAGATGGAGAAACTGATCATCGCCAACGCGGAGGTTGATGAAGATGACTTGATCGCGCTGGGCAACCAGCGCGCCCAGAATACGAAAGCGTGGCTACAGGAAAAAGGCCAGGTGCCGCCGGAAAGACTGTTTATCGTTGCGCCGAGAATCGGGAAATCTGACAGCGCCAGCGGTAGCCGCGTGGAGTTTTCCCTAAAATAACTTTCGTCAAGACTAGGAAACAACTTGTAACACTCCTTACGCGAAATCTATGGATATGCGTACGCGCTTAGTATGTAATATCGACATCTACCAAGGAGATGGATCATGAATAAAACCATAGGCGTCCTCGGCTCGCTCGCCGGCCTGGCGCTGCTGGTGTCGGCCAATGTTGCCCATGCCCGGGTTGACGTAGGCATCAATATCGATATTCCGGGTCCGTATGTCCGTCCCGCCCCTGTCTATGTTCAACCGGGTCCGGTATATGTACAGCCGCAGCCTGTCTATGTGCAGCCGGCGCCTGTGTATGTTCAGCCGCGTCCGGTGTATGTACATCCCCGTCCGGTCTACGTGCAGCCGGCCCCTGTCTATGTGCAGCCGCAGCCGGTTTATGTCGGTCCGCGTCATGTCGACAATCATGGGTGGCGGCACCAGCATGGACATCATGGCAGGCATGACCGGGACAGGGACGGCGTTCCCAACTATGCGGATCGCGACCGCGATGGCGACGGCATTGCCAACCGCTATGACCGTCGGCCAAACAACCCCTACCGCTACTGACGCGGAACAACACTAGCTGTCCATCGTACCAGCAGGGGTGCACTGCTTCCGCTAATCAACGGACGTTGGGAAAGCTAGTCCGAATCCTGCGCATACCTATCCCTTTCTGCTTCCGGAGCAGGAAACATAACCCAAGCCAGCCGCTCAAACGGCTGCCTTGGGTTTTTCATATGGTTTTCGCGTTTCGGGGGGAGTCTTGCAAAATTTACGCAGTCTTTTATCGATTGTTATCCTGACATTCAATCGTGCCTCCGAACTGCGCACGACGATGCGGCAGCTACTTGCCCTTCCGGAAGTGCCGGATATTGTTATTGTTGATAACGCTTCGACGGATGACACGGTCACGATCGCAAGCAAGGAATTTCCTCAGGCAAGGCTGATCCGTCTTCGCGAAAACATTGGCGCAGCCGCCCGCAACATCGGCGTGGAAGCCGTACGAACGCCTTACGTTGCATTCTGCGACGATGATTCATGGTGGGCTCCCGGCTCCCTGGAAAAGGCGGCAGAAGTTTTCGAAGCCTATCCCCGCGTGGCCGCTCTCTGCGCCCGCATCCTTCTCGGCCCGCAAAATCGCGAAGACCCGATCTGCCGTGTCCTTGCCGACAGCCCATTGCCCTCGGACGGATTGCCGGGACGGTCGCTGCTTGGATTCATTGCCTGCGCCACCATCGTCCGGCGCCGGCCGTATCTGGACGCGGGCGGATATGAACAAAAATTTTTCGTCGGCGGCGAGGAAGAATTGCTGTCGCTGGATCTGGTCAGCAATGGCTGGCGGGTTGTCTACCTTCCCGAACTGACGGTACATCATCACCCCTCCCCCCAGCGCGACAATCCTGGCCGTCAGGTAATCGTCATCCGCAATTCGCTCTGGGTAAGCTGGCTGCGTCTGCCACTGCGTAGCGCCTTGCGTGAGACCCTGCGCACCTGCCATTCGGCAAAAAATCCGCGCATCCTCTTGAAAGCCGTGGGCAATGCCGCCCGGGAACTGCCTTGGGTATGGCGCAAGCGCAAGGTGCTTGCGCCCGAGACGCTTCGGCTATACCACCTGTTGCATCAGTGATCCTGCAGTGATGCGCTGGCCGACGATTGTCCACCTCACCACGGGATAGGTGGAATCTTTCTTGCATCAGATCGATGCAGAGCGTTATGGCTTTGACTGTACTGCAATGTGTGGAGGTGTTGAGGCTTCCTTGCCGTTGCCGGGGCCCGTTCGCCATGTCGCATCATCACGCCTTAAGTTGAACTCAGTACCGCTTCGGAACAAAGTTTCAAGAATGCCATCCTATTGGCATTGATATGGAAATACCAACATATGCTGCCCTTCAACGGCCGCAGCACCCATGGAACAACAAGCAACGGCATAAACTGCATAAAGGAAGATGTCCATGCGAGGCCCGAATCAGATTGACAAAGAAAAGATAGTGCACGGTCTATTGCAAGTCACGGTTGCAGCACTGTCCTTCTTGCAATTGCGCAAGCAGACGCAACGCAAGCAGTTGAAACAGCAGCAGCAGGCCTTCACCAGCAGTCAGGCCGCTCTCGATCCCAAACGTACGCGCGTGCGAACTGGCATGGAGAGGCAAGGCGAGGTTACGGCCGGTCGGGCGCAGGCGGAAGCCAAGCCCGAGACCTCTGCGAAGGCCCAGGTGAATCAGAAGCCGCATGAGGATCTGCGGCATGAGTCAAGACCCAAGGCCCTGCTCCACATCGCCATCTCGGCGGCGAAGGAGTGGTCGGCGCACCGTGCCGCAAGCAAGGGCGCGGCGCTTGCCCTGTACACCCTGTTCTCGCTGGCGCCCATGCTGCTCCTCGTGGTGACGATCGCCGGCTTCTTCTTCGGCGAAGACACCGTTCGCCAGAGTCTGCTTGAACAGATGTCGAAACTGATGGGAGCGGAAGGCGCCGACGCCGTAAAAACCATTCTGGGCGGCGCCAAGAACGAATCCGGCGGACTGATCGCAGGACTCGTTTCTCTCGCGCTGGTGCTGGTCAGCGCGACAAGCGCCTTTTCGGAATTGAAGGACAGCCTGGATGAGTTGTGGGAAGTACCGCCGTCGACCCAGTCGGGCTTGTGGGCCTTTGTAAAGGAGCGCGTCCTCTCCTTCGGACTGATCCTTGTGCTGGCGCTGATGCTGCTCATGACCCTCGGCGTCAGTACCGCGCTTGCCACGATGGAAGGCGTGTTCGGAGGCGGCACGACGGGCACGGTACTCAAGACCGTCACGATGGTGATTTCGCACGCCGTCTCCTTTGCAGTGGTCGCCGGCCTGTTCGCAGTGATATTCAAGTATCTCCCGGCTACCCAGATCGCATGGAAAGACGTGTTCATCGGCTCGATCATTACCGCCGTTCTTTTCATTATCGGCAAATTTGCGATCGGACTCTATGTCGCCAATGCCGACATCAGTTCGTCCTACGGCGCCGCGGGATCGGTCGTCATTCTGATCACCTGGATTTACTATTCCGCGCAGATCTTTTTCTATGGATCCCTGTTCACGCACGAATATGCGATGAAGGTCGGCAGCCGCGCCGGCACAAGCAATGCCGAGCAGGCCAAACCGCTGCCGGTGAACGGCAGCGGCGCTAGAGCGGTTTCGCCCTGACCGGCCCGGTCGAGGCCAAGGCAGATTGCCGCTGGAACAAGGCGCGACGACGCGACATGGCCAAGCCATGGCAAGGAGTCACAACGCCGTGCCGGCGGCAATCTGTCCGGGATCGGCAGGCAGGCCAGGATGGAGCCGCTCTAATCCCTCGATGTCACGAAATAGTATCTCTTGACGTCCTGGATATAACGTCGGGTCTCGGCAAAAGGCGGAACGCCATTGTACTTGCGCACGTTGCCGGGACCGGCGTTATAGGCGGCCAGCAGATGGTCGAAGGTGTTATGAGTCTGCATCAGGTACTTCAGATAGGCCGTACCGGCATTGATGTTTGTCTGCGGGTCGTACAGGTTATGAGTGCGGTCCAGTCCGATGAAGCGCGCGGTATCCGGCGTAATCTGCATCAGGCCCCGTGCCTGCCGGTGTGACGTGGCGCCGGGGTTGTACCCGGATTCCTTTTGGATGACTGCATGGATCAGCCCGGCCGGTACGCCGTGCTGGCTCGACGCCGTCAGCACCATCCGGTGATAGGGCTTCTCGTCGCAAGCGCGGCAAGCCACATTCGCTACGATCTCCGTGACCGACAAGCTGTACCCCGGCGCCGCGAACATCAGCTCCGGCGAACGCGGATTCGCCGTTTTCCGCTGCGTCCGGCTGCGCCCGGCTTCCGCGCCGAACGTGCTCCATTCGGCGAGAATGTCATATGCGCTTGTGGCTCGGCTCATGCGAGGCGAAGTCATTGGCGACGGCGGCACATCCGGTGCTGTCTGCAGGGCCTGGCCAGCGCACCCGGCAAGCACTGCGCATGCGCCGATGACACTGCAGGCTGCAATGCGCGATGCAGGCTTGGATACCTCCCACCGCAACCCTCCACTCACTGCATTGGCGGTTTGTGGAATCGCTGCCAGCAGCGGCCGTAATGAACGAGAGCGCAACATTCCATCCTCCCATGGCACTACCGCGATGTACGGCCCATCGACGAGACGGACGAACAATGACGGGGACGTGAAATGTCTTCTGCTGCGATTGGAGGCACTTGCGAAGCGGAGCCTTCCATGCGGAAGGTCGCATCCATACCATTCACGATGTGCAGCTCTGCTGCCGTAGGCGGAGAGCCCTTAGACCAGAAGCTTTGCGTCCCCGTCTTTCAACGGGTTTGCCAATATGTTTTGGTGATTCGTGAGGCGAGCATAGCGCTCATATTTCCCGCCGGAAAGAACTGATGCGATTTGTCACACTTTTTGACAAGGGAAATTTCCACCCAAGAAAGCCCCATCGCACATGCACTTCCACTCCGACCTTCGAACGTTGCCATTTTGATCAGCCGTCGCGGAATGATCGCTTCCGGCGCGGTCAAGACGTCCGAAGGAACGGTCGGCCTGCGCATTCCGTCTCATTGTTCGTTCGCGTTGCCGTATACTCTTGCATGATTTGCCAGCCGGGCGTTCCCGCAAGAGTTGCGCCGGCAATACCGCCCGCATGCCTTTCTTACCGATGACGACATGAGACAAGATCCACGCTTCCCCAATCTTTACATCCTCAATCACCCGCTGATTCAGCACAAGCTGACGCACATGCGGGACAGGGAGACCTCAACCCGCACGTTCCGCGAGCTTCTGCGGGAAATCACGCTGCTGATGGGGTACGAAATCACGCGCAATCTGCCGCTGACCACGGTGAGCATAGAGACACCGCTACAGACGATCGACGCTCCCATCATCGCCGGCAAGAAGCTGGTGGTGGTTCCTGTTCTGCGGGCAGGCATAGGCATGAGCGACGGCCTGCTGGAACTCGTGCCTTCGGCGCGCGTGGGCCATATCGGCGTCTATCGCGATCCGGATACCCATCGTCCCGTGGAATACCTTGTGCGGCTGCCCGACTTGGCCGAACGGATCTTCATCCTGTGCGACCCGATGCTGGCAACCGGCAATTCCGCCGTGCACGCGGTCGACGTCTTGAAGAAACGCGCCGTGAGCGACGATCAAATCATTTTCATGGCGCTCGTGGCGGCGCCGGAAGGCATACAGGTTTTCCAGCAGGCGCATCCCGACGTCAAGGTCTACGTCGCGTCGCTCGACTCCCATCTGAACGAGCATGCGTACATCGTGCCCGGCCTGGGCGATGCCGGCGACCGATTGTTCGGGACGAAATAAAACCGGCTTCCCGCCGGAGCTTGGCTCCATGTTCCGCCAGGAACGACAGGAACATTGCTGGGTCTGGTGCGGTCGCAGTTATTTTGGAGTCCATCATGACACGACCGCAAAACGACACCAATGCAGGCAAGCAGGACAAGGATCAGGGCGCTCTCGAAAAACTGGCCAATCTCGTCGACCCGGCCAGCCGCGATGTCAGCGATGCGGAAATCTTCGATCCCGGCTCCAACATCCCGAGTTCGGGCCGCGTACTAAACGAATCCGAAGCTCCGCCTTCCAAGCGCAGCCCGCGCTAAGGCGCCGGAGCGGCCGGCCCGGGACTTCCGTCATGTCGGCATGCGGAAGCCCGGCGCCGTCATGCGACCCACCTTCCGTTACATGACGGCGAATATGAGTCCAAGGCCGGCCAGCATAGCAAGCACGAGCAAGGCGATCAGAATGGGAGGCTTCATCTTGTTTTCCTTTCCTGTCAATTTGGCAATTTAATTTTTGAGACGGCTTGGCCCAATTCGTTCACTCGAAACGCAAGGCTTCATTGCATCAGGTAGGCTCCCTGTGCGCGAGAGCAAGCTCGACTACAATCGATCCTCAATGCCAACGATTGAAAGTTGCTCATGGCCTCCATGCCTACTCCGCCATCCGGCCCTGCCACCAGGCCGCCATTGACACCGCGCCCTGCCTCGACGCTGATCCTCGTTCGCGACGGCGCGGAAGGGCTTGAGGTATTCATGCTGCAGCGTACCCATCAGGCGGCGTTCGTGCCGGGTGGTTATGTCTTTCCCGGCGGAGCAGTCGATAAGGCCGACAGCGATCCCTTCTTCGCCACCGGCGTCCTCGATGACCAGGAAGCCAGTCGCAGACTCGGCCTGCCCGCAGGTGGGCTTGCCTACTGGACCGCGGCGATCCGCGAGTGCTACGAGGAAGCCGGGATCCTGCTGGCCCGTGATGAAAAAGCTTATCCGGCCGAGGTCACTGAACCGCTGCCATGCAACACACTGGAAGATGCCCGTGGCAAGGTCGCATCAGGCGAACTGGCCTTTGCCAGCCTGTGCCGCTCGCTTGGCATCCGGCCGGCTGTTGAGCAGCTCGCCTATTTTTCCCACTGGATTACCCCGGTCGGCGCGCCGCGCCGTTTTGATACACGCTTCTTCATCGGCATAGCGCCTGCTGGCCAGTGCGGCTCGCATGATAACGGCGAGACGATTGCCAGCATGTGGCTGCGCCCAGAAGACGCCCTCGCCCGCCACCGCGCGGGGGAAGTCGAGATGATGTTTGCCACGGTACGCACGCTGCAAACCCTGGCGCGCTTCAATGACGCGTCGGCGGCCGTGGAATACGCACGCGCGCAGACGTCGGTACCGACGCACAACCCCAGGGTTTCGACCGGCAGCAAGGGCCGGCGCGTGCTCATCCAGGGAGATGCCGCCTATGCCGAAGTCGGCAAGCTCGATCCGGAGGGCAAGGGCCATGCGGCAAGCGATATCACGCCCGGTGAAGTCACCGTGCTGTCCCGTTACCTGCGCAGGGTGACGGCGCCCAATCCGGGATACATGACCGGCCCCGGCACCAACAGTTACCTGGTCGGCGAAGGCGATGAGCTTGCATTGATCGATCCCGGCCCTGCGGATGCGAGCCATATTGCCGCGCTGCTTCGCCATGCCGGCGGCCGCATACGGCGGGTGCTGACCACGCATACCCATATCGATCATTCACCCGCCGCCGCGCTCATCAAGGCGCAGACCGGGGCTGACGTGCTGGGCATGCCGGCACCGCCGCACGGCAATCAGGACCGCTCCTTCATGCCCGATGCCGTTCCGGAGGACGGCATGAGGATTCGCATCGGCGGCTGCACCCTGAGGGTCCTGCACACGCCAGGCCATGCCTCGAATCATCTCTGCTACCTGCTGGAAGAAGACCGCATTCTGATGACCGGCGACCATATCATGCAAGGCTCGACTGTCGTCATCAATCCGCCCGACGGAAACATGCGGGAATACCTGGCTTCACTGCAACGATTGAAGACCCTCGATATCGATTACCTGGCGCCGGGCCACGGCTTCCTGATGGAGAATCCGCATGCAGTGGTTGATCGCATCGTCACGCACAGGATGGCGCGGGAAGACAAGGTCATGAAAGCGCTGGTCGGATTGGGCAAGGCAAGCATCGAGGAACTCCTGCCTGTGGCCTATGATGATGTGCCGCCGCAGCGGCATGCAATGGCGGCGCGTTCGCTGCTGGCCCATCTTGAGAAACTGGAGGCTGAGGGACGCGTCGAGCTGGCTGATTCATGCTGGCGGCCGTCGCAGGACGCCTCGGCGCAACAGGCTTGAACATGCCGGCTGCGCCAGGGTCTTTCATGGATCCGGAAGGGATTTCCGGGGCGCGTCAGAACGGATTTGATGCAAGGCGTGACGACGCGACAGTAACGAGTGAAAAGGACTTCAATGCGGCGGATGGCCGGTTATGGCAGCGCCCGGATCTCTTATGAGGTGCACGACAGGCTCTACCGCGGTCGCCGGGTTCAATACGAATCGTAGACGGACTGCCGGCGTTCAAACAGCGGCCGCTGACGCGAACGGTCGATTGCGCGGCGCTGGGGAAATCGCCCGGCCAGGAAAAAATGCATGGGATCGCGCCTGTCCGTTCCGTGGTCCGCGAATCGCCGCCCCTTCTGCGGACCGCGCCCCATCGACAGCCATGCCACCGCAGCCAAGCCGCCGGCCAGGCCGATCAGCAAACCTTTATTGCCAAGCAGACGCGTCGTACGTCCTGTTGTCGGCACCCTATTCTTCAATTCCATTGCAACGCCTCCTGTTTTCTACATGTATTCAACATCAAAAGCTGTCCTGCCTAGAGCGGATTGCAGGTGGATGTATGGCAGAATCGGTTTGCCCTGAGGTGCAGGGCAAGCCGAGGCGACCGACCATTCACCTGCAATCCGCTCTAATTGATGGCCGATATCAATAGGACTATGCATTTCCCGAATTTGTTCTTGCCTGCCAAAACTCTTGCTGCAGGCACTCCCATTGTCGCAATCCTGCCTGTTCGGCCTTCGAGAAATCTCAAGTTCCCTGATGCATTTTCGTTCTCGCCGATGCGGAACAACGGAACAGCAGTTCCTGCGGAACCCGGCTGCGCGCGCGCACTCTGTCTTCATGAGGGGTCATCTACCTGCCAAACTCAATCATGGAAAAATTCTTGATTCAGAATGAATTCGGACAAGCACAGGAATTGATCGGCGAAGAGATCGTGGTGCCAGACTTTGAAGAGCTGCAATTCATCCTGCACGCCTGGCTGTACGACAAGCGCGGCGGCTGGGCCATCACCGAACGCTCGTCCGGCAAGCGCATCACCAGCGGTCCGCAAGGCACCGAGCACACTGCGCGCGAACAGCTGGAAAGGCAGTTGCGGCTGCATGGAAAGGATGCGCTGATGCGGGTGCTGGGTGCGGGCAGGCTGTCAAGCTGAACGACGCGACAGTAACGCGTTACGGCAAGGCGTCCCAACGCGGCAGCCGACCCGTTATGATGGCTTCCCGCCCTCTCGCGGGAATGCATGACAGGTTCGAATCATGATGAACCGTGCACGGGCTGCAGGGGCTCGAAGATGGTCGCATCGCGAATAGCCTGCGTCACATCGGCGTACCGGTTCTGGTAGATGCTGACCTGCGCATCATATTCTTCCCTGCCGATATGGTTGCCGTGCTGATACGCAATGATCTCATTGAGGCGGTCGCTCATCGCCGTCGACAGCCATAGCCTGCGCACGACCTTGATCAACCCGCTGCTGCGGTCGATGAGGCTGAGGTAAAGGGTATATCGGCTGTCCTGGCTCAATACCTCCGGTACCGGCCGCGTTTCCGGTGGATAGAGAAAGACATGGAACTGGGCATCGCCCGTCATTCTGTCGCCGATCTGCCATGGCACGACCGCAATGTCCTCGACCTGCAGTACACCGATCCGCACCTCCTCTTCTGCGACAGTGCGCACCAGACCATCGGGTGGTTCTGCGAAAAACAGGCGAAGTTCGGGACCAGATTTAGAAAATTCGAAGACGGCCGAATCGGTCTCGAGCAATGTGCCGTTATATGTCTTGCCGACTTCCAGTATTTCCGGGGTCATACACTCTCCTGTTGCGTGCAAGGGGCGGCAGGCGCGCATGCCATGCTTGCGCGCCTGCGGTAAAAACTACCAAGGATCTGCCGATGGAAGGGCGCCTTCCCCTCAATATTGGACCTAAACAATGGACTCAGCTATTGAGTGCGCCGGGGCTGACGCTCACACGCAGATCGCCTGCACGGCCGTTCTGCCGCGAGTACAGCCATGCCGCATAGTCCTTGATCAGGGACATGCGGTCATCGTCGTTCATGTCCTTCCATGCAGCGCCGTGATGGTGATGGGCGATCACTTCGTCGAGCGAGAATTCGACGGAGCTTTGCTCGCCGTCATCATCGATTGCCGCCTTGATTCGACTCATGTTTGCTCCTTTCTTCAGAATGTCTTGTTGGGAAAGAACGCTGAAGCGAAACCCATGCCCGCCGGCGTTGGACCGCGAACCCTTCGAAACAAGCCGGTACGACCGATGCGGCAGCACGCATCCCGCGCGGCGCACAAGCCATGCCGTTGCCGGTTTTTATTGCCGGGAAGACGGCACGCGGGAAAGCTGCTCCCCGACAAAGCCGTCGAACGCCTGCAGCAAGGGGAGGAATTTTTCCTGGTCGACTTCGAGTTGCGCCAACGCCTGGCACGTTGCTTCCAGCGTGGAGAGCTGATCGGGCGCATGCGCCTTGCGGATGCGGTAGCGGGACGGAGCGACCTGCTGCAAGGACATTCTCGGCAGGTCGCGCAGCGCCGGATTCAGGAACAGCATCTTCCTGCTTTTACGCCATGTACCGTCGAGCACCACGAGGCGCAGGCGGCAAGGCGCTGCAGGAATGGCGGCTGTGCCGTATTGGGCGGACGGCAGCAATGCTTCCTGCGTCTTCTGCGCCTGCTGCGCCGTGCCCACGTCTCGCAGATCGTGCGTATGCGGCAAATCCGGATACAGCAGTATCGGCCGGATCTGCCCGCCTCCGGAAACGGCGGTCTGTGCCTCAACCCCGGCAGGGTTTTCGAAAGGCGCATGCAGCAAACGCTGCAATTCCTCGGCGTCAAATGTCTCGCCAACCACCAGCCGGCTTCCTTTCAAGCTCAGATGAAGCAGCAGCGCGCTGCCCTTCGCCTGCCTGCTTTCGAGCGGATGCTGAAGAATCAGTACCTCGGGAATCGGTTCGAGCGGCGTAACCCAGTGGCAAACGCAGACGGACTGCGGGCGGCGGCAGCGGCCGCACACGAGGCGGGGCGCCCTGTCAGGAATGAAATGGTCAGGAGTCATGAACTGGCTTGCGTCCGCGGCGCCGCACGGGTACGGGGACGGTATGGCTGATGGAAATGGAGCGAAAGCGTCACGACTATATCATCTGCCGCTGCGCCGTTGCTCCACTGTACCGGTGGATCGCCCGGGCCACCCGATGCAACTATTTCGCAAAGTGTATTGGGACTGGCGCAAAACGGCGCCGTTAAGCTGACAAGTCCTTCGCCACTTTCCTGGAAAACCATTCCCGTCATGGAAACACTGCAACCACCGAACGTCTCCTCCCTCGACCATCTGCTGCCGCAGGAACCTTTGCTGATGATGGGCGCGGGCCCGGTCCCGATTCCGCACAAGGTGGCCTATGCCAACTCGATCGTCATCAATCATCTTGGCGAGACCATGAACAAGGTCATCGAGCAGGTCAAGGAAATGGGCGCCTATGTATTCCAGACCGCGTCGCCACATGTGCTCGGCGTGGCAGGCCCGGGTTCGGCGGCGATGGAAATGGCGATCGTGAACCTGGTTGAACCGGGCAGCAAGGTACTGGCCGTGTGCAACGGCTATTTCAGCCGGCGCATGGCCGACATGGCGACCCGCGTCGGCGGCGAGGTCGTTACGCTGGAGATCGCGTCAAACAGCGCCGCCGAACCGGAGGAAGTGGAACACTACCTGAAGCAGGGCGACTTCCGCACGCTGACCATCGTGCAAGGCGAGACCTCGAACACCGTGTTCAATCGGCACCTCGAATCCATCTCGCGGCTGGCCCATCGCTACGGATGCATGGTGATCGTCGATGCCGTCTGCACACTCAGCACCATGCCGCTGGAAATGGACCGCTGGAAGATCGATGCCGTCATCACCGGCGGCCAGAAAGGCTTGTCTTCCATTCCCGGCGTGTCGCTGCTGGCATTCTCCGAGAATGCCTGGAGCCGCATCGCCGCGCGCCGGCATGCCCTGACCCACTGGTGCCTGGATGCGCTGCTGGCCGACAAGTTCTGGAATCAGAAGTCCTATCACTATACGGCTCCGGTGTCAGGCATACTGGCGCTGCATGAAGCCTTGCGGCTGGTATGCGAGGAGACCCTGCCGCGCCGCTTCGAGCGTCATGCATTGTGCTCGCTGGCGCTGCAGCGGGGCATCGAGGCCATGGGACTGGAACTGCCGGTGCCGCGCGACGTGCGGCTGAATTCGGTGGTCGGCATCACCGTCCCCGACGGCGTGTCGGGCGATGCGGTGCGCACCCACATGTCGCGCGTGCACAGGGTGGAGATTTCCGGATCCTTCGGCGCCAATATCGTGCGCATTGGCCAGATGGGCGAGCAGAGCCGCGCGCATAACCTGTTCCGCACATTGCACGCGCTGGGAACAAGCATGCAATATGCCGGCGCATCGGTCGATCTGCCGTCGGGTATCGCCGAACTGGAAAAGGGCCTGTCGGGAAGCTGACGGCAAGGCGGCTGTTACCGCAGCCGTCGCACCCGGCTCTCCGGCTGCATGGTTATTGCATCGCGGCCGGTTCATCCGAACCGGATACAGGGTCTGGCGCAGCATGCGAGCGCGCGAGAATATCCACCAGGGCCTGCCGCGTGGCCGGCTTGACCAGATGATGATCGAATCCCGCGGCCTGGGAACGGTCGATGTCTTCCTTGCGGCCGTAACCGGTGACAGCGATCAGCAGCGCATGCGCGCATGAAGGCAAGGACCGCAGCTGGCGCGCCAGCGTATAGCCATCGGTTTCGGGAAGCCCGATATCGAGCAGGAAGACCTGGGGCGGATCTTCCATTGCGCGTTCCAGCGCCTTGTCGGCACAATATTCGACGCTGACCCGATAGCCTTCCGCTTCCATCAGGACTGCGAGACTGTGCGCCGCATCGATGTTGTCATCGACGATCATGACATGCATGCCTTTGCTTACCCGCGCCCCGTCGACGACAGGTACATGACTGGGCTCGATGATTTCAAATCCGAGCCTCGGCAGCTTTACAGTAAACAGACTGCCCTTGTCCGTTCCTTCGCTATACGCTTCCACGACGCCGTCGTGCAATTCCACGAGACTGCGCACCAGAGCAAGGCCCAGGCCAAGGCCGCCCTGCGAACGGTCGGGTGTGCGCTCCGCCTGGGTGAAGAGTTCGAACACATGCGGCAGCAATGCGGGAGAAATGCCGATGCCGGTATCCCGCACGCTGATCTCTATCTGGTCGGCATCAACCGCGACCATCAATACGATCTCGCCGCCCTCGCCGGTGTATTTGGCCGCGTTGTTGAGCAGGTTGGTGACGATCTGCACCAATCGCTTGCGGTCGCCGAGGACGCAGGCCTGGGGCGGCACAGGTTGCACGTTGAGCCGATGCCTTCGCGTCTCGATCAGCGGCTTGACCTGCTCCACGGCACCGGCCACCACGTCGGCAATCCGCACCGGTTCTTTTTCCACCTTCACCAGGCCCCGCGTTACCCGCGAAACATCGAGCAGATCGTTGATCAGACTGGTCATGTGATCGACCTGGCGAGTGATGATTTCGCTGGTCTGGCGCAGCCGCTGCGCATCCGCCCCTGTCAACTTGAGGATTTCGGCGGCGGTACTGATGGGCGCCAGCGGATTGCGCAGTTCATGCGCCAGCATGGCCAGGAACTCGTCCTTTCGCTGGTTGGCGAGGCGCAGCGCTTCTTCGGCGTTCTTGCGCACCGTCACGTCGATCGATATGCCGCGTATCGACCGGACCTTCCCGCTCTGATCGGTCACAGCCTTTCCACGGGATTCAATCCATACCATATTGCCGTTGTCCGGACGGATCATGCGCACCACTTGGTTGAACTGGCTTTGTTCCGCAACAGCCTTGTCCACCGCGCGCTGCAACCGCATCTGGTCATCGGGATGCACCGCGCGCCACGCCGTTGTTCCGCTGTCCCAGGTATCGCCGAAAATGTCGGGCGCATTCGGCGAGAAGCGAATCGCGTCATTCGAAAGATCCCAGTCCCAGACGGCCATCCTTGCCGCAACCAGACCTTCGCGCAACCGTTCCTCGCTCTCGCGTACCGCCCGCTCGGCCTGCTCGATCTGGGACACGTCGGTATTGGTGCCGAACCATTGCATGATGCGTCCGCCGGCATCGCGCAGGGGAGCGGCCGAGGTGAAGAAGGGCCTGAATTCCCCGTCCGCTCCCCGCAGCGGGAATGTCATCTGGAACGGCTGGCCTTGCGCAATCAGCTCGCGCATCCGCTCGAACACGGTATCCTGCATGGCAGGATGGTGAACGATGCGCCAGCCGAATTCCTTCATCTGTTCGGGCGACGTGCCGGTGTATTCATACCAGCGGTCGTTGTACCAGTGGATCTTGCCGTCGGGACCGGCGATCCAGGCCAGCTGGGGAATGGTGTTGGCGAGCTGCAGGAAACGTTCGCGTTCTTCCTGGAGCTGCGCATGCTGCTGGTAGAGACGGTCCAGCATGTGGTTGATCGATCCCGCCAGGCTGGCCACTTCGGTGCTGCCCTCGGTTGCTGCGCGCTGCGTTCCCAGTCCGCCGTCAACCACGCTGCGGGAAAATACCTCCAGCCTGCGCAGGTCGTGCGTAAGCCGGAGCGCCAGCCGAGCGCCCAGCACCAGCACGGTTCCCGCCAGGGCCAGCGCAATGACGGCAATGATGGCGAACTGCGGAGCGAGTTCGCGCGCGGAAGCCGGCTGCAGCGGCTCGACCACCCCGAAATGCAAGTGCTGGAACGGTTGCGGCATGCTGACCGGAACGGTGACCAGATTCGTACCTCCGCTGCCGACATGCGGCTTGTCCGACCAGGTCAGCTGCGCCATCTCATTGGGCCGCAGGTCGCTCAGAACAAGCTTGTAGATCAATGCGCCTTCGGGAGTCTGGGTTCGCGAATAACTCAGCATCTTGACGGCAATCAGTTCCGCCCCCCTGCTGGAATCCATGATTTCAGCGACTTCCCTTCCCGTCTCGAGATGCTTTCTCAGCCATGCCATTTCCCGTTCATTGAAGCTTCCGAGCCCGTTGCTGGAAATTTCCGTTCCGGCAAAATCGGTGAACAGGATCTGGATGGGCACGCCGTTGATCTGGCGGATGCTTGTCAGATAGGGAGCGAGATAGGTTTCCCTTCCTGCGCTGTCCACCAGGCCGGTGGCGAGGATGCTGCTGTTGGCAACCTCGTTCATGCGCGAGGCCACCGCGTGCAGGGAAGCGCTCACGGTAGCGGCATGAAAATCCGCTTCCTTCTTCGATACGATGCGCATCGCGGTGATGTGCTGTTCGCTGACCAGCCACCAGGAAGAGACCACGGTCAGCAGCAAGGCGAACGTCGCCAGCGCCGCACTGGCGACGGCAAAGCGTCTTGTCAGACTACCTGCAGCCGATCGTTGGAAAATCATGCATCACTTCTTTATCGGGATCAGCACGCCGTCCTCTCGGTAACGCGCCATCAGGAGTTCATCGGTTCCAAGCGCTTCATGCCGCGCCGGAGTGAACGGCGGCTTGTAATGCTTGACCAGGCCGCGATGCTCGCGCACCTTTTCCAGCGCGTCGCGCACGGCCGGACGGTCGGTCGTGGCGGCAAGGTCGATGGCACGCGCCAGGATATGCATCATGTCATAGGCATGCGCCACCCCGACCGGCGCCTGGATGTCCTCTATCCTGCGGATATCGGAGATCGACGACAGCGTACGCATGAATTTTTCCAGCGGCTGCCTTGCCGCATTGAAGAAACTGAATGTCTGGATGACAGTGAAATCAACCTGATGCAGTGCCGGCCCGGCCTGCTTGACGAACTCGCCGCCGGTGATGCCCCAGTGGCTGAGAATGGGAACGCGCTTTTGCGCCGGCAATGCAGCGACTTCCTTCACCAGGACCGCCGCCTCGTCGTCGTTCGCCACCAGCAGTACCGCTTCCGCGCCGACTTCGAGCAGCTTGAGATATTTGTCGACCAGCGTGGTGTCGCGCCAGTTGTACCAGGTCGTGCGCACGATGCGGATATCGCTGGCCGTCTCGACGAATTTTTCCGCCGCGGCGAGATTGCTCCTGCCCCAGGATGTGTTGGTCAGCAGCAGGCCAACCTTGTTCAGCTTGCGCTGCCGCGCGCTTTTGAGCATGGTTGGCATCGCCAGGCTGTCGCGCAGCGAAAGGCGATAAATGAAATTCGGATTCATGCCGTTGTCGACAATGATGTCGGCGGATGACCAGACCGCAAGAAACAGCAGCTTGGTTTCCTTCAGCTTCGGCAGCTGCTCGATGATGACCGGGCTGAAGCGCCCGCCGAATACCGCGACCACGTTGGGCATGGCGGCGAATTCCTCGATATTGCGGATGCCGCGCGCCGGCATCGAGCGATGGTCCTTGGTAATGACCTCGATCGGCCGTCCGCCGAGAACGCCGCCGGCGGCATTGATTTCCGCGGCAGCGGCTCGCACGCCGAGCTCGACCGCCTGGGCCGAGGTACTGTTGGCCAGACCAAACTCTCCATCGATGCCGATGACAACCGGCGTCTTGCCTGCGTTGTCGGCCGCGCCACTGCCGAACGGCGCAACCAGTCCGGACAAGAGTCCGAGTGCCAGGAGTTGCCTGCGTCTGTGCTCAGGTTGCGAACGGGAATGGTGCATGCCGGTTCCGGAATTGCATATTGGCTGCATGGCAGCATTGTATATGGACATTGTTCGTTTTCCTAAGTACCGTGCGATTGCCCGCGCACCATGCCCTGCCGCTTGGCGGACATGGCCGCCGCAAAGACGCGCGGCTCCGTTCCCCGTACTGTCAGAGATGCGGCCAGGGCAGCTTTATGCCGTCCCAGAAGTCGCATTGTGCATCCTGTGCGCCGCTTTTCAATGCCATCGTTGACGCAATATCAAGATAAGCATCGTGCGCCTGTGTGTACGGCTGCCAGACGACGCCGGCTGCACTCCCCGGCGTGCCATTCTTCGCCATTGAACTCCAATACGCAAGCATTGCATTCTGGACCTTCAGATCATCGGCTGTGGGCCGATAGCTGCCCTGCCACGGAAACAGGAAGGCATGCTCGATGGTATGTACTGCGCCAAGCGCCTTTTGCTGGGCATCGTTTTCCAGCGTATGCGAGAACAGGTAACGGTACACCGGCGGATTTCCTGCTTCTGTCAGCGTTCGCGCGACGCGGCGGCTCTGGCAGGTGAACAGCGCATCGGTTGTCAGCCTGACAAAGGCTGCGCGTGGCGACGGATAAGCCTGCAATGGATAGCGTGCCGCAATGCTCGCGGCATTGCCGCTGCCGAAAACCTTTTCAATGCCGGCAGCATAGCTTGCCGCATCGTTCACCGGCCCGACTGCATTGACAAACAGCATTGTTTCATCGGTCGAATTGCCGATGATGACCGGCATGGCGGCATGGTTGCGGCTTCGGATGATATCAATCGGCTGGCGCGGGAACACATGCCCATCCACATTCGGCCCATACAGGCGCGGCAAGACGCCGAACGTGCCCGGCAGTGCCTGCACGATTTCCTTCATGCTCTTGCCACGCAGGCAGGCGGCGACTTCGCTGGCTGCGGCCCCGGGCTTATCGCAGCCTGTCAATTGCGCAACGCGCTGCCCGGTGCCCTTCTCCGCATCGGCCAGGGTCTGCATCTCGCAGCCGGTCGGCACGCTGCTCTGCATGGCGGCGCCATGAAACAGGCCGCGCGCCTGGGGCGCCGTCATCAATGCGCACAGATTGCCGCCGCCGGCGGAAGTGCCGAACAGGAAAATGCGCTTGGGGTCGCCGCCGAAGGCCGCAATGTTTTGCTTGAGCCACTTCAGCATGGCGATATGGTCGAGGCTGCCGTAGTTGCCCGAAACCCTCTCGCTGCGCTCGGCATCCAGCGCCGGGTGCGCGAGATAGCCGAGTGCGCCGAGGCGCGCATTGAAGCTTACGTAAACCACACCTTCCGGCACCAGCTTCTCGCCGTTGTAATTGACGCCGCCGAAGCCCGGCGATCCCTGTCCCGAGAATGCATGATTGCCGCCGCCGGTAAGAAAGACCATGACGGGCAGCGATCCGGCGCCAGCCTGCCTGGGCTTCCAGACATTGAGCGTCAGGCAATCCTCGTCACCGATGACCTCCTTGCCATCCAATTGTGGGCATACCGGTCCGAACGCCGAAGCATCGCGCACGCCTTGCCAGGCGGAGGGTGCCGCGGGCGGACGAAAGCGCATCTGCCCGACCGGCGGTGCCGCATACGGAATACCTTTGAATGCCACCAGTCCATCCTGCATCACGCCGCGTACCGCGCCCTGCCCGGTGCAGGCAGTGTCAGGTCCGGCTGCCTGCTCCGGGCAAGCAGATGCGGATGTTCCGCCGAAAGTCGTGCAGCCCGCCAGCACAGCAGCGGCAGCGGCGCCAGACACCATGACGAGCAGGCGCTGTTTGGTTTTGATAGTGAAATGACATGCGTTCCTGAACACGAGTGCTGCCCCCATTTTTCGTTTTTATGAAGTCGTTCGCCGACATTAACGGGGGCTATTGTAAGACCGATTTCAGAACCATTTCTGTAACAAAAATGTTCAACAAGCCGACTCGGCTTGCATGGGAGAAAAGCAATACGGCAACACCGTCGAACGTGCTTTCAACATGGCGTCAAAACTTGCTGTCATGCCGTCAACATCTCGAGGAAATTTTTGGAGCGCATTGCGGATGGCTGCAAGAAAGCATTCGTTTGTTCCGGGAAGGACGATACCAGCGACGACAACGCTGCGCTGCGATGCGATGCGCCCAACGCAGACCGAGCCGGCGTTATATCCACCCGCACTCCGCTCTATTGCGCGCAATTACGCGTCATGCAGCCAGTGCCTGCGCAAAGACGGGCGTGAACTGGTAGGCGAGCTGGCCGTCTCGCACGCCGTACGCCTGCAGTATGCGAAAGCTCAGCCATTCAGTGTCGCCCGACAGCAGGACTTCGGCCTCGAAAATCTCGCGCATCAGCAGCATGGTCGCGTTCCAGTCGTCCGCGTCGACCGGCATGAAGGTAAGCGAGGAGCGTTGCTGCGGGGCGGCCACAATGGTGTGTGCGGCAAGCGTGTCGAGCAGCTCGATCGCCGCTTCGCTCAGCACTTCCTGGACCATTTTATTGATATTCATGAAGACAAGTATGGAGTCCTGGACGACGAACAATATGAGCCTGAGCAATATCGCTTCATGATGACGCCTGTAGCGGATTGCAGGTGGGTGCATGGAAGAATCGGTTTGCCTTGGGATGAAGGACAAGGCAGAAGGAGGCGTATGGCGGGACACACCAGCGACGAACAACGCGGCCCTCGGTCACGCCAAGGCGACCGTACACCCGCCCGCAATCCGCTCTCTGCTCCGTTCCGTCTTCACTTGAGTTGCAGCAGGACGCTCCAGTACTGGAGATTGACATTCTGCCGGCGGCATTTTTTTCGCACCAGGCAGGCCGTCTCATCCTCGGGTTCGAACTGCAGCGGGCTGTGATTGCCGGACAGGACCTCGGCTTCGTTCAGTCGCAGCTTGCGGCGCGCGACGGATTGCAGCACATTGCCGCCGACGGTGTCGATCTTGCGTGCGGACCGGTTCACATCAACCACCACTTCGCAATGCGACGCCGTGATGAAGTGCTCGCCTCGCACCGCTTCCTGCCAATCGGCGAAGCGCCGAAGCGGTCGATTGCCGCGCGAATAGCACAAGAGGTCGCCGATGCGCGGACGGGTGAGCGCAGGATCGCAGGCGCGATAGGCATATGCCGGATCGTCGGCGAAGGCTGCCTTGATGTAATCGGAATGCGTTGCCGAATACCTGAACTGCGCATCGCTCAATCCCGCCTGGTGCATCAGGTAGGAGATGAATGCCGCCGACCATGGTGAATCGTTGAGCGCCGCACGCACCAGCGCTTGACGCAAGGCTGATTGGGCCTCGCCCTCGCCTTCCGCCGCCGCATCCGGCAGCAGGCTTGCGAGTTCGCGTTCCTTCGCGCGAGCGCTGCTGTGCGCATCGTCGAGCAGGCCGGGCACGAAGATCAGCTTGCGGTGCCACGGCTCGCCGTGAACATGCTCGCCGAGCGCCACCCAATATTCCCACACGCGACGCCAGGCGTAGCGTCCGGGCCGGTCTCGCGCACTTGCTCCGGTGTCGGGGTCATGAAGAAGCTCCGATTCGGACTCCATGGAGCCGAAACGCAGCAATGTGCCGTCGTCATCGATGCGATGGCCGTTGAATTCCCGGTATTCCCTGTCGGCGACGGCCGCCAGCCGCATCGCCATCGCCGAGGGCGGTCCGGAATGCGGGCATGCGCGGGCATGCGCGTTGGCCCCAGTGAAGATGGGCGCAAGGATGACGGCGGCGGTGAAGCGCAGAATGGGCAGAATGGACGGGTAACGCATGGGAGGGCCTGTCAAGATGACGATAGCAAGGCGCGCCGATGAAGACTGTACGGATGCACGGCAAGGAGGTGCAACGCCGCAAGCGGCATTTCGATAGGTCCTCCAAGCCGCATAAGCCACATAAGCTGCAAAAGCCGCATCGGCAAGACCATGGAGGCCGATGAGCATAGCATGCCCGCCCGATGCCGTCGCGGCCCGGGCGGGCGCAGGTTCTTCAGCCGCGCGCCTTGCGTTCGCCTGCCGCGGAAAGAATGGCGTACAGGATGATGGCGCCGAAGGTGGCGGTGCCGATGCCGCCGAGCGCGAACTGGCCGAGCTTCAGGGTGAAATCGCCGGCGCCGAGCACCAGCGTGACAGCCGCGACGATCAGGTTGCGGTTATCTGAAAAATCCACCTTGTTCTCTACCCATATGCGTGCGCCCGCAACCGCGATCAGGCCGAAGACTACGATCGAGACACCGCCCAGCACCGCGCCGGGAATGGTCTGGATGACCGCGCCGAATTTCGGCGAGAAGCCGAGAATGAGCGCCACGACCGCGGCGATAACGAAAACCAGCGTCGAATAAATGCGGGTCACGGCCATGACACCGATGTTTTCGGCATAGGTGGTGACGCCGGTGCCGCCGGCGCCGCCCGAGATCATGGTGGCGACGCCGTCGCCGATGAAGGCGCGGCCCATGTAGCGGTCCAGGTTCTTGCCCGTCATTGCGCTGACCGCCTTGATATGGCCGAGATTTTCCGCGACCAGGATGATGGCGACCGGTGCCAGCAGGCCCATCGCATCGGCCTTGAATACCGGCGCTACGAACTTCGGCATGCCGAACCATGGCGCGCTGGCGACAACGCCGAAGTCGATCGGCTTGCCCAGCCCGGCGCCGTTGGTCAGCACCGCATAGATGACATAGGCCAGCAGCAGTCCGATCAGGATCAGCAGGCGCTGGGTCATGCCGCGCGTGAAGACGGCCACGCCGCCAACGCAGAGAATGGTCACCAGGGCCATCCAGGCATCGAAATTATTGGCCACCACGCCCTTGACGGCGATAGGCGCGAGATTCAAGCCGATGACGGCCACCACCGCGCCGGTCACGACGGGCGGCATCAGCCTTTCGATCCAGTCGGTGCCGACCGCCGCCACCAGCAGGCCGATCAGGGTGTAGAGGGCGCCGCAGGCGATGATGCCTCCCAGCGCAACACCGATATTGGGATTGGGGCCGCTGCCGGTATAGCCGGTCACCGCGATCACAAGACCGATGAAGGCAAAGCTCGATCCGAGGTAACTCGGCACCCGCCCGCCGACAAAGACGAAAAACAGCAGCGTGCCGATACCGGACATGAAGATCGCGAGATTTGGATCGAAACCCATCAGCAGCGGAGCCAGCACCGTGGCGCCGAACATGGCGACCACATGCTGCAGTCCCATGGCGCACATCTGCGGCCATGGCAGACGCTCATCGGTGTTGATTACGGGGCCCAGGCCGTCGGCCGTGCCTTGCCTGAGCCGCCATTTAGGGAAAAAGGATTCTGCCATCGGATACTCCAGGTGAGCCGTCGCGGTACGCCGGGCATGGCTTGCCCTGGAGATGGCCGCGCAGGTGAGAATTAAGGAAATATTTCAGACATGCAAGTTTATTCATCAATGGCATAAACCACAACCATTGATGTCGGCGCGACCACCCGGAATCTGCGGCACCTGGCGTGCGGGCCGAAAAGGCAAGGACGGCATTGGGGAAAACTCCGTATCTGCCCGTGTCCGCGCACCGCAATTGGCGCCCGCTCCGCGGGCCGCCGTCCGGCCAGGCCTGAATGACTATACGGCTATCCCTTTGAGTCGATCTGCTCCAGCGCCTGCCGGATTGCATTCGTATCGGCCGGACGCACCAGCCTTGCCACTTCGGCGCCGTTCTTCATGAAAATCAGTGTTGGCCAGAGTTTTACTCGAAATGAACGGCCGAGCCGCCGTCCGGGACCATCTTCCACCTTGATATGCCTGACGGCAGGATGACCGGCAAAAGCCGTTTCAAGCAGAGGCTGGGCCGCGCGGCAGAACCCGCACCAGTCGGTCCCGAATTCAACCACCGTCGGTTCTTGCAGGGCATCAATCTCGTCGCGCCCGGGTTCGACCGTTGCGAAGGTATGGTTCATTGCCATGTCTGTTTCCTTTCCGATATCGATATGCCAATTATCTCCGATCCGCCAGGCATGCTCGCCGCGCTCCCCGCAAAGCCTCCCGGACTGCTTGCAACTAATGGGGCAGCGCAGGTTCAGATGTTGAAAGCATGTTCATTCCTTCTCGTCAGACATCGATTGAAAAAGGAGATTCATCATGGCAAACAGCCAGCCTTCACAGGATGCAGCAAAAAACCCTTCCGGCAGATTCTCGGGGCAAGCGCAGGATATGCAGCCGGAGCAGTCCGATCAGTCCATGCAGTCCGCGCCGTCGCTTTCCCAGTCGTCGGACGACGGTTCGGAAGATGGCCGTTTCTCGATTGCGGAGGAACAAAATTTCGACCAGCAGTCCGACCAGGCCCGACATGTGGGGCAGATGCAGACGGATGAGAGTGTCGGCCTGTCGGGCGTGAAGCCGTCCGAGGCGGTGGCGCAGTCAGCCGGAAAAGAATCGGATGGCAGTGCTCCGGCTCGCCTGGAAAAGTCCATGGACCGCGCGGTGCCGAAATCGGACGATGCCGGATGATCCTGAAACAGCAATACCTTGCCGCCGCTCCCGGCGGCAAGGCGTCTGCCGTACTACGCCTGTGATTCCGGCGCTTCCTTGGCGACTGTTCACACTTCGTTCGGGAGTGCGGAGGCACGTTATGCGTTGCGGGACCAGACCGTGTTTGACAGGCGTCACGAGCGGTTCAGAGTTGCGGTGCATTGAGGTGAGAGAGTGCACCCGTACAGCCGTACGCCAAGCACCGCAGGCGCGGATCCGGACCCCGACCGAACAGCAGCTTGTCAAGCACAGCTAAGAACGCTTTCCTGTTGACTGGACCAGACGATATTCAAGCCCCTGCACATGGAACTTGTCGATACGGTCCGGCAGGAACGCAGCCTCACCAATCGAGCTTGAGCAGCAAGCCCGCCATGCGCGGCCAGCACAGCGTTCTGATCTCGTCACGCGTGGCCCAGCAGAAACCATCCATTTCCGGCGTGGGCTCTCCGGTGACGTGGTGCATGAAATGGCTGGTACAGATCAGGTGGCCGAGATCGTCGAAGTCATCGGGCGCGTCCACCCGGAACAAATGCAACTGCTTGTCCCTGCGATAGGAGAAAGGGCCAAGATCGACAAAGCGGTCGGGCGAGAATGCCAGCCCGGTCTCTTCATGCAGTTCGCGCACCGCCGCGCCTAGCGGCGTCTCACCGGGGTCCTGGAGTCCCTTGGGAATGTCCCAGTGCTGGGTGCCGGTGACGTGACAGAGAAGAATCACTCCCCGCTTCTTGATGATCAGTGTCCCGCAGGATGTTGCAATTCTCATTCGATTCGATCCATTGTCTTGCGCGCATGAAAAAAGGCTGCATGCCTGTCAGCATACAGCCTCTTGGATCGCGCCTGTGCGACGCGAATCAGCCTGTCGATCGATGGATCAATCGATCAGTGGCGGCGGGAACCAGTCACGCGTTCAGCGCCATAGCGTACCGCATCCTTCACCTTGTCCCATTTGCTGCCCGGATGGCTGCTTTCCCAGTCGGTGCGCAGCTGCGGTTCGACATCCGACCACTGATAGTTCTTGTAGCGGTCGCTGCCTGCCATCGTCGAGCCGTAGCGATATGCGGCATCGTAGTCTTCATAACGGCCGCCTGTCGTGCCATAAGCGCTCTGCCAGTGGCGGCGGAAGTCGGTGTCGTCATCGGTCATTGCGGCACCTGTCCGCGATGTACCCAGCTGCTCGACTTCAACATCGGTGCGCCGCACGGTATCGTTGATCTGCTCGGTGCGCTGCGACACTTCCTTGCCGACCACGACTTCCTCGACCACACGCGCGCTCTTGGAAACCACTGCTTCCTCGGCGGTCTCGCGCAGCTCGACAGAACCTTCCTTGAATGCGGCCAGATCCGCAGCGGTTGCCGGCTTGTCGACCGGATGACGCTCGACCTTGACATGCTCCTCGCGCAGCTGCACGGACTCGTGCACCGGAGTCTCGCGCACACGCTGGAATACGCGCACGCCGCCGCGTTGCACCTGGCGCTTGCCGACCTTGAGTTCTTCCTCGATCACCGGGATGCGCGATGACTCGGTCGTCGCCGCGGTCTTCGAAGTGCCAAGCGCGGCGGAAGACGCGGTAGACGTATAGGCGCTGCGCTCGCTCGTGATCTGATCACGGGTATAGCGCGGCGCGCTGGCATCGTATCCGCTCCAGCCCTGCTTCTTCCAGTGGCTGGTGCGCTCGTCGACATCGACCGCATTGAAGCGGTTCATGATGTCGGCGGCGCGGTCGGTTTCATCCTGGCTGTTGACATCAACGGTCAGCACATAGCTGCCTCGGCGCACCGATTCGGCATACACGTCATGGTGTTCCTTGTAGTCGTCATTGCCGCCGAACAGCGAACGGAAGAAGCCGCCGATGCCGCCGCCGGAGCCATGGGAAGTGTCTGTCGTCGTGTCGGCGGTATCGAGATCGTTCTCGGGATTGAGCTGTATCCGGGAGCGCGGGAAGCCTGCGCTTTCGAGCGCCTGGATCGTGCTCTGCGCGTCGGCATAATTGTCATACACGCCCACCACCGTATCGCCGCTTGTTTGCGAGCTGCTGCTGCCGGGACGGTAGATATGCTCGCCCTGGTTGGTGCGCCAGTGGTTTTCGATATAAGTCGCATCATCGTCGGAGCGCGGGTTCACGCCCATCAGAATGCCGCCTTCCTTCAGGCCGCTTTCATAATGCTTGACACGCTCTTCCGGAATGCCCCAGCCGATCAGCGCACCGAGCAGTCCGCCCGTTGCCGCACCGGCGCCGGCGCCCGCGGCTGCCGCTGCCAGCGGACCGGCGATCACGAGGCCCAGTCCGGGCAGGGCGAGGCTGGTGCCGGTAGCGGTGAGTGCCGCGAGGGTTGCGCCGAGCGTGCCGCCCAACGCGCCGCCGATGCCGGCGCCTTCGGCCGCCTTGTTGCCCAGCTCCGTGCTCGTGCCGCCGGAGAAGTGTTTCTTTCTTGCTTCGTCGGACATGACGATATTGATATCGTCCTTGGTATAGCCGCGCGAGGAAAGGCCCTGGTAGGCGCGCTCTGCGCTTTCTCGGTCGCGGAAGAGGCCCGTAACCATGCCCGAATTGTCTTTCGATGTGATTGCCATGTTGTATCTCCTTTTCAGGTTGCTTAGGTATCGTTCAACTGCCGATGGGGATTCGATATCGGAAATGACAGACTCGGACCGGGAAGTTATCGGCGAGCCGCCACTTATGTTTCGTCAACTGCCTGTCACCGCATGTGGACTGCACATCGACTGCAATTGCGAAACCCGCAGGAGTTGAAGCATGTGCAAGCAAATTAATTGAATCGCAAGGCTTTGTATGAAACGCAAAAGCCTTGTTAGTTCCGTATTTTCTTGACATAGTGGCATCCCCGCTTCGCCGAGGCCATGAGCCTTTCCAGCCTTGCCTGTTAAAAACCAAGGGGGTAACATCCTGTATCTTTATACAGTGATCTTGTAGCCATGCCCAAGCAGAATGCCGGTGCAAACCATGAGAGCCTGATGCCGCAGGCGCCGACACCGCACAAGGGACGCGGAGCGGTATCGAACCTGCAGGGACGGCACCAAGTGCTGCTGCGCACGGCCGTCGACGACGGATGGCGCAGCGAAGATGACGATGCACCGCCGGGCACGCCGGGTACGCGGATTTTCGAGGAGCAGGCAAAGACAATCCTGACACGCAATGCATCGCCCGACATTCCGTTCAACGTTTCACTCAATCCGTACCGCGGCTGCGAACATGGATGCATCTATTGCTTCGCCAGGCCTTCGCACAGCTATCTCGGCCTGTCGCCCGGTCTCGACTTCGAGACGCAAGTCTTCGCCAAGGCGAACGCGCCGGAACTGCTGCGGCGCGAGCTGGCGGCGTCTTCTTACGTGCCCGAGCCGATTGCCATCGGTGTCAACACCGATGCCTATCAGCCATGCGAACGGGATTTGAAACTCACGCGGCGCATCCTGGAAGTGCTGCAGGAATGCGAGCATCCGCTGGCGCTGATCACCAAGTCCTCGCTGGTGGAGCGCGATATCGACCTGCTGGCGCCGATGGCCGCAAAGCGCCAGGCAGTGGTGGCAATGACGATCACGACGCTGGACCCGGCAATTGCGCGCACGCTGGAGCCGCGCGCGACGGTGCCCGCCAGACGGCTGCGCACGATACGCACGCTGACAGATGCCGGCATCCCGGTGGGCGTCAGCATTGCGCCGGTGATTCCCTTCATTACCGAGCCCGACCTGGAACGCATTCTGATTGCCTCTGCCGAAGCGGGCGCCGTCAGCGCAAGTTACATCGTGCTGCGCCTGCCGTGGGAAGTGAATCCGCTGTTCCAGCAATGGCTGCAGGCGCATTTCCCGGAAAGGGCGCAACGCGTGCTGAACCGCATCAGGGACATGCGCGGCGGTAAGGATTACGACGCCGATTTCAGCACTCGCATGCGCGGCGAAGGCATATGGGCGGACATGATCCGGCAGCGCTTTGACAAGCTGCTCATGCGCCTCGGCCTGGACAAGCGGGCCGACGGCTTTGCCAGGCTGGATGATTCCGCCTTCAGGCGTCCCGTGACCGTCCCGCCACGCCGCCATGCTGCCGGCGGACGCGACGGCGGACAGCTCGACCTGTTTTGAATTCAGCCAGCAAGAAACGGCGGGCGTGAAGATGCGCAAGAGCGCCCGCTCCTGCTTCCGCAGCCGGAGGCATCCACGGCTGGACTACTGCACCGCGTGCGGCTCGCCTTCCAGGATCAATTCATACATCCCGGTATCGTCAGGCCCGAAATAGGCCTTTGCGAGATAGAAAGTCTGGCTGTTGATCGGAAAAGGTTCAGCAATCGGCGGCATGTGCGTCAATTCGTAGACACCGAAGTCGGTGCGGCTGCCGTTGGGCTGTTCATGGAAGACCTGTACTCTCATTGCGATAACCCGCTTCAACATCAATGTGCTGTAGAGTCGCCGCGCTGCCGACAGTTTCACTTCATCTGGAAATATCGACAATATGGCTTCCGGGGCCTGCAGGCATGCAGCGCACCGCATCGCCGACGCGGAGCACCCCGCCGTTCAATACGCGCGCTGTCACGCCGCCATGGCCGCGCATCGCGTTGTAGCCGCCGGGACCGAGCATGTCTTCCATGCGTGAACATGGATCACAGGAACCGGTGAGCGACAGTTTCACCTCGTCTCCCAGGCAAAGCACCAGCGGCGTGTCGTTGAACAGGCTGCGCGCCGCCATCAGATTCAGCCCGGCAATCACCAGGTTCCGGCGAAGCAATGCGGGATCGACGCATGCCATGCCGGCGAGCGAGGCAATGACTGGCAGATGCTCTGCCTGCAGCAGCGTGATCTGCCGCTTGCCGCCTTTCGAGCGGGCCGCGATGTGATCATCCTGCAAGCCGCGATCGGTAATCGCAAGAGCCTGTTCCAGCCGCCGTGTTTCGCCTCGCCTTGTTGGACGCACATAAATTCCCTCTATCCTTCCAGTGTGTGGAAAGCGGCTCGACAGTTCTCTCAGGTTCACGGTCATGGGACTTGTAGCGGGTATCGGAATGCCGAATGCAAGGGGCACCGACGAAGACAGTACCGATGCAAGGCAATGAGGTGCAACGTGGCAAGCGGCATTCTAATACGCTCTTACTCCACCGGCACGGTTTCCCATGCATTGACGCTGTCCTTGTGCGCATGGTGATAGGAGCGCCCGCCCAGCCACAGGCACAATGCGATCACCGCGAATGCAAGCTGCCCGGCGGCGAGCCACAGCACCGAATGCGACAGGAACGGCGCCACCACGCCCGATACCACGGCCGCCAGCATGGTTTGAGTAAAGGACTGGCATGATGCAGTCAGTCCGCGAATGTCAGGAAACAGATCGAGTACCAGCAGCGTCACTCCGGGCGCCACCACCGACATGCCGAATGCATAAAAGAACAGCGGCATCACCGACCATGGCAATGCCGGCGGCAGGAAGGCGTGATACGCCACATTGAAGATGCCGGCGCCGATCAGGAAGGCAAAGCCGAACAATACCTGGCGCCCTACCGCAATGCTGCCCGCGAGGCGGTTGACCGTCAGCGCGCCGAGGAAGATGCCGGCCACCGTGGGCACGAACTGCCATGCGAACTGGTCGGGGCCGAGCCCGAGATGCTGCGTCAGGAAGACCGGCGCCGCCGCCACATACAGGAACAGCCCGGCGAAATTGAAGGCCACCGTGCCGGCCTTCAGATGGAACAGCGGCGAGCCGAACACGCGCCGGTAATTTGTCATCAGCACATGCGGGCTGAACGGCTGGCGCAGGTGCGCCGGCAGACTTTCCGGCAGTCTTTTGTAGCAGGCCCAGATCAGCAGCGCGGTATAGAGGAACAGGAACAGGAAAATCGAACGCCAGTCGAGGATCTTGACAATCCAGCCGCCGAGAATGGGAGCAATCGCCGGCGCGACGGAAAAGATCATCGTGACCAGCGACAGCAGGCGCGCCGCATCCGGCCCGGAATACATGTCGCGGATGATGGCCCTGCCGATCACCACGCCCGCGCCGGCCGAAATACCCTGCAGCACCCGGAATGCCCACAGGTACTCGATGCTGTGCACCGCGGCGCAACCAAGAGAAGCGACGCAGAATACGGCAAGCGATCCAAGGATGATGTTGCGCCGTCCGAAGGCGTCGGAAAGCGCGCCGTGCCACAGGATCATCACCGCAAAGGAAAACATGTAGGCCGTCAGCGTCTGCTGCACCTGGAGCGGCGTGGTGTGCAGGCTGGCTTCGATGGCGGGGAATGCGGGGAGGTAAGTGTCGACGGAAAACGGGCCGAGCATCGCCAGCGCCGCCAGCAGGAATGCCAGCCCGCCCGATGCCGGCATCGGCAGCTGCGGCGATACTGGCCGGAGATCGTTGGCAACGGTGGTGGGGCCTTGGTCTGTTGTTCTCATGGCGGGGTACGGGAAAATTATTTTGCCGGTTGCGCCGGCAGTACTACGGGTGGACCCGAACCGGCGGCGCTTGGTTCTCTCCCTCGGCGGCTCCCTCTTCAGGAAGCCCAGTTGACGCGCTCGAACTTGCGGTGGAAAGCTTCCGGCATCGGCACCACGCGGCCTTGTTTATAGTTGAAGAAAACAAAGCCGGACTTCGCCATCGCGACCAGGACATTGTCGCGCGGACGCGTGATGCGGAAGGTAATGTCGCCGCCGTACTTGTTGAAATCCATGACGCCCACTTCGAACAGCAGCTGGTCGCGCGCGTGGGCCTCCGTCTTGTAGGTGGTGGCCAGATCGGTGACGATGATGCCGACGCCGTCGTCCTGGGTTTCCTCGATGCCGAAGTCGAACAGGAAGCGGGCGCGGGCCTCGGAGATCATGGAAATCATCGAGTCGTTGCCAAGATGATTGGCGCCGTTGATGTCGGTGACGCGAACGGTAAGGTGAGTGGAATAGTAATACTGGTCTTCGGGAAATTCGAGTTTGAGGCGGGCCATGATGAGTCGGAATCGGGAACGGCGCATGCTGCGCGGTGCCCGCATTGTACCCGCTCGATTGATGCATTGCAGCAAGGGGCGCGGTACGTTCCGGCACCTTTGGCTCCCAAGCATTGATCAGCGGCCGGAAGTCGCCTGCCCTTCTTCCACCTTCTGCTGCGCCGTGGTCGGCGCTTTCTTTCCCGGCGCAGGTGCTACCGGCTTCTTGCTGGCGTCGGCAATCAGGTGGCCGCATGGCACTTCCTCGCCCGGACCGGGATTGATCAGCGCAAGCAAGGATGCCAGCGGTGCGGCAAGCGTGCCGAGCGCCACAGCTGCGCCTGCCTTCATGGCCAGCACGCCCTTGTCGAGGCCGACATCCGGCTCCTTGAATGTTCCCTGGACATACAAGGGCGTGCGCAAGGAAATGATGCGGATCCCCTTGCTCTCGGGATTGATCTTCAGATCCATTTTTTCATTGTCGAAATTGATGGTGCCGTCGACGAGTATGGTGGCATCCTGGGTATCGACCACGAAGGTGCGCGACTCCATCAGTCCGTCCTTGATGCCGAAGTCGGCAGCCATGCAGTTGAGCTGCACCTGGCGGTCGCCGAATACCTTGGCGATCACGGCGCTGCCGACATTGAGGCCCATGGCTTCGAGGATGAACTTGCTGACGCTGCCCTGGGTGATCACCGATTTGACTTCGCCGTTGGAGGAGGCAAGCAGTGTCGCGATCGAGTTGCCCGAGGCCGTCATCTGCGCATTGCCGTTGAGTTCGCCAAGGCTGGCGCGCATCGACTGGACGCCGGGGAACATCTGCTTGAGCTTGAGTCCGCGCGCGGCGACCTGCATGCGCGCCTTGGCCGGATCGTTGCGGCCGTCGATATGCAGCTCGGTGGTCAGCTTGCCGCCGGCGACGCCGAAATTGAGCGGCGCGAGACCGAGCACGCCATCCTTCATCTCGACCTTGGTGTGCAGATTGTCGATCGGCAGGTTCTTGTCCTTGATGATTTTCTTGCCAGTGAAGGTGACCTGCACATCCATCTTCCGCCAGCGCTCGGTCTTGAACGGCGATACCGGCAGCACCTTGTCCGGCGGCTGCTTGACCTCGGAAGCGTTTTCCTTCTTGTCGTTCTCGTCGGTGCCGATCAGGGCGCCGAGGTCGCTGATGTTGAGATAGTTGGAGACGACTTCGCCGCTCAGCAACGGACGCGGCTGCTGCTGCTTGTATTCCAGCGTTCCGCCGATGTCGCTGTCACCCACCTTGCCCTTGAACTTCTCGTAGCGGAACACCATGGCGCCGGGGGTGAACTTGCCGACCACCCGGCCTTCGGTGGAAAACTTCGGCGTATTGGGCAGCAGCACGCCGCTCAACGGGAACAGGTCGGCCATGCTGGCCCCGAGCACCTTCATGTTGAGGTCGAGCTCGCTCAGGGTCGACGGGTCGGTGAGAGTGCCGTCCGCCGTGACCGTGGTCTCGCCCACCTTGACGACCGCACTCACCGGATAGCGCACATTCTTCTCGCGCAGCGACAGCAGCGAGCCGGCCTTGCCGTTGCCGGTCAGCTTTTCTCCGTTGAACTTGCCTGCCGCCTTCCATACCATGCTGCCGTCCTGGTCGGTTTCGATCTGCGTGTTCACATCGGCCTTCTTGCCCGGATCGACATAGCGAACCTCGGTGCCGGCGAGGTCTAGCCCGTCGACTGCAAACTGCCATGTCGACGGCTTGTTCTTGTCTTCTTCGTTCTTGGCGAAGGTCCAGTTGTTGCGGTCGCCGTCGTCATGTTCCAGCGCGACTTTCGCATCCTTGATGGTGGCCGCGTGCAGGCTGACGGTTTTCTTCAACAGCGCCACGGGATTGAGCTGGAAATCGACTTCGCCGACAGTAGCCATGTTCTTGCCCGTGGTGGCCCAGTCGGGATTGGAGAAAGTAATGTCCTTCGCATTGACATGCGGCCACGGGATGAATCGCTGCCAGCCTTCGACCGCCTTCGGCCTCTCCCAGCTCACCGACAGATCGCCGTTGATGGCGAACTCGCGGCCGGTCGCCGCGCTGACGCGCTCGTTGATCCATGGCTTAAAACGGTTCATGTCCATGTTGGCGAGCAGCACGAGCGCAAGCACCAGCAGCGCGATGATCGCTGCAATGCTTCCGCCGAGAATTTTCAATACGCGTCCCATGCCGATATGATCAACCGGTCAACAGATAGTTCGTCAGCTTGACACATCAGGGCACGGTGCTTGCATTCGCATGCACTCAGGAAAATCCGTCAGCTTGGGTCCGCGTTGATGCACCGGTAGCGTGATTTCATGTATCAATACAATGCGGATTCATGCCTGACGGAAGCTTTGCGCACCAGTGCGTTGCAGCGCAAGAGCGCACCGGTATGCCACCTAAGTGATCTGCTGTTGCAGGTGCGAGCGAGCATCAGGGCAGATCTTGTTTTTGCATGAAAGGAAGCCGCGATGTCAAAATCCCTCCGTACCCGCAGCATTGCCGAACATCTGTGCACACTGGCAAGCCTGCTCGAGGCCGAAGCCATGAAAGCCGGCGCACTCGGCGTGCATGTCGAAAAAAGCCTGAGCAGCGAAGCGTGCAAGGTGCGCGCGATGGCCGAACAGTTATGGGAGGTCGACAGTGTCATTGACGTCTCCGCATCCCGGGACGACGCGGCGATGGCTTCCCATTTCGGTCATGAAAGACGCCGCGGTCGGGTGGGACAGGTGAAACTGGTGAGCGGCTGACGTTGTCGCGCAGTGCCCGCTTCATCAGCTTGCAAATTGAGGTAGTGCGCACCTTGCATCATGGATGATGTGCGGCGCCTCCATCGATCCGGATTTTCAGCGTATCGAAATACGTCCGATAGAGCGAGGCCAGTTTTTTCGCCGCTGCTTGCTGTTGCGGGAAGTCAACTTGTGCGCTGCGGATGCGCTCGAGGAGCACGGGGCATAGCATCGCCGGTTCAACCAGCACCTGTTGCCGGCTATCCTCCCATGTGTCGGCATAAGCGGCATGTTTGGCGAAACCGCTCCCGGTATCGCTGCGGCACAAGGTAACGCGTGGCAGCGCGCAGGCCGCCGCTACGATGCGGCCATGCAAGCTGCTGCCGGCATAGGCGCGGCAATGCGCAAGCAGCGCGCAGATATCCCAGAGATGCAGCGAGGACATGATGCGCACGGCAGGGCTTTGCATGCGCATCGCCAGCCGCCGGTATGCGTCGATGCCGTCATGCCATGGCGCGGCGCCGGCACGGAACAGGACGACGCCGCAGCCGCTCTGCCGGATGAATTGATCGAGTTCCTCGGCAAGCGTGGAAAGCGTCGCGTCGTCGCCGAAATCGACACTGAACTGCAGCGCGAGATAGCCTTCTGGAAAAGCCTGCCGGTATTGCAGCACCTCACCGGCAGCGGCATGTATGCGCATCCGGCTGCCGAACAGTTCGGCCACCATCACCGCAGGATCGGGCACCAGTTCGGCCGCCAGCCCAAAGGATTGCAGATGGGCCAGGGTACGCCGGTCGCGCACCGAAATACCGTCCGCGCCGGCCATCTTTTCCCGCACTTCCACGCGCATCGCTGCGCCTAGCGCATCCAGTTCGGCGCCGCCAACGGCATTGTGCAGGATTGCGAGGGCGCGCGGAAACAGAGAGCGTCCCACCACATAGGGGGCGAAGGCCCGCAGCTTGAGGCGTTCCCGAGCCCATGCGGCTGTTGCCTGCGCATCGCCGTCGAAGCGGCGCACAAGCGCTTGCGCCTCATCGGCCGGCAAGGACATCACCGCCGCTTCCCAGGCACCGCAGGTCAGCAATTCGCCGCCGGCATGCACGATACGCACCGGCTGATCCCGGTAACGGATGGCGAGGTCCGCGATCGCATGCACCTTGTGTCCTCCAAGCGCCACAAGGTTGCGCTCGACCAATCCGGCATGGACGATATCGGTTCCTCCCGCCAGCGCTTCCCATACATGGGGGAAGATCAGGTCGCCGAAGTTGTGGCGGTCGAAGGCGCCGAAGATGATGGTGGGAATGTTGGAGTAGGCGCTGCCGCTCATCGCAGCCAGCTGGCCACGATCAAGCCTGCACCCACATAGATGGCCAGGCGGATGCCGGGTATGCCGCGGCCATGAACACGCGCCAGGTTCAGCATGGCGAGGCTGCCCCACAGCAGAAGTTCGCCGCCGCCGCGCACGATATCCATCGCATGCACGCCATTCATCAGCAGGTACAGCCCCTGCCCCGCGAGAAAACCGCAGGCGGCGGCCAGCAGGAAGCGGACTTCCTTGCGTTCAAGCAGTTCATTGATTGATTGGTGCGCCATGGCTGGAGTCGATGGTTTGCCTGGTTCGGCATCAGCATATGCCGTACATGAAGACACCATAGACGCCTGCGCCGACCTGCTCCATGAGGCAGCACAAGCACTCGTTCCGACTTGCTTGCGTCAGCGCGCATCCGCATGAACGCAAACCTCACCCTTGCGTCCGGGAAATCGGAAGGGCCGAGGTCGACTTGATTTCGCGCATCGCCAGGCTGGACCGTATCGACGTCACGCCCGGCAGCTTGCGCAGGACATGGGTGACGAATTCGCCATACGCCTCGAGATCCCGCGTGACGACCTGCAGGTAATAATCCGCTTCGCCGCTGACGTTGTGACACGACAATATCTCCGGAATCGACTGGATGGCGCGTTCGAATTGTGCGGGCTGCTCGCCGGTGTGATTGGCGAAGTTGATCTGGACAAAGGCGATCAGTCCGAAACCAAGCTTGCGCCGGTCAAGGTTGGCCTGGTACCCGGTGATATATCCGTCGTCTTCCAGGCGGCGCAGGCGGCGCCAGACCGGTGTCTCGCTCAAATGCAAATGTTCGGCCAGCCGTGCATTGGTCAGGCGGCCTTCCTTCTGCAACAGCTCCAGGATACGAAGATCGGTGCGATCCAGCTCTTGCTGAGATTCTTTTGCCATTTTTCTGTCTTCTGGTAGGAGATTCTTGCTGAAAATAGCAGGTGTGAAAAGAAAATGGCAAGAAAATTATTGCCGCTCGCAAGCATAATTTCCGTAATTGCTGCCCCTCCCCTTTACGGAAAACTTCCCATGGAACTTGCCATCCTGCCGCTGTATCTGTCCGCGCTCGCGGCCGTTTATCTTCTCCCTGGTCCCGACATGGCCCTGGTGATTGCGACCGGGGCCGCCCGCGGCAAGCGCCTGGCACTGGTGACCAGCCTGGGTATCGCGCTGTCGCGCGGATTGCATGTGCTGATGTCGGGCGCCGGACTCGCCGCGCTGATGGCGGCGCACCCCGTGCTGCTGGACATCGTACGCTGGGTCGGGGCGGCCTATCTGTTGTATCTGGCAGCGCAGGTATTGCGCTCGGATCTGCGCCTCGCGGCGGCGGAGCGCAGCGACAGCTCCGCAAGGTCCTGTTTCCTGCGCGGATTTCTCACCAACCTGATGAACCCCAAGGCGCTGCTGTTCTGCGGCCTGTTCCTGCCGCAGTTCGTCGCGCCCGCACAGGGGTCCGTACTGACGCAATTCCTGTGGCTAGGTACGATTCTGGTACTGGTCGGTTTCGCGTTCGACTGCATGTACGCACTGGCGGCCGCACGCATCGGGCGCGGCATGCAAGGCAGGGCTTCGCCGCTGAAGAAGTGGCTGCTGCCGACGGTGCTGGTGCTGATGGCGGGGAGACTGCTGGCGAGCTGAAAGCGGAACCGGGTGCATCAATATCTGACATACCCATATCGATGCACATCATGCCTGTATCGATGCCCGCATCAGGCAGTCTCGGCTAGTCCGTGAACAGCCAATGCCAGGGCTCGTACACGAAACCCTTGTCATTATTGCGGGGATAGGACATCACGAAACCGAAGCGGCCGGCATGCACGGTGAGCCATCGGAAAGCATCGGTTTGCTCGAATGGCTCTTCCCTTTCCTCGCAACCCGGCGTGTTGATATCCACCGCACGCCCGGTGTGGTGCTCGCTGTAGCCCGGCGGCGCGCTCAATGTGAATATCTTCGCAAGCGGCATGCCGCGCTCGATCTTGGCGCGCACGATATCGGCCTGGCTGGCAAGATCGCGGAATGCCGAGACGATATACAGCTCGATGCCATCCCGCCCCGCCGCCTGGCGCATTGCCTGCCAGGCCCGCGCAGCCGCCGGAATCAGCATGTGCCCGAGGCCGTCGCCTCCGGTTTCGGCCAATGCCAGTTCGGTGGCTTGCGGGTGAAACGGCAAGCCGGTTTGCGCCGCCCGCTCCGGCGAAATGCCGAGCGCGGCAAGGATTTCAGTTGTATTGCTGTCAAGCCGGATATTTTGCATTTGTAGACGATGGTGTATCAATAAGTGCGACCTTGGTCAGAGCGATGCCTGCGGCAAGCGGTTCCTGCGGGAAGGAGACAGGTACGCGTTGCGCCGCCCGAGCGGCGCAACGCCGGGCCGGAGTAAACTATGGACATCTTCCGCATGATTCCAGATTACGATGTCCAACCCGTCCAACGATCCACGTCCCGTTCCCCCCGTCGAGCCTGCGCTCGAAGACTGCTGCGGCAATGGCTGCGACCCGTGCATATTCGACATTCACTATGCCGCAATGGACCGCTACCGCGCAGAACTCGCCGCATGGGAAGCGCGCCATCCGCAGCAGGCCGGATAAGCCCTGGGGCATTGCTCGACATTCTTATGGATTCGGCCCGAAAAATGGTTCATTTTTCGGGCCGCTGATCTCACCCTCTCCCTTTGGGAGAGGGCCGGGGTGAGGGGATCCGGACCAAGATATTTTCGGGCCGGATCTATAGGTCAGGTCAAGTCCGGGGCATGCCGGATTTCGATCGTGGTATGCACCACTTCCTCATGGACACCGATGCGCTTGCGCACCTCATCCGGCGTCAGTGCAGGATTGTCGGTAGCCAGGCTTAGCGCACAGGAGTAATGTTCCCGCCCGACCCGCCATACATGCAGGTCGGTAATGCGGATGCGCTCGCCGTCGCGATCCGTCTCCACCGCCTCGCGGATTTCCTGCACCACCGGGTGGTCCATCTCGCGGTCCAGCAGGACCTTGCCGGTTTCATGGATCAGGTTCTTCGCCCATACCGCAACCAGTACCGCGCCGACCACGCCCATTGCCGGATCCAGCCATGCCCAGCCGTACAGCCAGCCGCCGGCAAGTGCCACGATAGCCAGCACCGATGTTGCGGCATCGGTGATCACATGCACATACGCGGCTTTCAGGTTCAGGTCGGCATGATGTCCCTGCTGCTCGCCGTGCGAATGCGGGTGATGTGCATGGTGATGGTGGTCATGATGATGATGATGATCATGTCCATGACTATGACCATGACCGTGATGATGATGGGCTCCGCCGAGGATGAATGCACACACGATATTGACAAACAGGCCGAGCACGCCGACCAGCATCGCTTCCTGATAATGAATGGCCTGCGGCGACAACAGCCTCTCGACGGAACCTGCCACCATCAGGGCGGCAATGACGATCAGCAGCACGGCGCTCGTAAATCCGGCGAGTACCTCGACCTTCCAGGTACCGAAGGCGAATCTCGGATCCTGCGCATATCGCCGCGCCGCCGCGTAGGCAAAGGTGCTCAGCCCGATAGCCAGCGCATGCGAACTCATGTGCCAGCCGTCCGCCAGCAAGGCCATCGAATTGAACCACCAACCGGCGCCGATCTCGGCAAGCATCGCGAATGCCGTAATCCACATGACGATGCGCGTGCCTCGTTCCGCTGCGGGATTTCCGCCGCCGTAGACATGGACATGCACGTTGTCGCCCGTGAGCGCTGCGCCAGGTGTGGAATGGCTTGAATGCTCCGCGTGGCTTGAATGATTCGATTGACCCGGATGGGGGTGCTGCATGCCTCTTCCTTTACGATGTTTGCGCATGGCGGGTGTCCGCCGCGGTGTCTGTTGGGGTCCCTGCTGCGGTCATTTGCCGGGGGTCAGAAACCAAGGCTCTTGCCCGCGCCCAGCAGCGTCGCGACGCCGAGCACGGCAAAGATTGCGGCGGCAATGCCATGCACCAGGCGTACCGGCATGCGGTCGGCGATGCGGTCACCCATCAGCACGGCCGGGACATTGGCCAGCATCATGCCGAGCGTCGTGCCGGCAACCACGGCGAACAGGGCATTGTATTGGGCGGCCAGCGCCACTGTCGCCACCTGGGTCTTGTCGCCCATCTCGGCCAGGAAAAATGCGATCAGCGTGGCGATGAAGACACCCGACCTCGGCAGCTGCGCATCTTCCTCTTCGAACTTATCGGGGATCAGCGTCCACGCCGCCATTGCCAGAAAGGAAACGCCGAGCACCCAGCGCAGGGTTTCCGGCGCCAGGAGCGAGGTGATCCATGCGCCCAGCGCGCCGGCGAAGCCGTGGTTGACCAGTGTAGCCGCAAGGATGCCGAGAATGATGGGAACAGGCCTGCGGAATTTTGCGGCGAGGATGAATGCGAGAAGTTGGGTCTTGTCGCCGATTTCTGCCAGTGCGACGATGCCTGTGGAGACGAGGAATGCTTCCATGTAATTTTAATATTCCCTGGCCGGACATGATCCATTGACCATAAGCCCGTCCGGCCAACGGAAGGCATATGGTCAAAGGTCTTGCCAAGCGATGGAACCGCTTGCGCCATGGTCTGTGGACCAAGTGTGTTGACGCAAGCCCCTTCAGTAGCGAAGGGAGGCTACTCCCCAATGACGGTGCGGATGATACTCGACAATATTGCGGTTGTCTATGAAACGCCCCGATCGCATCGGCTGTTTCCGAACAGGCAATACCGCGCCGGGGTTCGTGTCGGATGATCGAGAACCGCCATCCCGCGCCGCAGGAAACCCTCATAGGCCGATTGCCTACCGATCCGATTGAACAATTCAAATGGCAAGGCAAACTTTAGCCAATTAATATGAATTTAAAGTCCCGACAGGTTTCCAACGCTTGGGAATACCAGAGTTTACGGTACTAGAAGGTGCTGAACGAATGGAGGTCTTTATGCAAGGCAATTCCGATGATGCGAAACACAGGCATTCATTGCGCCGTGTGAAGCTTGCGGTGGGCCTGCTGATCAATGTAGGCGGCATGCTTGCAGTTGCGCAAAATTTATTGTCCTGAGAAGTACGCGGAAGCGGCAGCGCCGACCCGGGGCTGCCGCTCCAGCCAAATCGCCGCGCCTGTGCCTGATGACACGCGCGGCGATCTGTTTTTCATGCCGCCTGCGGCATCGTTTCGGTAACGATGCGCATCTGGCCTTCCAGCGTCTTGTGCACCGGGCACTTGTTGGCGATATCCGTCAGCCTTTGCTGTTCTTCTTCGCTCAGCTTGCCGATGTAACGAATCCGGCGCGTGAATACATAAGCATCGCCCTGATGCCCATGCTCGATGCGCACGTCGATATCCTGCAGATCCATGTTCTTGCGGTTGGCATACATGCGAACCGTGATCGCGGTGCATGCGGCGAGGGAGGCGGCAAGAAGATCATGCGGCTCTGGGCCGGTCTCTTCGCCGCCGTACATGCGCGGCGCATCGGTGAGAATGCGGTGCTGTCCGATCTCGATCACGTGCTGCAGCGGACCTTCGCCGCGGTGTACCTTGATTTCCATGCTTCCCTCTTTTGAGTGTGAAACGCTGAGGCGAACTCTGTTCGGAGCACGATGACCGGCATGCGGCCATCGTACCACTTCACGACCTGCGGCGACTCTAGAGCGGATTGCAGATGGGTGTACGGTCGCCTCGGTCTGCCTCGGTCTGCCTTGGGCGCATGGCAGCGTTGTTCGTCGCCAAGGTGGCCCGCCACACGGCGCCCCCGTTGCCCCGCATCCCAGGGCAGACCGATTCTTCCATACACCCACCTACATTCTGCTCTAGTCAAACAGCTTGTTTGCGGTCTTGGCAATCAGCTGGCCCTGGTGGCGAGCCCCTTCCAGCTCGATTTCCGAAGGCTGGCGCTGGCCCTGGCCGCCGGCGATGGTGGTGGCGCCGTATGGGCTGCCGCCGACGATCTCGTCCAGCGTCATCTGGCCCTGGTGGCTGTAAGGAAGACCGACCACGGTCATGCCGAAATGCAGGAGGTTGGTGATGATGGAGAACAGCGTGGTTTCCTGGCCGCCATGCTGGGTCGCGGTCGATGTGAACGCGCCGCCCACCTTGCCGTTCAATGCGCCCTTGGCCCACAGGCCGCCCGCCTGGTCGAGGAAGCTCGCCATCTGCGAAGGCATGCGTCCGAAACGTGTCGGTGCGCCGATGACGATGGCATCGTAGTTGGCCAGTTCGGCAACGGTCGCGACCGGCGCAGTCTGGTCGAGCTTGAAATGGGCATTCTTGGCGATGTCCTGCGGTACTGTTTCCGGAACGCGCTTGATATCCACGCTGGCGCCGGTACTGCGAGCTCCTTCGGCAACTGCATTTGCCAGCGTTTCGATGTGACCGTAAGTCGAGTAATACAGGACAAGCACTTTTGACATGGTAGATCTCCGTGATAGGTGAATCAGGTTGGTTGAATTGTTGTTGGAATGGTTTCCGGCGCACTGCGCCCCGGCGGATCGGGATTGCAAGAATAACAAAGTTCGTCGGACCGGTCCGGGAGGCGCTATCCGGGCGCGCTCATGCAGATCCTGTGGCGCTCCTACGCGAACGCATACACATCCATGGCCAGCACGCCATATTCATAGCTGCTGTGAAGACGTTCGCCCCGGGCGCCGGCACCGGCCGCACCCATGGCCGCAAACAGCGGCAGCAGATGATCATCCGCAGGATGGTTGCGCTCCGCATGGGGCGCCTTGCGCCGGTAGTCGAGCAATGCCTGACGCCGTTCCTCATGCAGCTGGCCGTGGAGCCTCTCATGCATCCAGGCTCCGAACTCGCTGACCCATGGCTGCACCGGCGCATCCATGCCCTGCCCGCGGAATTCGTAGAGGTTGTGCGTCAGTGAACCGGAACCGATTACCAGCACGCCTTCTTCACGCAACCCGGACAGCGCACGGCCCAAGCTTTCATGCGCGGCGGGTGTGCCGCCGCGCAGAATCGAGACTTGCAGCACCGGAATGTCGGCATCCGGATACATCAGCCGCAGCGGCACCCACGCTCCATGGTCGAGACCGCGATCCGGACTGCGCCGCACGCCATGGCCAGCCTGCTCCAGCAGCGCGGCAACCCGCGCCGCCACGTCGGGCTCTCCAGGCGCGGGATACCGGATGTCGAACAGCGCGGCAGGAAATCCGCCGAAATCATGAATGGTTTCGGGCCGCGCGGCGAAACTGACGGCGGGATTGCCGATCGTTTCCCAATGCGCCGAAAAAACCACGACTGCCGTGGGACGCGGCAACGACTCTCCCAATTCCATCAGGAAGCGGCGTGCCGGACTGTCCTGAATGGCGAGCATCGGCGAGCCGTGCGAAATGAACAATGAGGGCAAAGTTGTCATGGTGATCCTCCTGGCAGACCTACGTTCCGGCCGTCATGCCTCTTGCGATGAATATTCAATGTTTTCACTATATTCAATCACGAGAGGTAAATAAATACCGGTTCGCTTGCCAAATTGTTTCTTATTGGTTGACAATGCGGCATGGACATTTTCGCAAGCATGAAAGCCTTTGTTACGGTGGTCGACGCCGGCAGCTTTGCCGCCGCCGCCGAGCGCATGCAGATATCGCGCGCCATGGCGTCAAAGCATGTCGCGACGCTGGAAGATCATCTCGGCACGCGCCTTTTGAATCGCACCACCCGCCGCCTGAGCCTCACCGAAGCCGGAACGGTTTTCTACGAGCGCAGTGTCCAGATCATGGCGGACCTCAGCGAAGCCGAACAGGTGGCCGGCTACATGGCGGCCGCACCGCGCGGGGTGCTGAAGATCGCCATGCCCCTTTCCTTCGGTCAGCACCGGCTGGGTCCCTTGATCGCCGGTTACGTGCGCACCTATCCGCAGGTCAAGCTCGATATTGCGCTGAGCGATCGCAAGGTCGACCTGGTGGATGAAGGCTTCGATCTCGCGATTCGCATCGGCATGACGCTCGAGCCTGGCCTGATCGCCCGCAAGCTGGGCGATGAACGAATCATCATCTGCGGCGCACCTTCGTATCTGGAACAGCATGGCATTCCGCGCACTCCGAAGGAACTGGCCGGACATGCCTGCCTCGGCTATGCGCTGGGACAGGGAGGCGATGAATGGCGACTGGAAGGACCCGGCGGCCCCGTCAGCGTGCGCTGCAGCGGGCCGATCAGGGCCGACAACGGCGACATGCTGCGCGAGGCCGCCGTTAATGGCGCCGGGCTGATCTTCCAGCCGCGCTTCATCGTCGGCGCAGACCTGCAGGCAGGCCGGCTCAAGCAGGTGCTTGAGGAATACCAGTCGGGCGAAATGGGCATTTATGCAGTGTATTCAAGCCGCAAGCATCTTTCCGCCAAGGTGCGCAGTTTCGTCGACTTTCTCGCTGCGGGACTGGGACTTGCCACGCCGCCGGCGTGACACGCTCCGGCATGATCATCCGCACCCGTGGCAGGTGAATGAAATGGCAAGTTTGTGACGGGCGAACAACAGGCTGTTCTCGACGGATTTCCTAGTGGAAACGAAATGCCGGTTTTGGGATAATGCCAGAAGAGTCATTGCGCAATGGCTTCCGGCAGCAGCGGCCGCCACGATACCAGAGCGGATGGCCGTTCCGGTCTAACGACGAATCAGGTGCGCTCATGGCACTTGTTGATCTGGTGGTGTGAGGCAGTCTGCCGATTTTCCGTACTCCTGAAGCAGGATTGTTGCCGTGACCCGGCCTTCCCTCGCATTTGTTGAAACCTTTCCACACATAGGCGCTTCATGTTCAAGAACCTCACCATCAAAACACGACTGGTCGGCGTCATTGCATTTCTTTCGCTGCAATTGATCGTCGGCGGCGTGATTGGCATCGTCAGCCTCAGTCAGGCCAACAATTCCATGCGCTCCATGTACGACGACCGCTTGGTGGCACTGGGCCAGCTCGACCGCATCATCCGTTACATCAACGACAACAATTCGGCGGTTGCCAAGGCGCTTACCGGCGAGCAGAGCGGCGTGGAGCAGGCACTCAAGGAGATCGCCGATCGCAGCAAGCAGATCGACACGGAGTGGGGCGCCTACATGCAGACCTACCTGACCCCGGAAGAAAAAAAGATCGCGGAAGAATTCGCTGCCGCCCGCAAGAACTACATGGCGGAAGGGCTGAAGCCGGCGACCGAGGCCCTGCAGGTGCTCGATACGCAGGCGGGCGTCGCGGCGCTGCACGGACCGATGAGCAAGCTGTTCATGCCGGTGCGCGACAGTATCGACCGGCTGATCAAGCTGCAGCTTGAAGTCGCGAAAGCGGATTATGAGCATTCCCAGAACATCTACCACTGGGTGCGCAATTCCTGCATCGCCGGCATCCTGTTCGGCGTCGTGCTCGCCGCCCTGGTCGGCGCATGGCTGGTGCAGGCCATTACCAAGCCCCTGAATGTCGCGGTCAAGGTAGCGGCCGGCGTGGCCGACGGCGACCTGACCCAGCAGATCGAGGTCAGGTCCAATGACGAGACCGGGCAGCTCATGCGCGCATTGAAGAACATGAACGACAGCCTGGTGCAGATCGTCAGCCAGGTCCGCACCAGCACCGAGACCATCGGCACCGCATCAACCGAAATTGCCGCCGGCAACCAGGATCTGTCGGCGCGCACCGAGCAGCAGGCCAGCTCGCTGGAAGAAACCGCGTCTTCCCTGGAAGAGCTGACATCCACCGTCAAGCAGAACGCCGACAATGCGCGCCAGGCCGACCAGCTGGCGCAGTCCGCCTCCGAAGTGGCCAACCGCGGCGGCATGGTGGTGTCCCAGGTCGTCGAAACCATGGGCTCGATCAACGAATCGTCGAAGAAGATTTCCGACATCATCAGCGTCATCGACGGCATCGCCTTCCAGACCAACATCCTGGCGCTGAATGCGGCGGTCGAAGCGGCGCGCGCCGGCGAACAGGGCCGCGGCTTCGCGGTCGTCGCATCGGAAGTCCGCAACCTTGCGCAGCGCTCCGCGGCGGCGGCCAAGGAAATCAAGTCCCTGATCGATGATTCGGTGCAGAAGGTCGATGCCGGCAGCCGGCTGGTCGGACAAGCGGGTTCGACCATGAATGAAATCGTGCAGAGCATCCAGCGCGTGACCGACATCATGGGTGAAATCACCGCGGCCACGCAGGAGCAGACTTCGGGCCTCGATCAGATCAACCAGGCGGTCAGCCAGATGGACCAGGTGACGCAGCAGAACGCTGCCCTGGTGGAAGAGGCAGCGGCAGCAGCCGAATCGATGCGCGAACAGGCGGGCGGACTGGCGCAGGCGGTTGGCGTGTTCAAGCTTGACGGCATGCACATGGCCGCGGCGGTGTCCGTGCCCGCTTTCCGCGCGGCGGCGCCCGCTGCCCGGCCCGCGGCAAACTCGCTGGCTGTCGCCAAGTCAGCAGCGCCGGTCAGGATCAAGGCTTCGGCTCCGGCTCCGGCTCCGAAGATCTCGGCCGCCGATGGCTGGGAAGAGTTTTAATACCACTCCCGCGTCACCACAAGCAGGGACGGTGACGGGCGAGCGCAGCGCCGCATGCGCAGGTCGGCCGTCGGGGCAATGTATCCATGCATTCCCGACGGATCGATGCCAACGTCCGACAGCATACATACTCCCGGTTATTGATTTCAATCAATAGCAGCGAACCGCACGCTTGCGGCGGCTTCGCTACACTTTGCTTATTCGAGCGGGAGACAACGAAAGCTTGCTCGATATCACCGCCCGGCCGGAACACCATACCAATACTGAGTCCGGGCATTTCACAATGCACATGCACGAGGATTGTTATGGCGACTGGTACTGTCAAGTGGTTCAACGACGCTAAAGGCTTTGGCTTCATCACTCCGGATCAAGGCGGCGAAGACCTGTTCGCGCACTTCTCCGCGATCAATTCATCCGGATTCAAGACGCTGAAGGAAGGCCAGCAGGTCAGCTTCGAAGTGACTCAGGGCCCCAAGGGCAAGCAAGCGTCGAACATCGTGGCCTCGCACTGATTGCCGTTGATTCCTTGGCGGATCCTTTCCGCCTGGTGCCGGAGCAGCTTCGATGGCGAAGCCTGATCCGGCAAGCATGGAAACCGCCCGACTCGTTTCCGCATTTAAATTCCCGCAGTCCCAGGCAGCCTTGAAGAAGCCGGCTCCATTCGCTTCGGCATGCCCGCACCGCGCCGCACTGATATCCGCCTGTCGACCCGTCACGGACTAGCCACACTCCCGCGACGGTCTGCCGCGGCACCGGCAAATTGACCCCGAGCACAGCAGAGGACCGCGCATTGGACTATCATGACGTCCCCTTCTCCGCAGCGGTAGCGACATGAACGATATGCCCGAAACCAACAATGATGCCGATCCGGCGACGCCGATTTACGAAGCCCGGCTTTGGCGCGACGACGGCTGGACCGCGCGCGTGATCAAGAACGAGGACGACGACGGCTGGGCGGTTGAAATGATCAAGGATGGCGAGACTGAGCCGGCGCTGGTCGGGCCGTGGACCATGGGCCGCGACAAGAAGAATCCGAAACCGCTCGATACTTCCGCATTCAACACGCTGGTCAAGACTGCCTCGGAAGTGCTGCGCAGGCATGAACAGCAATTGCATGCCTTGCTGCACAAGAGCATCACGGTGAGCACGGCCTCGGGCAACATCAATGTGCTGCTTGATATCGTGCCCGACGAAGACGACCCCTATGCGGTACTGCGCGCCTGTGAAGAATACGGCGACACCATTGCCGAAGTGCGTGTAGCGCCGACGTTCAAGCTAACCCGCGCCAGCGCCGAAGCATGGATAGAGAGCGGTTACCGAAAGCCGGGACGAAGCTGACTTGGGGCCTGTTCACACCCCATGCGGAGTGCGATTTGTGAACAGTCCTTAAAATTCGCCGGAAAACCCGCGGCTCGGCTTGATGCCGGCGCTGCGGTGCCAAATCCGCCTCATGCGCCTCACGTTTAGATGTGGTTCTTGTACCTGGCTCAAGTCCCGCCTCCGCTTTTTGAATAGACTCGAGCTAGAGCGGATTGCGGATGAGTGTACGGAAGCATCGGTTTGCCTTGGGATGCAGGGCAAGGCGGGAGAAGCGCCGTGTGGCGGGCCACACCAGCGACGACCAACGCCGCCATGCGCCCAAGACAAGCCGAGGCGACCGACCATCCATCCGTAATCCGCTCTAGGCTGTGTTTGCCAACTGTCGCGAGCGATTCGGAATTGTGCTGATGAGCGGGAGCGCACGCGTATCGACGTCCGCCAGGCACCGTCGGACCGATCCGGACCGTGCAGCAGCTTCGCAAACACGGTTTAGTGGTGTGAAGGCGAATGGTCGGGCGCCTCGTCTAGCCTGGACGCATGGCAGCGTTGGTCGTCGCTGGTGTGGCCCGGCGTATGGCGCTCCTCCCGCCCCGTCCGGCACTCCACGATAAATCGATCCTTCCAACCACCCACCCGCGACCGCTCCAGGCTGTGATCCATGTCGACAGGCGATGTTTTTAATGGAAACGAAGGAACTACTTCGTCCGGCATGCCACCCACCATAAAAGGAAAACATTCTCCATGGCATTTGCTCAAAACATTACCTTCTTCATTACCGAATATGTATTGCCCATGATGGCGTCTCTGCTTAAGTAATCCCCAACCCAAGTCGTGACATAACCAAAGGGTCGATCGGTTCTTTCGGCCGGCAAGGCCGGACTGCGCTCGTTCACCGGAAAAAGACGCGGACCCATGTTATGGAAAGGCTTGGGACTGGAATCAGCCATCTTCGGCTGGCGGGCGCACGCCGCCCGATAGAGCCCCTACGTTCCTGTCGGACGCCGCACACCCATTGCTTCACACACCTGCACCAGACGCTCGGGAAACCACTCGGGGTTGAACTCGACGGTATTCCGCGGGAACAGCATCACGACCGTGGAGCCAAGCAGGAAGCGCCCCATTTCCTGTCCGCGTTCGATGCGGATGTCCTGCTGCTCGTAGCGCCATTCGCGGATATCCGGAAGGCGCGGTGGATTGATCACGCCATGCCAGGTCGTTGCCATGCTGCCGACGATGGTTGCGCCCACCAGCACCAGTACGAAAGGCCCATCCTGCCCTTCGAAAACGCAGACAACCCGTTCATTGCGGGCAAACAGATTCGGCACGCCGCGCGCAGTGGTCGGATTGACCGAGAACAGATCCCCTGGCACATAAATCATCCGCGTCAGGCGGCCGCTGCAGGGCATGTGGATGCGGTGATAGTCCTTGGGGCTCAGATAAAGCGTGCAGAAGTCGCCATCCTCGAACTGGGCCGCCAGTTCGGGGTCGCCGCCGACCAGCGCCAGCGTCGAATAGTCATGTCCCTTGGCCTGGAAGATCCTGTCCTTGTGGATGCGGCCGAACTGGCTGACGGCGCCGTCGACCGGACACAGGAAATCCGTCGCCGCAACAGGCCGTGCGCCTTCGCGCAGCGGCCGGGTGAAAAACTCGTTGAAGCTAGCGTAGCTGCGAATGTCGGGATTCACGGCCTCCTGCATGTTGACGCCATAGAAGTTGACGAAGCCGCGGATCAGCGCGGTGGTCATTCCGCCGGCACGGGCACCGGCGATCTTGCCCGCAAGGATGGTAAGCGCCTGTTTCGGCAGGAGATATTGATGGAGAACTGCGAGTCGGTTGCGCACGTTGAGTTCAGTGTTTGATCATGGAAATGTTCGTGATTGTACCGGTGTCCGGGAGCACTTACGACTTTTGCTCAACGGGAACGCCGCTGTCGGTGATCGCTCAAGCGGATACGGATGGAACCATCGCCGGCTTACATGCCACATACGGAACATTTCGCCGCATGGCAATCTTTATCGCCAGTTGGAAATTAAGACCAAGGCAATTTAATTTCTGCACGCTGAAGTCGCCATGTTTATTTGACCCAGATTATTTAGAAAGAATGCCATGTACCGTGTCCATTCAGTTCGCACGCCCTCCACACATGCACCGAGCATTGATGAAGCATCAAAGGCACCCGGCATGGCACCATCGGAAACGAGCGCTGTGCGGCAGCGCGATTCCACTTCTCCGCGCCATTTCCATCACACCGCATCGAGTGTCGCCCAATTCAACGCATGGCGCCGATCATCCACCGCAAGCCATGCTGGCAACCTCAGCAACGGTAGCGCCAGAAGCAACGTTAGCCGCAGAACCACCCCTGGCTCCACCCACGGATACGATGAACCGGCGCATGGCACCAGAGTGCCTGGCCGAGGGCAGAGCCGGGCGCCTGCGCAGCCCGACACCATGCCCTTGCCGGCGAATTTCACGCCGCAAAATGGATATCAGATTCCCCCGCGCGGAATTCAGATGTCACACCATCAGGGTAATCGAACGGTGGGTAACAGGTTGGATAGCGCGCTGAATGATGCAACCAAGGGCTTGAAAAGAATAAAAAAAGATATCTTTCCCGCCAAGACATTGGGGATCAATCGTGCCAATTTGAAAAAAACCTGGAATAACGTCGACCGCTTTTGTTATGTAACCATCACAAGTGTGACAACCGCTTCCGTCATTTTGACCTTCCCTCTGTCCGGTCCGGCTCTCGCTCTGGGCGTGGCTACGGGGGTGGCATACGGCGCCACCTCCTGGGCCCTTCGCAAGATTGTATTGGGCAGCATCAGCTGATCTTCCGGCGGATAAGACGCCTTCGACGAAACCCGGCCTGCGCAAGCATCCCGCCTTCTATCGCGCCGCTTCCTGCAGCAACCGGGTCAGGAGATACAGGCGCGGCACGATGGAATCGATCGCGATGTATTCATCGCGCGCATGATAGCCGGCGCCGGCAAGGCCCAGGCTTTCGAGCACGGCCGCCTTGCCGGTCAGGCCCGCATAACCGGCGTCGGTCGCACCCCCGGTGCCCGGGATCAGCGTCAGCTTGCGGTCGATTTCGGCATAGATGACCTCGGCCTTGCGGGCGAGCTGCTGCGCCGCCGGCGTCGCCATGTACGGCGGGCGGCCGCGCTCGATGCGAACGATTGTTTCCGTGTCGGGTATCTGGCGCTGCTTCACTCTTTCCTGCAGGGCTTCCTGCATGCGTTCAATGCCGTCGGGCGCGGTCAGCCGCATGTCGGCCATGGCTTGCGCCTGCTCCGGTATCTGGTTGCGTACCACGCCGGCCTTGGCGCTGGTCCAGTTGAGCTGCGTGCCGGGAACGGAACGGGCGATGTCTTCCGTCTGCAGGATCTGGTGCGCAAGTTCGACCAGCGCGTTGCGCCCCATTTCCGGCGCCGCGCCCGCATGCGACGCCCGTCCGCGCACCTGCATCATCACGCTGGCCGTGCCCGCGGCGCTAAGCAGGACGCCCTCGGGCATGTCGGGCGTCGGTTCGCAGGAGAGCACAACGTCATGTTCGCCGGCCAGGGCTGCGATCAGCGAGCCGGAACCGCGCGACCCTGTTTCTTCATCGGCGTTGAAGAGCACGGTCAGGCGGGCGTAATCCTGCAGCTTCAGATCCTTCATGATTTTCAGCGCATGCAGGACCAGGCTGATGCCTCCCTTGTCGTCGGCAATGCCCGGCCCGTAGATGCGATTGCCTTCGATGCGATAAGGCTGGGTCTTGAGCGTGCCCACCGGGTAGACGGTATCCATATGGGCCATGAGCATCAGGCGCCTGCTGCCGCTGCCGTTGAAGGTGCCGATCACGATGTCTGCCGGCCCCTCGCTGCCCTTGCGCCGTTCCACGCTGGCGCCAAGCTGGCGCAGGCGCCTTTCCACGTAGTCCGCCATCCGCGCCAGCCCCGCGGCATCGTAACTGGGCGACTCGATCTGCACCATGTCCTGAAGGCTGGCAACAAGAGCCGCCTGCTCCCTGCGCGCTGCGTCGAGCAGGCGCATGTCCGGTTCCGCCGCCGTCGCGGGAGGCATTGCGAATGCGAACAGCAGCGGCAGAGCCAGTAACAGCGGCCTTACCGCGGCCTGGATTCGGGTGCCTGATCTAGGCATGAAGTCTCCTCGTTGTAGGTATCGTTACAGAGACGATTATAGGGCTGCCATCGGCCCAAGTGCCAACCTGCGTCAGATGACCGGCAATGCACGGGTTGCTTGATCTTCTTCAAGGGAGCGTCTCCCCGCCCAGCCCGTGCCGGGAAGCTCACCCCCTCATCGCCGATCGGGAGTTTGCATGAAAGGAAGCGTGGTTTGCAGTTGCCTCGCGTTTGTCGCAAAGGCCTGGTATGCGATTGCGCAGCGCGCTTGCAGGGAATAGCAGTGGCAGGCGGGGTGTATGAAACGGCGCAGCAGGCGAACCTGAAAGGGTGGTCATGGCAGCGACGGTCGCGACGGCGACGGCGGCGTTCCGGCCATGGTGCGCCATGATGGTGTTGAGCGCGCCGGCGGAACAGCTGGCCGCCAGGCCGGCATGGCGGCATGGCGGATCTCGAAGGAATGACCTTCGGGCCGAAGCTGGCCAACGCGCGGTTCGGTCATCGTCGCGGCGGATGACAATTTTCCGACCGCCGATTCGGCAACCGACCGCAACCAGATCCTGGTATTCGAGGCCATTCCGAAATAAGCGGGCGTGCCCCGCTCACCCTATCCGGCCGGCGCGTCGAGCGCCGGCCGACATCACTCCGCGTCCGGCTGGTTTTCCGGCGCAGCCTGCGCGAAGGCATCCAGCGTCATCGCATGATCGTAGATGCGGCAGATGGTGGGATAGTCATCAAGCGCGATGTTGAAACGTCGCGCATTCCATACCTGCGGCACCAGGCACAGGTCGGCCAGCGTGGGCTGGTCGCCGCATGCCAGCTTGCCGGTACGAGGATCGGCGGCAAGGCGCGCTTCCAGCGACGCGAAACCGGCAGTCACCCAGTGACGATACCATTGCTGCTTGGCCTCGTCCGATACGCCCAGCGTGCCGGTCAGGTATTTGAGCACGCGCAGGTTGTTGAGTGGATGGATGTCGCAGGCGATCTGCAGTGCCAGCGCGCGCGCATGCGCCCGGTCGGCCGGCGCGGCCGGCAACAGCGGCGGCTCCGGGTGCATCTCGTTGAGGTATTCGACGATGGCCAGCGACTGCTGCAGCAGATGGCCATCGTCCTCCAGCGCCGGCACCAGTCCGTCCGGATGAATCGCGCGATAGGCGGGCGCCAGCTGCTCGCCGCCGTTTCGCACCAGATGCACCGGCGCATACTCGCAAGGCAAGCCCTTGAGGTTCAAGGCAATCCGCACGCGGAACGATGCCGAACTGCGGAAATAAGTGTAGAGCTTCAAGCGCCCTCCTTACTTGACGGAATGAGCGGGAAGAACCACGCCGCTGCAGGCGCCGAAGCCGACGCGGTAGCCCTGGCCCTGGCACCAGCCGCGCAGCGTGAGTTCGTCGCCGTCTTCGATGAAGGCACGCTTTTCGCCGGTCTTGAGCGTGATCGGATCACGGCCGTTGAAGGTCATTTCCAGCAGCGAGCCGAGGGAATCCGGCGTGGGGCCGCTGATGGTGCCGGAGCCCATCAGGTCGCCGACGCGCGTGTTGCAGCCCGACACGGTGTGGTGCGCCAGCTGCTGCGCCATGGTCCAGTACATGTACTTGAAATTGGTGCGCGCGATGGTGGTCGGCTCTGCCGCGCCCTGCGGCCTGAGCTGCGCTTCGAGCTGGATATCGAACGCATGTTCGCCGCCATGCTGCAGGTAGGCCAGCGGCTGCGGGTCCTGCTTCGGCTGCGCGGTGCGGAACGGCGCCAGCGCATCCATCGTCACTACCCACGGCGAAATGGTGGTGGCGAAGGTCTTGGCGTTGAAGGGACCGAGCGGCACGTATTCCCAGGCCTGGAAGTCGCGCGCGCTCCAGTCGTTGAGCAGCACCATGCCGAAGATATGCTTCTCCGCCTCTTCGCAGGGAATCGGCTCGCCCAGCGCATTGGGCACGCCGACGATAAAGCCGGTTTCGAGTTCGAGATCGAGCTTGCGGCAGGCGCCGAAGACCGGACGATCCTGGTCGGGCGGCTTGATCTGGCCGTTGGGACGGCGCACCGGCGTGCCGCTGACGATCACCGAGGAGGCGCGGCCGTTGTAGCCGATCGGGATCTCCGACCAGTTCGGCAGCAGCGCATTCTTCGGATCGCGGAACAGCATGCCGACATTGGTTGCATGCTCCTTGGATGAATAGAAGTCGGTATAGCCGGGAATATCGACCGGCAGCAGCATCGTTGCTTCAGCCTGCGGCACCAGCGCCGTGGCGCGCAATGCGGCATTGCCCTGCAGTGTCTGGTTCGATGCGGACAGCAAGGCGCTGATCTGCTCGCGGACGCTGCGCCAGGCTGCCGGACCTTCGGCGATGAAGTCATTCAGGCTGGCACGGGCGAAGATGTCCGCCTTGCATTTGAGCGCGCCTTCGGCCGACAGCAGCGCCAGGTCGAGGATGCTGTCGCCGATGGCCACGCCGACGCGCGGCGCGCCGTTCTTCGTGCTGAACACGCCATAGGGCAGGTTCTGGATGGGAAATTCGGCATCGGCGCTGTTGGCGCTTTCCACCCAACTCTTGAGGTCGGGCGCGGTTGTCATGTCTTGTTGGCTCATTTTGCGTTCGGATTGAAGTTTTTCTTGATGGTCTGCCAGCACTGGAAATATTCATTCTGCAGCTGCGAGGTCTCCAGCGCAAATTGCGTGGGCTTGATCACGGCCGGCGTCTCGAACATGAAAGCCATGGTGTCGGCCACCTTGTTGGGCTTGCTGGTGTCGATGCGCGAAGCCTTTTCGTAGGTTTCGCCGTCCGGACCGTGGCCCGACATGCAGTTGTGCAGGCTGGCGCCGCCCGGTACGAAGCCCTCCGCCTTGGCATCATACTCGCCATGGATGAGGCCCATGAACTCGCTGGCGAAATTGCGGTGGAACCATGGTGGGCGGAAAGTGTTTTCCGCGGCCAGCCAGCGAGGCGGGAAGATGACGAAGTCGATGGTGTCGACGCCCGGCGTGTCGCTCGGCGCCTGCAGCACCAGGAAGATCGAGGGATCGGGATGGTCGTAGCTGATCGAGCCGATGGTATTGAAGCGGCGCAGGTCGTACTTGTACGGCGCATAGTTGCCGTGCCATGCAACCACGTCCAGCGGCGAATGGCCGATGGCGGCGCTCCACAGGCGGCCGCTGAACTTGGCCAGCAGCTCGAAGTCACCCTCCACGTCTTCATAGGCGGCCTGCGGCGTCAGGAAGTCGCGCGGATTGGCGAGGCCGTTGGAGCCGATCACGCCGAGGTCGGGCAGGCGGAACAGCGCCCCGAAGTTTTCGCAGATATAGCCGCGCGCCTCGCCGTCGGGCAGCGCAACGCGGAAGCGCACGCCGCGCGGAATCACCGCGATTTCCTGCGGTTCGATTTCCACCATGCCCATTTCGGTGGCGAGCTGCAGGCGACCCTGCTGCGGCACGATCAGCAGTTCGCCGTCGGCGTTATAGAAGAAGCGGCCTTCCATCGACTTGTTGGCTGCGTACAGATGGATGGCGCAGCCGGTCATGGCTTCCGGCGAGCCGTTGCCGCCCATGGTGACCCAACCCTGGATAAAGTCGGTCGGTGCGGTCGGCATCGGCAGCGGATTCCAGCGCAGCTGGTTGGGCGGTGTCGGCGGCACGGCCGCGAAATCGGACACGATGGCACTTGATTCCACCAGCTTGAACGGCTTGTGCATTGCCGCCGGGCGGATGCGGTACAGCCAGGAGCGGCGGTTGTGGCTGCGCGGCGCGGTGAAGGCGGTGCCCGAGATCTGTTCGGCGTAAAGTCCGTAGGGCGCCTGCTGCGGCGAATTCTGTCCGACCGGCAAGGCGCCGGGCAAGGCTTCGGTTGCAAATTCATTGGCGAAGCCGGACTGATAAAGATGCTTGGTGATCGACAGGCCGGGTGCCTTGGCGAGATCGCTGATGGTCGTCATGACATTGCTCCAGTGCAAATTTCGTGCGTAGTGTGCGCAGTATGCGCAATGTGGATACTGCGACGTTTCGTGCGGATAGCGGCTGCCGGATCGCAGCAAATGAAAAATAACAGCTGCCACTATAGGACTTCCCGCATTGAATTAAAATGCAAATACCAAAATTTGGCATATTTAGCAAATCAATAATGCGCAGTCCCTCCGATATCGACCTCAATCTCCTGGTGGTGTTTCATGAGCTGTTCCAGCAGCGGCAGGTCTCCCTGGCGGCCGAGCGGCTCGGCTTGTCGCAGCCGACCATCAGCAATGCGCTGGCGCGCCTGCGCAAGACCTTCGATGATGAACTGTTCGTGCGCACCGCCCAGGGCATGCAGCCAACGCCCTATGCGCAGGAAATCGCCGAGCCGATCGCCAATGCGCTGGCAGACGTGACTCTGGCGCTGAACCGGCAGCAGGAATTCGATCCGCTGACCAGCGAGCGCCAGTTCGTCATCGCCATGACCGATGTCGGGGAAATCCATTTCATGCCGACCCTGCTGGAACGCTGCGGCACCATCGCGCCGCATGTCAGGATCGGATCGGTGCGCGTCAACGCGGTCGACTGGCGCGAAGGCATCGAGACCGGCCAGATCGACCTCGTCATCGGCGCCTTCACCGATGCCTCGGAAAGCCTGTACCACCGCAGCCTGTTCAGCCAGAAATACGTGACCATGTTCCGCAAGGACCATGCGTTTGCGAAAGGGAATGTCGGCATGGCGGAATTCCTCGCGGCCAGGCACCTGATCGTTTCATCGATGGAAAATCCCTATGACCTGATCAATGAAAGGCTGGAGAAGGCGGGCGTGTCGCGCAGCGCGCAATTTCACGTGCCGCATTTCACCTCGGTGCCCTATATCGTCAGCAGCACCGACATGGTGGTGACGGTGCCCGAAAAGCTGGCGCAGCGCGCCGCCGGTCCGTTCGGCCTGGCTTTCATGCGCCCCCCGCTGCGCCTGCCGCCGCTGCAGACCAACATCTTCTGGCATCGCCGCTTCAACCAGGACAGCGGCAACCAGTGGCTGCGCGGCGTGATTGCCAGCACGTTCAGGGAATAGCCGGCAAGCCTGCCGCAAGGCAGGAGCTTCAGTCAGCTTCGTTCGACAGCGCTCTGTCGAGATAGAAAGCTTCGCTGCCGCGAGCGCAGGGCTGCCCCGGCCCTATGAGGCATCCAGGCCCTGCTCCCGCGCAATCCGCATCGCCTCCTCCAGCACCTTCTGGTCGCCGATATGATTGGCAAGCAATAGAATCAATGCCGCATTCACGGCCTGGCTCTGCTCCGGCGCCAGGTCGCGATGCATGTCGATCAGCCGCTCGTAGAAATCATCCGGACGATCAAGGTTGGCTGCGGTATTCAGTGCACTGCCGGGCATGGCACTCCTTCGTCAAGTTCAGTCGGGACGGCGGTTTGCGTCGCGCGCGCCAGCGCCTGCCGCACGAGATCGAAGTCGAGCCTTCTCCATCGCGCGCAGACATGCTGATCCGGCCGAATCAGGTAGAACGTTCCCGGGTGGCAGTCATAACGCTGCTTCAGCAAGCCCTGCCGGTCTTCCAGGACGGTCACGCCATCGATGGCCGGCATGCTCATTCCGGAAGGCACAATCAACAGCGGCTTCACCGGAATATCGCCCTGCCCGAGCATCCGCAAGGAATCCAGGGTGCCGTCATCGATGCAGCCATGCCCGGCGAAGTACATGCCGGCGAACGCGCCGCCGATGCAACTCGTCAGCCAGCGCGGCTCGGTCCCGGCGAGAACCGGCGCGTCCGCCAGCGGCGCCCCCGGCACCATCGCGCCCGCGAATGCCTCCGCATCCGGCGTATTGAGCGGACTGCTGGCCAAAACCGACGGCACCGACAGCCTGCCGCTGTTGACGATGCGGCGGGCAAACTCGTGCTTCTTCGACAGCCTCAGCACCGCATCCCTGAAGGTCTTGCTGATTTCGCTCTTGGGCGTGATGAAATCGGTGGAACGCGTTGAGTTGAGAATGTTTTCGTCGGCCGCCTCCTGCCGCTCGTGGGCATAGCTGTCGAGCAGCGAAGACGGCGCCCCGCCCTTCAACACCAGCGCCAGTTTCCAGGCAAGGTTGTCGGCATCCTGCACGCCGCTGTTGGCGCCTCGCGCGCCGAACGGCGATACGCCGTGCGCGGCATCGCCGGCGAACAGGATGCGGCCGTGGCGGAAACGTTCCATGCGCAGGCAGGAGAAGGTATACACGCTGACCCATTCAAGCTCGAAGTCGGCGTCCTGGCCAAGCAGCGCGCGGATGCGGGGAATGACTTTTTCAGGCTTCTTTTCCTCGGCCGGATCCGCATCCCAGCCCAGCTGGAAATCGATGCGCCAGACATTATCCGGCTGACGATGCAGCAGCACCGACTGGTTCGGATGAAACGGCGGGTCGAACCAGAACCAGCGCTCCGCCGGAAACTCTGCCTTCATCTTCACGTCGGCGATCAGGAAGCGGTCGTGGAAGGTGCGCCCCTTGCTCTCCAGGCCGCACAAGCCGCGAACCGCGCTGCGTGCACCGTCGCAGGCCACCAGGTAGTCGCAGGCCAGCGTGTACCGGCCGTCCGGGGTATCGACCGCGATCACGACGCCGTCGGCTTCCTGCGCCAGGCCGGCGACTCTGTTTTTCCAGCGGATATCGAGGTTGGGCAGTTCGAGCGCGCGTTCGTAGAGATAGCCCTCGACATAGTATTGCTGCAGGTTGATGAAGGCGGGACGCCGGTGGCCGGACTCGGGAAGCAGATCGAAGGAATAGACCTGCTCGTCGCGGAAGAACACCCGGCCCACATTCCACGAGACGCCCTTGTCCACCATGCGCTGGCCGCAACCGAGGCGATCGAAGATTTCAAGGGTGCGCTTGGCGAAGCAGATGGCGCGCGAACCTGTCGACAGCATGCAGTCGTCATCGAGCAGGACCACCGGCACTCCCTGCTGCGCGAGGTCGATGGCGGCAGACAGCCCAACCGGTCCGGCGCCGACGACAACGACCGGATGGCGCACCGGCGTGCCGGCATCCTGGTCCGGTGAACGCCGGTAACGATAAGTCGCCTGCTGATAGTTGGCGTCCATTGCTGCTCCCGAAGTATGTCGATGCAGAATCAGTCCTGGAGTGAATGCCACATTTCCTTGTCACGCTCGGCGGTCCAGATGCGCGGATGCTTGATGCCGCTGGCTTCATCCACCGCACGCGTCACATCGAACGGCAGGCAATGCTCGTAGATGAACACATGCCCGAACTTCGGATCCATCTTGCTGCGCGTATGCGCCATCGCCGCCTTCAGGTCCTTGCCCTGCGCCACCGCTTCCTTCGCGCAGTCGAGCAGCGTGCTCACGAAGTCCTTCGTGTAATCAATGCCCTTGTTGACCTCGTCCGGATTCATCAGCGCCGGTCCGCGTCCCGGCACCAGCTTTTCCGCGCCCAGCGCGCGCAATGCCTCCAGCGTCTGCGGCCATTCCTCCAGCTGCGCATCGCCGGTATAGGCGGCGGCATCGTACTCGACCAGGTCGCCCGAGAAGCAGATCTTCTGCGACGGAATCCAGGCAATGGTGTCGCCCTTGGTATGGCCCATGCCGATATGCATGAGCCTGACTTCCAGCCTGCCCATGAAGATGGTCATTTCCTTCTCGAACACCATGGTCGGCCACGACAGCCCCGGCACCGACTCGACGCCGGCGAACAGGCGCGGGAAGCGCTCGATCTCGGACTTCATGTCGTGTTCGCCGCGCTCGACGATGAGTTCATAGGTGCCGCGCGAAGCGATGATCTGCTCGGCGCCTTCCTTGAAGTAGGCCGAGGCGCCGAGCACGCGCACCGCATGGTAGTGCGACAGCACCACGTACTTGATGGGCAGGTCCGTGACTTCGCGGATGTGCCGGATGAGCGACTGCGCCATGATGGGCGTGGCGGTGGTGTCGATCACCATGACGCTGTCGTCGCCGATGATGACGCCGGAGTTGGGATCGCCCTCGGCAGTGTAGGCGTAGGCATTGTCGGACAGCTTGACGAAGCTAGTTTTCTTTTCCGTCAGGTCGGCCTGCGAGGCGAATTTCTTTTCCGTCATGATGGTCTCCTTGGCGTGATGGAAAGGGAATGGCGGAATCTGCGTCCGCAATCCACTGTTCCTACAATGTTTCAACTCTCTGCGTGCGCCTTGCCTGGCGCCGATGCACGTTCGTTATTATCAAACGCGCTCAATAGCGATGAAGTTTGTTTTAGTTAAAAACGTATGTCAATAGCTAACAGGAAACAGCCTGGATGAATTTCAGGAAACGATGCACGATGTTGGCGCTCCTCATCCAGAGAAACCGCCCGGGCCCGGCGGCCTCAGCGAAGCGCGATGGAATGGTGTTTAATGCAAGTCTTCCCGTACTTGAACAGGCATACCATGGAATTTCACTTGTTCGGGCCTGATGCCCTGCTTGCCTATGCCGCCTATTTCGTTGGCACCGTCAGTCCAGGGCCAAGCAATCTGTCGATCATGTCGATCGCCATGCATTCCGGCCGCAAGCCGGCTGTCATCTTCGCCGCCGGCGTGGTGTCGGGTTCGATGTTCTGGGCGCTGCTGGCCGCGCTCGGCCTGTCGGCGCTACTGTTGAGCTATTCGAACCTGCTGTTCTTCATCAAGCTGCTCGGAGGCGCCTACCTGCTCTGGCTGGCGGCGAAATCCGCGCGCGCCGCATGCCGTCCCGCGCTTGACAGTGATTCGTCCGATTCCCGGGAAGCCGCGCTGCGCGGTGACGCATCCAGCGGAAAACGCCTTTATCTGAAAGGACTCGGCCTTCACCTGACCAATCCCAAGGCCATCCTGACCTGGCTCTCCATCGTTTCGCTGGCATTGCCCGCAGGGGCAGGCACTGCCCACGCGCTGGCGATCGTCGGCGGATGCGTCTGCATCGGCATCCTGGTGTTCGGCGGCTATGCCCTGCTCTTCTCGACAGCGTCCGCCCGGCGCATCTATCTGCGGGTACGCCGCTGGTTCGAGGGCGTACTCGCATTGGTATTCGCATTCGCCGGCATCAAGCTGCTGCTGTCAAGAAGCTAGAGCGTTTTCGCCCTGACCGGTACACAGGCGCCGGCTTGTCGCCGGCACCGCCACTGCTGCATCAATCCATCGTCATGTTCGCGCTGCGTGCCACCTTGCCCAGCCTTTCATATTCCGACTGGCTCAACGCGCCGAGTTCCTTGTCCGACGAACCTCGCGGCGCAAAGCCGGCCTGGGTCAGCTTTTCCTTCACCTGCGGCATTGCGAGCGCTTCGACATAGGCGCGGTTGATCTTCTGCACGACGGACGCAGGCATGCCGGCCGGACCGTACACGCCGAACCACGGCTCTACCGCATAACCGGCGAGGCCGGCTTCGGCCATGGTCGGCACGTCCGGCAAGGAGGGCGACCGGCTCTTGCCCGCGACGGCAAGCGCCCGCAGCTTGCCGGCCTGAATATGCGGAAGCGACGCGGGAAGATTTTCAAACATCATCGGCAAGTGGCCGCCCAGCATGTCGTTGATTGCCGGCGCGCTGCCCTTGTAGGCCACATGGCTGATGCTGGTCCCCGTCATCTGCGCAAACAGCACGCCAGCCAGGTGCATCGATGTGCCGACGCCGGCCGTGCCGTAATTGAAGCCGGGCTGCTTCTTCAGGTAATCGACCAGTTCGCTCACATTCCTTGCCGGCACGGCAGGCGCGACCTGCAGCACGATGGTCGACGTGCCAAGCAGGCTGATCGGCGTGAAATCCTTGCGCGGGTCGAAGGACATCGCCTTGTACACATGCGGATTGAGCGCATTGGTGGAAATGGCGCCCATGCCGATCGTGTAGCCGTCCGCAGCTGCCTTGGCGACCGTATCCATGCCGATATTACCGCCCGCGCCGGGTTTGTTTTCAATGATGACCGGCTTGCCGAGTTTCTCCGCCACTTTTTCCCCGACCACGCGTGCAACAAGGTCGGTGGTGCCTCCGGCGGCATAGGGAACGATGAAGCGGATCGGCTTTTCGGGAAATTCCGCATGAGCGGCGGTGGCGAGGGTCGCCAGTGCGAGAGAGGAAAACAATTGAAGCAGGCGCGCAGGCTTGCGGCATGGTGTCGTCATAGATCGGTCTCCATCGTTGTTGTGAATTGCGCACGGGCTTGACTTGCCCGGGTCGCTTGCCCGATTGTAGGCGCAACCGCGAATTCCGGCTTGCACCGCAGGCCGGCGTCGGTCCGGTCCGCTTTCGCGGCCCCTGGCTTCCGTTCCCCGCGTCACCCTCTGATGGAATGCGCCCAATGGAATCCGAGACTCGGCGGGGATGCGAACAGGAATCTTGCCGGTGCCTGAACGCGATCGCACTGAAGGGTTTCAGCTATAGGTGTCGGCATCGAACGTGTTGGACTGCTGCAGATGTTTGATGACAGTAAACAGGCCCTGGTGATTTTCAGCATCGAACCTCGATAGTGCATGCGATTCCGTTCCGGTGTGCTTGCCATTCCGCTATGCGGAGACGATCTGGAATTGACGCAGTCTGACTAGCTGGGCGCTTCGCCGTTCCGCGTGCCGATAGGCGAGCCGTCCTGTCTTCGCGTACTGCCTCCATAGTGATATGCGCGTCGGTGACGCTACTTTCATTCTTCGGCATGGCCAATGCCTTCGTCTCTCGGTATTGCGTCATGTCAAACATGAAACGCGGATTTTTTACCGGCGCAATGTAAAGATGGACGAGCATGGCTTGCATGAGAGCTGACTGGATGGAACGAAGTGAACGCACTGTCATGCCCAAACCGCTTTTGATCAACGATGGTCGAGCTGGCCCGCTCCTTGCTCCTGTCGTACATGTCTCCTCCCCTATCCTGATAGGGATTTATTCCGCGGCCCCACGGGGCTGCGGTTTTTTTTATGAGGCTCCATTTCCGAGCCGGATCAATCCGGCGCTCACGGACGCCGGTAAAATGCTTTTCCGACATAGAACGCCAACTGAAACATGGAACGCAACGGACCAGGCTATCCACCACGCATCACGCCGCTGACCCACGAGCGAGCCTACCTCGACTCGCGCACCGAGGACGAACAAATGACGCCGACCGAAAACGGCGGCTGGGATGTCGAGCGGCGCTGCTTTGAGCGGGTCGGCAATTATCAGCAGCTCAACAAGTACGATTACGACGACAAGCGATTGCTGATGATTCCGCTCTGGCGGCTGTTTCTTGACGCGTTTACCGCAGCGGTTGAAAACGGCTATGTCAACGAGTCGAACTGGAAGCAGGCATTCCGCTTCAGGGAAGACTGGCTCGCACTGGCAACCGACCTGAAACGCGCAGGCACCGAGTGGATGAATGAACGCCATCAGCGCGCACTCACTATTGCAATGCTGGGCGGCCGGCCCGAGCATCCCGGGTTCGCCTCCTATCGCGACTGCGGTGAATTCCTTGCCACGCAAATCGAAACGCAATCCGATCTGCCGCGCCTGAAGCTCGTATAGCAGGCGGCCGAGACATGACGGACGATCCGGCAAATTGATACATGGAAGAACAGTTCCATTACTTAACATAATTTCTTCAGTCCTTCGCCTCGCCGCTTGCAATTCGTGCATCGACTGCATCCGGGCAAAGCGGCAATCCCCTGCACTCCAACATGCCTGCGGCAATCCGGCGGCAATCCCGCAGCGATAAGGCGGCGATAAGGCCGTCATGCACGGCTTTCATTCGTACCGTGTGTTTCCAGCGGAGAACGATTTTTGCTTTTGCGCATCCAACAGGCATTGCTTCCCTGGCGTCGCCGACGCGCTCCAGTCCGCTTACGCCGGCCCACGAGCCAGGCGATGGCGCACTTGATGACAGGCGCACAAGCCTTTTCGACATATCATGATCAAAACCACCACGCCCGTCGCACTTCTTCGAACCGGCAAAACTGCATCCGGAGAAGCCGGCGCGTCATGGAAAAAGAAGCACGCGCGCTTCGAGGCGTTCAGTTTTTCGGCGCTGGTATTCAGCGCCCTTCTCGCGATTGCCGGATGCATCACGTTCGGCCTGCAGGCGAACCGCATCCTCGATGGCCATGATGAACACCGCAGGGCGGCGGAGGCCTCGGCCACGGCGCTCAACATCTTGAGCAATATCCAGAACATGAAAGCGGGACAGCAGCACTTCATGCTGACAGGCGACGTGAGTTTCATGGGGCCTTTCGAGCAGGGCGGCCTGGAGCTGCGGAAAAACATCGCCATCCTCGACCGCATGGTGCCGCAGGACGACGGCGCAGCCAAGGCGTTGATTGCCAGGCTGCGCATGCTGACCCACTCCCAACTCGGAGGCTCGCCCGCTGCCGTGCCGAATGCGCTGCCGCCGGCGGTCAGCACGCAGGAGCTGGTGGAGAACTCCGCGCACCTGCGCACGCTGCAGCACATCATCCAGGATCTCAATGCCGGCTTCCGCCAGCGGCAGCTGGCGCAGGACAAGGCGACAGATCAGGTGGTGCGCGAGGCCAAGGGATTGTTTGCGCTGTGGGTGCTGTCGATCGCGGCGGGATTCTGCCTCGCGTTCTGGTATGGAGCCGAAGGCCGCCGGCTGCTCAGGCGCGAGGCGCAGCGGCTGGCGCTGGATGCCAGCCATGACCAGCTGACCGGCTTGCCCAACCGCCGCTTCCTGACGGAGTGGACCAGGAATGCGATGGCCGACAGCGTGCGCCACCGGCAGCCGCTGGCGGCGCTGTTCATCGACCTCGACGGCTTCTCCGACATCAACAACACCCTCGGTCACGACGCGGGCGATGCGGCACTGGTCTGGGCCAGCGAAATGATCCGCTCGCAGATACGCGGCGCCGACTGTCTCGCGCGGCTCGGCGGCGACGAATTCGTCATCATCGCCGGCGGCCTGGCACCGGCGCAGCTGGAAGGCCTGGCGCAGCGGCTGCTGCAGGCCTTCGCCGGCGGCCGCCCCATTGCCCAGCTGCCGCTTGGCGCACTCGGGCTGAGCATAGGGATCGCGCAGCTCTCGCTGGATGATCCGGATATCGAACGGCTGCTGGCCGACGCCGACCAGGCGATGTACGAGGCCAAGCGCGCGGGAAAGCGATGCTACCGGATGGCGGCGGACGGACATTCGCCCGCTGCGCAGAAGGCGGCGTAGGCAAGGCCTCGCGACGCCGCTTGCCTTCGTTACTCGTTGGCCAGCTTCCCGACGAAGAGTACCTGGAATTGCTGCCGTCGCTCGAGATGGCGGAAATCCCCATCAAGGACATAATCCACCGGCAGGGAGAACCGATCGAACTTGATGCCGCTGTGGCGGAAGAACTGGTCGCCGTCCCGGGAAAATCCCTGGTTGCAGCCATGAAAGACCACATGCAGCCGGTAGCGCTGTCCCTGCGCGCAGCGCGCCGGCGCACAAGCCCGGTGCCTTTCCCGCCGGTCGTGTCGGTCCCGCCTGTCGGGTGCTTGTTCCGGCGCATGAAAGGAACCCCTTGTCCGAAGCGGGGTCTGGCACATCATGTACTGCACACGGGAGGCCCCATGGCTGCCGGCTCGGAAATCATCCTTGACATCTGGAGCGACTACGTCTGTCCATTCTGCTACCTGGAACTGCCGGCGATCGAAGCCGTGCAGCGGGAATACGGGACGCGGCTGGCGGCAAACTGGCATGCGTTCGAATTGCGGCCGGATCCGGTTCCCACGCTCGATCCGGATGGCGAATACCTGCATACCACCTGGAACCGCTCCGTTTATCCGATGGCCGCCGAACGCGGCATGGCATTGCGCCTGCCGCCGGTGCAGCCGCGCAGCCGCCAGGCCTTCGAGGCGGTATTCTTCGCGCGCGAGCAGGGTCGCTTCGATGCCATGCACCTGGCCTTGTTCCGCGCCTTCTTCGAGGATGGCAGGGATATCGGCAGAACGGATGTGCTGGCGGCGCTGGCAGGCGACTGCGGTCTGGATGGCGATGCCTTGCTGGAGGCTCTTGCGCAGGAACGTTATACGGCTGCGGTGGTGGACGATGAATCGCAGGCGCGCAGGCTTGGCATCACCGGCGTGCCCCTGACGCTGGTGCGCGCCGCCGGAGCGCCGCTGGCATCGGCCGTCCCGGTGCATGGCGCGGTGCCGGTCGAGACCTTGCGCGCGGCAGTGCGGCACGTGGAGCAATTGTCTGGATGAACCCGGCCATGGACGAGCGGCCGCGGCTGGCATGCCTGCCGCGGGAAGTGTTGGCGTTTCCCGGGTATCAGGCGGGCAGCAGCGCAGCCGGCTTCCGCACGAGTTCATTCCCGCTGTCGCCGTCCAGCCTGAACACGCTGACCAGCCGCGACAGGTTGTCCGCCTGTTCCCGGAGCGATTCGGCGGTGGCCGCCGCCTCTTCGACCAGTGCCGCGTTCTGCTGCGTCACCTGATCCATCTGCCCGACGGCCTGATGCACCTGGCCTAGCCCCGCGCTCTGCTCCTGCGACGCCGTACTGATGTCTGCCATGATGTCATTGACCTGCTTGACGCTGCGGACGATCTCTTCCATCGTGCTTCCGGCCACGCCGACGAGTCGGCTGCCGGTATCGACCTTGTCGACGGAATCCGCGATGAGCAGCTTGATTTCCTTGGCCGCCGCGGCGGACCGCTGCGCGAGCGTACGCACTTCCGCCGCGACTACCGCGAAGCCGCGGCCCTGTTCGCCGGCACGGGCGGCTTCGACCGCCGCATTGAGCGCAAGAATATTGGTCTGGAAGGCAATGCCGTCGATTACGCCGGTGATGTCGGCGATCTTGCTGGCGGAATCATTGATCAGGCCCATGGTGGCAACCACCTGCGACACGACTTCCCCGCCCTTGACGGCCACGCCGGAGGCCGACAGCGCCAGCTCGTTGGCCTGGCGCGCATTGTCGGCATTCTGCCTTACCGTCGCGGTCAGTTCCTCCATCGAGGACGACGTCTTTTCCAGGGAAGCGGCCTGCTGCTCGGTGCGCGAAGACAGGTCCAGGTTGCCCGACGCGATTTCCGCGGATGCCGCGGTAATCAGTTCGGTGCCGCTGCGCACATCCGAGACGATGCGCACCAGGCTGCGCTGCATTTCCCGCATCGCATGCATGACGCTGGACTGATCGCCGCCGCGGACATGGATCGCCGCGGTCAGGTCGCCGAGGGCGATACTCCTGGCAATCCGGCTGAGATCGCCCGGCTCCCCGCCCAGTTGCCCGAGCAGGCCCCTGGTCAGCACGGTGCCTGTAATGATGCTGAGCAGCAGCGTGACGGCGGCTGCCACGAAGATGATGAATTCCGCATGTTCCACCCGCGCTTCGGCTTCCTCGCTTCCGCGCGCCACCACCTGCTGCAGCGATTTCACGACGGCATCGATATCCGAGACGATCTGCCGGCGCAGCGGACTGCATTCCTTGACGAGGAACTCCCCGAACTCCTGCATCTTGGCCGCCTCGCGATACTGGCGCGGACGCTTGAGCTCCTCGGCCATCGTCAGCAGCCCCTGCCGCACCTTCTGGAATTGCGCATCGCCGGCGAACAGGGGCGTCATTTCGTTCAATGCTTGCAGGTAGATCGCCTTCTGCTGGTCGAGCATATCGAGCTCGCTCCTGGCGTGCGCATCATCCGTGTAAATGAAGGCATTGCGTGCTGCCAGTCCGGTCTGGCCAAGCGCTTCGCGAGCCACATACAGGCGTTCCAGCTTCTCGCTCCTGAGCCTGTTCTGATCCTCGACGAAACTGCCGATCTCATGCAGGCGGATCAGGGAAAACACTGAAAGCGCAAGGATCAGGAAGGCGACAGCGCCGAATCCGATCGTGAATTTGATGCCGATTTTCATGGTCCCTGGCTTTTTCATGGTTCCTGTGACTTTTCCGTAATGGTGCTGATGGAGGTGGCCACGCATCGGACCGGGTGAATCCGAATTGCGACCAGCAAGCTTTCGCCGTGGCATTTTCGAGGCCTTCAAGGCGCAGCGGGGTAATTTGCCGGGAATCGTACACAAGTTTCAACCAGGAAAGATGTTCACAATGCACGCGTATATGTCTTTCCGTCCACAGGTGGATAACAAGTCCGTGAATTGTTGACGTTCTGTACAGGATCGATACCGCATTGGCATGGTGCTGGGATCCGCAGACCCGGAGGCCCGGAGTCACGCGCGGCCAGGCAATAAAAAATCGCCTCGATACGCAGGTATCGAGGCGATTTCCACTTCCTGAGCATGTGCCGGAGTCGGTGCGGCACCGCGGCTTCCCGCAGTGCCTTTAAGCCCGGTGACACCCTCTTTAATGAATACTCTGGCCTGTCGTGCCTGAGTTGCCGGTTCCGGACTGAGCGCTGCCCTGGGTCACCTTCGCCGCCATTTCATCCTTGGTGCGCTGTGCTTCCTGCTTGGCGGCCTCGGTGAGACGCTGGGCCGATTCCTTCACCGTCTGCATCTGCGTCGACGCGATTTCCTTCGCCTTGCCCATCAGGTTGTCGCGCACGCCGCCGAGCAATTCGTTTTCCTTGCGTGTCACGGCCAGCATGGAACCCAGGCCTGCGCCAAGCGCAATGCCGAGCGCGCCGATCAGCAGCGGCTGCTCATCCTTCATGGTATCGACGCGGTGCTTCGCGCGGTAATACTGGGTTTTCGTGGTGTGGCTCATGTCGTTCAGGCGCGACTTTGCATCTGCCGTGGTTGACTGCAGCCTGGTGCGGGCGGTATCGCTTGCCTGCTTGACACGGTCGGTGACGCGGTTGAGCGTTCCCGTCGAAGACATGCCGGAGCCCGTCGATGAACCGGCGCCATACGATGTGTCGGCCGCATAGGCTGAGTCGACGCCATATGGACGCTCCGCATCCAGGGATGCATCCGTTCCGTAACCGAGTCCGGAGGTGTCCGACCTGTAAGTCTGGTAGCGTTGACTGGAGCGCTTCGCCGGCGAAGCCTGCAGGAAACGCTGAAGCAGGAAACCGGCGATGACGGTGCCCGCCAGAAAGGCGCCCCTCGAGCCGCTCAGCTGGCTGGCGGCGCTCTGCAGCATCGAGGCCTGTGATGCACTCTGATCGCCGTAAGTTGAAGTATCGTAGCCGCGCAGGGAGTCGTAGCGTTCCGAAGTCGCGGTTTCATAGGGCAAGGATTCACGCTGGCGTGCGCCCTGCGTCGACGCGCGGGAAGTACGCGACGTGTTGCTGCCAAGATCGGAGCTGGTGCCGCCATACAGGCCGGTGGCATCCATGCCGGCCCTGCCCGACGCGCCGACGCTGTCTCCCGGCGTGCTGGATGCGATGGACGGCTGCGAGGATGCATCAATCAGATGCTCGCCCGGTCCTGGCGCTACTCCACTCGCGATCGGAGTGGTCGTCTCTTTGTTTTGATCTGTCTGATTCTGATCTTTCATTTCTCGCTCCTTGTTAATGATAGGGGCCGGATCCTGCGAACCATGAGTCCGGCTCACCGGCGACCAGAACATTGCTCGTAGAACATATGCCTGGTCATCCACCAGAAATAAGAAATGCAAGTTGAAGATTAGTTCTATGACAATGTGTATCTATCGCTGTTTCGTTTGTTTGGCTTGCCTGTCTTGCCTGTATGTATTGCCTGTGTTCAGGCATCCGCGCTGCCAGGCTGCACGGATAACTTGGCGGCATGCGTGGCCGCGCCGAAATGATGGATTCATGTCCCGGCCAACATCACTTTGATAGCCGGTTCTTGCGGGCGGTCATTTTCATTGGCGGCGCGCGGGGGGATGGTTTATCGGTTGCATCCAACCTATCCCTCCCGCGCTCCACTTTCTACCGCGCGAGCGCCATCATTCCTGCGCCTTGAAACCGGTAGCCTTCACCACCTTTTCCCAGCGCGGCAAATCCTCGCGCAGCAGCCGGTCGAAGTCCTGGCGGCTGGAGCCCGCGACACGGAAGCCCGCGCCCTGCAGCTTCTCCTTCACCTCGGGCGCCTGCATGGCCTTCACGACTTCGCCGTTGAGCTTGTCGAGGATGTCGTTGGGTGTCTTTGCCGGCGCATACACGCCGAACCATGCGCCGAATTCCACCGACGGATATCCCTGCTCCTTGGCCGTGGCCACATCGGGCAGCATGGTCGAGCGGGCCGGGCCCGAGGTGGCCAGCGCGCGCAGCTTGCCGCCCTTGACATGCGAGGACACCAGCGCGAGCGTGCCGAACAGGCCCTGCGTGTCGCCGGCGATCACGCCGCTCATCGCATCGCCCGTGCTTTTGTAATGCACCGCTTCCATCTTGAGCTGCGTGGCATCGGCCAGCATGGCAATGCCGAAATGGCCGGGCGTGCCGGCGCCGAAGGTGCCCATGAACAGATTCTTCTGCGCCTTGCCCCATTCCACGTATTCCTTCAGGTTCTTCGCGGGAATCGTTGCCGGCACCACGAAGGCGAAGTCCGATGTCACGACATGGCTGATGGGCGCGAAGTCCTTGACCGGATCGAAGCCGAGCTTGGTATAGGTGCTGGGGGAAATGGCCATCTCGCCGACGGTGCCGAGAAACAGCGTGTAGCCGTCCGGCGCCGCCTTGGCCGCCTCGCGCGCCGCGATCAGCCCGGCGGCGCCGGTCTTGTTGTCGACCACGAAGCCCTGGCCGGTCGCTTCCTGCAGTTTCTGCGCGACGATGCGCGCCACCAGGTCCGGCCCCGTGCCGCTGGGGAAGCCCACCACCAGGCGCACCGGGCGGGTCGGATAGGACTGCGCCAGCGCGGCGCTCATGTGAGCGGCGCCCGCCGCCAGCAGCACGGCCGCGGCGGCAAGTCGGATCAGGCCGGCGCGTGCCGGCAATGTGGCGAATACGGGTGTGCGATGCATGTTGGTCTCCTGAATGTATGTCTGTGTTCTCTTATGCAATGACTGTCGTGCCGGTGCTGCGTTCAAAGCACCAGGTGCACGTCGATGATGGCCGCGCCCGCCGTGCGCGCGCCCATGCCGATGGCGATCATCGAATTGAGATGGCGCCAGCGCGCCGCGCCGGTCTGGAAGGTGATCGCCGTCCTGAAATAGTATTCGTCCGGGGCCACCTCCTCCCCCGCCGCGAGGCGCTGCATGACCTCGGCGGGACCATGGCGGAAGCCGTCGCTGCGGATCTCGACCTGCGCGCCGTCGTCGTCCTGGATCACGTAGTGCGCGGCAATGTCGAGCGTGCCGTCCGCGCGCTGCAGCTGCCAGTCGACGCCGCCGGCCACGACCTTGCCGTTGAATTCCTCGCCGTTCACCGTGCCGCCGGTAATGGTCACGTAGCGCCGCTCGCCGCAGGCGGTCGTGCCCAGCGAGACGACGGGAGCCACCTTCGCGGTGATGCGGCACAGGAAACGGGTGGATGGGCTTTGTACGGCGATGTTGCTCATGTCGGTTCCGCTTTCTTCAAGTTCGGTGTGATTCACGCGGCGGCGCTGCGCCAAACCATTGCACCGCGCCGCCGCCAGTTAATGCTGTCCTGCCTTGTGCCTTATCTCCTGCCTTACTCGCAGACGAAGTTCGAGGCATCCTCGACATTGCCCGTTCCCTTGTAGCGCGCGGATTGCGGATAGGGGCAAAGCGGACGGCTGCGGCCGGGGAAAGCCGTAGTGCCGCGCGCCGCCACGCTGGCCGGCGCCACGCCCTTTTCCACCCAGTTGACGATGGCGGCCAGGCCGTCGTAGGCATCAGTGGCCGGTCCGCCCGAGCAATGCGTCATGCCCGGCACCAGGAACAGGCGAGCGAAGGATTGCGCCTTGTCCATGCCGCCGGCGCTTGCCGCGACGCGCTGGTAGTAATCGACGGTATCGTTCGACGAGAAGATCGGATCGCTCACGCCGTGGAAGAGCAGCATCTTGCCGCCGCGGCCGGTATAGGGCGAAAGATCGGTGGTGCGGTAAGTGTCGTAGATGGACGAATAGGCGGCCAGGCGTTGAGGATCGCGGTCGAAGTCGAAATTCAGGATGTTGAACCCGGCATCGTAGGGTGTCAGGAATTCATAGGCCATCGCATTCTGGATCAGCGTGATGAAACGCGAGTTCGGCGTCGCGGTGGCGGAGGTCCCGAGCTTCCAGTTGCGCCAGTCGGCGGCACGGATGCCGGCATCCCACGGCCAGGATGCATAGAGCGCGTTGCCGGCGGAATTGCGCGGTCCGGCGAATCCTTTCTTGAGGGCGGCCACCTGCTCGCCCGACAGGCAGCTGTCGTTCTTGTCGCCGCTGCACTGCAGCACCGCCGGATCGAACTGGCACGCGCTCGGATTCTGCACCATGCCGTCGCTCACGCCATCCCTGGCGTCGCAGGCCGCCAGCACGCCGTTCGACACCAGCGCCAGGTCGCTTTCGCTGAAGGCGCGGCTGAGAATCGGATTGCCCGAGGCATCGCGCGGGGCGATCGCATGATAGGCCTGGGATTCCCAGGCGGCCGACATCGAGGCGCCGCTGGCCACGCGCATGGCCGGCGCGCTGGCAACGATGCCGTCGAAATAGCTCGGGAAGCGCTGCGAGAACATCATGCCCTGCCGGCCGCCGCCGGAGCAGCCCATGAAATAGGAATGGTCGGGGGTGCGTCCGTAATAAAGGTTGATCATCTGCTTGGCGATCTGGGCGGTGCGGTCGTAGGCGTTGTAGGCGTGGTCGACGCGGCCGCGCTCATCCTTGCCGTAGACCGAGGCGTCGGTGCCCTGGTGGCCGCCGTCGGTGCTGACCACGGCGAAGCCGCGCGACAGCGCAAAGGCATTCGTGCCTTCCAGCGCGGCGAGCGCGCCGGTATTGGTGCCGAGCGCGGGATTTACCACGCCGTCGTTGCCGCCGCCGCCCTGGAACAGGAACTGGCCGCTCCATGTCTTCGGCAGGCGCAGCTCGAAACCGATGTGGCGGTCGACGCCGTCCGAACCCTTGTAGGCGTCGGCGGCGCCAGTGACCACGCAATGCGCCGGCAGGAAGGCGCCGCTGGTGACATTGGCCGGCCGTGTGCTGTCGGCGGCAACCTCGCGAACGCTGCGGATACTTACATTGGGCAACTGCACTTTCTCCATGCCCGAGCAGCCGGTGCTGCCGAGAAGCGCGCTGGCCACCGCCGGCGCATCATCATTGCCGCCGCAGGCGGCGCAGAGAAGTCCGACGCTGCCCAGTACGGCCAGCGTCATCGGTTTCGGCAGCATCCGCGAAAGTCGTTTTCCCATCATTGTCTCCTTGTCATTTTTTTCATGTTTGACTGCTGGGGTGCCCGAGGCCCGTGCCTCGCTCGGACGGGTCCTGGAGTCTTGAGCAACACTTGGGCGATCCCCGGCGATGCTGGGCAATACTTGGTGAGATTTAGCGATACCGGGCATTACCCGGCCATGTCCACGCGAAGCCTCGCAGGCTGCACCCATGCGGATCAATGTCCGCAAGCCGCGGCCTTCCCGGTATTTCCCCGCTGAAACCGGGCCTTGTGCTGGAACCGGAATTTCATTACTGTCTCCATATTGTTCGAGTCCGATCCGCAAGCTTTTCCGAAACCCGGAATGCGCAGGCCGGCCGCAATGATGTCTTTAATGTGTTCGAAGCTTTTATCTGGATGATAAAAGCCCAACCGGAAATCGCATGTCCTCCCGAAGGAGGACAGACTGAAATGACAGGCACAACATGAACGTCTGGACCGTAGCCGAAGCTGGCTCGCCCTCCGATATCGCGTCCGATACCGTGTCAGATATCGCGCTTTACTCGCTGTCGAAAATCATTTCGCATATCGGCGCGCAGGACTTCACCAGCAGCGTGTTGCGCGAAATCAACCGCGGCCTCGCCGCCGGCTCATGGAGCGTGTACCGCACCTGCGGACGGCGCGTGCCGGTCTGCTATCTGTCCAACAGCTACAAGCGGCGCGACACCACCGGCAGCTGCTTTCTGGCCTACCGCGACGGCCTCTACCGCGAAGACCGCACCTTCGACGCGCTGGAGGGCAGCAAGGGCAAGGACATCCGCATCCTGCACCTGACCGCCGCGGACGTGCGCAACCCCGAGCACCGCCGCATCATTTACGAACACCACCGGCTGCGCGAACGGCTGTCGGCGGCCCGGCTCGCGGCCGATGGTTCCATCCTGTCGGTCAATCTCTACCGGCACGACGACCAGCCTGCCTACCGGGAGCGCGACCTGCAACTCTTCGAGCACCTGGCGCGCGGGCTGTTCGCTTCGGTGGAACGGCAGATCGCACTGCAGCCAATCGCGGACGGCAGCACCGCCGCGCCTGCCACCGCCGGTGTCGAACTGCCGGAGGACGCGCACAGGGAAGCGCTGCGCCATTTCGCGCCCGACATGCCGCCCCGGGAAGTGGAAGTGTCGCTGCGGCTGCTCAGGGGCATGAGCCACGACGGCATCGCCTGCGATCTCGGCATCGGCGCCACCACGGTCAAGACCTATCGCAACCGGGCTTTCGCCCGGCTGGGCATTCACCACAACAATGAATTGTTCGCCCTGGCCCTGAAGCATCGCGACGTCTCGCCACGTCGTTGATCAGCGCGCCCATGCCCATCAACTATGCAAGGCGGCTGACCGGCCCGCAGCGCAGCGCCGAGGCCAACCGGCATCTCGGCTATGCGCTGGCCTTCATTGCGGGCGCGACCAATGCCGGCGGCTTTCTCGCCGTGCATCAATACACATCGCACATGACCGGCATCGTATCGGCGGCTGCCGACAGCCTTGCGCTGGGCGACTACCTGCCCGCCTTTGCCGGCGCCGGCGCGCTGTTGTCCTTCGTCTCCGGCGCCGCCGTGACCGCGATCATGGTGAATTACGCACGCCGCCACCGCATGGCCAGCGAATATGCGTTGCCGCTGCTGCTGGAAGCCATCCTGCTGCTATGCTTCGGCGTGCTCGGCGCCCGTCTGGCCGGTATCGAAGGCTTGTTCGTGCCGGTGACGGTCATGCTGCTGTGCTTCATCATGGGCCTGCAGAACGCGGTGATGACCAAGCTTTCCCGCGCCGAAATCCGCACCACGCATCTGACGGGCACCGTAACGGATATCGGCATCGAACTCGGCAAGCTTGTCTACTGGAACATCGATGCTTCGAATGACAAGGCCAGGGTCGTCGCAAACCGGACGCGGCTGCGACAACTCCTGCTGCTGGTCCTGGCCTTTTTTATCGGCGGCGTCGTTGGCGCGGTTGGATTCAAGCATGTCGGCTATCTCTCGACCGTGCCGCTCGCCGTGATGCTGTGGGCACTCGCCATCGTCCCCACGCTGGATGACCTGCGGGTTTTCATGCGCAGGTCATTGCGAAAATGAGTTTTCAGCGGCGCGCCATGCCATGATCCTGCGCCGCACATGACTGTGCATGCTTGTCCCGGTCAGGCCATGGCATGTGGCGATCTCAGTGGTGCAGGCCTGTGCCGGCGGACTGCTCGCTCATGGAAGCCGGCAGCGGCCGATAAGCCCGTTCCGCCGCAGCGGTATCGTTGAACTGCTGGAACCGTGCCACCTTGCCGTCCCGGATGGTGAAGACATGCACCCATGGATTGGTATAGCTGCGCCCGGTCGCCCGCACCAGCCATTGCGAATCACCGCATACCACCACCTTGTCATTCTCGGCAATGAATTCCCGGGGTTCGAACTGCATCGCTTCCTGCGACTGCGCCAGCATGCCGAAATACCGCATCACTTCCTGCTTGCCGCGATAGGTGCCCGAGAAAGGCAGATATTCGCTTTCCACCCCGATCCATTCGATGTCGTCGGCAAAATTCTGCATCAAGCCTTCGATATCCTGCGCCTGGAATTTCTGGTAACCCTGCATCACGAGCTGCTTGTTTTCCTGAATCGTCATGATCGTCTCCATGCTTCAAGAGCCCGTTTGAAAACTGCCGCAACGGATGAGGACCGGCGAGTCCGGTCGGCGGAGCTTCGCGCGACATGGTCGCAAGGCACGCCGGTTCCCTGGCCTACAGCCTTGCCGGAGATTTTCAAACGGGCTCTTACTGCCCCTTCCTCCCTGATCGTTTGCAGTTCAACATAGGGCGGCAGCGGGAAGTGCGATTGTCGAAGATCAAAGCATCCGCAATCAGGACAAGCCGGGCATCAGGAATGTCGCGGGCGGAAATAAATGCCAGGAGAGGAAGGGGCCGCCAGACGATGCGGCGACGCATGTCCGGCGATGGAGGCTTGGCCGCCACGCGCAAGCGGGCGGTATCGACGCGCAAAGGCAGACCTGCCGGTCCGGCGCGCAGCGCCGTCCGGTCGCTCGTCCACCAATCGCGCTCGGTCCGTCAAGGCTTGAGCTGCACGCGAATCTCACCGGCCGGATGCGCCGCGCTATGGACATTGATATACAGGTTGCCGGCCTTGTAATCGGCGAATTGCGCTTCGGTCAGCCGTGCATTGGCCGGTACGGAAAACGCTTTGTCCGAGGTTTTTGTCAGTGGAACGATGACCGGCCCGTTTTCGCCTTTCGATCCGCGATGAATATGCGCGGCCGTGGCATTCATGTCGTCGATCAACACCGACCCGCTGACAGTCCGGTCATCCGCCACCGTAATGGTGCTGCGCCCGGAAGCCCGTGTCGTCACCGGCGGCACTTCATTCTCGCCCTTGAGTTCCAGCGTCGTCTTCGGCCCGCCAATGCCCATCTTGCCCATCATCCCGCTCATCGTATCGCAGCCGCCCATCAGGCCGAGGCTCATGACCAATGCGAGGGAAGACACACACCGAACAGATTTCTTTTTTGAAAGGTTCATGGTTTTTCTCCTTGAGGTGTGAAGGAATGTGCTGACGGGAGAGGTCTTGGCACATATGACATTTTCACCGCAACCAATGCCCGTGTAACTCAAGGTTATGCAGCAATGAGGGGAGAGATATTGATTTAGCGGGGTGAATTGATTTTCATCAATTAGTCTATATCCCCTTTTAACCTCTTGGACACTTTAAAACCAGGTGGCAATAGATGCCTTGGACGAACCAGCCCTCTCCCGCCGTCGTGCATTAAGGCATAGAGGGCAAACCCATTTCATTTCATTTGTGACTTGCTGGACAAGTAACCTGTCATTGAGCTGCTTAACAGATTTATCGCGATCTTTTAGCGCTGCAGTATGCGGCTCCAAAGGAAGCCTGAAGCCTTTCAGGAATTCCGTATCCACCATGTATTCAAAGGTCTTTTCTGAAGAAATAATTTGAAGTATTCGGATTTCTTCATCATCCACAGATCCAGTACCTGAAATCTCTTCGGCCAACCTCGGCGAAGTCTGGATAAACGATTGAACGCCGTGCTTCTGGCAGTATGCCGGTTTCACTGATGTGCTCCTATTGGCAGTACCGAGGAGGTGTCAGTAAAGCTCAATCGTATTGCTCGTGGGAGCAAGGTGCTAATGAAAACATGAATGGGCTCATACGACACTACTTTCCAAGGCAAATGGATCTTTACCGCATTGCCTCCAGCGAAATTGCCATGGCAGGATATAGCCTGAGGCCGGGCATTAGTAACCGCCTTTCAAGGACGCCCTAATTGCATCCAATAGATAACGGCAAGCTGAATCTTCATCGGCAAAGTATTCAATACCGGTTTTAACACCACGTTCAGAATAATAGACAATCCACCGTCCATTCTCAAAATCCAAGCACAGCTTTTCGCTCGGCGATCCGCCATCTAAAGAATAGTGCGAGCCAGATATCTTCTCCCTCTTAAGGATAACGTAAAGTTCATTTCTATCCATTTTTTACACCTACTTCACTTTAGTTAGGACTCCGCTCTTTTCCAAGTCAATTGCTTTTTGTGGAACTTCATATTGGGTTTCTTTTCCAGCATACCAAAACCATTGCGCTGACTCGCAGGCTTTGACTTCTAGTGGACTAATAAATTTGTGAACTGAATAGCCAGGATCTGGACCGCATAACGAAACCAGCTGAGGATCGGCCCGACCCTCCTACCGTCATACTGCTCTTATTTTTCCACAAACTTTTTCATTGCCTCTTCTGCAGCTATAACGGCTTCACCGGCAGGAAGAGAGAGCGGCCAATATTCGATGACTAATCTTGACACGCAGCTTAAATCGGAAGACAGAATTGATTCAGGGCGATCTTCTACCTGTTTTAAATAAGCAGTTAGATTCACACGAACAAACCTTAAGTGTTCGGGATCAATTCCTGAATCACGAGGCAAAGAGTCAATTTGTTGAAGTGCAAGACGAAGCTTGGACTCGAGGATCTCGATTTCATTCATACAGCTTATGGTTTGCTAACTAATCGGCGCAAGGCGGGCAGCAAGCACCACCTCATCGTTGATGCGGCAGGCACACCGTTGAACATCCGGACTGGTGCGAGCCGTCATGACTCGACTCAGATCATGCCACTGCTCGACGACGTGTCGTTCCTTGGTGGCCGGCGTGGGCAGCCGTTGTGCAAACCAAATTGGGTGCAGACTGATCGTGCGTATGACTGTGCATCCGTCATCGCCCCCGGTGTACCGAGGTGAACGGTATGCATGTGCAGCATCTGCGCTGCCTGCTTCTGCGTCTGGAAGACTTGTTCCGTTCCGTCGTCTTCCCAGTTGAATCCGCGTAGAGTAAAACCGACTATAAGCCGGATTTTCTTTTTAGCCAATTCTTCCTCGAGGTATCAAGACTTTCTTGATTTGCTCCCCCCGCAAGATAGGGATCTGACGACTGGATAGGATCATCTTCCCATCCACAGACATCACAAATCTCATAGCTGCCAGGTTCGTCTATAGTGCTTTCGCCACAACAAGGGCAAGGATAAAATTCTTCAACGATATGATTCATTGTCTGCTCCAATAACCTATTCCATCCTTTGGTCTAAACATAGTCTTTGGGGCGCCGTTTTCTCCTTTTACCAAGAACGTATTACTCTTCGCATCATAGATTAAGGTCTCTTTCCCACGCATTTTGATTAGTGCATCCGTTGGTGGACTACTAGCAAATGCATGAGCCGCATCGACATATTTCTTTGAGTTGGCTAGCTCCGGAAATTCATCTTTATGCTTATTCCAATGTGCATAAGCATTCTCAGCAGAAGACTGTTTTTTTGTTGTGGACCAAATTGGAGTTTGTTTTGCTTTATCACAAATGCAACGCAATCCGAGGGGATCAACCCAGCTTAGAGGATTCGGTGCATATTGGTAGACGTTATTCCCACCCGCCAACCCAATCGGATCCTGCCCAACAAACCGCCCGCAATCCGGATCGTAATACCGGAACCGATTGTAATGCAGCCCCGTCTCGGCATCGTAGTACTGTCCCTGGAACCGCAGCGGCTGCACTTCCTCGAACGACTGTTTTTGCGCCGATTCAGCGTCCTGCTCAAATACCTCCGGCACTTCCACCCGCAACACATTACCCCACGCCCGGTACGTCGCCGCCCAACGTAGCTGCCCCTGTTCATCCGTCATCTCCCTCGGCGTGCCAAGATGATCGGTATGCATGTGCAGCACCTGCGCCGCCTGCTTCCGCGTCTGCTTGACTTTTTCCGCCTCATCATCTTGCTTGATGACCCGATTCACCTGCGCCAGCGGCACGAACGATTCCGGCTGGTACAAATACGTCCGCGCATGACCGCCCCGCACTTCTTCCAGCAGCCGGTTGCCATCCCACACGAAATGCGTAATGCCAAACGCATCCTTCTTGTACAGCCGCCGCCCGAACGGGTCGTAGCCATACGTCACCGTCTGCACCGTTGGCTGGTCGGTATGTGCCTGCCGGGTGGTAGTGGCCCTGACCAGCTGATGCTCGCCATTCCCCTGCAGCGCAATCTCGGTATGCCGGCCGATCTTCTTGCCGGTCAGATCGCCATGCACGTCGTAGGCGTAGCGCTTGTCCTCGAACACGGTGACGCGGTTGTTCTCGATGCGCCCACCCTGGTTCTGCAGGCCGTCATCGAGCAGGTTGTGCGCCGGGTCGAAGTCGAAGCGCTCCTGCGTGGTCGGATGCACCGCCGACAGGATGCGGCCTAGCGCATCGTAGTGGTAGGCGGTGCGCCCCAGACGGGCGTCGTCGATGGCGATCAGCTCGCCGCTCTTGTCATAGTCGTAGCGGCGGGTAATGAGGCTGCCGTCGAGCTCCGGGCTGTCCAGCGCCTGCCACGCTCGGCGCTGCTCCGCGAGGCTGCCGCTCACTTGCTGCCCGGTCAGCCGGCCCAGCCTGTCGTACTGGAACAGGCTCTTCAGTGGGCCCTGGCTGCGGCTGATTTCCCGGTGCAAACCGTCGCGCTCGATGTCGCAGATGACTTGTCCATCCAGGTTGACCTGGTGCAAGTGCCCGGAACCGTAGAACAGCTGGTTGAGCTGGCGGCCATCCGGCAATACCGTCTGGATGCGGTTGCCCAGCGCATCATAGGCATGCGTGATGCGGCTGGCATGATGGCGGGCGGTGGTGGCTTCGGCAATGAGCTGACCGATGGCGTCGTACTGCAATTCGACCTCGGCTTGCGCATTGCTGGCCTGCACCAGGCGGCCCAGCTTGTCGTAGCGGTAGCGGGTGCGCAGCTGTTCGGCCATCGAGGGGCCGGTGATGCGCGAGACGATCTTTTCCAGCAGCCGGCCGGCGGCATCGCGCTGGTAATGGGTGTCGATGCGGGCGTCGGCATGGCGGCGCGCGCCTGTCACGCCGGCTCCCGCAGGACTGCCGTGTTCCTCCCGGGCCACCGGCAGGCCGGCGGCATCATAGCGGTAACGCGTCAGGCGGCCGTCGAAGCCGGTTTCCTCATGCAGCCGATCAAGGACGTCGTAGCTGAACGCATACACCGCGCCGTTCTCGTTGATCAGCTGCGCCAGCCGCCTGGCGGCGTCGTAGCGGTAGTGCAGCGTGTGGCCCAGCGCATCGGTGCGGCTGGTCGGCAATCCCTCGGCGTCCAGTGCATAGACGGTGCGGCGGCCGGCGGCATCGGTCTGCGCCACCAGCCTGCCGGCACGGTCGTATTCGAGTTGTTCCTCGCTGCCGTCGGGCCGGGTGACGGCGAGCAGGCGGCCGGCGGCGTCGTAGCGGTAGGAAGTGCTCTGGCCGAGCGCATCGGTGAGCTTGCTCAGCTGGCCCCAGCCATCGTAGTCGTAGCGGGTGGTCTGGCGGGAGCAGTCGGTATGGCGGATGACTTGCCCGGCCTCGTTGTAGGCCAGCGTGCGGCTGCGGCCGGCGGCATCGGTGATGACGACCGGCAAGCCGTGGGCGCCGTAGCGGTAGGCGGTGCGCTGGCCGAGGGCGTCGGTGATGCTGGCCAGATTGCCTGCCTCGTCATGGCGCAGCGCGGTGATGCCGCCCATGGCGTCGGTGATGAGCGAGGGCTTGCCGTGCTGCGGGTCGTAGGCAATCCTGGTGATGGCGCCGTCGGGCTGCTCGACGGCAATGAGACGGCCGAGCGCGTCATGCCGATAGCCGGTGCGGCGGCCGGCGGCATCGGTGAGCTCGACCGG
>NZ_VFAH01000021.1 GCF_008929045.1 Noviherbaspirillum aerium | reverse complement strand
CCTCGCCTCAAGTGGTTGGTCAACACTTCCACTTTGGCACATCGATGCCGTCGGCGCAGGAGTCCCTCCAACCTCCATGTCCTTAAGCCTCGTTAATTCTAGAAGGCGGCGTCCATACCATTTCTAATCTGCGATCCGGTGGGCAAATACTGTCAGCACAGCGTTCCGGTTGGGTATGATCATAAGTGTCAGAGAAGTAATCTCAACGGATATGATCATGTTGATATTACGCAACACCCCCAACGCGAGACGCAATCATCGCCGCGATCGTGACCACCGGCTCGATGGGTGCTGCTGCGTTGGCGGAATTCCTGCGGAGGAGTTATGCATTCATTGTTTGGGCCGTTCGCCAAGCACGGCGGCTGCTAGGACGACTTGGCATTTGGGTGCTCACTTACCGCAAGACTCTAGGACGTGTAAAACGCGATAGGTTGATATTTTGATATCGAAATAATGGGGATACAAGCCTGCTTTTCAAGGAATTAACGGAAAACCGGCGGCGATACCCAAGAAAACGTCATTCGCATCACGGACCGGAAGATAAAAAATCCTAGGAAAATTTAAATGAAACGGCACTTTTTTCTACCGACGGTGCTCAAAAAGTTCTAAAGGTTGGTACACTGTTATATAGAAGTTCACCACTTGGGAGAAGCAATGAGTACCGCCAGAAAGGTTCCGAAAATAAAACCCCGTCACGCGATAGCGCTGACGGGATTCGATGGCACTCCCAAGGTTTTCCGCGACCGCTGCAACAAGGTTCTTGGCGGTGACAAAACCCCGGAGAAGCCGTATCAGCACCGTGATTACACTCCGGCTGAAATTCGTCTGATCCGGCTGTACTTGCTCTCTCTGGCGGGCGCTGTTGCCTATCCGGGTATGCCTCCGGTCATTAACGTCAGGATGTCCAAGGGCGGCGTCGGCAAGACCACCTTAGCTACAAACCTTGCGGTCTGTCTCGCCCACTTGGGGTATCGCTGCCTGTTTATCGACGGCGACCCGCAATCGTCAGCCACTGATGTGTTCGGCGTGGACTGGACCACCCAGAAGATCACGCATATCTCGGAAGTGATGAGCCGGGTCGGCAAAGGCCCGTCAGGCATTCAGAATGCCATCATTCCGATTTACCCCGATGGCATGCTGGATCTCGTTGCCGCCGACATTACCATGGAAAACGAGAACTGGTTGCTCAATGCAATGTCGCGGGAATATGCATTTCAGCGGTTACTGGACGCGGAAACCGAGTTTTTTAGTCAATATGACGTAATCATCATTGACTCGGCACCCGGCGCCTCGTTTCTCACCACAAGTTTCATGATGGCATCGAAAAAGCTGCTTTCGGTCGTCACGCCCGAACCCAAGCCAGTAGCTGCTCTTGATGTGCTGGCGAGCTCGATCGCGGAGATCAACTACAACTTCCCGAATCGGGCGATCGGCCCGCTCGGCACTCACGTTGTGGTCAACCGCTTTGACCAGACAAAGAAACCCCACGTGGAATTGCTGAGCACGATTGCGAGCAAATGCCAAGGCATGCTCAGCGACGTAATCGTTCGCCAGCATGTCGGCTTTCTCAAGGAAAACAAGGACGATCCAGAGCACTGCGGGCCGTTGTTTGAGAATGATCTTGGTGCCCCTGGCAGCCGTGACGTTCTTGATCTGGCCCGCGAGCTGGTCAAGGTGTTTGACATACGCCTCGCCGGGCACCAAGCGGAAGCAGTTCTTGGAATGAGGATCGCAGCATGACAAAGCCAGGATTCAAGTTCTCCGGGATGATCAATTCCGGCACGGTCAAACCACCGGAGAATGCTACTCCAAGCCTGATTCAACAGGCGGTACAAGCGGTCTCGCCGGCGCCGGAGGATGTCGTTGTGCCTCCCGCGCCCGCCGCTGCAGCTATTGTGCAATCACCCTCGGCCGCAGCGAACGAGCCAGCACCGCCGCAAGGCACGCAGGCCGTCGAGTTGCAGCTGGATATGATTGACGTGAGTCCGAACCAGCCGCGCGTCTACTCGGATGACGAGGAATTGAAGGCGTTGACGGAGAGTATTGCCATGACCGGCGTTCGCTTTCCAATCTCGGTTCGGATCCTTGAATCGGGTCGTTTCGAAATTCTCGCCGGCCATCGTCGCTTTGCCGCTGCAATTGAGGCGAGCAAGAAAACGGGCAAGAAAACCATCCCCGCGTACGTACATATTCGAGACGCGCATGATGCCTTGCTCGACACGATCACGGAGAACGAGAACCGTGTCAACCTGACAGATTACGAGCGCGCCCTTGCTTTACAAAAGCTCGCCGCCGCCGGCCTGAAGCAAATGCAGATGATCGCAATTTTGGGCGTCAGCCAGGCGACCGTGTCTCTGTGCTTAAACATGCTGGAACTGCCGGCATCGATTCAAGCCGTAATTGCGCGCAATCCAAAGCGTTTTAGCAGCGGGACCGCTAAGGTAGCGCGGGAGCTGTTGAAGAAATATCCGGGTGAGCTTGGAGAAAAAGCCTTACTCACCGTTGTAAGCGACATTGTTGACGGCAAATTATTGCAACAACAGTTACGTAGCTCGGTAGAATTTTTGATTACCCCCCCGCCTGCCGGGCCCGCTGTCACGACAAGCTCAACGCCAAGACTTGTTATCAGCGACGCGGGAGCTGCCGTTTTTTCGACGCATGCCAAACCCAAAGATCGCACGATCCTGGTGAAGTGCGAAGACAAACGGTTGGATGTGGAAGAAGTCGAACGGATTATCCGTGACGCTTTGCAAAAAGCGGTACGGGAAAAGGAAGAAAACCCAAAGAATCAACAGCTTACTAGTGATTCTTAATGTGATTTCGGGATTATTAGACTCTAATAGCCCCGATTTTTCCAACATTATTAGGCTCTAATATTATGGACCCATAACATTTTAGACCGCCTAGAAACGCAAAGGCCCCACTCGCCAAAGTGGGGCCGCTGCGTGTTTAGGTGGGGTACTACCTACAACTTGTCTGGTGCCTTGAGAGAGGCAGAGTCCAGAGAACTTCGACACTTCTCACTCTACTTCCCTCACGCACCCCTGTCAAGAAGTTCGCGACTTAAAAATCGCGCGCATCGGGGGAAGCTGTGCCTAAAACTTACAATGAGCAGACGCTACGGTCCTTGCTGGACGCATACTGGCATCTGCCGCCCAATATTTTCCGGGCGATTCACCGCGTTTTTGTTTGCGCGGAGCTGACGTTCGCACCGGAAATTTACAAGCGTTTTCTTGCGGAAATGATAAGCCGTGCTGACAAGAACGACGCGACGAAGGAACTCTGGTTTGGAGTTGATAGAATTGCAACAACGTTGGACGTGAGTCGCTGGACGATCAATCGCGTGCGGCAAGATGCGTTAGCGAACGGCGTTTTCAGTTTTCTGGAGCGTCGCAAGAACCGAGGGCAGTTCTCCCATTACTACGCCAAGTTAAGCAAAGAGACCTGCGAGCTCGTCGGCCTGCCCTACTCCGGTCAGAAAAAAAAGGCTCGCCTGGCTCAGATGGATGACATGACTCACGCAGGGCAGATCGTCGTTGAGCAAGCCCGGGAGTACGCGCGGATGGTTGAGGATGAATCTGTAGGCATCCCGCCGTCCAACCTGCATGCTGAATTGCAGGCGGAGCTGGAGCAGGACATGACGGCAAAAGGCGACGCTGCGTTGACTGCGCATCTTGCGTCACACCCGCGCACCGCCACGCCTCCAGCACCCACGGAAACCTCTGCAGAGTCTGAACATCATCAGGAAAACTATGCTTCTGAAACGCCTAGTCGCGCGCCCTTGACCGCCGCGGAGGCCGCCATGGAGCAAGCTCGCTACTTGGTGTATACAGACCGTACTTTTATTCTAAAAGATCTCAGAAAACTTTCTCAAGAGCAAGGCTACAACGACACCCCAGAGGAGGCCGTCGCAAAGATTTCTGAGCTAGCCGATATGGTAACGGTGTTCAATGTCGAGCCAAAGATGGTCCTTACGCTTAGGGGGATCTACAGTAGGGCCGACGTGAATCTCTTTGACGCGTTTGCCTATGCTCGCGAGTTTGCCATCCATAACGAAACCTACCGAGGCAAGCAGTTCTTCGGGTACATGATTACGACGCTTGAAGGCGCGAAAAAATACTTTGCAAAAACGGGCAAATCCATGGATTTCAGGAGGAAGCTCAGCAAAGCCGTCGTGCGTAAGGTCGAACAGAAAGCGATCCAAAACGTTCGGGAGCTGGAGCAGCGCTACAAAGGGCGCAAGTTCTCAGGAGTCGAACCAGACGGCACCATGTTCGTTATCGAGTTCAGCAGCATGATGCTTGGCGACATCGTCAAGCACATCGGGCTTGATACGAAAGCTGTTGTCTTAGAGGATCGCAGAAGGTTGTACGCTGACCTTGAGGCCGGCAAGCTGACCGAAATCAGAGCATCAGATGCCGCCCCTGCCCCGGTTCGGCCAAGCGAGGTCGACCCGGATTATGAGCTTACAGAAGTTGCTAAGCAGCTTACTGCCAGCAAGGTTGCAAGGCCGGCCGATTGTCTGGCCCTGCGCGGCGCGAAGCCCTCACCGAGAGTGAAAACAATACCGACCGAAGTCCCCGCGGAAAAGCTTAGGGGCCGTCCTTACGTCGCTGAACTGATAGCTCAGGTGGCGGCCATGAAAGCGGCGAATGCGGCGAAGGGTGTGTGATAACCGCACGAGGAGACATTAATGCTACGCTTGGTCCAAAGGGAGTCAGACCACCGCTTTTACGCGGTCAAGGTCTACACCGATTTGCTGGGTGATGTGGTCGTGTTGCATACTTGGCGAAGCTTGACGAGCCGGCGGGGAGGAACACGTTTGCCCACCATTTCGGGTTTGGAAGAGGCCGAACGATTGGTTGAGGCTGCGGCAAAGCAGCACCATGCACGTTGCTACCGGTTAGTTGAAGATCGTTGGGTCCCGCCGGCAAGTCAAGCGATCGGGATGGAAACATACCTCGCCGCCCTCCCCTTCACCAGTTAATTTCAACTCATGGCGGTGACCAATCACGAACTGATTTTCTGGGACGCCTTCAAAGATGGCCGCTTTACCGTCCGCGATGTATGGCATAACTACGGCACCTCGTCATTCCGTTGGCGAGACCGTGAGTAGGCACGGACGATGCGGGACCGGGTCTGCGCCGACCTGATCCTCGAACCAGGTTCCGGTCCACGTGGTGGACAGGGCTGGCGCCTTAACCCAGAGCTTTTACGTAAGTATGCTAAGGATGCAGCCAAGGCGGCCGGCAACGCGCTGCGCGTTGTCCAAGCGAAGTATCTTAGGGTCGTTTATGGCAAAGTAATCATCGCTGAGCGCGGTGGCAGGATAGAGTAGGCCGACTGCCTCTAACATGATTTGGTACAAGTCACCGGGCGCCATAACTTCGGACGCTTTTCGAATGTCATGCCGATCAGGCATTTTTGCGTGGCTGCGATGCAGGTATTGATTGACCAGCAAGTGCGATTGATCAAATTGGGTATCGAGCGCTGACAGGCACATAAAAACAATGGCAGGCCTCGATGACAACCGTAACGCAGGAAGCCCGCCGGTAAATATTAGAGTCTAATATTTGTTTCTACTAGCGCATGGGATCCTTACTCAGAAGGTTATTAGACCCTAATATCACCTGCGGTTAAGATATTAGAGTCTAATAACGGCATCCCGTTGAAAAATTATCACGGTGATAGCATTTAATGTTGCACCGTCGGTTACAACAAGTTCATTTCCGATCGGGAAAGAACGTTTTGAAATCAATAGGTTAAGAACGAAAACCGGGGCAAAATCCAAGTGCGTGATGTTTGTATGCGGTATTGAACGCATGCACGTTCTGGCCAAGCTCCTATAAATCAACAGCTTAGCTGCAAACGCAATTTTTCCGCGAGATTACCCCGCGTGTTCGCGTGTTCGCGTGTCGGAGTGATCAGAGTAGCGTGAAACAATTGCTGAGACTCTGAAAAAAAGCTAAAAAAGCTGAATATTTACAATGACTTATTTCGGTCAGTAAGTAATCGAAAAAGATTTCAATTGTTCCACGGGGCGGTAAGACATAACTTTTATCAGTATGAAATGGGCGCCGTTATTAGAGTCTAATAATCAAACTTCTAAAATATTAGAGTCTAATATTTCTGATCACTGCATTGCTTGGCTTCTTGCACCCATCATCGTCCTGGCTGAAGTCAGGAACGCAGAATACGTTCGTAGCTCCCACCTTTTTTACACAAGAGCAGCAGAATGCCATCGGGGTAGTTACCTACGCGCTCTGATGTGAGTAAGCGTCTTCGATACGGCCATCCGAGCGTAATCAATGGCGCGGTTAACTTCATCAGCCATGGTCTCCCGCACCTTTGATTTAATGCACCCCCGCCGTAGCGACAGGACAGCGCTGTTGATATCCGCTCAACGAGCGGCGCTTCATGGCCTCTCCTTGCCGATGAGTCTGGTAAAACATTGGGTGGTCGCCGCATCGGCTTGCATTCGCCTAGCGTGCTCCATTATCTCTTCGGCGCCGTCGACAAAGGCACATAGATGTTTTGAAGTTCGACCAGGATGCTCGGTGTTTCTCGCAGCAGGTCGTAATCGACGCCGGCACAATGAGCGAATGCGTCTGCCACAAAGCTACTAGAGACGATGGCGGTAATTCGGATTCTGCTTGGGAGCGCCGTGTCAGTTCGCATCGCAGCATTGGTATCGAACGATTTTTGCGCCTGCTTCCCGTCTTTATCCTGACCTTTTGTAGCGCATCCTTTAGACCCTCCAATTTCGTTGACTTAGCATCGGCGGCCCTTGTGATTATGTTGCTGATTGTCATGAGTAGACCTACATGCGTCGAATTATCGCGGCGCATTAGTCGCGCCGATGTAGAGATTAAACAGATAGTCGAGTAGAGCAGGGCGGTGCCAAGGAAAGCGGTGAACCACAACCGGATCACGTAATGACCTTTCAAGCGATTTCCCAAAGCGCGAATCTTGCCGCACGGCCTCAGCTACTGAAGTGATTGCATCAGGTTTTGTTGTAAGGCGTTCCCTTCCCCATTACATGAGTTCGACCGGTCGTACGGAACAGAAGAGCAGTCGCAGCTAGAGCCGGCATCGAACGAAGGTCAGAGTCGACCTGACTGGTCGCGAGCTTGGTGGCTGTCAAACAACACATGCACGATCGTGTCCTTGTGGTGTGGCGCCGACTGCGATGGTGTAAGTGAGGTAACCACGTTTGTCCAAGTACATGGTATGGAAGCACGCTCGTCACTCCCAAGCATCGCATGGGACTGTTCCATAACATGGGCGGGGCGGTTTCCCAACCTATATGTCGCGGAAGCGTCTTAGTTCGTCGTTCCAGTAGCGTGATTCAAGCCTGCCGCGTTTTGGCGCGTCAATGAAGACGGACTAGACCGAGTACTCGCCACGCGGTGCCGATAATTCACGCAAATCGAATAACGCTTAGCGACACTGGCGTCGCCGATCAAGCGAGATGACCTTCTTCATTGTGAGCGTAGCGTGAAAATGGGTTAGACGCTCAGGACGAGAGCAGCTTGCCGTGTCACGAAGGACCAATGATCCGAACCGCTGGCCGATCCGTACTAACCGCAGGCGGCTCTGCCGCAATCGTTAGCCGCCATGAGGCGGCTCGGTCGGCAAAAATAGGAGAACGCACACGCGGATGGCGCTATGAAATTCGGCAATCCCCATCGTTCAAATCTCATTGTAAATGCTTGATTGCAAATCTCTTTTTCGAAAGCATCAAAGGATTCCCATAAATAACAGCAGGATTTGCGATGAATGATAACAAGCGGGCTTGAGTATCTTGGTTGTGTCCATGTATCCTTTGGAATACAATTAACGCATAGCGTAAGTATTCGGAGATGACTATGGAAAAGCCCAAAAAAACCTACGGCGTCAAAGTCGTGCCGAAAAAGACGGTGCAACGCGCCATCCAGGTGTCGCTCGCAAATAAAGAAGGATCGCGAGTGATCCGTAGTGCGGTGCGACGCGTGCTCGTCACGCATGCTGATGTGATCAAGGCGCTCGCCAAGCGATGATCGAGTCATTAATCCTCGCTGAAAAGGTCATCGAGATTCACGATCTGATCCTTTCGACCGAGGAAGGTCTGTCGGGGGACTATGGCCCCGGCAGACTGGAAGGCGCGCTGGGGCGCGTGACCAATAAGGTGGTGTACGAAGGCATGGAGGACGTGTTCGATATCGCAGCCATGTATGCCGTCGCTATCGGGCGTGGACATGTTTTTGTGGATGCAAACAAGCGTACCGCACTGGTTACGGCCTTGGCCTATCTGTCGATCCAAGGCATCGACATTGACCGTGACGAGAAACTCGAAGACATGATGGTTGATGTGGCCGAAGGAACGCTTGAGCACCACGAATTCTCCGAACTGCTGTATTCAATTTACGCAGGACAGGTCGGAGAGGACTTTGACACGTTGGAGGAGGATGGTGCCAATGAGCAAAGCGAATAAGGAAAGCGCTCCGTCGCCGGAAGTGCGGCTTGAAAGTCATCAGGACGTTGCGGCTTATCTCGAACGGCTGGCGGGACAAGGCGATCCGCAAGCATTTATTGCCGGTCTCGGTCAGGTTGCCCGCGCGAAGGGCATGACTAAAATCGCCCGCGAGATCGGCGTCGGGCGCGAGAGCCTGTACAAATCGTTATCCGATCATGGGAATCCCGAGGTAGATACTGTCCTAAAAGTCGTCAACGCGCTCGGGCTGCAGATCGCATTTGTACCAAAACAGCAATAACGAAACGCGGCGAACCAGCCTGCTTTTCCGCCCATGAAGGGGCAGCACGTCACGAGGTTCTTACAGAAGGCAGAACCGAGCGCGATGCAATTTGAACGGCAATTGAGCAAGCGCTGGTTAGAGCAGCAGTGCGGGTGTGGGTATAGTGAGAATTTTAACTTCTGCCTCAAAATTATTGACTTGGTTAGGCCTTCGACGCGCCGTCAGTACACCCAGGCTTTCGAACGGGCAGGGCGCAAGGTTTCCGCGTCAAGGACAGTGAACCGTCCGTCATAGACAGCACCAGTGTCGATGTAAAGGTGATTCCCCAATGTCGTCCACCTGTCGAGCGAGTAATGACCAACCACGACCGCGCGCACGTTTTCCACCGGCCGCACGCACTTGCTATCGTAGCGGCTGCGTGACCACAGGCACGCGGCAATGTAGGCGTCCGCGTTTTCATGCTCGAATGCGATCGGTAAGTCGTTCCAGTCGGCGACTGGACATTCCGCATGCACGATGCCAACCGTGCCAGAAGACGTTTCAAGCTCAAGTGCAATCGGCAAGTTACGAAACAGCGCGACAAATTCTGCCTGCTCGGTCCGCGTCATGCCGACGAACCAGTCGCCACCATTCCACGCGTGAACCGACGGTTCCATTTCGCCGTCGAAGACGTCAATGCACATTGCCTCGTGATTGCCGCGCACCGTGTAAAACCAAGGCTTGTTGGAAAGCCATTCTTTTGCCAAGTCGGACTCAGCGCCGCGGTCAACGAGATCACCGGTACAGAACAGCCTTTCGACCTCCGGGTCGAAGCCGAGCACATCCAGATGCGCTTGCAGCGCGCTAAAGCAGCCGTGGACATCACCGACGATAAGGTCGCGGCCGCGCGTGTTTCGGGTGAATGATTGGATCAGCATGCGAGAATCCTACAGTTGTCCGGGGCACTGATTGGCGGTGTTCTTCCTGCCTTCTTCGATCAGATGAAGCATCGTGGACCGCGCTATCCAGCTGCGAATCAGGTCTGTGGCTGGCAAATTCCGGAAATGAGGAAAATGTGCGATGCACCCGTCGATCCAGGGCAGCTCTTTTTCTAACATGGCGATATCGTTTACGTCGCCATGGTGCTCGTCAAGCAAGGTGGCGAGGGCGGCGCTGAAGCGGAGGCATCGGATGACAACCGAGCACAGCACTAGCTGGTCTGCGTTTTGCAGAACCGTGTTTGGCAGACGAGCATCACCCTCAGTTCGCCGCCAGATGTCTTCGACCACCGTTTGATTGATCTTTGTAACCATCGTCATTTAATTATGATGATTGCCGCCTCTGGCAATTCTGCTTGGGCTGCTAGGCATTCGCATGCCGCACGTTAGGCAGGCGCGCCACAACAAAACCGAGGCGTGGACGTTCGATCCTTGGCACTCCTTAAACATACGTCTTCGTTATAGACCAATAAAAGCCCTTGCATAGCCAGTTCCAGCGAGATTTGAGTTAAGCAAAAGCCACCTTGACGCTCATCTGGAAATTGGGGCAAACCTACAGCGCGGATCGGGGCGGCAGTACTTTTGGGTGCTGTGATAGCGCTCGATGCTACCGCTTGATAAAGCAATTCGATTAGGTTGGTAACGCTCCATACCCGGCGACACAATTGCAGATCCATAACCTGCACGTGGGTTTCTGTGTAATAAAAGGCGTGTCTACTGCGTCTGCAGAGCGCGAGCGCCGCCGCCAGAAGACGCCACCTTTATCTTGCGATGCATGATTGCGTGATAGTGGACTGCCAGTAGATGTTTTTGTCCCGCTGCGTCCGTGAACCAGGTCGCATTTAATCCTGTCGGCTGGCTCGTCGAGATCAGCGATCCCTTGTCAATCAATGTCGGAAGCCCAGAGAAAAAGATTGCCATAGGAAGTTCGACATTCTGCATACCTGTCAACACCACGCCATCAAGGATCAGACTAAAGCCGACAGCGTGAAACGCATGTAGTGCTTCACCCAGGCACGGTCATGCTGCAAGTGTGGCAAGCAGTAGAACCATCAATAAGGACCGGCTGTGAAATCAATCGTAAGCTTGTGACATCAGCTAGCCAAGCGGAGTGCGATTAGTCGGGACTTTGATAAGTCGATGGTGCGTTATGTATCACCTAAACCATTGATTTTACAGGGTGACAGATTCTGTCAAAGCCAGTTCTATGCATTACTCCTATTTTCCCGCGTTTAGAAACCATAATAACATCAGGAAAAGCGTTCTCAGAAGGCACCATTGACTACCTAAACTTCGACATTCAACCTAATGCGTATTTCGGCGAAGATAACCGGCTATTTCGGCTGAACATGACCACTGCGCAGTAGAGCGGTGTTGCGTGCTCAAATTGTAAGGGGTGCGGTCACGATGCGTCCATTATTCCTCCTTTTTTATGAACTACGGGGCGGCTTTTGCTGGTCTGACGATGCAGACTTATCCACGGCGGCGGGCGTGGTCAGTGTAAAGACCATGAACGTTCGCCGCCGTGGGTAAGTCGGTCTAGCGCCACCATGCTGGCTATGCAGCGTCCTTCACAGCTATTGGCTTCGATTGCCGTAGCGAGTCACCGGTCAGTGTGAATCGCTGATGGCGTTGCATGACGCGGTCCAATATCGCATCGGCGATGGTGGCGTCCCCAATCCAGGCGTGCCAGTGCTCGATCGTAATCTGGCTGGTAATGATCGTGGCCTTGTTTGCGGCCCGGCCATCAATGATCTCCAGCAGGTCCGAGCGCACGCTACTGTCGAGTGCGCCCATACCCCAATCGCCCAATACAAGGACGTCGGTTTTGGCAAGTTGGATCAACCATCTGCCGAAGGCACCGCTGCCATGCCGCATCCGCAATTCTTCCGGCAGACGTGGCATCCGCTGGTACAGCGCCGAGTGCCCGCGCCGACACGCGTACTGTGTCAGCGCGCAAGCCAGCCACGATTTCCCGGCGCCGGTCGGACCGCTGATCAGAATGCTGTGGCCCGCCGTTACCCAGTCGCCCAACGCCACGCTCATGACCGTGCGGCGATCGATACCGCGCGCTGTACGTGCGTACAAGTCTTCGATGGCCGCCTGGGGATACTTCAGTTTTGCTTGCTTGAGCAGGCGTTCCTGTCTGCGGTCGTTTCGGTAATGGACTTCCCGATCCACCAGCAAGATCAGACGTTCCTCGAAGCTCATGGCGGCCGCCCCGGGCTGGCGTAGCTGCTCCTCAAGCGCACTGGGCAGGCCATCCAATTTCAGGGTGCGCAATTGCGCCATGGTCGTATGCATCATCATGGGATGTCCTTCACGTTATTGGTAATAACCGGCGCCGCGCACATCCGGATGGTCCGGACTAACCCAGTCGCCCGCCGCGCCAGGAGCGACCTGGTCGCGCTTGTTGGCCAGGATGTCGCGTACGTTGCGATAGCAGCAAGCACCAATCGACAACGCGACCGTGCACGCTGCTTCCACCCGTGGTTCGCCGTAGCGCTTGGCCAGCGACAGCAGGCTTAGACAGGCACGGTAGCCGTGTTCCGGGTGCTTGTTGGCCGACAGCGGCCGCGTGACGATGGCGCCGGTGGCCATGCCGATACACTCCCCCCAGTCGATCAGGCGCTGCGGGGTCCATTCCAGATGAGCGCGGTGCGCTGCTGGCATGTGCTCGGGCACGGTGGTGAACGCACCGCGCCGTTCGCTACGGGCGTGGCAGGCGACACGCTGGCCGCGATGCGGCAGTTCCACTGCATGGCCGGTGATGCGCGCATCGAGTTCCTGCCCGACCAATGCATGCGGCATGCTGTAGCGATGAGCCTCGATCTCGACGTGGTAGTCGATGTTGACCTTCACGGTCTTGAAGCGCGCCATCTCGTAGTGCTGCATCGGCAGCGGCAGCAGCACCGGAGCGTCCAGTATGGCAAACGCCGTCTCGACCGGGCAGCCAATCCTTGTTCGGTTCCCACTGGTCGTCCCGTAATCCATAACGTCTTGTCAATTGATGACACGCCAGGGCAAGGTCACGCGAGACTGCTACGCGCGCTGGTACATAGCCGGAGTTACGTACCGTATACCTCCCATCAGCCAGCCATGGTCAGACCTCCGGATGCAGACAGCACCTGACCGGTGATGAAAGCGGCGTCATCGGAAGCCAGGAAACAAATGGCACCGACCACATCCTCCGGCTGCCCGAGCCGGCCGAAGGGGATCGCCTTTTCTAGTGCGCTGCGCAACTTTTCTCCGCTCTCGCCCTCGCCGGCAAAGTCACGGAACAGAGCGGTATCGGTCGGGCCAGGGCAGACGACATTGACGTTGATGCGCTTTCTCGCCAGCTCACGTGCCAGCGTTTTGGAAAACGAAATGATTCCGCCCTTGCAAGCAGAGTACACCGACTCGCCCGAAGACCCAACCCGGCCGGCATCTGATGCCACATTGACGATCCGTCCTCGCCCGCGCGTCGCCATGCCCTTGACCACGGCGTGGTGCAGGTTGAGTGGGCCGACGAGATTGATGGCAATTAGTTTCTGCCACAATTCAGGCGTGGTATCGATGAAACGGGCTGCATGGTCCCATCCGGCATTGTTAACCAGCACATCGATCGGGCCAAGTTCCGACTCGGCGCGAGCGACCTCGGCGGCGACTGCCGCATGATCGCTGATATCGAAGCCATGGCTGGATGCCCTTGCTCCGCCGCCGCGCAGTTCGTCGGCAAGCTTGTCGGCCGCTGCACGGTTCAGATCGAAGATAGCGACTGCGGAGCCCTCGGCCGCAAAACGCTTGCATATGGCCGTGCCTATGCCGCCCGCGCCGCCTGTAACGATTACAACCTTATCTTTCAAGCCTTTCATGTTGCCTCCTCCAGTCGATTTCATGATTCGGTAGCCTTCGTGATGCCATTGGTACGATTGATGCAAAGTTTCAAACGGTCCGATAGTGTAGTCAATAGTGTCATCCGGCTAGCCACCGGAATGAGGGTGTCAACCAGGTTCGGTTCTGCATTTGATCATGCGAAGCCGGCTGTAGGTCGGTGTAGCGTTGCCATACTGCCTGACCACTTAGTTGAGGGTGTGCACCAGGCCCCAGGCGGACCGGCTTTGCGACGGCCGGGCTTCGACGACTTTGTATTCGACATGCTCTGTATTACACGGGAACAGGGGACCGTGCTGTGGACAGTCAGTTTTATGTTCAGGAAATCATACTCGGTCTTTATCGTGGTCGATTGCGCCAGCAGGCTTTCGGCAATGCCATACACAAAGGAACCCGATACGAGCAATCCTTTGATGTCCGATTCATTGTTCACGAACCGCAGAGCAGTGGACAACACTTCAGTCATGTGAATAGTATTAAGGAAAATGCAAATGTCGGTCCTGCACGTCCGCCCGACGGTCTTGAGTCTCCTGCCGACGGCAGGTATTTAGAATATAAGCCCAGAGCAACGATGGAGATGTCATCTGTCTGCATGGCGCCCTTCTATCCTGAATGGTCACATGTGGTCAATTGTGCGCCGTCTGCTGCGGGTACTCCGTCCGATCATCTACAATAAAGCCATCGGGCGGGTGGTTCCGGCTATTTCCAGAGCGCGCAATTAGATTCGGCCTTGGTCGTTCTACTCATTCCCTGGCCTTATTCGCCGCGACGTCGGCCTCGTTCTGGTAATCCGCAAAAACCAGTTCGATCTTCTTGGTATCGACGGATCCTCCCATGTCGACATTCGCCCGTCTTACGGAGTGGATCACGCCTTGCCCTGTAACATTTGCATCCAGGCTGGATAGATCGACAGCTAACCCTGTCTTCACCACATCGCTGGAAACCTGTACGGGCGATTGGGTTGCAATGGAACAGAGAGCGAGAGAGGACAAGGCAGCGGCGAGTTTTTCAACATCATCGATTCTTCCTTTCAGGACGAGGAAAGATGGCAGATCAGGAGGACGAAGTCTGCCGCAGCATTCATAGGCCTGTGCGCGATGGACGGAACGCAATCAATAGCAACCTCCCACGTGCGTTCACGGCTGCCGTGGAGCGCGGAGCCGGGATTTAGAACACACGCAAAAAGGCTGATCCTGCAAAGCATTGCGCAAACTCGGCCCTATGATAACGAAGGAGAGATATATTGCGCTGCTTTGTTAAAGCAGCTTACCCTTCCGCTTGCATACCTGTCAACCGTTAGGTAGACTGTGTTCGTCTGATTGCAAACAATAGAGGATTGGAATACGACTGTAATCACCATGCCAAACAAAGGTTTGTCTACTTCCTCTAACGGACTAGGAATGGCGGAAGCTGGGAGAAGGAGAATGGATTGAATGCTTTCGATTCAGCTTTTGATCTCGCGGTCGGTGATATTGTCCGCAAGCATGCGGTTGTTCAGCCGCATGCAATCGCCCTGGAGAGTGCAGAGCGCAGTCTGACTTACCTTGGGCTTAACCGACGTGTCAATCGCTTGGCGCAGGTTCTGCTTTCAAGAGGTATCCGCCACGGCGATCGGGTGGCGATCCTTTCCGAAAACTGCCTGCCCTACCTGGAACTGGAGCTGGCCGCTGCCAAGCTGGGAGTCATCGTGCCTTGCTTGAATTGGCGGCTGTCCGATGCCGAGCTGCTGCATTGCATCCGCCTGACCGAGCCGTCCCTGATCCTGGTTTCCGAGCGCTATGTGATGCAGCTCGCGCGCATTGATCATGGCGTGCCCGGTACGGTTGTCATCGAGCGCGAATATGAGACCCTCTTGGCCAACGCCACAGAGGGCGAGCCTGCCATCGACGTGGCGGGCGGGGACGGACTGGTCATCCTCTATACCAGCGGCACTACTGGCCTGCCAAAGGGCGCACTGATCAGCCACCGCGCGATGATTGCCCGCGCCGCGACATTCGCTGCGGATTACGGGATTACTCGCTACGATAATTACCTTGCGTGGTCACCGCTCTTTCACATGGCCGCTACCGATTTCAGCCTGGCGACGCTGATGCTGGGCGGCAAAGTAATCGTGCAGGACGGGCTGCAGGTCGATCGCATGATCACGGTGCTCGAACGCGAGCCCATCGGCTGGCTGGTCGCGATGCCAGGGATGATCGAAAACCTGATTAGCGCGATCAAGCGGCGCGACGCCCAGATCAGGTCCGTCAGGATGGTCGGCGCCATGGCCGACCTGGTTCCGCTGCAGCAGATCGCCGAGCTGACCACGCTGATGAACGCGCCTTACCTCAACACTTTTGGCAGCACCGAAACCGGCCTGCCGCCGGCTTCTGCCGCCATGCTGCCGATCGGCCAGATTCCCGCCAGCTTGTCCAAGCGGGAATCTGGCTTTTGCCGCATCCGGTTGGTGGACGCTGATGGGAACGACGTACCTGACGGGATGCCCGGTGAACTCATCATCCGTGGGCCGACGTTGTTTAGCGGCTACTGGCGGGCCGACCAGACGAATTCCGAGGATTTCCGCGGCGGCTGGTTCCACATGGGAGACATGTTCGTGCGGCAGCCGGACGGCACGCTCGATTTCGTGGACCGGGTGAAATACTTGATCAAGTCCGGAGGAGAGAACATTTATCCGGCGGAAATCGAGCGCGTGCTGCTCGCGCATCCCGACGTGATGGATGCCGTCGTGGTTCGCCAGCGCCACGAGAAATGGGGCGAAGTCCCGGTGGCATTCGTTGCGCCGCGCTGTCCAGAGGTGTCGAGCGCCGCCCTGGCGCAATGGTGCAGCGAACGCCTCGCCAGCTATAAGCAGCCCAAGGAAATACGGTTTGTGGTCGAGACCGATTTTCCGCGCAGCAGCACCGGAAAGATCCAACGGCATGAAGTCGAAAGGATGTGGCTGACCGCTAAGACCTGGCTAGCATCCTGCGAAGGAACATGATCAGCATGGAAAAACAAGAACGGACAGGACAATTCTCTTGGATGCCTTCCCGGCAACTCGTCGAGCAGAGCAATCTGCGCGCATTTCTCGCGCTCACCGGCATGCCTGACTACGAGTCCCTGGTGCAGAAGGCCGACGCCGATCCCGCATGGCTCATGGGACACGTGTTCCGCTTTTGCGGCATACGGTTCTACCGGAACTATGACCAGATGCTCGATGCATCGGGCGGTATTGCCTGGGCACGCTGGTGCGTCGGCGGCACCACTAACCTGGTGCTGAACTGCCTGGACAAGCACCGCGGCACACCGGCATGGGATCGCACCTTCCTGACGTGGGAAGGCGAGCGGTCGGAGGAAAGACGTAGTCTGAGTTACCGCGAATTCGATGCCGAGGTATGCCGTTTTGCCGCCGGCCTCAAGGCGCTGGGTATCGGCCGCGGTGACACGGTCGGCATCTTCATGCCGAATCTGCCGGAAACCTACGTCGCTTTTTTCGCGGTGATCAAGATCGGCGCCATCCTCATGCCGCTGTTTTCCGGGTTCGGCGCCCATCCTGTGGCCACGCGCCTGAAGGATGGCGGTGCGAAGGCCGTCATCACGGCGGATGGCACCTGGCGGCGCGGCACCACAGCCGCGCTCAAGCCTGTGCTCGATGAAGCCCTGCTTGAGGCAAGGGATGTGAAGCACGTGATCGTGCTCAAACGCATGGGGGACACGCTGGCGACACCGATGCAGGCCGGACGCGATCGCTGGTGGAGCGAGGTCATCGACGGACAGCCCGACGACTTTCCCACGGAAGAAATGGAAGCGGAGGCGCCCGCGATCCTGCTGTACACCTCCGGTACGACCGGCAAGCCCAAAGGTTGCGTCTGGACCCATGTCGGCTTTCTCGGTTCGATGGTGACGAGGGACATGCATATCTGCGGCGACTTCAAGCAAAGTGACCGGTTCTTCTTCATGAGCGACATGGGATGGATGGTCGGCGCGATGTGCGCCTGCATCCCGAGTATGTTTGGTGGCAGCCTGTTGGTTGCCGAGGGCACGCCGGATTATCCCGATACCGGGCGATTCTGGCGCCTGATCCAGGACCATAAGGTGACTTACCTGGGCGTCTCGCCGACGCTGATCCGCGGCCTGATGCGGCATGGCGATGAGGTCGACAGTTATGATTTGTCCGCGCTGCGCATCCTGTGCTCGGGGGGCGAGGCCTGGACCGAAGCACCGTGGCGCTGGTTCTTCGAGCGCGTGGGCAAGTCGGCACTGCCGATCATCAATGTCTCGGGCGGGACCGAGGTCGGCGGCTGCATCTTCACGGGCACCGTTCATCATCCAATGAAGCCGGGCTCCTTCGGCGGGCGCGGGCTGGGCATGGGCACGGACATCGTCGACGACACCGGCAGACAGGTGCCGCCTGGACAGGTGGGCGAGGTGGTGCTGCGCCAGGCCTCGATCGGCATGACCAAGAGCCTTTGGAAGGACGACGCGCGTTACCTGGAAAGCTACTGGAACACCATCCCGGGCATCTGGGTGCATGGCGACTTCGCGATGCAGGATGAGGACGGCCTTTACTTCATCCTCGGCCGGTCGGACGACACGATCAAAGTATCGGGCAAGCGTACCGGGCCTTCCGAGATAGAAAGTCTGCTCATGGCGACCGGCCTGATTTCCGAAGCTGCAGTCATCGGCGTGCCCGATCCACTCAAGGGCTCGGCGATTGTCTGTGTCTGCGTGGCCATGCCGGGCGTGGCGCCCGACGAGGACAGCGCCGCTGTACTGTCCCGCGCGGTTGTGACGGGAATGGGCGCTTCCTACCGGCCGCAGCAGGTAGTATTTGTTAGTGATTTGCCGAAAACCCGCAATATGAAAGTGATGCGCCGGGTCGTGCGCGCCGTTTTTCAAGGCAACGAGCCGGGCGACCTGACCGCGCTGGTGAATCCGGAAGCGGTGGCTGAACTGCGCGCGGTTACCGGGTCGGCGCAATGAGGGAGCACAACACATGATGAACACGCATCGATCCAGCCTGCGCGGCAAGACTGCCATCATTGGCGCAGGGCTGTCCGAAGTGGGAAAGGTGCCCGGCAAGAGTCCGTTGCTGCTCGCCGCCCAGGCAGCAGGCAGGGCGCTGGAAGACGCCGGCATCGGCAAACAGCAGATCGACGGCGTGCTGGCCTGTTCTGCTTTCGCCTCGCCGTTTCACCGTTTCAGCGTAGCGTTCAGTGAGTACCTGGGTATCCAGCCTACGTTCTCCAATACCCTGCAGGTATCCGGAGCGACAGCCGCCACTCTGTTCAACGTCGCGGCCGCAGCCATTGCCGGCGGGTTGGCCGATACCATCCTGGTAGTTGGCGGGGACAGCCTGCTCAGCGGCCTCTCTCCCGATCTTGCCTTGCGTTCGATGACGGAGAGCCGCGACCAGCAATATGAGATGCCCTTCGGCATTCCTGTTGCCAATACCTTTGCCATGACTGCGCACCGTCACATGAAGGAGTACGGCACGACGGCCGAACAACTGGCCATGGTCGCGGTCACACAGCGCGAGCATGCGCGGCGCACGCCCGGCGCCCAGATGACCACGCCGATCACCGTCGAGGACGTATTGAACTCGGGAATGGTCACCACGCCGTATCACAAATTGGACTGCTCGCTGATCTCCGATGGCGGCGCGGCTTTCGTTGTCACCTCGGCCGAGCGCGCACGCTCCCTGGGCGTGAAGACGCCGGTCTACATCTTGGGCGCCGGGGAATGCTATACCCATGAACACATCTTCCTCATGCCTTCGCTGACCACGACCGGCGCGCTGCAGTCTGGCCACAAGGCCTATGCGATGGCAGGCTGCGGCCCCTCCGACATCGATGTGGCGGGCATCTACGATTGCTTCACCGGCACCGTCATCATGATGCTGGAGGACCTGGGTTTCTGCCCGAAGGGCGAGGGCGGGCGTTTCGTCGAGGATGGCCAGATGACCTACGGCGGTGCGATCCCCACCAACACGCATGGCGGCCTGCTGGCATTCGCGCATTCGGGCATGCCGGGCGGGCTGTTTCATTTTTACGAAGTCATCCGCCAGCTGCGCGGGGAGTGCGCGGAACGTCAGGTCGCAAACGCTGCTCTTGGCCTGGTGCACAGCCTCGGGGCGGGATTTGCAACCAACGCCACCACCATTCTCGGCACGGAGAGCACATTATGATCAGGCCCGAAGACGCGTTGAAAAAACCGTTGCCGCTTCCCGACGCCGATTCTGCCGTCTTCTGGGAAGGGATCGCCGATGGCAAGCTGCTGCTGCAGCACTGCCTGGCTTGTCACCGCGTCCATTATTACCAGCAGGGGATTTGCCGCGATTGCGGCTCGTCCCGGCTGGAACACCGTGCCGCCAGCGGGCGCGGCAAGGTGCACTCTTTTAGCGTGGTCTATCGTGCGCCGGGCCCGGCCTTCAAGGGCGACACTCCCTACGCCGTGCTGCTGGTCGAGCTGGAGGAGGGACCGCGCATGATCAGCTCGCTGGTAGGGGGCGATCCGGAGAAGGTCGAATTCGACATGGCGGTGGAACTGGTCTGCGAGCCAGTCGGCGACGGCATGGCGCTGCCGTGCTTTCGGCGGGCCTGAGCAGAATCGCTCTCATTGCGTCAGGCGCCGCCGCGAATCGCTCGATATCTGTGTTGTCTGCCGGGTAAAAGGGCGCTCGAAGGGGCGGTTTAAAGGAGCTCCGTCACGAGAGCGGAAAAGGGCAGGCGGGCAGGCACCCGGCGCCCGGTTCAGGCTCCGGGAAAGTGGACGCCGCCGGCTACTTTCCCTGCCAGACCGGCTTCCTTTTTTCGGCAAAGGCGCGCGGGCCTTCCACCGCATCGGCGCTGGCATACACCGGCTGATGGATTTCCAACGCGGCTTTGAATCCCTCCTCGCAACCCTTGCTCATTGCGGCCAGCACGGACTGTTTGCCCGCCATCACCGAGAGGGGAGCATTGTCGCGGATGATTCGGGCAAGTGACGCGGCGCGTTCGCGCACCGCATCGGGCGTCGCTTCCACATGATTGACGAAGCCTAGCGCTTGCAGTCGCTCGATGGGAACGAGTTCGCCGGTCAGTACCATTTCCATCACCAACGGCTGCGGCAGCATCGATACCAGCGGCACCGCCCACGGCGAGCCGCGTCCGATCTTGACTTCGGTGATGCCCATGCGGGTGCCGGCCAGCCCGACCCGCAGGTCGGCGTTCAGGGACAGCAGCATGCCGCCGGCGGTGGCATGACCGGTCATCGCCGCGATCACAGGCTGGCGCACGCGGCGCATACGCTGGTGCATCGGGTCTTTGATCATGCTGAGGATATCCTTGCCCTGTTTGGCCTTGATGCGCGCTGCTTCCTTGAGATCCATGCCGGCGCAGAACGTGCCGCAGTCGGCCGAAGTCAGGATGACCGCACGGATCGTGTTCGAGCCGTCGATCAGGTCCCATAATTCGAGGAGCCGGTTGGAGGCGGATACCGAGAGCGCATTGCGCGCTTCGGGACGATTCAGAGTGATGGTTGCCACGCCGTCCTGTTGGTCGAAGAGAACCTCGTTGCTCATTGCTTTACCTTTGAGTGATGGCATGCCCACCGCAATGTGAAATGAAAAAAGGCAAACAGGCGTATCGTTCTGTTCGCCTTTTCGTGCCGTGTCGCCGACTACTTCTTGTTTCTCGCGAACTCGGACGATTCCTTCTTGACGATTTCCTGGATCACATCGTCATAGGCGGAGAACCAGTCGGTCTGCGGCACCCACTTTGCGCCGTCCCACATGTCGATGCGGGTCTTGCCGCCGCCGCCATGGTCCTTGGCGGTCACGGTCACTGGAGCGATAAGGCCGTTGCCATCGAAGTTCTTCAGGCTTTCCAAACCGCGCTTCATCTTCTCCGGGTTCAGCGGCCAGCCTCCCTGGCGGATCGCCTGGCGCGCACCTTCAAACACGCTGGCATACATGGCCAGGCCGGTGTTGTAGTAAATGTCGTTCAGATGCTTGCGGTCGCCGGCACCTTTGTTTTTGTCATAGAGCTCCTTCGAGATCTGCTGGATGAGCGGGTGGTTCTGCCCGCCGGTCACATTGGTGCCGCGTTTGAGGCCCTTGGCCGCCTCCGGGCCGATGTTGGCGATATCGACTTCGTTGAGCCAGTTGACCGAGATGTACTTGTCCATGGGAATGCCGTTGCGTTTCATTTCGCGTGAACTGACCACATGCATATTGGATAAGCCCCAGCTGATCACCCAGTCGGGGTTGACTCGCCGCATCTGGCTCCAAGCGGAGGTCTGGTTGTTGCCAGGCATCGGGTAGGGAACGAGCTGCAGCTCGAAGCCTTCGCGAGCGGCCAGGGTTTTGAGCACGCCGATGGGCTCCTGCCCGAATGGATAGTCTGGATAAATGAAGGCGATCTTGACGCCCTTGAGCGAATTATTGTGCTTGGTCTTGATGTAGTGCACGTTGTTGGCCATCTGGCCCCAGTAGGTCGGCCCGATCGGGAACACCCACTTGAACACTTCGCCGTCGATCGCATCACCGCGCCCGACGAAAGACTGGATCATGACGTTGCCGTCTTCCATGGCGCGCGGCAGGACAGCGCGGGAAACCGGCGTGGAGAGGAAATCGAAAGTCAGCGCGCCTTCGCGCTTCATCTTTTCATAGCATTCGATCCCGCGTTGCGGCTCGTTGCCATGGTCCTGGACCAGGATTTCGACCGGGTGGCCCTCGATGCCGCCCGTCTGATTGAGCAGGTTCGCATAATCGGTCGCCGCCTGGGAGATTTGCGGCGTGACGAAGCCATAAGATTTGCTCAGGTCATAACACAGCGCAAACTTGATCGGCTGGGCCTGCTGTGCGTGTGCAGCATGCAGGCCTGCAAGCGCCAGCCCCAGACCCGCCACGACGGAAAGTAACTTCGATGTCATCGTTGTCTCCTTTAACGCGTACGGGTTTATAAGAGTCCATCGGGCACCCCGTACGGTACAACCCAGGACTATGCGTCGGACCGAGCTTCGGGGCAGCCGGATGCGCCCCGCGCTCGGCCAGAATTCAGGTCAGCCACCGCTTGCGGCGCCGGTAATGCTTGATGTCGTGGAAGCTACGGCCTTCCGTGCCGCCCAGGTAGAACTCCTGGATATCGGGGTTCTTCTTCATGGCCTCAGCGCCGTCGTGCATCACCACGCGCCCGTTCTCGATCAGGTAAGCGTGCGACACCACTTCGAGCGCGGCAATCGCATTCTGTTCCACCAGCAGCACCGACAAGCCTTCTTCCTTGTTGATGCGGCGGACAATATCGAAGATCTCCGCCACCAGAAAAGGCGCGAGGCCCAGGCTCGGTTCGTCCAGCATCAGCAGCTTGGGCTGAGTCATCAGCGCGCGGCCGATGGCCAGCATCTGCTGTTCGCCACCGGACAGATAGCCAGCTTGCGCGGTCCGACGCTCAAACAGGCGCGGGAAATAGGTGTAGACCATGTCCTTGTGGCGCAGCATGTCCTGTCGGCTGCCACGCACCGCAGACGCTGCCACCAGGTTTTCGTCGGGCGTCATGTGCTCGAACACGCGGCGGCCTTCCAGGACATGCGCGATACCCATCTTCACCCGCTGCTGGGGCAGCAACGCATCGATGTTGTGTCCGAGAAAACGCACCTCGCCGCGCGTGACCAGCCCACGCTCCGGGCGCAGCAGGCCGCTGACCGATTTGAGGGTCGTGCTCTTGCCTGCGCCATTGGCTCCCAGCAAGGCGACCATACCGGACTGCGGCACCTCTATCGAGACCCCTTTGATCGCCAGTGAAACATGGTCGTAGATGACTTCGACATTGTTGAGCGACAGCACCATGCCGCCCGGCTCGCTGCCCTGCGAGGGCGCCACTACTGGTGATGCGGATTGTTCGGTGGTCAGCATGATGTCGCCTCTATTTCCGTGCATAGCCGAATGGCCATACCAGCAGGTAGTTGCGTATGTTTCCGTACAACTTCCCCAGTCCCATCGGTTCGATCAGCAGGAACAGGATAATCAGCGCCCCATAGACCGCGTGCGGGATATGCGCCAGGGTTTCCACGCCGAGCGACACGCCGGCCAGCTGAGCGACCCAGGTGATGAAGCTGTTCATCATCCCGGGCATGAGCAGGATGAATGCGGCGCCGAAGTAGCTGCCGATGATGCTGCCCAGTCCGCCGACAATTACCATGGCAAGAATCTCGATGGAAACGTTCACCGCGAACTGCTCCGGTGTGGCCGCGCGATAGAACGTGAAGATCAGGATCGCTCCGGTGACGCCGCCAATGAACGACGATGTAGCGAAGGCGATCAGCTTGTAATAGAGGCTGTGCACCCCGATCACTGCTGCGGCGAAGTCCTTCTCGCGCACGGCCACCAGGGCGCGGCCCAGGCCGGTACGACGCAGGTTCAGCATGAACATGGTAACTAACAGGCACCATCCCAGGGCCACGTAGTACAAGCCGCGTTCCGAAGTGATCGCCTGGCCCAGCAGTTGCATGGACGGGGCCTGCAGCGTAGCCTGCGATCCGCCGCTGATGGCTGGCACGTGGGCGATCACCCAGTCCATCACGAATTGCAGCGCCAGCGTGCTCAGCGCCAGATACAGCCCCTTGACGCGCAGTGCGGCGAAGGCGAAGACGATGCCGATGACAGCCGCCATTACGCCGCCGAGGATCACCGCGACTTCCCAGGGAATGCCGTTGCGCGCCCCATGCACCGCGGTGTAAGCGCCGATGCCCATGATGGCCGCATAGCCGAAGTGAAACTGCCCAGCCCAGCCCAGGATCAGGTTAAGGCCGAGCGCCGCCGCAGTCCAGACCAGCCACGGCAGAAGCACGGTGCTGACGGTCAGCGAGCTCATCGTAAATGGCGCGGACAGTGCCAGCGCCAGCAGCGCGCTGATCATCCAGCGGTCTGCCGACAGCGGAAACAGAGACTGCGCGCTGGCGTAGCTAGTATGGAGAATCCCGGATTGGCGAAATAGCATGGCGGTCAGATCCTTTCGATGTCATGCCGTCCGAAAAGGCCGTGCGGCCGGATCAAGATGGTCAGAACAAGCGTCGCGGCAACCACCAGTTCACGGCTACTGCCGCCTACCAGGGGATCGAGGAAACCGGAAGCAACACCTTCGATCAGTCCGAGCAGGATGCCGGCCAGGATGGCGCCGCCGATGCTGTCCATGCCGCCCAGCACTGCCACCGTCAGGCCATTGAGCAGCAGCAGCGCCAAACCCTGATGCACGCCCTGGATCGATCCCCACAGCACACCAGCCGTGGTGGCGACCACCGCCGACATGGCCCAGGAAAACGCCACACCGCGTTCCACCGAAATGCCGACCGACCAGGAGGCGATATAGTCGTCGGAGATGGCGCGCAGGACGATACCGCGCCGGGTATGGAAAAAGAACACGAAGATGGCGAACAATACCAGCGCAATCCCGGCCCCAATCACATAGGCGCGGTTGATCAGAAGCGGACCCAAGTACAACGGCTCGTCGGAAATTCCGATCGATAATGGGCGGCCGGCGCTGCCCCAGACCGCCATGGAAGTGGCGCGGATAAAGATGTCCAGTCCGAGCGTCATCATCAGGATCATGATGATCGGCCGTCCTGCCAGGCGGCGCAGCGCGACGCGTTCAATGCCGACGCCAACGATGAACATGGCCACCATGGCTAGTGGAATTGCTACCCAGATCGGCAGGCCAAGTCCGCCGGCGATTGCCAGTACGAAATAGGCTCCAAGCATGGTCATCGCGCCTTGGGCCAGATTGGGCACCGAAGACGATTTGTAGATCAGCACGATGCCCATGGCCACCAGAGAATACATCAGACCCGACAAAGCGCCGTTGATAGCCAGTTCGGCCAGCAGCATGAATTCCATGGTCAAACCTCCCGTATCAGGAGCCGGCGCTCGATGGTGCCGACTTCACCGGACTCGTAAGTGATCTGCGCTTTCATGAGAACCGCATCTTGGCCGCCGTAGATTGCATTGATGATCGGCGCGTAGCGTTGTTCCACCACGTTGCGGCGCAGCTTGCGCGTGCGCGTGACCTCACCGTCATCGGGGTCGAATTCCTTGTGCAGCGAGACGAAATGACGAATCTTCAGTCCATCCGGCAGCGCCTTGTTGACGCGCTTGACCGCCTGCGCAAGCAGTTCGGATACTTCGGTTTTCTGCGACAGATCTGCATACGACATGTAGGAAATGCCTCGTACTTCGGCCCAGTGTCCGACCGCTTCCATGTCAATGCACAGGATGGCCGCCAGAAATGCCCGTCCACTGCCGAGCACGGCCACATCTTTGATGTACGGGCTGAACTTGAGGCGGTTCTCGATGTAATTCGGAATATAGCGTTCACCCTTGGCGGTGTGCACGACGTCCGACAGCCGCCCGAGCACGACCAGATGGCCGTCCGGCTCCACATAGCCGGCGTCACCCGTATGCAGCCACCCGTCTTCAAGGGTTTCGCGCGTGGCGTCTTCGAGTTCGAAGTAACCGGAGAAGATGCTGCCTGAGCGCAGCAAGATCTCTCCACGGTCGGAAATTCTCACTTCGACGCCCGGTAGCGGCTTGCCAACGGTGTGCAGGCGCACTTCTTCCGGCTCTTGCAACGCATTGAATGCGCTGCTCTCCGTCTGGCCGTAGAACTGGCGCAATTTGACGCCGATGGCGCGGTAGAAGATGAACGTATCCTCGCCGATCGCTTCGCCGCCGGTAAATGCATTGCGCAGCCGAGTCAGGCCGAACTGGTCCTTGATGGGTCCGAATACCAGGACTTCGCCGAACGGCCGCATCAGGCGTTCCTTAAAGGTCGGCTGGCCACCTTCAAGCTTGCGGCGCTCAGCGGCAAGAGCGGCATCCATGAACAGGCGATAGATCCATGACTTGAGCGGCGTCGAATCCTCCATGCGCACCTGGATGGCCGTCAGGATGTTATCCCAGCTGCGCGGCGCGGCAAGGTAGAAGGTCGGCGCGGATTCGCGCATGTCGCGCAATACCGTCTCCTGGCGTTCAGGGATGTTGATCGTAAAGTGCAGGGCAATGCCGGCGCCTACCGTGATGGCAAAATCTCCTACCCATGCCATGGGCAGATAGGCGAGAATTTCTTCCCCGAACTTGAATGCGCCGCCGCGATAGGCGTTGCGCACACCGGAAAGCAGGTTCCTGTGGCTGAGCACCACGCCCTTGGGCTTGCCGGTGGTTCCAGAAGAATGCACGAACACGGCGGGCCCGTCTGGCGAGGCCCGTTCGATCAGGGCCTGCCGCAGGCCCGGCTCGGCGCGCAGCCGCTCGTGTCCGATGGCCTGCATCTTGTCCCACGAGATCAGTTCGGCATCGGGGTAAGACGCTAGGCCGCGCGGGTCATCATAGATGATGCTCTTGAAGGGCGAGTTCGGATCCTGCAGATTGAGAATCTTGTCGACCTGCTCTTGGTCCTCGGCCAGGACGAAGCGGATCTTCGCTTCCTCGAGGAAATTACGGATCTCATCGAGGGTCGCATCCGGATAGACCGGCATCGCGTAGCCGCACAACACTCCTGCGGAGACCATACCCATGTAGAGTCTCGTCCGGTTGTCTCCCAACACCAGAACAGCATCTCCGGGAGCAAAGCCCAGTTGCTCCATGCCCGCTGCGCATTTGATGACGGTGTCGAGCACTTCGGACCAGGTGGTCTCCTGCCAGATTCCCAGGTATTTCTCCCGCATCGCGATCCGCTTGCCCAGCTGCCGGGCATTGAGGTCGAGGATGCGGACGAGGGTGGTATCGGGGTCGAGATTCCAGGCCGAGGCAGAGCCTCCGCTGGCATTTTCCGACTGGAACATGCTTATCTCATCGCGCTGCATGCGTTCCTCCAAGATAAGCCTTAATCACTCGCTCATCCTTAATGACCTCATGCGGAATCCCGGTTCCGATCGTCTCGCCATAGCTCAGGACCATCATGCGATCGCATATGCCGGTGATGACATCCATGTGGTGCTCGATCAGCAGCACGGTCACATTGCGCTCGTCGCGCGCATCCAGGATAAAGCGCGCCATGTACTCCTTTTCTTCCTGATTCATCCCGGCCATCGGTTCATCGAGAATGAGAAAGTTTGGCTCGGACACCAGGGCGCGCGCAAGCTCGACGCGTTTCTTCAGCCCGATCGGGATGCTGTCCACGAGTTCATCGCGCACGGTTTGCAGCTGCATAAAGTCGATGATCTCCTCAGCCTTCACCCGGTGGGTGATTTCTTCCTTGCGGCCTAGCCACCAGTATAGGCATGTCTTGGCCACGCCGGGCTTCATGTGGATATGGCGTCCGAGCAGGATGTTGTCGAGCACGCTCATGCCGTTAAAGAGCGCCAGGTTCTGGAACGTGCGGGCAACCCCCAGCGCAGCGACCTTATGTGGCGCCAGGCCGGTGATATCGCGTCCCTGAAGCAGGATCTTTCCTTTCTGGGGTGGAAAGAATCCGGTGATGGCATTGGTCAGGGTAGTTTTACCGCTGCCATTAGGACCGACGAGGCCGAAGATTTCGCCTTGGGCGATATGCAGATCGACACCGGTCAACGCAACCAGGCCGCCGAATCGCCGTTCCAGTCCACGACATTCCAAAATGGATGCGACTGCGTTTTGGAGCGTGTTCACGGGAACGCTTCCATGCTTCGTGATACTGACGATGTCGTTCACAAAAAGCGCCTTTCACAATGCACTGCCGGCGAACTAAGTGATGCGCGTCGCTGGTAACCTTGTTAGCAATAAACCTGCGTGTTCAAAGTTTAACATCACCTTGTTGACAAAGTCTAACATTAGTTAGGAAGGCACTTTTTCCTTCATGTCCGCGGTTAAACAATGAGCGTGTCTGGAAGAGCGGGACTTCGATCGCCATGGGTTTTTTGCGGCCGTGGATCTGTACTATCTTGCGCCGGTGAAACGACAATGCACTTGGCATTAGTGCCAGGCCAGTCATGCCACTAGGGAGTTCAGAATTGGCGCGGACCGGGCCGCGCCGATCAAGACCTTAGCCGGGATGGCCGTGTTGGCCTGATGAGGCAAGGTGGGCGGCGAGCGCAGAGCCCCCGACGCAGCAGGTAAGCCTGCAGAGAGTCCGCGCGATGGCAGAAAAGTCGGCCGGGATGGCCACCTAGACGTCAGCGATTGTCTTGGTTGAGAATGCCGTCGAAGACGATGCCGGTGATCTGCTGGGCAAACGCCTTAAAAGATCCCCGCTGTGGGTTATACCACTCGACGGTCCAGTTCAGCGCGCCAATGACGAACAGTCGGACCACGGCCACGCTGGTATCGGAGCGTAGCTCGCCGCTGGTCAACGCCTCGGCGAACAACTTGTCCCAATAATCGGCATAAGCCCGGCGGATGATGCGGTGCTTGTTCTTGGCAGCGTGAGGAATTTGGCCGTAGACCCGGATATTGGCGGAAGTGAAGTCGCCATGGTGCAGCAGGCCGTACAGATGTCCTTCGATGCCAGTGGCGATCTTTTCGCGATAGGTAGCGGTGGGTGGCAGGGCTTCGATCTTCTCCCGGACCGTCTTCATCACCACGTCGATCCCGGCATCAAGCACCACGCCAAGAATCTCGTCCTTGGACGAGAAATGGTAGTAGATGCTGCCCGCTTTAATACCTGCAGCATCCGCGATCTGCCGCAGCGTCGTCGCGGCATACCCCTGGTTGCGGAACAGGCTAGCGGCCGCATGCAAAATTTGGTCCCGCGTCTGATCGCCACTCTGGACGGGTGTCTGGGTGCCCGGCGTCGGATTTATCAAGGCAGTGGTGTTCTCGGGCGACATGTTGGTTTCTAACTATCGTTTGGAAGGTATATCTTTCGTCTGCATAAGCATAGCAAAAAAGCGCCGGGGCAGATAGCATGCTGCGCGGCGCATGGACAAAAAGCCATTGCTAAGCAACGCGATCGCCGTTCGCCCGCCGCAGAGTCAGCACGGACGGCCCAGCATCGGAAAACCGACGCGGGTGCCGGCCCGCCTTGTCTCGCAGAGCACACGGCATGTCCGGCCGGCTGCTTGCGTCGTGAACTCGGCAGCAGGCCTTCTGTCGGCCAAACCGGCCTTCAGTCCGATACGGAATGCAAGAGAGCTGCAGTCCGTTAATACGAACGCGGCAAACCCATAACTTTTTCGGCAATGTAATTCAGCACCATTTCCCGGTTGAGCGGTGCGGTACGCAGCAGGCGGACCAGGGGGTAAAGATCGAAGATGCCGTATTCCTTGGTGAAGCCGTTGCCGCCGAAGGCCTGGATCGCGCTGTCGACGGCCCGTATGCCGGCCTCGGCGGCAAAATATTTCGCCATGTTGGCGTACTCGCCGGCCGGTAGACCCTTGTCGAAGGCCCATGCGGCCTTGAGCGTCATGAGCGATGCCAATTCGATTTCGGTCTTGGCCACGGCCAGCGGATGCGACACACCCTGGTAGGCCCCGATCGGCGTATTGTTGAACACCTTCCGCTCGGAGGCATATTCCACTGCACGATTGAGCGCATAGCGGCCCAGCCCGGTACACAGGCCGGCAAGGATGATCCGTTCCGGATTGAGTGTGTCGAACAGGATCTCGAACCCGGATCCTACTTGCCCGACTACATCGTCGGCCGACAGCGGCACATCGTCGAAGAACAGCTGCCACTGTGTCTCCGGAACCGAGAAGCTGACCGGGATCAGGGTTTTCTGCACCCCTTTATGTTTCATATCGACCATGAACAGCGTGAAGCCTTCGCTTTTTCTGCTCACTTCCTGGGCGGGTGTGGTGCGCGAGACGACCAGTGCATAATCGGCATCCCCGGCGTCGGTGATGAACACCTTCTGCCCGTTGAGACGATAGCCGTTGCCGTCCGGCCTGGCGATCGTCGTGATCATCATCGTATTGGACCCGGCGTTCGGCTCGGTAATGGCAAAGCAGAATTTGAGCTTGCCGGAACAGCCATCGGGTAGGAATCTGCGCTTGAGTGCTTCCGAACCGTGCTTGGCGATCAACCCCATCGTCATGGTCGGACCGACCACCAGGTTGAGCAGGGGGATGCCGTTATTGGCCAGGCCTTCCATGAATAGCGTCATTTCGGTCATACCCTGTCCGGCACCGCCGTACTCTTCGGGCACCATCAGGCCGAGGAAGCCGTCGCTGGCAATCTGCGCATACAGTTCCTTGGGAGGTTCGTGCCTGTCGGCATATTGCATCCAGTACCGGCGATCGAACGTACGCGAGACACGGTCCCCGTACTCGTAGATCATGCGTTGTTCTTGCGTGAGAGTGAAGTCCATGTTTCGTCCGTATGCGTGAATGTGCGGAGTCAGATTGAAATGGCGCGCAGTCGCGTCGCCTGCGCGTGGCCGGCCTTGCCCTGCGTCCGTTGAGGCACAGGGCAGAGCGGGTGATAGCGTCACTGCGTCATTGAGCCGAAGGGAACTTCGGCGAACGCTTTTCGCGCACCGCTTTCACGCCTTCGGGCGCATCCTCGTTAAGGAAGCACAGCATTTCCAGCGCCAGCGAATTATCGAAGGTAGGACCTGCGAGGCGAGCCCAGTTGTTGAGCGACTTCTTGGTGACGCGAATGGCCATCTGGCTTCCGCTGGCCAGCTTGTTGGCGACCTCCATCGCTTTCTCCATCAGCTTGTCTTGGGGTGTGCACAAGCTGACTAGTCCAATGCGCTCGGCCTCCTTGCCGTCGATGAAGTCGGCCGTCAGCAGGTAATACTTGGCCTTGGCCATCCCGCATAGCAGCGGCCACAAGATGGCGGCATGGTCGCCCGCGCCCACACCGAGCTTGACGTGGCCGTCGGTGATGCGCGCGCTTTCGGACATGATGCTGATATCAGCGAGCATCGCCACAGCGAGTCCGGCGCCCACCGCAACACCATTGATTGCCGAAATGATCGGCTTGTCGCAGTCGAGCATCTTGTAGACGATGTCGGAGGCTTCCTTCATCACGCCCTGGATCATCTTCGGGTTGCCTACCATGGATGTGATCCAGTCCAGATCGCCTCCAGCCGAGAATGCCTTGTCCCCCGCGCCGGTGATGATCGCGACCTTGGTTTTCTCGTCATCGTTGACCACATCCCAGATCTTGGTCAGCTCCCAATGCAAGCGTGCATTGGTTGCATTGAACACATCCGGCCGATTGATGGTGATCAGCAGCACGCCATTGGGCTTGTGGTCAAACAGCAGAAACTGGAAGTCTGAATAATTCATGGTGTCTCCTCGTAAAAAGTGGGTAAGTGTTGCGAAACGGAGTGGTGTGACGGACCAGTGTCTTGGATGGATAATGCGGCCATTGCCTGCCAACATCGGCAAACCGGCCTAATGGGCGGTGATGCGCGAAAGCGCGTGCCCCGGTGTGCATGGGTGCTGGTAGGCAATGGGCCATCGCTTTGTGCTAGAAGGTCATGGCAAGACGGGTTCCCTGATCGATGGCGCGCAGGGCATCCAGTTCAGCCGCCAGTTCAGCGCCGCCGATAATGCTCAATTTGATACCCAGCGCACTGAGTTCATCCGCCAGGCCGCGTTCGGATTCCTGCCCTGCGCAAATAATGATGTTGTCAACCTCCAGCAGCCTGGGCTTGCCGTTGACGGTGAGGTGCAGCCCTGCGTCGTCGATCTGCAGGTATTCACATCCAGACAGCATCTCAACGTGGCTCTGCGCGAGCGATGACTTGAGCGCCCAGCCGGTCGTCAGGCCGAGCGTGCGGCCGGGCTTTTCCGGCTTTCGCTGCAAAAGCGTAACTTGACGGGCTGGCTGCTCCAGTTCGGCCGGCTTGAGTCCGCCCTTGGACGAGATGGATTCATCCACGCCCCATTTTTGCCGGAAACTCGCCATGTCCGGGTGTGCCGGACCGCCTTGAGTGAGATATTCGGCCACATCGAACCCAATGCCGCCCGCACCGATGATGGCAACGCGCTTGCCAGCCTGCACGCGGCCGGAAAGCAAGTCGGGGTAAAACACCACCTTGGGATGTCCGATCCCTGGGATGTCGGGGCGGCGCGGTCGCACGCCGGTCGCCATCACGATCTGGTCATAGCCTTCGCTGGCGAGCTGCGCTGCGGTCGGATGCTGACCACAGCGCACATCGACCTTGTGCAGGGCGAGCTGGCGCGAAAAGTACCGCAGCATTTCATTGAACTCTTGTTTGCCGGGAATCTGGCGTGCGTAATTCATCTGACCGCCGATTTCGGGAGCCGCTTCAAACAGCGTCACGGCATGCCTGCGTTCGGCGGCGGCAACCGCGCAGGCCAGTCCCGCCGCGCCGGCGCCGACCACCGCCAAACGTAGTCTGGCGGCAGGCGGGGAAAATGCATCAAAATCGAGTTCCCGTCCCGCGCGCGGGTTGACCAGGCAGGTCGCAGGCCGCTCCCGGAAGATGTAGTCCAGGCATGCCTGGTTGCAGGCGATGCAGGTATTGATCTGGTCGGCGCGGCCTTCAGCGGCCTTGCGTATGAAAAGCGGATCGGCCAGGAAAGGGCGCGCCATCGAGATCAGGTCGGCCTGGCCGCTGGCGAGAATTTCTTCGGCAACCTCGGGCGTGTTGATGCGGTTGGATGCCACCACCGGGATGCTTACCACATCCTTCAGGCGAGCCGGGGCATAACGCCATGTCGAGCGCGGGACCATATAGGCGATCGTCGGAATGCGAGCCTCATGCCATCCGATCCCAGTATTGAGGATGTCCGCGCCGGCCGCCTCCACGGCACGCGCCAACTGGAGGATCTCGTTGCCATCGGCTCCGCCCTCGACCAGGTCCACAGCCGAGATGCGGTACATCAGGAGAAAGTCTGAACCCAGCCGCTCGCGGGTACGGCGAACGATCTCGACCGCGAAACGGTGCCGTTTCTCGACGCTGCCACCCCATCCGTCGTCCCGGTTATTGGTGCGCTCCACCGTGAACTGGTTGATCAGGTAGCCCTCCGAACCCATGATCTCCACGCCGTCGAAGCCGGCGTGTGCCGCCAGTTCGGCGCAGTGTACATAGTCCTCTATGGTGCTTTCCACTTCAGCAGCGGTCAGCGGCCGGGGCAGGCGCGGATTGATCGGGGAAGGTATTGCTGATGCGCCCACCGGCGAGCGGTGTTTTCCGTAGCGGCCCGCATGCAATATCTGCAACAGGATCTTTGAGCCCTCGGCATGCACTGCCTGCGGAATCGGGCGCAGGGCCTCTGCCGCCGCCAGATCTACGAGGATGGGGCCGCCTTCCTCCATCAGTCCGTCATGGTTAGGCGCAAAGCCGCCGGTCACCATCAGGCCAACGCCCCCGCGTGCCCGTGCGGCATAGAACGCCGCCTGTCGCTCGAGAGGACGATCCATGTGTTCGAGCCGGGTATGCATCGACCCCATGATGACCCGGTTGGGGAGCGTGTGGCGACCCACCGCCAGCGGTGACAACAACGTCCGGTACGCCTGGTGTTCTGAACGAAACCCGCTTCCCTGTGCGTCCATAAGTTGATCCCGGCCAATAAAAGGTGAGTGACGGCTTCTATGAAACTAACGTTTGTTTGATAGTCTATGCGAACTGCGCTACACTTGCAACGCCGGGACGCCGGCTTACCTCGCCCGCAAGGGCGTTCAGGGCATTGGACCGGGCAATGACATCGGCATTGCCGTCCGAGGCATCGCCGCACGCGGCCCAACGATGACAGGAGGCAGCCGGATGATTTTGAGCGAAGACCAACAGGCGCTGCGCGATGTTGCGCGGCGGTTCGCCAGGGAGCGTCTGCGACCGGACTATCAGAAACGCGAGCAGTCCGAGCAAATCGACCGCGACCTGATGCGGCAAATGGGTTCATTGGGCCTGATCGGGACCGATCTGCCCGAACGATTCGGCGGCATGGGCGCGGATGGCGTCACTACCGGCATCATCATGGAAGAGATCGCCTATGGTGATTTCAATGTCAGCTATGTCCAGCTGCTTGCCTCCCTGATGGGAACCATCCTGGCGCGCAATGCCAGCGCCGAACTCGCAGGCCAGTGGGTACCCCGGATGGTAAGCGGCGAGGTTCTCGTCGGCCTCGGCCTGTCCGAACCGCGCGGCGGCTCGGACGCCGCCAACCTTGCGCTGCGCGCCCGACGAGACGGCGACAATTACATCCTTAACGGTGAAAAAACCTCCATCAGCTGCGCCGACCAGGCCGACGCTGTCGTGCTGTTTGCGCGGACCGGAAAACCCGAAGACGGAGCGCGCGGCGTGAGCGCCTTCATGGTCCCGATGGATCTGCCCGGCGTGACGTGCACCCGCTTCGATGACCTGGGCAGCAAGATCGTGGGCCGCGGGTCGCTGTTCTTTGATGACGTGCGCATTCCCGCGGCCTACCGGCTCGGCGAAGAAGGCAAGGGATTCACCCAGGTGATGCAAGGCTTCGATTACAGCCGCGTGCTGATCGCCCTGCAATGCATCGCCGCCGCCCAGGCATCCATCGACGAGACTTGGGAATACGTCAAGGAGCGCCATACTTTTGGAGTGCCGCTGGCGCAATACCAGGGCGTGACCTTTCCGATTGCCGAAGGCGAGACCGTCATCGCCGCCGCACGCCAGCTGTGCTACCACGCGCTGGCGCTGCGTGACGCCGGATTGCCGCATACCGCCGAAGCGGCCATGGTCAAGTGGATGGCGCCGAAAACCGCGTTCGACGTCATCCATCAATGCCTGCTTACGTTTGGTCACTACGGCTGGTCGAAGGACCTACCGCATCAGCAGAGGATGCGCGATGTGATGGGCCTGGAAATCGGCGACGGCACGGCACAGATTATGAAACTAATCATCGCGCGGGAACGCCTTGGGCGGGTCGCGGTGCAATATCTAAAGCAGGAGGGTGGCAAATGAACGTGGACCCGAGCAGCGGACCGGTGGTCGTATCGACGCACGGCAGGGTAGGCATTTTGGAACTGGCCCGGCCCGAAAAATTCAATTGCCTGTCGACCGCCGCGCATGCAGCGATCGATGCTGCCCTGTCAGCCTTCGAGCATCGCGACTCGGGCGTGCGCGCCGTGCTGGTGCGCGCGAACGGCAAGCATTTCTGCACTGGGGCCGATCTTGACGAAGTCAAGCGCCTGCGCGCCGATCCGGACGCCATGTCCAGCTTCATCCGGCAAGGGCATGCCGTCCTGCGCCGCCTGGAGGCCAGTCCGCTGCCTGTCGTGGCAGCGGTCCAGGGCATGTGCCTGGCCGGGGGGCTGGAGCTGATGTTGGCTTGCGACGTCGTCTTTGCCGCATCGAGTGCGCGCTTTGGCGATCAACATGCCCAGTTCGGCCTGGTGCCAGGATGGGGCGGCAGCCAGCGTCTGCCACGCGCAATCGGCCTGCGGCGGAGCATGGACTTGTTCCTGAGCGCCCGCTGGATCGACGCCCAGACCGCCTTGCAGTGGGGTCTCGTCAATGCCGTATGTGAGGACGACGCGCTGCGTCAACAGGCTTTCGACTATTGCGCCGCAATGGCCGAGCGCAGCTGCAATGGCTTGGCGGCGATGAAACGGCTGGCCCGCGCCGGGCTGGAACAGCCTCTAGACACTGCATTGAAGCTCGAAGAAACGCAGGCGACCGCCGCACTGCTGGGCGACGACGTCGGCGAAGGACTGGCCGCGTTCGAGCAGCGGCGCAAGCCAGAGTTCGGCGGCTGGGGTGCCGAGCACACCACAACATACTGCCCCGGCCAATCCAAAGCCTGAACTATCCAACCGCTCAGATTGACCAAATCAAATCCGACATGACTGAAGGGACCTGTCCCAGATGACGATTCTTGACACGCGCATCTCCACTGCCGACGAGGAATTCCTGCTAAACCGCCAGGCATATGACCAGGTGGTTGCCGACCTCCATGCCCGTCGTAGACGCGCCCGTGAAGGCGGTCCGCCCAAGGCGCGGGCCCGTCACGTCGCGCGTGACAAGCTGTTGCCGCGCGACCGTATCGACGCGCTGCTCGACCCAGGCTCGCCTTTCCTGGAGGTGGCGCAGCTGGCTGGTGAAGATAAATATGAAGGTGTCCCGCCCGGTGCCAGCATCATCACCGGCATCGGCCTAGTCTCTGGACGGCCGTGCATGATCATTGCCAACGATGCCACCGTCAAAGGAGGCACCTACTACGGGATGACCTGCAAGAAGCATGTCCGGGCCCAGCGCATCGCATGGGAACACCGCCTGCCGTCGATCACGCTGGTCGACAGCGGTGGAGCGTTCCTGCCGGATCAGGCCAATATCTTTCCCGACACCGGGCAGTTCGGCACCATCTTCAACAACCTGGTTCGGATGTCCGCCGAAGGGATTCCGCAGATCGCGGTCGTGATGGGGCCTTGCACGGCCGGGGGCGCTTACATTCCCTCGCTGTGCGACGAAGTGGTGATCGTGCGGGGCCAGGGCTACATGTACCTGGGTGGCCCGGAATTGACGTTCGCGGCCACCGGCGAGGAGGTGGATAACGAATCCCTGGGCGGCGCGCAGATGCACTGCTCGGTCTCGGGCGTGACCGATCATATTGCCGAGGACGACCGGCATGCGCTAGCGATCGCGCGGGAAATCGTGCTTGACCTTGGCGAACAGTCGTCGCCCCGCTGGACGCAGGGCGAATCGCTGCCGCCGCGCCACGATCCGCAGGAAATCTACGGCATCATCAGCCGCGATCCCAGGATACCAACCAATACCCGTGAAATCCTCACCCGTTTCGTGGACGACAGCCGCTTTCAGGAGTTCAAACCGCTGTATGGCGATACCTTGCTGACCGGGTTTGCTCGCATCCATGGCTACGAAGTCGGCATTCTCGCCAACCAGGGCGTGCTGTTTTCCGAAAGCGCGATGAAGGCCACGCACTTCATCGAACTGTGCTGCCAGCGCGATATTCCGCTCGTTTTCATGAGCGATGTCACCGGCTTCATGGTCGGGCGCACGGCAGAACAGGGTGGCATTGCCAAGGCAGGTGCCAAGATGATCACGGCCATGGCGTCGGCCAACGTGCCGAAATATACCATCATGATCGGCGCGTCCTACGGTGCGGGTTATCTGGCCATGTGCGGTCGCCCGTTCAATCCGACTGCCATGTTTGCCTGGCCCACCGGGCGCGCGGCCATCATGGGGCCGGAGCAGGCGGCGACCGTCCTGGCGCTGGTTCGCGGACAGATCCTCAGCAGCGAGGGCAAGGCCTGGAGTGCGGAAGAGGAGGAGGCCTTCAAGGCGCCGATCCGCCGCGAGTACGAGGCTTTCCAGGTCGCCTACAATTTTTCGTCGAACCTTTGGGTAGACGGCATTCTCGATCCGGTGGAAACCCGCGACGTGATGGGCCTGATGCTCGATCTCGCCGCGCGGGTGCCGGCCAAACCGACCAACTTTGGCGTCTTCAGGGTCTGATCATGCAACGGATCCAGAAAGTCCTCATTGCCAACCGCGGCGAGATTGCCTGCCGTATCGCGCGCACCTGTCGCCGCCTCGGTATCCGTATTGCCACGGTACATTCCAGCGCCGACCGCTGGGCACGTCATGTACGTGAGGTTGGCGAATCAATCGAGCTTGGCGGACCTGCGCCGGCCGACAGCTATCTGAATATCACGGCAATCATCGATGCCGCCAGACGCGTGGGCGCCGACGCAGTCCATCCTGGCTACGGCTTCGTCTCCGAAAACCCAGATTTCGCCCGCGCACTGGAAGAGGCCGGCCTGATCTTCATCGGTCCGTCGGCCGAAACCATCGAGCGCCTGGGGGGCAAAGCCAGTGCCAAGCGCGAAGCTGCCCGCTTGGGGGTGCCGGTCGTGCCAGGCAGCGAAGGCGGGTTGCGCGATCCAAAAGCCGTCAGCCATCTGGTGCGGGAGATGACACTGCCGGTACTGCTCAAGGCAGTGGCCGGGGGCGGCGGGCGCGGCATGGCGGTGTTGGATTCGCTCGATGATCTCGAGGCGCGCACCGAAAGCGCCATGCGAGAGGCAGAGAAGGCGTTTGGAAACGGCGAGCTGATCGTCGAACGCTACCTGCCAAAGGTGCGGCACATTGAAGTGCAGATTGCCGGCGATGGCCATGGGCAGGCCATTCACCTGTTCGAACGCGAATGCTCGCTGCAGCGGCGCCACCAGAAGGTCATCGAAGAGGCACCGTCGGCAGGCTTGCCGGCCGGGTTGCGCCAGGCCCTGCTCGACGATGCAGTCCGGCTGGCTGCCGGGCTGCATTACCGTGGGCTGGGCACCGTGGAGTTCATCGTATCAGGCGACCAGTATTTCTTCCTGGAGGTCAATCCACGCCTGCAAGTCGAACATCCGGTGACGGAAGAAGTGACAGGCCTGGACCTGGTCGAATTGCAGCTGCGCATTGCCGACGAAGGGCGCTTGCCGCTGGATCAACGGGATGTGCGATTGCAAGGCCATGCGATGGAGGCGCGACTTTGTGCCGAAGATCCCGATGCCGGGTTCCTCCCGGCCACCGGGCGCATCACGCTGGCCAGTTTCCCCGGCACGCCGATCCGGGTGGAAAGCGGTGTCGAGAGCGGTGACGAGATTTCGCCCTACTACGACTCGATGATCGCCAAGCTGATCGCGCGCGCAGACGACCGTGAACAAGCTATCGCGGCACTGCTCTGTGGGTTGCGGGAGACGACTGTAGTGGGCCTGACCACGAATCTCAGTTTGCTTCAGCAGTTGCTGTGCCTGGATGAAACGCGCGACAGTACTTTCCATACGCGTCTGATCGACGAACGCTGGAGCGGTGAAGGCAGCGCGCCGGCAAGGCAGGAACCGCCGCCCGAACACCTGTGCGCGGCAGCCTTGCTGTGCCTGATGCGCAGCCGTGCGCAGGCCCGTCTGGGATGCTGGTCGCAATGGGGCGGCTTCACTGGATGGCGGCTGTCGGCCGGCGAGCATACGGCAACGGCAATGCCGGCCATCGTCCTGCAGAACCCGAACGGAAAATGGCCGATGCGTTACTCGCGGCTGGACGCGGATGGTTCGCTGCTGGTTGCTTATACGGGTAAAACAGGCGCTGAGCACCGACTGCGGGCGACGTTGCGTGAAACCGGCACCAACCGTTATCTGCTCCAGTGCGAGGGACGCAGCCTGGAACTGACCATGGTCTGGAATCAACACCGGGTCGAGCTTTCCAGCCCGCTGGGTACCGGCTCCTTCGAGCATGCGCCTTATCTGGAAGGCGTCGCTGCCGATGCGCAATCGACCGGCCAATTGGCCGCACCGATGATGGGCAGGGTGGTGGCGGTCAAGGCAGAGCCGGGCGACCGGGTGACGCAGGGGCAGGTCGTGCTCGTACTCGAGTCGATGAAAATGGAGTTACGGGTCACCGCGCCGTACGACGGCGTGGTGAGCGAGTTGCGTTGCAAGCCCGGGGACATGGTCGAACGCAGCGCAGTGCTGGCCGTAATCATGGCCCAGGGAGAATAGGATGACTGACCTGATTGCCCAGGTACGACGCCTCCTGGAGAGGCTACCCGCCGACAGCGAAGTGGCAAAGCGGATGCAGCGGGCAGGAATACAACCCGCCGATATCAATGCTTTGGACGATCTGGCGCGCATACCGATCTTGAAAAAAGAAGATCTGCCGTTATTGCAGCGCCAGGAGAGCGCGCTCGCGCGGGCCTTGCCCTTCGGCGGTCTGGCCAGCGCATCCCGCGTTTTCTATTCGCCGGCGGGCATCTTCGATTTCGAAGCCCGACAGGGCCGGCACTGGCGTGCGGACCAAGCGGTGCGGGCTGCGCGGATTGGAGCGGGCGACATTCTGCTCAACACGTTTTCCTATCATATGACGCCGGCGGCCAGGATGTTCGAAGACAGCGCGATCGCAGCTGGGGCGGTCGTCGTGCCGTCCGGCCCGGGACAAATCCCCATCCAGCTCGACATCATGCGGCGGCTGGGGGTGACTGCCTTTGTCGGGTTGCCGAGTTTCCTGAACATGCTGATCGATGCCGCCATTGCGCAAGGTCTTGACTGGAAGAAGGAGTTCAGGCTGACCCGGGCGATCGTCGGCGCCGAGCCGATATCGGTCTCCGCACGCCGCCGCTTCGAGCAGGATTTCGGCATCGAACTGTTCACCGTCTACGGCACCGCCGACCTGGGCATCGTCGGCTACGAATGCGAATCGCACGATGGCTGGCATGTCGACGATGACCTCATTGTCCAGATCTGCGAGCCGGACAGCGGGATCCCACTCGGAAACGCCGAGATCGGCGAGGTGGTAGCCACGCTGGCTCGCGAATTCTATCCGCTGGTGCGCTTTGCCACCGGCGATCTGTCGCGCATCGAATCCGCACGCTGTGCCTGCGGGCGGCCCGGCATTCGCCTCATGGGTGTGCTGGGCCGGACCAATCAGACAGTGAAGGTGCGCGGCATGTTCGTCTATCCCGCGTTCGCGCAGCAGATCGCGCAGGCCCACGACTGGGTCGCATCGGTGCGGATCCGGGTTGAGCGCGAAGGAGAAAGCGATCGCATGCGCGTGCTGGTGCTGCCAAAGGCCGGCGCAGCCGTACCCGCCGACCTGTCCACGCTGGAAGAGTCGGTGCGCGGCGTCACCAAGCTGCGCGGCAACGTCGAGGTGGTGGAGGAGGCTATCTTTCGCCAGAGCGACAAAGTGATCGAGGATGTCAGAAAATGGGATTGAAGAGAGGATGGAAGTCGGCGACTGGTAAAAGCGTTGCTCGGGCAGCAGGCCACGATGGGCCACGCGCAAGAATCCTGCGCAGATGAGCGGCACACAGGCAGCAAGGAGATCAAAATGAGTTGCCGATCGGTGTTCCGCCCGCACCTGTTCCGAAACCAGACCATCATCGTGACCGGCGGCGGCAGCGGGATCGGGCGCTGCACCGCCCACGAACTGGTTAGCCTTGGCGCAACGGTGGCCATCATCGGCAGGAATCCCGGCAAGCTCGCAAGCGTGCAGGCCGAAGTCGCCGACGCTGGAGGCCAATGCAGCATCCATGCCTGCGATATCCGCGACGAGGCGGCCGTGAAGGCAAGCGTCCGGGCGATCCTCGATGCGCATGGCGCCATCCACGGTTTGGTGAATAACGCCGGCGGGCAGTTTCCGGCGCCATTGAAGAATATCTCCTTTAATGGATGGGAGGCAGTGGTACGCAACAATCTGACCGGTGGCTTCCTGTTCGCGCGCGAATGCTATAACCAGTGGATGGAGGCGCACGGCGGGGCAATCGTCAATATCATTGCCGACATCTGGGGCGGCATGCCAACCATAGGACATAGCGGCGCGGCCCGCGCCGGCATGCTGCCGTTCACCGAAACGGCGGCCTGCGAATGGGCGCATTCCGGCGTGCGGATCAACGCGGTGGCGCCCGGCTTCATCGCCAGCAGCGGCTTTGACACTATAGCCCGGAAATGCAGGCCGAGCTGCATTCCTACCGGGACAAGGTTCCGCTGCATCGCTTTGGCACCGAATCGGAAACTTCCGCGGCAATTGTTTTCCTGTTGTCTGAAGCGGCGGCGTTCATTACCGGCTCCTGCCTGCGCGTGGACGGTGGCGCGCCCAATGCGCGCCCGGCCTGGAAACTCGTGCCGCATGACCGCTCCCGTCCCTACAATGGCTTTCCGCTGTATGTCACGCCGAAATGTCTGTCGGAACCGAATTCTTGAGAAGGAACACCATGAATAAGCAGCCTCAATCGCAGCCTGTCGAGGCCGAATACCTGCAGCCAGGCCGATTCGTCGACAGCAACCATCCTGCAATTATCGATTTTGCTCGACAACACGGAACGGGGCATGACTCGCAGTCCGGTCAGGCGATCGCCCTGTATTACGCGGTGCGCGACGGTTTTCTGTATGACCCCTACCGCATCGATCATTCGGAAGCCGGTTTCAAGGCGAGCCGGTGTCTGGAGTCCGGACGCGGCTTCTGCATCACCAAGGCTGCGCTGCTGGCGGCGGTGGCCCGCGCGGCTGGCATACCGGCGCGCCTGGGGTTTGCCGACGTGCGTAACCATATGACCAGCGCGCGCCTGAAGGAAGCGATGAAGACCGATGTGTTCGCATTCCATGGCTATACCGATCTCTATCTGGACGGCCGCTGGGTCAAGGCGACGCCGGCATTCAACCTGACGCTGTGCCAGAAGGTGGGCATCCTGCCACTGGAATTCGACGGCCGCAACGACTCAATCTTCCACCCGCTGGACGCCTCCGGTCGCCGACACATGGAGTATGTCCGCGGGCGCGGCGTGTTCGCGGACGTGCCGCGAGACGACATCCTGGCCGCCTGGGCCGAGCTCTACCCGCGCGCCTTCATCGATGACGACGGCGCAGGCGGCGCCGATTTTCAGCAGGAAGCCCGGACCGACAACTGATGGCAAGGCGCCGCGGCATAGATCAAGAACCGCCGCCTCTCTTTCCGCCGACATATCCGTGCGTGCGTTTTCGCTCATCCGGCATGCCCGGAATGGACTGACAGCGTTGCGTTTTCGAGCCCTATCTAAACCAAAAGATAAAGCTGGGAACGACGAGATTCCTAGCAATGGGAGTAGTGAAAGAAGTGAAGCACATGACGAAGAGCGAACTGGAAAATGTCATTCACAGTTGCCTGGCGAAGTGGAACGCGCGTCACGATTCCAGGAATGACCTGGACGACAAGCGACACTGTCAACTTACTCATTGATCAGTAAATAAGTCGACATGTAGGGGAATCTAAAGTTTCAGGTGTTGTCAGATTTTGCATGAAGAAAGATGGACGCAAACTGGATCGCAAGGCGCAGGAAGCGATACGGCTGATAGCGGTACAGCGGGCGCGCGAAGGCGAAAGTGTGAGCGCGGTGATTGTCAGCTATGGCATGAATCGCACCACGATTCATAAATGGCTCAAGCAGGCCAACGGCCGGGGAGCGGGGATGCGTCGGCTGCAGGCGCGCAAGGCAACGGGCCGACCACGTACCCTGACTGTGCGTCAGGAGCGACGAGTTTTCCGCTGGATCAATGGCAACAATCCGATGCAGTACGGCTTGGACTTCGGCCTGTGGACACGGCAGATTGTGCGGGACCTGGTGCAGCGGGATTTGGCCACAGGCTGAGCCTGGCATCGATTGGGGCGCTGCTCGCGTGGCTGAACCTGACCCCGCAAAAGCTGCTGCAGCGTGCCTACCAACGCGATCCCGAGGCAATCGAACGCTGGCAGCGCGACACCTATCCGGCCATTGCGCGGCGCGCAAAGGCAGAACGGGCCGACATCTACTTCTGGGATGAATCCGGCTTTCGTGCCGATGCGGTGCAAGGCACGACCTGGGGCGCATTCTGGTTTACCACCTATGAAGGCGGCTTGACGGGAGAGTCGTTTGTGGCCTTGCTCGAGAGGTTGATGCATCGGCGCAAAAAGCCACTGCATCTGATTCTCGATTCGCTGCCAGCGCATAAGACGGCTGCCGTCAAAGACTATGTCGCGAGCAAGAAAGGCAAACTGACACTGCATTATTTGCCGGGCTACGCGTCGGACCTGAATCCGGACGAACTGGTATGGAGCCATGCCAAGCGCACCGGTGTCGCACGCCGGGCCCTGCAAGCTGGGGAAAGACTCGAACAGCGCGTGACTGCCCAGCTCACCGATATTGCAAACAGGCCGTCGCTTGTACGCTCGTTCTTCAAGCACCCAAGTGTCGCCTATATTTCTGACTCATGAGTAACGTCGCGGAACCGGAGTGAGGGCTGGTCGACCGGTGCTCATCCTGCGGTGGGCGGATTTTGGGTGGCTCCGGTGATGTGGTTCCAGGCAGCGAAGCGTCTGGTCAGCTGAGTGCGATGTTGCGCGGCGCCCAGATGCTCACGCCTGATCGCAAAATGCTGCCGGATCGGTCCGAAGCTGGACAAGAATTGCTGGGTACGCCCAAGTGAGCCGAAGCCCTTCATACGCCACTCTCGTTCCCGCGTCGGCTGATGGCTATGCCGGCCCGGTCGTTGACTCGTGCCGCTGCTTTCACAAATACATGCTTGACGTTGGCGAGGTCCGGTATTTCGGCTTTCGCGGCTGGATAGTTGCGCAACTGGTCGGTGATAATCTTGCGCGGCCCATTCAGATACTGAGCCAGCAGCCGCTGGAAGAAGCGCTGGCAGCCGCAGTGTCACGGCGTTTTTGTAGCAGGATGTCGAGCTCGGCACCATGCTGATCGACAGCGTGCCACAGCAGGTAAGGTTCACCAACGACATTGACGAAGACTTCGTCCAGATGCCAGGTCGTACCGGGCACCGGCCGCGCCTGCTTGACGCGCTGGACGAACTGCTTGCCGAACTTGTCACACCACCGGCAGATCGTCTTATAGCTGACCACCTCGCCACGCTCCAGAAGTAGCTCTTCGATGTCCCGCAGGCTGAGCTGGAAACGGAAATACCGGCGCACAGCACAACTGATGACAGTACCAGGAACCCGGCGGCGATGGTAAAGGGCAGTGGGTATCTTCTTCAACCAACTTTACCAGCGTCCATCATTAACGTGACAGTGCCTTTTTCTGCCCTTTGCGGTTGAGCGCGCTTGCGATATTCGCCCGGTGAAAGGCCGGTCCATTGTGCAAACGCCCGCTGAAACGTCGATTGATCCGAAAAGCCGAGATGGGTCGCTATTTGCTTGAGCGGAGTTCCCCCACGGATCAGAAAACGAAGCGCCATATCGCGACGCAAATCATCCTTGATGCGCTGAAAGCCTGCCCCTGCGGCTTCGAGCTTGCGATGCAAGGTGCGCGGCGACACGGCGAGACGTTCGGCGACCTGCGGCAGTGACAAGAGCGAGGGCAAGGCTTGCTGAAGCACGCGCCTGACTTCAGAGGCAAGAGAGTCACCCACCAGCAAGGTCTCGATAAGGCTGCCGGGCGTCCGCCGAATGTACCTGGGTATTTCTTCGGCGTTGCGGATGATATGGAGACTGTTGACTCGCTCCGGGAACCGCAAGGCGGCGTGTGGCTGATTGAATCGTATCGGCCCCGCCAGCAAGGCCCGCATTTCGGGCCGATGGCGGGGAGCCGGGCAGGGAAAGTCGGCGAGGACGAGGGGCAACCGCTGTCCGACGAGCCAGGACAGGATTGCGTAGATCGTCAGCAGGGATATTTCATAAGCGAGTAGGCTTTTTTCAAGATCTCTCCGGCGCTCCCGGAACGTGATTTGCAGCTCCCCGCCCCCAGCGACACAATCCACTTTGAAGTCGCGAAGCACTGTATTGCATCCCTTGGCGATGACCTGCACGCAGTCGGCAAAGGTCGACGTGGTAGCACCGATACGGCAGAGCGTCTCTAGCGCCCCTGGCCGCGTCGGTTCGCCATGAAGGCCGAGATGCTCGTCCTCCAGTGCGCCGACGATACCGGCGTAGAGCTTGGAAAACTGTTTAAGGCTCAGACGGACTCTTGGACTGTCAAGCAGGCTGCGGTCGATCGCGGCTCGGCTCAAGAGTTCGTCGGGCGCTATTCCCCGCGCCGTTACCGCATCGATCAGACGGCGAGCGCTGCGCATTGGGACCGTCATCGCACTTGATTTGGCTGGCATGGCATTTTTCGCAATAACAATGGCAGCTTACGCTATCACATTTTCAGAGCCGACAGGAGAGAATGCCCGTTGCTTCAATGATTTGAAGTCGCCCAAAACCCCGCAGAAAGGGGAGTGAAGCGGCGCGCGACGTAGGCAGATTCCGCAATAAATAATCGAGAATGGCGTTTCTAGTTTGCAATGGTTGCGGATATCCATGAAGTACATGGCTGGATGCGCTCCTGCTGCAGCGCCCTTTTCTCGATAACACGACAGGAGACATTGCATGATTCCCCGCACGCTATTTGCCGAAGAACATGAGATGCTGCGCGAGGCCGCGCGCCGGTTCATGGAAACCGAGGTTGCACCACATAACGAACGCTGGGAAGAGCAGGGTTATGTCGACCGCAAGGTCTGGCTCAAGGCCGGCGCAGCCGGCTTCCTGTGCGCCAGCATGCCGGAGCAGTACGGTGGCGCCGGCGGTGACAAGCTGTACAGCGTGGTGCTGATGGAAGAGCAGGCACGCATCGGCTGTACCGGCCTCGGTTTCGGCCTGCACTCGGAAATCGTCGCCCCCTACATCGAGCATTACGGCAGCGAATATCTGAAATCGACCTATCTGCCGAAAATGGCCACCGGCGAGATGATCGGTGCAATCGCGATGACCGAACCGGGCGCCGGCTCCGATTTGCAAGGCGTCAAGACAACCGCCGTGCGCGATGGCGGCCACTATCTCCTGAACGGCTCCAAGACCTTCATCACCAATGGCTGGCACGCCGACCTCGTAATCGTGGTCGCCAAGACGGATCCCGAAGCCGGTTCGAAAGGCATCAGCCTGTTCGTGGTCGACACCTCGATGCCGGGCTTCTCCAAGGGCAAGCGCCTGAAAAAAGCCGGCTTGAAGGCGCAGGATACGTCCGAACTGTTCTTCGACAACGTGCGTGTACCTGCGGCCAACCTGCTCGGCGAAGAAGGGCACGGTTTCAAATACCTGATGCAGGAACTGCCGTGGGAGCGTCTGCAGATTTCGGTCACCTCGATCGCCAGCGTCGAAGCCGGCCTCGAATGGACGCTCGCGTACACACGCGACCGCAAGGCGTTCAAGCGCCCAATCGGCGAATTCCAGACCGTCGCCCACGCGCTCGCGGAAATCCGCACCGACCTGGAACTGGGGCGCGTATTCGTCGATCGATGCCTGCAACTGCTGATGGAAGGCAAGCTCGACGCGGCGACCGCGTCGATGGCCAAGTATTGGACCACCGAGATGCAATTCCGCACGCTCGATCGCTGTGTGCAACTGCATGGCGGCTACGGCTTCATGTGGGAATACCCGATCACCCGCGCCTGGGCCGATTCACGCGTGCAGCGCATCTATGGCGGCACCAATGAAATCATGAAGGAACTCATCAGCCGCAATCTGTAATCACGTTCTCCCGCTTGCTGGGGAGGGAAGTCAATTAGGAGAGCAAATGGAAGCCTATATCTACGATGCCGTCCGCACCCCGCGCGGCAAGGGCAAGAAAGACGGGGCGCTGCATGGCGTAACGCCCCTGCGGCTGGCCGAAACCGCATTGCGGGCGCTCGGCACGCGTAACCACCTCGACACCGGATTGATCGACGATGTCGTGCTCGGTTGCGTCGAGCCGGTCGGCGAGCAAGGCGCGTGCATCGGCCGTATCGCAGCGCTGGCCGCCGACTACGCCGAGAGCGTGGCCGGTGTCCAGATCAACCGCTTCTGCGCTTCCGGCCTGGAAGCCTGCAACATGGCGGCCGCACAAGTGATGTCGGGCCAGTCCGACTTGGTGGTCGGTGGCGGCGTCGAAGCGATGTCGCGCGTGCCGATGGGCTCGTCCGGCGGCGCCTGGCCGGTCGATCCACAGAGCGCATTCAGGCGCTATTTCGTGCCGCAAGGGGTGTCGGCCGATGCCATCGCGACCATCTGGGGCTACAGTCGCCGCGACGTCGATGCGTATGCGGTCGAAAGCCAGCAGCGCGCGCAGCGCGCGTGGGACGCCGGCCACTTCGCGAAGACCGTGGTGCCGGTGGCCGACCGCAACGGCCTGACCATCCTCGACCGCGACGAACTGATACGCCCGGAGACCACCATCGAGTCGCTCGGCCAGTTGAAAGCTTCGTTCGCCGATATGGGCGAGCAGTTCGGTTTCGACGCCGTAATCAAGCAGCGTTATCCGCAGATTGAGCAGGTGCAACATGTGCACCACGCCGGCAACAGCTCGGGCATCGTCGACGGCGCCGCTGCTGTCCTGATCGGAAACCGTGCCGTCGCTGAACGTACAGGTCTCAAGCCGCGTGCGCGCATCCGCTCGTTCGCGTCGATCGGTTCGGAACCGTCGATCATGCTGACCGGTCCCAGCTACGCCGCCGAAAAGGCCATGAAGCGCGCCGGCATGTCGGTCGCTGATATCGACCTGTGGGAACTGAACGAAGCCTTCGCGGCGGTAGTGCTGCGCTTCATGGAGGCGCTGTCCGTCTCGCACGACAGGATCAACGTCAACGGCGGCGCGATCGCGATGGGCCATCCGCTCGGCGCAACCGGTGCGATGATCCTCGGCATCCTGCTCGACGAAATGGAAAGGCGCAACGTCTCCACCGGCCTGGCCACCTTGTGCGTAGGCGCCGGCATGGGCACCGCCACCATCATCGAACGTATTTGAAAGGTTAGACATGATCGACTTCACGCTCGACCAACAAGGCATCGCCACGCTGACCTGGAACATGTCTGGCCGCAGCCAGAACGTATTGAACGGCGAAAGCTGCGACGCACTGTTCGCCGCGCTCGGGCGCGCGGTGGCCGACGCCGCAGTCAAGGGTATCCTGATGACTTCCGGCAAACCCGACTTTATCGCCGGAGGCGATCTCGAATGGCTGCTGTCGGCCGATGAAGCCGGCGAACTGTTCAACCGCGTAATGCGCCTGAACCGCGCGCTGCGTCAGCTTGAAACCTGCGGCAAGCCGGTCGCGATGGCACTGCCTGGCACGACTTTGGGCGGCGGCCTCGAAGTGGCACTGACCGGCCATTACCGCGTCGCCGCTGACAATCCGAAAGCGCGCTTTGGTCTGCCCGAAGTCACGCTCGGTCTCTTGCCGGGAGGCGGCGGCACACAACGCCTGCCGCGCCTGATCGGCATCCAGAAAGCGCTGCCGCTGTTGCTGGAAGGAAAACGCCTGAAGGTGGCTGATGCGTTGAAGCTCGGTATCATCGACGCGGTAGTCGCGGCTGGAAGCGAAGTGCAGGCAGCGCGCGAATGGCTGCTAGCGCAACAGGAGAAAAAGCTGCAGCCGTGGGACATCAAGGGCTACAAGATTCCCGGCGGCGCGGTTTCGTCGCCGGCGGTGCAGCAAGTTTTCATGGCCGGCAACGCGATGCTGCGTGCCAAGACCTTCGGCAACTATCCGGCACCGCTCAACATCCTGTCCTGCGTGTATGAAGGCCTGATCACCGACATCGACACCGGCTTGCAGACCGAAGCGCGCTATTTCGTGGAAACGGTGATGAGGCCGGAAGCGAAGAACATGATCCGCACACTGTTCTTCAGCATGGGCGAGGCGAACAAACTGGCGGGGCGCCCGGCCGGCGTGCCGGTGCAGCGCTACAACAAGATCGGGGTGCTTGGCGCCGGCATGATGGGCGCGGGCGTGGCCTACGTCGCGGCCAAGGCAGGCCTGCAGGTGGTGCTGATCGACATGACGCAGGAAGCGGCCGAAAAGGGCAAGGCGTATTCGCAGGCGCTGCTCGCCAAACAGGTTGAACGCGGCCAGCTTACGCAAGGCAAGGCGCAGGCCCTGCTCGACCGCATCGTGCCGACTACCGACTACGCGCTGCTGCAAGGCGCCGAGATCGTGATCGAAGCCGTGTTCGAAGATCGCGCAATCAAGGCCGACGTGACGAACAAGAGCGAAGCGGTGATCGCCGCCGACGCGATCTTCGCGTCCAACACCTCGACGTTACCGATCACAGGCCTGGCCGAAGCGAGCGGGCGTCCGGCAAATTTCATCGGCCTGCATTTCTTCTCGCCGGTCGACAAGATGCCGCTGGTCGAAATTATCGTCGGCAAGCAGACTAGCCAGGACACGCTGGCGCGCTCGCTCGACCTGGTCAAGGCACTCGGCATGACGCCTATCGTAGTGAACGACTCGCGTGGCTTTTACACCAGCCGCGTGTTCTCGACCTACGTGCTGGAAGGCCTCACGATGCTCAAGGAAGGTGTCGCGCCGGCCCTGATTGAAAACGCCGGTCTCATGGCCGGCATGCCGGTCGGCCCTCTCGCGCTGACCGACGAAGTGTCGAGCGAGCTGATCTGCAAGATCGACCAGCAGACCCGTGCCGACCTCGGCGCCGCCTACCAGCCGCGCCCTGGCCACGAAGTGGCGGCGCAGATGGTGGAACTCGGCCGCATCGGCAAGAAGGCCGGAACGGGTTACTATGATTATCCGCAGGGCGGCAAGAAGCACCTCTGGCCTGGACTAGGCGAATTGTTTCCGCCAGCGAAGGCGCAGCCCGAGGTGCAGCAGTTGATCGAGCGCCTGGTCACAGTGCAGGCGGTAGAGACCGTACACTGCATGGAAGAGGGTGTGCTCACCACGGCGCGCGATGCCGACGTCGGCGCTATCCTCGCCTGGGGCTTCCCGGTGTTCCGAGGCGGGCCACTCTCATGGGTGCATACCGTTGGCGTCACGCAGTTCGTCGAACAGTGCGAACGTCTGGCGAAACAGTACGGCGAGCGTTTCGCGCCCCCCGCTTTACTGAAAACGATGGCAGAGAAAGACGAGACGTTTTACAAGTAACGACACCCCCTCCTCCCTAAGGAGGAGGCGCCTTATCCGAAAAGCGAAACCATTCCTATGAGCGTACTCAAAGGCGTAAAAATCATTGAGATCGCCGGTATCGGCCCCGGTCCGTTCTGCGGCATGCTGCTGGCCGACCTCGGCGCCGACGTCATCGTCATCGAACGGCCGGGCGGCGGCGACCTGCCGGCGGCAATCACGCGGCGCGGCAAGCGCTCGGTCGCGCTCGACCTGAAATCGCCGGCGTCAATCGACACCGTGCTGCGCTTGATCGAGGGCGCCGACGCGCTGATCGAAGGCATGCGCCCGGGCGTGATGGAGCGCCTGGGCCTCGGGCCCGACGTATGCATGGCGCACAACCCGCGCCTGGTGTACGGCCGCATGACCGGCTGGGGCCAGGACGGGCCGCTGGCGCAGACGGCCGGCCACGACGCCAACTACATCGCGCTGTCGGGTGCGCTCTGGTACGCGAGTGAAGCCGGCCAGCCGCCTGTCGCGCCGCCGACACTGGTTGGCGACCTGGGCGGTGGCGCGCTCTATCTTGCCGTCGGCGTCTTGGCCGGCATCCTGAATGCGCGCAGCGGCGGGCAAGGGCAGGTGGTCGATGCCGCAATCGTCGATGGCTCGGCGCACCTGATGAACCTGATGCTGGACTTGATCGGCGGCGGCCTGGGCAGCGAGAAGCGCGGCACGTCACTGCTGGACGGCCCACACTGGTATACCAGCTACCGCTGTGCCGACGGGCGCGACATCACGGTAGGCGCCCTGGAACCGAAATTCTATCGACTGTTGCTGGAAAAGCTCGGCCTGGAAGACGATCCGCGTTTTGCGAATCAAAACAAGGTATCGCAATGGCCCGAGCAGAAACAGCAACTGGCGGCACTGTTTGCGACTCGGCCGCGCGATGCATGGTGTGCGCTGCTCGAAGGCAGCGACGCCTGCTTTGCGCCGGTGCTGGCGCCGTCGGAGGCGGCTCGTCATCCGCACATCGCCGCGCGCGGCATTTACAGCGTGGAGGACGGGCTGCTGCAGGCACATCCGGCGCCGCGCTTTTCAAACTCACCGGCCGCCGCTGGGCGGCCGATTCCGAAAGTCGGCGAGCATACGGAGCAAGTACTGAAGGAGATCAGGACGCCAAGGCAATAGAACCATATGCAAATTAGTCGGGATGTTAATACTACAGTTGGAGTTTATCCTTAGCGCGTCGGCGATATTGGCAGAGCATAGCAATGGCCTGATGTCGTCGGCGCCAGAAGGACCAAGCAATAATGAACGTCACCGGTGGTGGCATCCGCCATACCAGCTGCCAGAGCAGTTTGCGGATTTCCGGAACAGTCAGTGGGATGAGTACATTCTTAGCTGCTTCCAGTATTTCATCGCTGACTGAGGTTTCTTTTTTTGTAACCGTTCACCCTGCGGCGAAGCTGTCTTGGATTAAGGAAGGAGCAACGCCATCTCCCCAATGTGCTTGAATGGCCTGTGTGAGGAAGGTAAGCGGATTGCGACCTTGCAGCTTGCAACTGCCGACGACCGTCATGATGCGCTCGACATAGTGTGAGCCACGCACCGACTGCGTCCCGAAGCTGATTTTCCGCCAGATCACGAAGCTGCGAAGGGTGCGCTCGGCCAGATTGTTAGTGGGCTCGACTCCCGGTGTATCGACGAAGCTCCACAACGCCTGACGCAGTCGCAGGATGTGCTGGCAAGTACGCGCCGTCTCGGCATGCCGGCCCTGCGCGCCTTGCTGCAACAGCGCCTCGATGCGATGACGCAAGAACCGCATGTGGCAAGTAAACATACTGCGGCTCAAGGTGCCGTCCCGCGCCCAATGCCAGAAGCGGAACATGCGCTGCGTACAGGCGACCAGCTCGTCTCCAATGCGTCCTGACTCCCCACTGCGCTCGGCTATCTTCGTGAAGTCGCGCAGCAGATGCGCCCAACACAGTTGCCGGCGCGCTGTCTCGACCCAGGCATAGGCGCCATAGCGATCCGACACCAGAATGCCGGCAAAGCGCTCGCCCAGTGCCGCCCTGGCCGCTTGCGCACTGCGCGTAGCCGCCGTCTGAAACACGGCTACGGTGCCGGCCACCACCAGCCACAGCCAGTGTCGGCAGCCGCCTTGCTTATGGCCGGTCTCGTCGGCATGTACGACGCCGGCTTGCTGCACATGGACGTGTGCCTGCTGGACGATGTCCTGCAGTGCCGCACCGATCTCGGCTTCGCCTTCGCTGATGGCGCCCACCGACAGCTCGATGCCGAACAAGTCGGCCAGCACGCCTTGTACCTGCCGCTTGCTCAAGGATGGATTCAACCGGTGGATGCAACATACTAAAGACTGCGCAAGCAGAAGGAGTGTTGCATATGAAGCAGAGACCACGGATTTACTACTCGGAAAGCCAGAAGGCAGTGATGTGGGAACACTGGCGGAAGGGCGAGTCGCTCCAGCAGATAGCCCAGTTGTTTAATCGGAACCACTCCTCGATAGAAGGTATTCTGGCAGAGACAGGCGGGATACGTCCGCGACAACGATGCCGTTGTGCACTGGCGCTGACGTTGCCGGAGCGGGAAGAGATATCGCGTGCACTGGCAGCAGGTAATTCAATCCGGTCGATGGCGACCTTGCTAGGGCGAGCGCCATCGACTATCAGTCGTGAGATTAAGCGCAACGGCGGCTATGAATCCTACCGGGCAGCCCAGGCCGAGCAAGCGGCTTGGGATCGAGCACGTCGGCCCAAGACCTGTAGACTAGTGGAGAACCGGCCATTGGCGCACATTGTGGCTGCCAAGCTGCAATTGCTGTGGTCGCCGCAGCAGATTGCCGGATGGCTTAAACATACGTATCCCAACGATGAGCGTCACCGCGTGTCACACGAGACTATCTATCGCAGCCTCTACATTCAGGCCCGTGGTGCGCTGAAGAAGGAACTGCTGGCCCATCTGCGGCGTACACGCGTCATGCGCCGTTCACGCCATTACACCCAGAAGACGCTCAATCACGGCAGAATTCTTGACACAGTATCGATCAGCGAGCGCCCAGCTGCAGTGGAAGATCGAGCGGTTCCTGGACACTGGGAAGGCGACTTGCTGTGCGGTGGCAAGAGTAGCCAGATTGCGACTCTGGTAGAACGGCAGACACGCTATGTCATGCTGGTGAAGGTACCGAGCAAAGATACCGAGACGGTAATCAATGACCTGATCAGGCAGGCCAGAAAGCTACCAGAGCAACTCTACCAATCACTGACTTGGGACCGGGGTAAGGAAATGGCCGGACACAAACGCTTTACGTTGGCAACTGACATACAAGTTTATTTCTGCGACCCTCATCATCCTTGGCAGCGTGGTTCAAATGAGAACACGAACGGATTGTTAAGACAGTATTTCCCTAAAGGTATCGACCTGTCAGGCTACTCGCAGGCGAAACTTAATACGGTAGCGAGGCAGTTAAATGCGCGTCCAAGAAAAACACTCAACTATGAAACGCCCGCTGAACGATTTCACCAATCTGTTGCGTCGATCGGTTGAATTCGCAAAGTGATAGCTGCCGGTAAGGGTGCCGACGGTGGCCAGCAGGCGCGGGCCTGTGACGCGACGGGAAACGCCGGGCGGCAAGCCGGCTTCACAGACTTGGCCGCAGGCGCAGCAGGCACCGGCCAGGAGCCGGTACTCGGTCACCACGGGCCGAATCGGCGGCAGTTCAATGACTTGATGCCGTGCACACAAACCGGTAATGCGCACGGCACCGCCGCAAGTCGGGCACGGGCCGGGCACGCAGTCGTGCGTGTGCGTAATTTGGTCAGGCGGCAGCAAGGCGCGCGCCTTACCGGAATGACCAGGCTGGCCGCCACGCTTCTTGCCGGACGGTGATTTGCCACTGGAAGGCCGCTGTGGATCGGCCGAGGGAGGTGTGGAGGAATTGCGCGAGTTCATGCGCAACCGTTCTTCCAGAATCTGGATGCGCCGGTTCTGGTCTTCAATCTGTTGCGCTTGCGCACGCAACACCAGCCACAGCTCATCGATGAGCGCTTGCGCTTCTTCCAGGGTGCGCGCACGCGGCGCTGGTTGCGACAGGTCGATACTCATGAACGTAAGAATCGCCAAACTGCTTGCGAGTTGTTCGCTTCCTGCACTTACTCACTGTTTATTGCTGCCGCTCAGCGATGTTCTGTGTTGCTCTTGACTTCCGCAAGCTTCGAGCGGGGTGAACGGTAACCTTTTTTTTATAGGCGGGCCGGGGCATTTCCCAGGCATGAAGAACTGTCAAGTAGGCATGTGCTGCCATGGCCAAGGTAATATGCCGATACCATCCATGCCAGCTGCGTACTTCATACTGGTCCAGACCAACTTCGCCTTTAGCGCTTTCAAAGCACTCCTCGACCGCCCAGCGAGATCCCGCTACCTTTACCATTGTTTGCAGATCACAGTCTTTTGGCGTGTAAGCGACGTAGTAAGTGGTTTCCCCGTCGCCGCTGCGGCTTCGACGCAATAACACCCAACGCTGGCCTGGCATCTGCCAACTCAGTACCGGGATTCTGATCCAGTCATACAGTCTTGGCCCCTTTGCACCGTCGCCCGCAGACAGCGTAGTCCATTGTTCCTCCTGCACCCGTGCTGCTAGTGCCGTAACGGTGATTTGACGAAGATCGTTATTCCAGACATGCTGATTCGATGCCACGGCCATCACATAATGCAAATCACTTTGCTCCAGCCATACACGCAGCGCCCGTTAGTTGCCATAGACCTCATCGGCGGTTATCCAGCTAAAGGGCACACCAGCCTGGAGAGCGCGCTCAAGCATCTTGCCCGCTATGACTGGCTTGGTAGCAAAGCTTACGTCATCCGGTATCTTTGCAGCCTTGCACCGGTCTGCGTCGCTCGCCCACTCCTTGGGCAGATAGAGTTCGCGGTCAACCAAGGTATGGCCAAGATCGCTCACGTACGCCATGAACACGCCGATTTGGCAGTTCTCAATTCTGCCTGCGGTGCCGCTGTATTGACGCTGCACACCTGCCGAATGCATACCCTTTTTTAGAAATCCGGTTTCATCGATCACCAGAATGGCATCTTGTTGCCCCAAGTGATCAACGACATAGGAACGCAGATCGTCGCGCACGTCATCAGCACTCCAATGTGCACGATCCAGAAAATGCTGAACGCTGTACGGTGACGGCTGACCGATTGCTTCGGCCAACTGCCAACTGCCAACCGTTCTTCCGTTCGATTGGCTTGAGCAGGCCTTCGAGATACTCCTGGGCACGCTGCTGCATTTCCTTACGCCCAAACCGGGGTGGCAGGCGGTTGACGAGATCGTTCAGTGACTTGTGCCAATCTGATGCGGCACGTACATACTGTCGAGCAGAGTCTTCCATGATGATTACTCCTAGAATCGCTCATCATCCTGAACAATTCTAGGCCTGCCGCCCTAAACATCAAATACGACTGCAGTATTAACAGCGTCTAACAAAATGATTTTTTAAGGATGCGCCAACAAATGATGGCGCATCCTAAGCGAAGGAACGCTTCATGAATCGACGGCAGTCGCTCATAGCGCACCCGCAGACGGCGGAATTGATGCAGCCAGGCGATGGTGCGTTCAACCACCCATCGGGTCTTGCCCAGATTCCTGCCATGCTTGGTACGGCGTCTGGCAATTTGATGCAGGATGCCACGCTGCTCCAGCGCCAGGCGGTGAGCACAACTGTCGTAGGCACGATCAGTCTGAACACATTTGGGCTTTTTCAACGGCCGTCCGCGTTTGCCTCGCATCGGCGGTACACCATCAACCAGCGGCACCAGCTGCGTAACGTCATGCCGGTTGGCCTTGGTCAGAATGACATTGACCGGGATGCCTTGCGCATCGACGAGAAGGTGGTGCTTGCTGCCCTTCTTACGGCGATCGGTTGGGTTCGGTCCAGTTTTTTTCCGCCATGCACGGACCTGACCGACGAACTGTCGGCCACCGCACGGGAGAAATCGATCTTGTCGGCGGCGCGCAGTTTGTCCAGCAGCACACCATGTAGCTTCTTCCATACGCCAGCTTTTTGCCAGGCCCGTAGCCGACGCCGGCAAGTCATGCCCGAGCCGCATCCCATCTCCTGCGGCAGCATTTCCCATGGAATCCCAGACTGCAACAGGAACAGAATGCCAGTCAATACCCGCCAGTCGTCCAGCGGCTTGCGGCCGGGATGGGTCTTGCGCCGTCGTTTGACCGGCAGCAGTGGCTGGACTATTTCCCATAGTTCATCGTCAACCAGTTCACGTGCCATGTTGCCTCACCATCGATACGCTCTACCGAGGCTTATGGCAGCATTTCGTTCATTTTGATAGACTCTGTAATTCAGCGAAGCCCTACATCGGTAATTGAAACTCACGGCAGGCAAGGGTACGGAAGCGCCGTGCAGCAGCACTTTCACGTTGAGGCAAGTAAATCAGGGCAAGGCCGATCTCCGCTGCTGCCGGAAAATCCATAAGTGCCCGGTAGACGATTTTTTCATTGACGAACCGTTGCATCACCGATGGCACAAGTGCAACGCCCAATCCGCTTTCTACAAGAGCGAGCACAGTTTGCACCTGCACCGCTTCTTGCGTGATCCGCGGCAGAAAACCGCCTCGTTGACAGGCAAGCATCACCGCATTGTGCAAACCCGCAGCTTCCGTGCGGGTGTACATAATAAACGATTCATCCGCGAGATCAGCCAGCGAAAGCAATCCTTTCGTTACAAGACGGTTTCCACGAGGTAGGGCGACAATAAACTGATCACGTTCGAGCGGCACCAGCGCTGCGGTTGAACTCCGTAACAATGGCGTACGCACAAGCCCTACGTCTAGCGAATCTTCCTCGACCATCTGGACGATCCGTGCTGAGGTTGCCTCGCGCAGGATTAATTCAACACCGGGATATTCGGTGCGAAACAAAGGTACAAGCTTTTGCAACATACCGAAGGTAGTCGAACCGACAAATCCCACTTGTAGCGTACCGCCGGTCCCATCAGAGGCGCTTTGAGCAATTTGAGCAAACTGGCTGCCATGAAATAACAGCCGCTTCGCCTCTGTCAATGCGGCTTCCCCGCTTGGAGTCAGGCTAACACCATTAGGAGAACGGACAAATAGCTTGGTGCCAAGCTCGGCTTCCAGCTTCTGGATCGAGACTGATAGGGGCGGTTGCGCCATATGCAGCCGTTCTGCCGCACGGCGAAAGTTCAGCGTCTCGGCTAGGACGACAAAATGACGAATTCGGCGCAGGTCCATGGTGGGAACATTTTCGTAGGGCAGCAGTATACCTGCTTTGCCCCGCATCGAGTTCCCAGGCAACTGGCGGCTGTCAGCCTTTAAAGACCGGTTCGCGTTTCTCAAGGAAGGCAGTGACGGCTTCACTATGGTCGGGAGTCTGGTGAGAAAGCGCCTGGTATGCAGCAGAGAGCTCGAGCAGTGTATCGAGACGTGAATGTATGCCTTCGCGCAGAAGGCGTTTGGCCAACCGTACTGCGTGAGGGGGATTCGCAGCGATCTGCTCCGCCAACGCGCGGGCGGTTGGAAGTAGTTCTTCGGGCTCAACCACCCGCGACACCAGGTTCCACGCAAGCGCCTGTTCAGCGTCGATTATCTGGCCTGTAAAGGACATTTCCGCAGCTCGCGACAGACCGATGACGCGAGGCAACAGCCAGGCGCCACCGTCGCCCGGGACGATTCCCAACTTGACGAAGCTTTCTGCAAACTTCGCATGCCGTGAGGCAATCCGTATATCGCACATGCAAGTCAAATCCAGGCCCGCACCGATGGCTGCCCCGTTAACTGCTGCGATGACAGGCACTTCCAGATTGAATAAGGCTAAGGGCAGTTTCTGGATACCTTGCCGGTATTCCTGCCGGATCTGCATGCCTGTGACTTCACCGGATGCCTGCCTCTCCATATCCTTGATGTTACCGCCCGATGAGAACGCATTCCCGGCGCCAGTAAGGATAACGGCGCGCACGCTGCGGTCATTCTCAATCCGTTGTATCGCAGCGATGAACTCCTGGACTGCGCTGTTTCCTGTCAGAGGGTTACGGCGCTCCGGCTCGTTCATGGTCAGTGTGACTATGTGTCCGTCTTGTTCGTAGAGTAGAAAGTCAGCCATCTGCATATCCTTTGGGCATGGTTTGAAAGCTGTTCAAGGATATTCAAAACGGTAACTGATGTCCAATATCATATTTATAGAAAACGATACCGGATTCGTATGAGAGGAAAATCCTTCTAGCAGATTTTATGCATATTGCAGCGCAATATAAATGTGGAGGTGATACGAGTTGAGTATCGTAGAAGGAAAATTTAATATTGGACTGCTGGTGCTCGCTCAAACTATTCTTTGTCTCGTGCCTAAACGGCAAGTGACATTGCAACTAGACAGGAAAGAGGAATGAAGACGGCATTGGGACACTTGAAAGTGCTTGACCTGACACGCGTTCTTGCCGGTCCATGGGCAACACAGAATTTTGCCGATATGGGTGCCGAGGTGATTAAGGTGGAGCGACCGGGTGCTGGCGACGACACCCGGAGCTGGGGGCCGCCGTTCCTGAAAGATGCGGAGGGTCACGACACCACCGACGCCGCATATTATTTGAGCACCAATCGCGGAAAGAAGTCGATCACCATCGATCTGGCATCGGAAACAGGTCAGGAAATCATTCGCGAACTGGTGCGCGATGCCGATGTACTGGTCGAAAATTACAAGGTCGGTACGCTTGCGCGTTATGGCCTTTCGTATAACGATCTCCGACCTTTGAACCCGCGCCTGGTGTATTGCTCGATCACTGGATTTGGGCAAGATGGCCCTTACGCTGCGCTTCCAGGCTACGACTTCGTATTTCAGGGCATGGGTGGGTTGATGAGCATTACCGGACATGCCGACAGCGAACCCGGCGGCGGTCCAATCAAGAGTGGAGTCGCCATTTCGGACCTGCTGACCGGCATGTACGCAACGACGGCCATACTTGCTGCACTAGAGCATCGCCACGTGAGCGGCGAAGGGCAGTACATCGACATGGCCCTGTTGGACTGCATCGTTGCGATCAACGGTTATCAAGCGATGAACCATTTCATGTCCGGCAAGATACCTCAGCGGATGGGAAACATGCATCCGAATATGGTGCCCTACCAGGTCTTTCGCTGCAAGGAAGGTGAGGTCATTGTCGCCGTCGGCAACGATTCTCAGTATGCCGCGTTTTGCCATGTCATTGGACGCAATGATCTGGCTGTTGATCCGCGCTTTGTCACGGTAGGGCTGCGCAACATCAATCGCGACGCCCTGATTCCGCAGATCGCCGAGACTATGCTGACCCGCACCATGAAGGAATGGGTCGCGAAGATGGAAGCTGCGAACGTTCCCTGCGGGCCGATCAACAACATGCGGCAGGTATTTGAAGATCCGCAAGTGCAGCACCGTCGGATGAAGCTGTCGCTGCCGCATTCCGTCGGCGGAGAAATTCCGAGCCTGGCCAATCCGATACGCTTCTCGGATACGCCGATTCGCTATACGCATGCCGCTCCCACGCTGGGCGAGCACACGACTGAAGTGCTCGCAGAGCGTCTTGGCATATCGGAGGAGCGCATCGCTGCGCTGAAAGCGCAGGGGGTCGTATGAGTTACTGTCTCAAACAAGGAAATTCCATGCAAGTTACTGACCGATACAAGGAAGCACCGTAATGACCGCGCTGCTCAACCACTTCCGTTTTGCCGCGCTTCCTGCCGAAGCAGAAGCCTTTCGGGCTGAAGTGAAGGAATTCCTCCGGACCAGCATGCCGGATTCGGCGCCGGATGTCCGCGCACGTTCCTGGATGGGCTTTTCCGCCGAGTTCAGCTGCGAGATGGCCAAGCGCGGGTGGGTAGGCATGACATTGCCGCGTGAATACGGTGGCGCCAACCTGGATGCGTTTTCGCGCTTCGTACTGGTCGAGGAACTCTTGATCGCCGGTGCTCCTGTCTCCGCGCACTGGATTGCCGATCGACAGAGCGGGCCGCTGATCCTGAAATATGGCACCGAGGCACAGCGCCGCTTTTACCTGCCGAAAATCTGTGCGGCGGAAGCGTTCTTTTGTATCGGCATGAGCGAACCGAATTCCGGATCGGACCTTGCCAGCGTCGGCACCCGAGCCACGCGCACTGAAAAAGGCTGGCGACTTACCGGGCGCAAGATCTGGACGACCAACGCACCGCGGTGCCAGTACATGATTGCCTTGGTAAGAACTTCGGGCACCCCGGAAGATCGCCAGCGCGGACTGTCGCAATTCATCGTCGATCTCTCGCTGCCCGGCGTCACTGTGCGTCCAATCCGAGACCTGGCCGGCGACGCACATTTTTCGGAGGTGTTCTTCGACGACGTCGAGCTGTCCGACGATGCGCTGATCGGCCAGGAAGGCGGCGGCTGGGAGCAGGTCACCGCGGAACTTGCATTCGAGCGAAGCGGGCCTGAAAGGCTGTATTCCAGCATCGTGCTGCTCGATCACTGGATAGCCTGCCTGCGGCGAAGCGGCAATGCCGCCGCACATGCCGCTACCATCGGCCGGTTTGCCACCCACCTGGCGACGCTGCGCAACATGTCGGTGACTGTTACCAGCCAGCTGGTCAAGGGCGCCAGTCCGGTTGTCGAGGCTGCACTGGTCAAGGATATCGGGACGGAATTCGAGCAAACGCTTCCTGCGGTGATCGAGGCAGCGATCTCGGCCGATCCGCAGGAGATCGTGGATGCGGATTTGTACCGGACGGTGGCATATGTTAGCCAGGTTGCGCCGACTTACTCCCTGCGAGGTGGCACTCGCGAAATCCTGCGCGGCATGATTGCCCGCGGGCTCGGCTTGCGTTAAAGGAACCAGCAATGTTTGCAGAAGCCATTGAAGAGATTCTGAAGGACCAGTGCACTCCGGCAGCCGTGCGCGCCATACAAGCCGGCGGCTCGGCCGAAGCATTATGGGATGCAATAGCGGATGCGGGCTTTCTCGAACTGCTCGCTCCGGAAGATCTCGGCGGCGCCATGCTGCCGTTGCCGGACCTGTTTCCGGTCCTGACCGCGCTGGGTGCTTATGCGATGCCCTTGCCGCTGGCGCAGAGCATCGCCGCCCGCACAGTACTGGCAGGACGTACCGAGATCCCGGCCGGCATGCTCACGCTTGCACCGGCTTTACGCTGCGCGGAAGATGGCAGTCTGACCTGTCCGCTGGTACCGTATGGCGCTATCGCCGATCATGTCGTCGTCCAGAATGAGGACCAGGTGCTGGTGCTGCCGGGAGCCAGTGCGGTACGGACGCTAACGGGCGTACATGGCAGCCTGGTTGCGACCATGACCTGGCAGCCAGAGAGCCAAACTGCGCAGACGACCTTGGCCGCGGGCGGCTTGGCCGAACTGGGCGCGGCATTGCACGCCGCACTGCTGGCCGGCGCCATGCGCCGCGTATTCGACATGACACTGCAGTATGCCAACGACCGGACGCAATTCGGCAAGTCGATCGGCAAATTCCAGGCGATACAGCACCAGATCAGCGTCATGGCTGAACACGTCGCGGCTGCGCTGATTGCGGCCGAGGCGGCATTCCAGGGCGATGCTCGCATGCCTGCACCGCTGGCGAGCGCCATCGCAAAATCGCGTACCAGCGAGGCCGCCGTACTAGTTGCATCGATTGCGCATGCGGTACACGGCGCCATTGGCGTAACCGAAGAATATGACCTGCAACTACTGACGCGCCGTCTGCATGAATGGCGGATTGCGCATGGTTCCGAAGCCCATTGGAACCAGGTCGTGGGGCAGCGCGTATTGCAGTCAGGCCAAGAGCGGATCGTTGATTTCATTCGTACAGCCAGCGTGTAAATATCATTTATAACCGACACGGCAACAATGCCGGAGGAGACCAGAGATGTTGAAAAAACCTTATCGCAGGATGGTAATATCGGCTGCAATCGGATGCGCCACAATTCTGATGCCCGCACTGCATGCGATCGCCCAGGAATTTCCCTCCCGCGTCATCAAGTTGGTTGTGCCTTTTCCTCCAGGCAGTGGAACGGATACGTCGGCACGTTACTTCGGCAAGAAGCTGTCCGAACTGACGGGACAGCCGGTGGTCGTTGAAAACCGACCTGGTGGAAACGGTTTCATCGGCGTCCAGAACGTATTGGCTGCACCTGCCGACGGCTATACGGTGTTCGTCGGAAGTAACTCCACGCTGGCGGTCAACGTCGCTCTGTTCAAAAAGCTGCCATACAACCCGCAGACCGATTTCGCCCCGCTAACAATGATGATGCGCGCGCCGGCGGTTCTCGCGGTACCGCCAAATTCGCCTTACAAAACGGTGTCCGACCTCGTCAAGGCCGCCAAGGCACAGCCGGGAAAGCTAAACTATGCGTCGGGTTCAGCCGGCTATCAGCTGATGGCTGAACTGTTCAATGACGTCGCCGGCGTCAGTACCGTACACGTGCCTTACAAGGGCGCTTCGGAAGCTCTTGCCGGGGTTGCGGCCGGCACAGTCGACCTGACCTTTTCGGACATCACCGCGACACAAGGACTGGTCAAGGGTGGCAAGGTACGTGCGCTTGCGGTCGCCTCCGAACGACGCGCGCCGGCGCTGCCTGACCTGCCAACCGCAGCGGAGGAGGGTTTGCCCGGATATCAGGCTTATGTCTGGGTAGGGGCAATGGTATCGGCGAAGACACCGAAAGCCGAAACCGAGAAGCTAGCGTCGCTCCTGACACAAATCGCCCGGATGCCGGAAACGCGCGAGTTCTATGAACGGCAGGGCGCGGAGGCAATGAGCGGCGGGGCGGAGGAAATGCGCCGATTCCAGGCTGCGGAGATCGAGCTGTGGAAAAAGATCGTGGTCAAGGCCAAAGTCGAGCAGCAATAAGCGGCAAGCCGACATGAAGGCAATCGGAACTCCTGCCGACCTCTACAGCCACGGTGCCGATTCACTGGTCGACCTCGACCTCGCGTGTCCGGTAGCCGGCGCACGAGATCTCCTGGTCCGAATCGAGGCGGTGTCGGTCAATCCGATCGACATAAAAATGCGCAGCGCACGGCCGCATCGCGACGGCCAGCCGCGCATTCTCGGTTGGGACGCTGCTGGTACCGTGGTAGATGTCGGGCCTCAAACAACGCTGTTCGCTCCGGGCGACCGTGTCTTTTATGCAGGCAGCATCGTGCGCCCCGGCTGCAACGCGGAATTGCACCTGGTGGACGAGCGTCTGGCTGGCGCCATGCCGACTTCAATGAGTTTTGCGGAAGCCGCAGCTCTCCCGGTCGCGTCACTGGCCGGATGGGAAGCCTTATTCGAACGCATGCATATTTCGGACGATGGCAGCGACGCCGGAAAATCCCTGCTGGTCATCGGTGGCGCAGGCGGGGTTGGATCGGTGGCAATTCAGCTGGCGAAGACAGTTGGACAACTCCATGTCATTGCGACTGCATCCCGGCTGCAATCGCAGGCTTGGTGCAGGCATCTCGGCGCCGATCTTGTCGTCGACCATCGTGGTGATCTTGCGGCACAGCTGCATGCGAGCGAAATAAGAGCGGTTGACTTCATTCTTTGCCTGTCAGACACGGACCGGTATTTTTCGACCATGGCTACGCTGATCAAGCCTCACGGGCATATCTGCTGTCTGGTGGAAAGCATGTCGCCGCTGCCCATGAATGAACTGCGAGGGAAGAGCGTTTCCTTCAGCTGGGAAGGCATGTTCACCCGTTCACTCCACGCGACACCAGACATGATTGAACAGCACCGCATATTGAACCGTGTCGCAGAATTGGTAGATGCGGGTCGGTTGCGCAGCATCGTGAAAGAATGTTTTGCAGGTGTCAACGCGACTAACCTTCGGCAGGCCCATGCACTGGTCGAAGCAGGGAATACCATCGGCAAGGTCGTGCTGGAGACATAGCTACCTGCCAAAGACAATGTGGGCCCGATCTCGGCCAAAATCAGCCTTATTAAGGAGAACTGATGCTTCCTTTGAACGGCATTCGTGTACTCGATCTGAGCACTGTCGTGTTCGGTCCGTATGCCAGCCAAGTTCTAGCGGACTACGGTGCGGACGTCATCAAGATCGAAGCGCCGGAAGGCGATTCTACCCGCAAGACCGGACCGACAACCGAGGCCGGCATGAGTGCTATCTTCCTTGGCGTGAATCGAGGAAAACGAAGCATCGTACTGGATCTGAAAACGCCGGCGGCACGAGACGCACTGCTTAAACTAGTCGATACAGCGGATGTGCTGATGCATAGCATTCGCCCGCAAAAACTTGCCGCGATCGGGCTGGACCCCGAGACTCTCCGTCAGCGCAACCCGCGCCTTGTCTATGTCGGCCTGCTCGGCTTTTCCGAGGGCGGTCCCTACGGCGGCATGCCGGCGTACGACGACATTATCCAAGGGCTTTCCGGCTGCGCCGCGCTGATGGAAATGCAAACCGGAACGCCTCAGTATTTCCCGACCATCGCCGGCGACAAAACCTGCGCGCTGGTCGCCGCGCATGCGATCCTCGCCGCACTGTTCAAGCGCGAACGTACGGGTACAGGCTCCTACGTTGAAGTACCGATGCTGGAATCCATGGTGGCTTTCAATCTGGTCGAGCATTTCTATGGCCAGCATTTCGAACCACCGCTCGCTAAGGCAGGCTACCCACGCGTATTAAACCAATGGCGGCGTCCTTATCGAACGACCGATGGATATATTTGCGCAATGCCATATACCGACGTGCACTGGAAGCGGTTCTTCCTGGAGTCCGGTAGATCTGAACTTGTGGGCGATGAGCGTTTCACCAACATTGCTGCCCGCACTACCCATATCGTGGACCTGTACGAGATAGCGGCGGATGTCATCGCCGGCAGAAGTACGAAGGAATGGCTGGCGACCTTCAACAGGCTTGAAATACCCGCATCCCCCATGCGGCGGCTGGATGAGTTGCAACAGGACGAGCATTTGAGAGAGACAGGCTTTTTCGAAACCTTGAGCGATCCCCAAATGGGGAAACTTGCTTTTCCCGGTGTTCCTGTGAAATTCGACCATGAGCGACCGCCGGTCCGAATGGCGCCGCGGCTGGGCGAACATACCGAGCAGATCATGACGGAACTTGGCATCGCCAAGCCACACATTGCTGACGACTGAAAGGATGACATGAGTGACACAAAACCAATGCAGCAACTTGGACAAGGCTACTACTGGCAAGATCTGGAATTGGGCCAGCGGTTCAAGACATTCCGCCGTGCTGTGACTGAAGCCGATCTGGTCGGCTTCATCGGTGTCACCGGCATGCTGGAAGTCATGTTCATCGACAGCGAACCTCTTCCAGGGGGCATTGCCGGCCGGCCAGTGCCTGCCGCGCTCACATACACGCTGATCGAAGGCTTGCTCCTCCAAACCATGATCCAGGGAACCGGCCTTGCAATGCTTGAGCTGACGCAGAAGATCCATGCTCCCGTTCTGGTGGGCGACCGTATTTACGCCGTAGTTGAGATCGACAATATTCGTCCGACCTCGAAAGGGGGCAGGGCAATCGTCGACTCCACCATCACGGTCCATAATCAGCGGGAAGAACTAGTCATGACTTATACCGCGCGGCGAATGCTGGCAGGACGCGGCCACGTGGCATGAGGAACAGGCCCGAAACGATAACCTAAGCGCTGCCACGGCGCACCAAAGTAACACTCCGCATTTGCGGGCGACGCATGCCAATCCAAGGAGAGACAACATGAAATTACCCAGCTTCGGCCAATTTCGGTCACGCTTGATGCAAACATTCGCCGTGACGGCCCTCGGCGTTACTGTGCTCGCAGTGCCTGCAGCACAGGCGCAGTCGGCTTACCCCAGCAAGCCGATCACGATGGTCATACCGTTTCCACCCGGCGGGCCGACGGATCTCGTTGCGCGTGTTCTCGCCCAGAAGATGGGAGAGCAGATGGGACAGCAAATCATCGTCGACAACCGGGGCGGCGCGAACGGTAATATCGGTTCAGCGCTGGTGGCAAAGGCGCCGGCCGATGGCTACACCGTGTTGTACAACACGTCGTCCATCGTTCTGAGCCCCGCGCTCTACAAAAGCCTGTCCTATGATGTGCAGCGCGATCTGGCCCCGGTCGCCCTCACGGCAACGGTACCTCTCGCGCTCGTGGTGAACCCGTCGCTTCCGGTCAATACCATGAAGGAGTTCATTGACTACGCCAAGGCCAATCCCGGCAAGCTGTCCTATGGCTCTGCCGGCAGCGGCAACATTACCCATCTCGGCGCGTTCCAGTTCCTGCAAGCTAACGGTATTGAGGCAGTGCATGTTCCATACAAGGGAAGCGCGCCGGCGGATGCCGATCTTGTTGGCGGGCAGATTCAATTCATGACCGACACGATCAATTCGGTCGCAAGCTTTGTGCGCGACAAGCGCATGCGCCTGCTGGCGGTGACCACACCAAAGCGCATTGCCATATTTCCGGATGTGCCGACGGTTGCGGAATCCGGCATGCCAGGCTTTGAAGTCAGTGCCTGGCAAGGGCTTATGGTTCCGGCTAAGACGCCTGAGCCCATCATCAAGCGGCTCAACAGCGAGTTGATGAAGGCGCTTCAAAGCCCCGATGTACAAAAGAAGCTGGGCGCCCAGGGGGCGATAGCAATTGGCTCGACGCCGGACGAATATAGTGCATATTTAAAAGCGGAGTTGGCTCGCTGGTCCAAGATTGTCAAGCAAACTGGTGTGTCGCTCGACTAGTGGGTCATTTGGCAACAAAAACAGGATAAGACGGTCGAACGTTAAGATCACTGTAGGAGGCCACTATGAGTCGCATCCGGCAACATCCACTACGCTCACTAACTGATAGGGAGCGGCAGGCTTTGGAGCAATTGGTTCATGCGCGTAGTCAACGCGCTGATGTGGTGACATGGGCCCGAGAGTTGTTGGCGGTTGCCGAGGCCAAGACCTATGTTGAGGCGGCCACGCTAGTCGGACGGCGTTCCGACGAAGCGGTCAGCAAGTTGGTAGCACGCTTCAATCAGGATGGATTAGCTGCGCTTGAACCCCATGGTAAGGGCGGCCCCAAACCGACTTATGACGCCGCTGCGCGCGAACGGATTCTGGCTGAGGCCAGACGCACACCCGATCCTCAACAAGATGGCACGGCAACATGGTCGTTGATGACACTGCGTAACGCCCTGCGCCGTGCTCCCGATGGGCTACCCCATGTCAGCACTTATACCATCGCTCAGGTATTGCATGCGGCAGGCTTTCGCTGGGTGGCGGCGCGCAGTTGGTGTGACACCGGTAAAGCGGTACGCGTACGTTGTAGCGGTACTGTGACGGTCTGCGATCCCGATGCAGAAGCTAAAAAAAAATCTCATTGAGCGGGCCTATTGTGAAGGAGCCGGATTGGGCCTGGCGGTCTGGGCAGAAGATGAGGCCGGTCCGTACTCAACACGTCCCTATGCTGGGCAAAGCTGGGCTGAGCAAGGCCGGCCCAAACAGCAGCCACATGAGTACGTACGCAACGGTACGGCCAAGCTATTGACCTTGTTCTGTCCAGGCAGTGGCGAGGTACGCGCATGCGGCGTCACCCACGCCACCAATGCGGTGCTTCATCCGTGGCTGCAGCAAGAACTGGCCGCAATTCTGGAGGGCTTGCCTCAGCCTTCTCCGATTACAGATGCGAACGTGACCCACGCTGTGTGGGAGTCGTGGCAACAAGGATTGGAGATCCGCATTACGTTGCCACCGGTACTTCCGGCATTACGCCTGCTTCTGATTTGGGACAACCTGCGAGGACACTGGACACCTGACTTGATCGGATGGTTGTTCTCTCATGGAGTGATGCCGTTATTTACACCGTTGAGTGGATCATGGCTAAATATGGCGGAGTCAGTGCAACGCATTATTGTTAGACGTGCGCTGGCCGGGCAGTATCCGCAAACGCCGGAGCAAATCATTGCGTTGCTCGAAGCGACGGTCAATGGATGGAATCGGGCGCCCACGCCATTTCATTGGGGTGGCAAACGGCATGCGCGCCGGATGCGCTATCGTCAACGGCAACATGCCCTGGGTGGATCGGGGGCCTTTACTCGGCATCCTATACGACGCCGGGCCCAGCAAGTTGCAACAATACTTAAGCCAAGCTAGTTGCCAAATGACCCACTAGAGATCAACCTCCACTTGAAGCAGTTGCCATCGTCTGTTTAAGAAATAATACCAAGCCCACGGTTAAGCGAACCGCGTGTGGCGGTGGAGGTCTGAAGAAGACACGGTTCTGTGCTGGAGGCGGCCATGTTGACGCCAGAAGCGTTGCAGCGACTGCAACAGAACAACTTCGACTTGCTTGCTAGGGAAGAACCGAACGGGCGACGACGGCTGCGCTATATCGCCCTGGCGCATTTGAAGGAAGGCAAGAGCTATACCGAGGTGGCCGCCGCTCTGCGTACCACCCGTCATACCGTCGCACGTTGGGAGAGATGGTTCGAACGTGATGGCCTCAAGGGCTTGGGTAGCAAGCCCCGCTACTGGTGTAATCAGCGATTGCCACGGCAACAGGAAGAGGCGTTTCGGTTGGCCATCGAGCAGCTGCAGCAGGAACGTGCTGGTGGGCGTATCCGCGGCGAAGACATCCGCCAATTGCTGGCGCAGCAGTTTGACGTGGCCTACTCCCTCAACGGTGTATATGAACTTCTCAAGCGCCTGGGGACTGTGTGGATTTCGGCACGCTCAAGAAGCCCGTACGCCGATCCAGTCCGACAAGCGGATTTCGAAAAAATGTATGGTCCGTCCCTATTTGCAAGGCCCATTTTCTCTGACGTGAACAGTTTGCCTTAATGTATCCGTATATGGACTCCCGCTTTTGTGCAAGAGGTACTCAGAATGTGGTGCTGGTCGTAGTTGCATCCGTATATTCGGCTTCTGATTGATGCAGCAGTCACCGCATCGAGCCAACATGGAAATCCGTGCACTTTCTCCTTTTCGGCCTTAAGGCTTCATACCGCAGCCTACGGATACATCAGGATCTGAAAGCGCCGGTCTGACCGGTACACCATGTTCCTTTCTTCTTGCGCAACTAACACTACTCTGCCATGTTACTCACGCCGATGTAAGTGTATGGTGGCGCTGCATTGGGGACACTGGATGCAAATTACGGGGCGAAGCGCGGCGATAAGGGCGCGGCGTACCGCCGGCAATGATGGCTGGGGTGGCGGACCCGGTGCATTGGTTGCCGGTTTTCCCCCGTTTGTAAGGCACTGGCCAGGCGTCGGTGCTGCAGAAAGCCAAACGCAATCATCGTCAGTAACGCATGATGGTGCAGCCCGAGCCAGGATCTGCCTTCGTAATGGTCCAGGCCAAGTTCATCCTTGAGTTGCTGATGCGCCTGCTCGCATGCCCAGCGGGCCTTAATCGCACGTACCAGCGTCCTACGCGGCGTGTCAGGCGGGTGGTTGGTGAAGTAATATTTGCGCTCGCCGCTGCAACGCGCTTCGCACACCAGCCATGCGACTTGGCCAGGAAGATGCTGCCAATGTGAAGCCAGCACACCGTCTGCAACGCACACCCGCACCGCAGCGAAGTGCGCACTGAGCATGCCCTTAGTGCCACAGCGCCACGAACAGCGCCGCAGGGCCTTGGGACCCAACATTTCAATCATCTGCACAACCGACACGCTCGGTACAGAGGGTTTTGCATACTTGGCGGGGCGTCCCAGCGGAGGATTCGCCGGCATATTCAGCGTCACATCTGCTGGATAGACCTTTTGTGTCGGCTGCACAGCTACTGCCCATCGTAGACCTCGCTGCGTAAGCCCGGCACGAAAGCCTGCCGAACTGCCATAGCCCGCGTCGGCCAGCACCATGCCAAAGCGCACGCCGTCCGTCAGCGCGGCATCGATCTGCGCCAGCGCGATATCTCCCTTGGTTTCGAACGTGATTGACTCGGGCACCTTGGCTGCTGCACGACGTGCTTCGTCCTGTGCCCAATCCTCAGGCAGGTACAGCCGCAGGGCGATCGGCACTGGCACCTCCTTGCGCGCCAAGGTAAGCGAGACGAGCACTTGGCAGTTAGCCTGCTTGCCCAGCACGCCGCAGTGCTGACGCTTGACGCCGACCGAGTGCTTGCCCTGCTTGGGCAGCGCCGTGTCGTCCACGATCAGCGCGGCGTCCTTGCTGCCCACCAAGGTGTCAGCCGTCTTGCGCAATACCTGTTCCAGCGGAGCAGTGGACCAGGTCGATGTCGACACGAAATGGTGGAGTTGCTGCGTCTGCCCGGGACACACCCGCTGGGCCTGAGGTGTCCTGTCAATAATGGACACTCGTGTTTCAGGCGGCTTGCATATACCTGAAGGCATCTGCAAACACTGCCGGTGCTACATAGCCAAGGCGAGAATGACGCCGCTGGCGGTTGTAAAAGATCTCGATGTACTCACGAATGGCTGCCTTGGCATGGGCTCGAGTCGGATAGCGCTGATGGTGCGTCAATTCATTTTTCAGGCTGCCCCAGAAGCTCTCCATGGGGGCATTGTCATGGCAGTTTCCTTTGCGTGACATAGACGCACGCATGCCGAACTGGCGTAACAACTGGCGATAGGCATGCGCACAATATTGGGCGGATTCAACCGGTCGTCGCAACATTAGATTGTTGAACAGATTTTAGGTACTTGTCCAGTGCTTCGGCCGGTGTCTTCCAGCCAAGCGTTTTCCTGGGCCTGGAATTCAGTGTGTTAGCCACGGCCTGGATCTCTCGATCGCTCCAACGAGACAGGTCTGTACCCTTTGGGAAGTATTGCCGCAGGAGGCCGTTCGTATTCTCGTTCGTGCCGCGCTGCCATGGACTGTGCGGGTCGGCGAAGAATACCTTCACCTCGGACTCGACCGTAAAGCGGGCGTGATCAGAGAGTTCTTTGCCACGATCCCAGGTCAATGACTGCCACAACCGGGCAGGCATCTCAGTCACGGTCTTTTTGAGCGCGTTGGCCATCGTGATAGCTCCGTAGCCAGCCAGCGCAGGACCATTCTTTGTCCTGGGAATGAGCCCGTAGCCTTCCTCGCGAGGCAGGTGAACAAGCATAGTGAATCGGCTTGACCGCTCAACCAGCGTTCCAATCGCGGACCTGTTCAGGCCGATGATCAGGTCACCCTCCCAATGCCCCGGCACAGCGCGATCCTGCGCTTCTGCAGGCCGGTTAGAGATCATCACATCCTCGCTAACATGTGCCCAGGCCTTAGCTTGTGCCCTGGCCCTGGGCACGCGCAACGCCCGTCCGGTGCGCAGACAGCTAACCAGCTCACGCTTGAGAGCCCCTCGGCCCTGGATGTAGAGAGCCTGATAGATGGCTTCGTGAGAAATGCGCATGGATTCGTCACCCGGGAAGTCGGTCTGCAGTCGGTTGGAAATCTGTTCGGGCGACCAACCATTGACCCATTTGCGGTCACCGCGATGTGGCTTGTTTCTTCCTATGAACGGCGCTTGCACAGGTCCAGAAACGTTACGGCCCTTAGCGTCCCGAACCTTGCCCTCCAGCCGGTCTTGCACGTAGTGGCGCAACCGTGGATTAGTCGTCAGTTTGGATGGCTTGGGTCTTTTGGCAACCAGCTCCGCCTTCCACTGCGCAACCGAAGCGCGATACTCAAGTCGGCCGCCACGAGTTGCAGCGTTACGTGTTAGTTCCCGCGAAACCGTTGATGGGCTGCGTCCGATACGGCGCGCAATCTCTCGTACCCCGACGCCCTGGCACGAAAGTAGTCCAATCTCTTCTCGCTCCACAAACGACAGGTACCTCCCGGATATCGGGCTCAACATGGAAAGTGGCATGCCTCCATTATGCCGGAACCAGCGAGTCCCCACTACCTGTGACACGCCAACCGCCTCTGCAGCCTTCTCACTTGTAATGCCTGTCGCGATTTGCTCCCAGAATCGCCGCTCGGTTTCCCGCCGATGCGACGGTGCACCCGGCGAGCGCATCGCTCCTCGCCCCGTCAACTTCTGCATCCACCCCGCTGGTCGTCCCATAAACACCTCATCGATTAAAGGTGTTGCGACGACCGGTTGAATCCGCCTTGCGACCCGCGGTCCGAATGGTGAATCAGCCCGGCCGCGGGGCGCTTGTTGCGTACCGCATGCCATAGAGCCTGTGCGGTCAGTTCCTGCGTCATTCGCTCGCTCATGGCATATCCAACGATTTCGCAAGTAAACACATCCTTGACTTCGGCCACGTATAGCCAGCCCTCTTCGGTCGGCACATAAGTAATATCCACCAGCCACTGCTGGTTAGGTGCTGTCGGATCGAACCGCTGCTCCAGCAAGTTGGCTTCTACCGGCAAGTCATGTCGGGAATTCGTTGTTGCCTTGAACCGGCGCTTTTGCTTGCAGCGTAGTCCCAGTTCCCGCCGCAACCGGTCAACGCGGTCGCGGCCGACAGCAAACCCCTGGGCTTTCAATTCCGGCTGCATCCGCCGTACGCCGTAGGTTTCCCGGCTCTGCCGATGTACTGCTCTGATCGCTACCTTCAGTCGCTCATCGGCCTGCTGGCGTGCACAGGGTTTGCGGTTGAGCCAGGCGTAAAAGCCGCTGCGTGATACGCCAAACACCCGGCATAGCAAGGCAATGGGGTAGTCGAGTCGCAGATGTTTCAGTTGCGCGTACCGGGCAGCGACTCCCGTGCAAAGTACGCTGTCGCTTTTTTTAGCACTTCTTTTTCCATGCGTTCTGTGGCCAATTCTTTGCGCAACTTGGCGACCTCGGCTTCCAGCTCGACTACGCTCCGGCTTCCTGGCGCTGCAGTGCCTGCGCTAGTTCCACGCTTGGCAGCCATTACCCAGTTCGATAGCGTTCCCTTGGGCACGCTTAGCCGCTGCGCCGCCGCTTCCAGGGACAATCCCTGCTCCAGCACCAGCTTTACTGCTTCGGCCCGAAACTCGGGCGTGTAGCTTCTGATTTCTTTCTTCATGCTTTCTCCCATTTACTCAGTGTATCAAACGGGAGTGTCCACAAATGTCAGGCTACCTCATCTATACCAATCAAACAAGGCGGTAATGCAGTAAAGAAGCGATGCATTTCACTACGACGCAACTTCCTTCTGAGGACTTGATTACCGGAACGACCGACTCCATGTACCTGAAACACGCTTAAAATGGGCGACATGCCTGATCGGCGGCGAATCCTCGCAGAGTAAAAGCATGACGATCATTGGCAATGTGTTGCCTAGCGGTGCCTCTGGTTTTGATTGCTCTTCACCGTGCTGCACTTGATCGAGGGAGCCGACGCGCTGATCGAAGGCGTGAGCCCCGTCTGCGGTGCGGGCGCCGTTCCTCCTGCCGACCGGCGATTACTCCTGCAATGACGCTTCGCGCCTGCGTGTGTGTGGCGCGGTGTTGTTGTTGGCCGCCTCATCCTGTATCCGTGCGATCAGGATCCGCTTGTTTTCGCGGCTGCGGTAGGCATGCTCACGCATGACGGCCTCGGCGCGTGCGCCTTCCCGCTGCATGATGGCCGACAGCAGATCTTCATGGTCGTCCTGTGCACGACGCACGAAGGTAATCTCCAGATCGGTAGGTGTCTCCGGCAGGGACAGTGCGCCGGGACCCGCCATCGGGATCTTGTTGTTGTGTGCCAGAGCCGAGGCCAGGGCGCGGTTGTTCGCCGCCGCAACCAGTACGCGGTGAAACTGCTCGTTGACCGCGCGCCAAGCTTCGGCATCTAGCACCCGCCCGGTGCAGGCAGCGACGTCGAGCAATTCGCGCCCGCGCGTGACCGCTTCCGTCATGTTCACCAGTTCAGCCTCGGACACGCCGCGCTCGGCCACGATGCGTGCGGCCATCCCCTCCAGCACACCCCGCACATCCACAGCATCAGCGATGTCGTCCAAGGAGAAGGCGCGCACCCGGTAGCCGCGCGTCGGCAGACGCTCCAGCAAACCCTCGGATTCGAGTTCGATCAGCGCCAGACGCAGTGGCGTGCGCGAGACCCCGAGACGGGCGGCAAACGGGATTTCAACGATGCGTTCGCCCGGCGCGAGTTCGCCGGAGAGCACCATGTCCCGCAGGCGGGAGACAACATGATCAATTTGGGTGGCCATAAGTGGTGCGCGCAGTGAGATTGATTGCATGCAATTCTAGCAGTTAAATTGATAAATACCAGTTGCCGTAGACCAGATTGCATGCAATAATTAATAAAAAGTTTGATAAAGCGCTGTTTCCCCAGCAAAATGCGTACAATTTGCAGACAACAATAAAAACAATGCGATCAACGGTAGGAGACCTGAATGAAGTTGGCCAATTACACTCGCAATCAGTTGCCTGGCTGGGGCGTCGTCACCGAGACCGGCATCGCGCCGTTGTTCGAGAGCTGGCCGACGATTGGCGAGGGGCTGGCCGCGGGCAGCGCCGCCTTGGCCGCGGCACTGGCGAAACAGTCGCAGCGGATTGCGCTGGACGATGTCGTCTTCACCGCGCCGGTCGCGCCGGCCACCAAGATCCTGTGTGTGGGCATCAACTACGGGCTGCATATCGCCGAGATGAGGCGCGAAGTGCCGGCCAACCCGTCGGTGTTCGTGCGCTTTGCTGATTCCTTCGTCGGCCATGGCCAGCCGATCGTCTGCCCGGCCGCGTCCAACAAGTTCGATTTCGAGGCCGAACTGGCGATTGTGATCGGCCGCACCTGCCGCCACGCGACGCCGGAGCGCGCGCTCGACTATGTCGGCGGCTATACCTGCCTGGGCGACAACTCGGTGCGCGACTTCCAGAAGCACGCAGCCCAAGTCACCCCCGGCAAGAACTGGGAGCACAGCGGCAGCATTGGTCCCTGGATCGTGACCGCCGACGAGATCCCCGACCCGCAACAGTTGACCGTGATGAGCCGGTTGAACGGCACCGAGATGCAAAACGGCCAGACCTCCGACATGCTGTTTTCGGTCGCGCGCATCGTGTCCTACGTGTCGACCTTCACCACCCTGCGTGCCGGCGACGTGATCGCCACCGGCACCCCTGACGGTGTTGGCGCCGGCCGCACGCCACCGGTCTGGATGAAGCTGGGCGACGTGCTGGAGATCGAGATTTCCGGCATCGGCGTGCTGCGCAACCCGGTGATCCACGAAACGCAGGCCTATGCGGCCTAACCTTCTTCCACCCCACGGTCCGCCACCCGGCCCAGGCAAGCCCCGGGCTAGGGCGCATACCCTGAACTTTCCTAGACCTTCAAGACCTGACCATGACTGACCTCCAGCACAAATTCGTCGACGTGAGCGGCGCCGCGCCGCGCGAGCAAAACAAGTGGCGCTCCATCGTCGTCCCGAAGGAAGCGATCGACCTGGAAATCGAGCGCCTGATCGATCTGCCGCGCCCGGCCAACGGCCGCCGCGCGACGCTGATTACCCATCCCGAGGCGATCGCGCCCGGCCTCGGCTTTGCGCCGTCGACCGATGTCACGATCAACGTGATCAACCCCGGCGAAAGCACGCTCAACCTGCGCAAGAATTCCAACATGCTGGAGATCTGCCTAGCAGGGGAGGGCGTCGCCATGGTCGGCCAGCGTGAGATCGCGGTCTCGAAGTGGGACGTCTGGAACACGCCGGCGATGAACATTCATTCGTACCGCAACACGGGCAAAACGCCGTGGGTGCGCCTGTCGTATTCGAATGCGCCGGTGCTGGAAAAGCTGGAGGTGCACTTCGTCGAAGAGTTCGAGGGATCGGTGCCGCCGGCCGACCGCAACTCTAAGCCCTCGCAGGTCAATCCCGACCTGGCGCGCGCTCGCGACCTGGCGCTCAGGAAGCAGATCGGCGAGGATGGCGCTCACCTGCTGGGCTATGAATGGCTGATCGATATCGACGTGGTCGAATCCAAGCCGCTGCACTGGCCGTACGCAAAGGTCGCCGAGCACCTGCCGACGGTCGAGGACCTGGCCAAGGGCTACAACGGACGCCGCCTGTTTGTGCTTTACAACCCGGCAACCGAGCGCCGCAACGGCACCACCCACAGCTTCTTTGCGACCATTTCGTCGTCGCCGCCGAACAACACCCACGTGCCGCACCGCCACAGCTCGTCGGCGATCAACTACTACCTGCGCGGCAATGGCCACAGCATGGTCGAAGGCCACCGCTACGACTGGAAGGCCGGCGACTTGCTGCTGTCCGCCCCGGGATGGGCGATGCACGCCCATAACTCCGGCACCGAGACTGTGTCGGCGCTGACTGTGCAGGACCACCCGTTCCATATCGGCATCGAGTCGCTGATCTGGCAGGAGCGCTCGTACGAGCCGATCATTGCGCTGGGCAGCCAGCCTGGCTTCCAGAGCAACCGCGCGTCGCTCTGACCCACACCCGTCACCCGAACGAGACTTCATCACCATGACTTATTCCCGTGAACACGCGGCGCTGCGCGCCGACCTGCGCGACTTCTATGAAGAGTATGCCGCCTGCCTCGATGAGGAAGAGCTCGAGCGCTGGCCCGACTTCTTTACCGAGGACTGCCGCTATCGGGTCACCGCGCGCGAGAACTACGACCAGAAGCTGCCGTACGGCCTGATCTACTGCATCAACAAGGACATGATCAAGGACCGCGTGCTGGCGCTGCGCCAGACCACGATGTACGAGCCGCGCTCGCTGCGGCACTTTATCAGCGGCGTGCGCATCAAGCGCATTGACGGCGACACGATCGAGACCCAGTCCAATTTCACGATCCTCGAATCGCTGTCGGACCGCGAGCCGGTGGTCAACATGGTCGGCCGCTACATCGACACCGTCGTGCGCACCACCGACGGCTTCCTGTTCAAGGACCGCGACTGCGTTTGCGACAACTATCGCGTGCGCACCTCGCTGATCATCCCCGTCTAACTGCCGCCCCGGAGAACCGTATCATGTGTGAACACGACCACGACCACGCCGCCAAGCCGGCGGCCCAGGCCCCAATCACGATCCACCGCCGCTGGCCGGAAGAGGGCTTCACCCGGATCCCGAACTGGATCTATACCGACCCGGCGATTTTTCAGAAGGAGATGGACGTCTTCTTCGCCGGCAAGACCTGGAACTACATCGGCCTCGAGTGCGAGGTGCCCGAGCCGGGCAATTTCAAGCGCCAGTGGATCGGCACCCGCCCGGTGATCATGGTGCGCAAGGAAAACGGCGAGATCAACGTGATCGAGAATCGCTGCGCGCACCGCGGAGCGCAGATCTGCTGGAAGAACACCGGCACCGTAAAGGATTTCACCTGCCCGTATCACCAGTGGAACTACGACCTCGACGGCAACTTGCAAGGGCTGCCGTTCAAACGCGGCGCGCTCGGCAAGGGCGGGATGCCCAAGGATTTCAGCAACGAGGAAAACAGCCTCAAGAAGCTGCGCTCGGTCAACCGCGGCGGCTCGATCTGGGCCACGTTTTCGGACGACGCGCCGAGCTTCGAGGAATACTGCGGCCCCGAAGTGCTGGCCGAGATCGACCACATGTTCCCGGGCAAGAAGCTCACGCTGCTGGGCTACAGCCGCCAGCTCATCCCCAGCAACTGGAAAATGTACCTGGAAAACCTGAAAGATCCGTACCACGCGACGCTGCTGCACACGTTCTACATCACCTTCGGCCTGTGGCGCGCGGACTCGAAGTCGGAGAACATCCCGACCGGCGGCGGCAAGCACAGCGTGATGATCTCGCATAACGAGGGCAAGAAGGTGACCGAGGCGACGTCAGAGATGGGGCGCTTCCGGTCCGACCTCGAGCTGCTGGACAAGGAAACGGTCACACCGCGCCGCGAGTTCAATCGCGGCCGCGTCGGCGGCGCGTGGATCTTCCCGGCCGCGCAGATGGGCATCCAGGCCAATTCGCTCAAGACCCGCCACGTGATCCCGCGTAGCCCGACCGAGCACGAACTCGTGTTCACCTACTACGGCTACGCCGACGATGACGAGGAAATGCAGCGCCTGCGGCTGAAACACGCGAACCTGCTGGGACCGGCCGGCTTCGTGTCGATGGACGACAGCGAGATGCTGAACCAGATGCAGATCGGCGTGACCGGCTACCCGGAAGCCAAGGGCATCGTCGAGATGGGCGGGCGCGACACTGAACCGACCGATTACATGGTCACCGAAGTGCTGATCCGCGCGTTTTATCAGTACTACCGCGATGCGATGGGGCTGTGAGATGAGCGGCCATTGGATTCCGATTGCAAAGGTCGCCGACGTGCCGGAAGAAACCGGTACGATGCGGGTGATCCACGGCACCGAGGCGGTCTGCCTGTATCTGCTCGGCGATAAGGTTTGCGCAACCCAGGATCGGTGCCCGCACGGCAATGCGAGCCTGGCCGAGGGCTATATCGTCGATGGCATGATCGAGTGCCCGCTGCACCAGGGGATGTTTGACATCGCCACCGGGGTCGTCAAGACGCCGCCGTGCACGGTCAACCTGACGACCTATCCAGTCAAGGTGGAGGACGGGGTGATTTACTTGGAAGAGGGCGCGCGATGAGCCAGCAAACAATTGTGGTTGTCGGTGCCGGCCAGGCCGGTGCTTGGGCGGCCCGCACGCTGCGCAACGAGGGCTTCGCCGGGCACGTGGTGCTGGTCGGGTACGAGGCGCACCCGCCGTACGAACGCCCGCCGTTGTCAAAGGAGCAACTGCAACCCGATCCGACCCAAATGGACAGCTTGTTGTCGGCGGCCGAGATGGCCGATCTGGACATCGACTGGCTGCCGTCGCTCGCCTGTGTACGCATCGATCGTGTCGCCCGTCAGATCGTCCTGTCCAACGACGAGACGATCGGCTACGACAAGCTGATCCTGGCTACCGGTGGCATCGCGCGCGTCCCACCACTGCCCGGCATCGATGCCCCCTGCGTCCATACGCTGCGCACGCTGGACGATGCCCAGCGCCTGCGCTCGGCCCTGAAGCCCGGCGCGCACCTGCTGGTCATTGGCGGTGGCTGGATAGGGCTGGAGGTGGCCGCCTCGGCGCGTCAGCTGGGATGCAATGTGACGCTGGTCGAATCCGGCGCAACCTTGTGCGGGCGCACAGGATCACCCGCGCTGTCGGCCTATCTGACGGACCTGCACGCGTCGCACGGCGTCGATCTGCGCCTGTCATCCGGCGTCGCCGCCCTGGAAAACACCAGCAGCGCCGGCTGCAGAGCCGTGCTGGCGGATGGCAGCAGCGTGAACGTTCACCTCGTGGTGGTCGGGATCGGCCTGATCCAAAACGATGCGGTGGCGTCCCAGGCGGGGCTGGAGTGCGACCATGGCGTAATCGTCGATCGCCAGTGCCGCACCTCGGACCCCGACATCTTCGCCGCCGGGGATGTTACCGCGATGCGCGAGGACCAGGGACTGCTGCGGCTGGAGTCCTGGCAGAACGCCCAGGACCAGGGCATTGCCGCCGCGCGTGCGGTACTGGGGCAGGCGGTCGACTATCGGCCGGTGCCGTACTTCTGGTCCCAGCAGTACGACACGATGGTGCAGCTGGCCGGCCGCAGCGCGCCGGGGGCGATTCAGGTGACGCGCGGCGACGCCAGCCGGATGATGGTCGTCGATCTGACGGCGGACGGACGGGTGCTGTCGGCGATCGTCGCCAACAATCCGCGTGATTTTAGGACGCTGCGCAAGTTCGTGTCCGACGGCACCCGGATCGATGCCGGACGCTTCGCTGATCCGGCCATGCCGTTGGCCAAGCTCGCGATCGCCGCCTGATCGCCGCCCGGATCTTCTGCTGCCCGGAATAAGTGTTGTTCCAGTGCGGCGGTTGTTGGCGGTACGGCAATAAGGCACGATCAACGGCGGGCGTGTGCGCTCGTTTGCGCTCGTTTATTCGAACTAACTAGGGGCTAGCGCCCCGTGAAGGAGACGCTGCAATGACTTCCCACGAATACAACAACATCGCTGCCGTGGTCTACCGGTTCTTCGCCGGTCTGGACACCCGCCAGCATGCAATCTCGGCCGGCCTGATCGCCAGAGACGGCGTCTGGAACCGCGCCGGCATCGAACTGACCGGCCCAGATGGGGTGCTGGCCGCGCTGGACAAGCGTGATCCGAAGCGCCAGACCGCGCATATCGTGACCAACCTGTTCTTGGAGGACGCGACCGAAACCACCGCGCGCGTCCGCTTTTACATGAGCGCCTACGAGACCCACAACAGCGAGGACGGCAAGCCGGGCGCGCCCCAGTTTTTGGGCGTGCGCGCCTGCATCGATGAGCTGGTGATGGAGGACGGACAGTGGCGGATCCAGTCCAAGACCAGCCACCGCTTCCTGCCCGCCGAGTAAGCGCCCCTGCGCCCCCCAAGGAGACCGTTTTGCTTACCCCCGACATCATCGAGCAACTGGCCAGCGAATTCCTGCAGGCCGAACAGACCCGCACCCAGATAAGACAGATCTCGCTGCGCCATCCCGATATCACCATCGCCGACGCCTACGCAATCCAGAAAGCCTGGGTGCAGAAGAAGATCGACGCCGGTAACCCCTTGAAGGGTCACAAAATCGGTCTGACCTCCCGAGCGATGCAGCAGGCGGTCGGCATCAACGAGCCTGATTTCGGCGCGCTGCTGGAAGACATGTTCTTCCATGACGGCGACACTATCCCGACCGACCGCTTCATCGCTCCCCGTGTGGAAGTGGAACTGGCGTTCATCATGGACCGGCGCCTCGAAGGCCCGAACATCACGCTGTTCGATGTGCTGGACGCGGTGCGATATGTCACGCCGGCGCTGGAAATCATTGATTCGCGCTCGCACATGGTAGACCCGGAGACCAAGCGCACGCGCAAGGTGTTCGACACGATCGCCGACAACGCCGCCAATGCTGGCGTGGTGCTGGGCGGACGCCCTGTGCGCGTCAACGAGGTCGACTTGCGCTGGGTATCGGCGATCCTTTCTCAAAATGCGGTTATTGAGGAGACCGGGGTGGCCGCCGGCGTGCTGAACCACCCGGCGAATGGCGTCGTCTGGCTGGCCAACCGGTTGGCCGAGCACGGCGTAGCGCTAGAAAAGGGCCAGGTGATCCTCGGCGGCTCCTTCACCCGCCCGGTGTTCGCCAAAAAGAGCGACACCCTGTTCGTCGATTACGGCCCGCTGGGCGCCGTGTCCTGCCATTTCGGATGATGGCCATGGAAAACACCTTCAAGCGCGCGCTCGCGCAAAAGCAATCCCAGATCGGCCTGTGGCTCGGAATGTGCAGCGGCTACGCCGCCGAGATGGTGGCCGGCGCCGGCTTTGACTGGCTCTTGATCGACGCCGAACACGCGCCCAACACGCTGGATTCGGTACTGGCGCAACTGCAAGCACTGGCCCCGCACCCGGCGCACCCGGTGGTGCGCAGCGCCTGGAACGACATAGTCGAAATCAAGCGCCTGCTCGACGTCGGCGCCACCACCTTGCTGATCCCGATGGTGCAGAACGCCAACGAAGCGCAGCGCGCGGTGGCGTCGACCCGCTATCCGCCGCAGGGCGTGCGCGGTGTCGGCGCGGCACTGGCGCGCGCGTCGCAATGGAACCGCACGCCGAACTACCTGAAGCGGGCCAATGACCAGATCTGCGTGCTGGTGCAGGTCGAAACCGTTTCGGCGATGGCCGAGATCGAAGCGATCTGCGCGGTTGATGGCGTCGACGGCGTGTTCATCGGCCCGTCCGACCTGGCCGCCGACATGGGGCACCTGGGCGACCCCGGCCACCCGGATGTGCAGCGTGCGGTCGAGGATGGCATCCGCCGGATCGTCGCATCGGGCAAGGCTGCCGGCATCCTGATCGCCGACGAGGCGCTCGCGCGCCGTTACATCGAACTGGGCACCACCTTCACCGCGGTCGGCGTGGACACCACGCTCCTGGTTAAAAGTGCCGAGGCGCTGGCGCGCCGCTTCAAGGGTGAGGAAGCCCCGGCCCCGCCGAAAAGCGACGGCCCCTCCGTCTATTGATCCGCATTGATAAAGAGTAGAGACATGATGGCAAACGACACCGCAGCCCCGCCGCTGCACGACCCAACGCTGTTCAGGCAGGCCTGCTACATCAACGGCCAATGGTGCGCCGCCGACAGCGGCAAGACGATCCCCGTCACCAATCCCGCCACCGGCAAGACGATCGGCACCGTGCCCGCGATGGGTGCCGACGAGACCCGCCGCGCAATTGCTGCCGCGAACGCCGCCTGGCCGTCCTGGCGCGCCAAGACCGCCAAGGAACGCGGAACGATCCTGCGCCGCTGGTATGAGCTGATGCTGGCGCACCAAGAAGACTTGGCAATCCTGATGACGCTCGAGCAGGGCAAGCCGCTGGCCGAGTCGCGCGGCGAAATCGGCTACGCGGCATCGTTTCTCGAGTGGTTCGCGGAAGAGGCGAGGCGCGTCTATGGCGACACGATTCCTGGCCACCAGGCCGATAAGCGCATTCACGTCACCAAGGAGCCGATCGGGGTTTGCGCGGCGATCACGCCGTGGAACTTCCCGGCGGCGATGATCACCCGAAAGGCTGGACCAGCGCTGGCCGCCGGCTGCACGATGGTCCTGAAACCCGCGACCGCGACCCCGTATTCGGCGTTCGCGCTCGCGGAACTGGCCGAGCGCGCCGGCGTGCCGGCCGGCGTGTTCTCGGTGGTGACCGGCAGTGCCTCGGGGATCGGCGGCGAGATGACGTCCAACCCGCTAGTGCGCAAGCTGACCTTCACCGGCTCGACCGAGGTTGGCAAGATCCTGCTGCGCCAGTGCGCGGAAACGGTCAAGAAGACCTCGATGGAATTGGGCGGCAACGCGCCGTTCATCGTGTTCGACGATGCCGACCTGGACGCAGCGGTGGAGGGCGCGATCGCGTCGAAATACCGCAATGCCGGCCAGACCTGCGTCTGCGCGAACCGGCTGCTGGTGCAGGACGGCGTCTACGACGAATTCGCGCGGCGCCTGGTTGAACGCGTCAAGGCGTTGCGAGTTGGTTACGGCCTGGAGCAGGGCGTGACGATCGGCCCGCTGATCGACGACAATTCCGTCGCAAAGGTGCTGGAGCATGTCGAAGACGCGGTACAAAAGGGCGGCCAGCTGGTGCTGGGCGGCCAGCGCCATGCGCTCGGCGGCAATTTCGTCGAGCCGGCGGTGATCACCGGCGCCACCCCGGACATGAAGATCGCCCACGAGGAAACCTTCGGCCCGGTCGCCGCGCTGTTCCGGTTCACCACCGACGCCGAGGCGATCGCGATGGCCAACGACACCGAGTTCGGACTGGCCTCGTACTTCTACGGGCGCGACATCAGCCGCATCTACCGGGTCGCCGAAGGCCTCGAGTACGGAATCGTCGGCGTCAATACCGGGCTGATCTCGACCGAGGTCGCGCCATTCGGCGGGATCAAGGAATCCGGGTTGGGCCGCGAAGGCTCGCACTACGGGATCGACGACTACCTGGAGTTGAAGTACGTCTGCCTGGCCGTGTAACCGATATTAAAAACAGGCCGGCACAGACCGGTCACCCCAATCCAAGAGGAGCAAAGCAATGATGAGTACTACCCGCCGTGGCGTGATCGCCGCTATCGCCGCGACCGCCGTGCTGGCCGCGGCCCCGCTGGGCGCGTTCGCGCAGTCTTATCCGGACAAGCCGATCCGCCTGGTGGTACCCTTTCCGCCGGGCGGCGGCGCCGATACCCTGGCGCGCCTGGTGATGCAGCGCGTGTCGGTCGATCTCGGACAGAACATCGTGATCGACAACCGCCCCGGCGCAGGTGGCAACCTGGGGGCGCAGATCGTCGCCAAGAGCGCGGCCGACGGCTACACGCTGCTCTACGGTACCAATGGCACGCACGGCATCAACAAGTGGCTGTACAAGCAGATCGGCTATGATCCGCAGAAGGACTTCCAGCCGGTAACCAAGATGACCCGGATCGCGGCGATGATGGTCGTGCGTAACGACTTTCCCGCGAAAACGATGGCCGAACTGCTGGCGCTGGTGAAAGCCAACCCCGGCAAGTATACGTTCGCCTCCGCCGGCAACGGCACGACCTCGCACCTGTCGATGGAAATCCTGAAGCAGACCGCAGGCCTCGACATCCAGCACATCCCGTACCGCGGCGGCGCGCAGGCGCTCGCCGACCTGATGGGCGGGCGCATCGACATGATGCTGGACGTGATGCCCAATACCGCGCCGCAGGCCAAGGCCGGCCGCGTGCGGCCACTGGCGGTGTCGTCAGCCAAGCGGCTGGAAAGCCACCCGGATTTGCCGACGATCGCCGAGTCCGGGATCGCCGGCTTCGACGTCGTCGCCTGGGACGGCATCTACGCCCCGGCCGGCACCCCACGCCCGATCGTCGACCGGCTGAATGCATCGATCATCAAGGTGCTGAAGGAGCCGGAGCTGCGCAAGAACCTGATCGAGCGCGGGTCGGAGCCGATGGCGGGCACCCCGGAAGAGCATGCGGCCTACATCGAAAAGGAGTTGCAGATGTGGAAACCAGCGGTCGAAAAGTCCGGTGCCCGCATCGACTGATTGCAACAGCCTCCGACAACTTTGCTCCGACCCAACAGGATTTATGCAAAGATACACCGCAAGGATTGAAGGAGACAGCAGGAGATGGCCAGCGTGATGACCCAGTTCATGGAAGCGACGGCGCAAAGCGCTAGCATTTTCGAGGACTTGACCACGCTGCGCATTTTTGTGCGCACGGTCCAGGTTGGTAATTTTTCGGAGGTCGCCCGGCGCATGGATGTCACGCCCGCGATGGTCAGCAAGCGCATGGCCGCGTTCGAGGCCAAGGCGGGGCAGCGCCTGTTCAACCGCGACACCCGGCACCTGATGGTCACTGAGGTGGGCCAGATGCTCTACGAGCGCGCAATGCGGGCGCTGCTCGAACTGGACTTGGCGGCTGAGGAGATGTCGTCGATTCAGGATACCGCGACCGGCCACCTGCGGCTGACCGCGCCCGCGATGCTCGGGCAGGCGGTGATCGCGCCGCAACTGCCCCGGTTCTTGCGCGACAACCCGCTGCTGTCGGTCGACATCAACTTCTCGATGGAGAAGCTTGACCTGTACAAGGGACGCATCGACGTGGCGGTGCGCATCGCCGATGTCATCGACCCAGGAATGATCGCCATCAAGCTGGCGCCGTACAGCCGGGCGTTTTGCGCGTCGCCGGACTACCTTCGCCAGTATGGCGTGCCGTTGGTCCCGGAAGACCTGATGAACCATAGCTGCCTGATCACCCGCGGTTCGAGTCTGAATACGCGCTGGCCGGTCAAGCGCGAGGACGAGATTGGCCACGTTCATGTAAAGGGTAACTTCACGACCGACAACGGCCAAGCCGGCCTGCTCGTCTGCCGTGCCGGACTGGGCGTCATGATGTGCCCGCGCTGGATGGCCGAGGATGACTTAAAGCGTGGCACTCTGGTCGAGATACTGGCAGACTACCTGCCGGACAACCGCGCCGTCTACGCGGTGCTGCTGCAGCGCACCGGCACCTCCGCCAAACTGCAAACCGCAGTCGACTTCCTCAAGAACTGCTTCGCCGGCATGCGCTAGCGGTAAACCAGGTTCATGGCCCCATCTCGTCTCGACGACGGGCGCGGGGCAAGGCCACAGCCTGGTTGCCACGCACATTGCCGGCGCGTCCGAAGGCGCTGCCACCGGCCCTTGACGACGCGTCGCAATCATAACGCCCGATCCGCGCCTAAGCCTGCGTGGCCTTGTCGGCTGCCCGGCGGCGTTCCGCGACGATGCTGTAGAGATTGCCGCCCAAAATGCAGGCCGCACCTACGAAGAGCAGTCCCTGCAGCGGCTCACCGTAGAACGCCGCGCCAACGACCGCGATCAAGGGCAGGCGCAGAAAATCCATCGGGATCACCACGGTTGCATCGGCCAGTTTCATCGCCCGCGCCAGGCAGTAATGCGTGATCAGCCCCATGCTGCCGGCCAGCAAGATTAGCGGGACCTGCACCAACGTGGGCGTCACCCAGTGCATGACCGACGGCACCAGACCCAGCGGGAGTTGGATCAGCGACATGTAGAACAGGATGCTCAGCGGCGTCGACACCGGCGACAGCTTCTTGGTCATCACGTACGACAGCGAGAACGCCACTGAGCCCATGAGGACCGCGAGGGCCGCCGGATGCACGGCACCGGTGTCCGGGCGCACGATGATGAACACGCCGGTTAAGCCCAGCACCACCGACACGATGCGCGGCAGGGTCAGGCGCTCGCCGAGGATCACCGCGGCCAGCAGCGCCGACCAGACCGGCGCGGTGAACTCGATCGCAAACACCTGCGCCATCGGGATGAAGGCGATGCCATAGATCCAGCCGTACTGGCCGCCAAAATGGCTGATGTTACGCATTAGGTGCTCGCCGAGGTGGGCCGTTCTAATCTGGTGCCAGCCGTACTTGTTCAGCAGTAGCGAGATGATCATCAGCCCCAGAACGCTGCGGAAAAACAGGATCTGAAAGACCGAGAGGGTTGCCGAAAGGTGGCGGGCGGCTAGCGCCATGGCTACCAACGAGAGCAGGGCGCCGCCCATCCAGAGTGCGGCCCGCGTGGTGGGATGCCAAGTTGAAGGTGTCACGTTGAGTCCTTTTCTTGTTGGGAGGCCTGCATCCGGCCCACCAGTCTCCGCCTGCAATTATGACATCGGCGAGCCGCGTCCACCGTTCCGTTACGGAAAAGCTCTTTTTCCGTGAGGTGCCTTGTCCGGCCGCGGCGCTTCTTGCACGATGGCGGCAACCATAGCCGTGCAGGCCGCATGGCGAATAACAAAGGAGACCGACATGAGCGAACAATGGCGCGACGTGTGCGCAGTGGAAGCAATTGACGAAGAGGTGCCGCTGGCCGTGTCGGTGGACGGCCGTGAAATCGCGCTGTACCGGATCGACAGCCAGATCTATGCGACCGACAACCTGTGCAGCCACGGCAACGCGCGGCTTTGCGACGGCTACCTGGAAGGCCACGAGATCGAGTGCCCGCTGCACCAGGGGCGCTTTGACGTGCGCAACGGCCGCGCGATGTGCGCACCGCTGACCGCTGATATCCGGATCTACCCGGCTAAAACTGACGGCGACCGGGTGTTGCTTAACATCATGCCGGCGTAGGCCGCCGCCTGATCGGATTCGGAACAGGTGCTGTTCCGGCGCCGGCATTGCCGCACCCGATCTCCTGGCGCACACTGAACGAAATAAAAATACGAACGACCGCACCGCAAGCAGGAGACTTCACATGAAACTGGTCAGCTATATCGACCGCCGCAAGGTTGACCCGGCGCCCTCGTTCGGCGCGCTGGTGGGCGCCAGCATCATCGATCTGTCCACGACCGACATTAGCACCGTGCGCGACGCGCTGACGTTCGGCTCTCTGTCGACGCTGGCCGAACAACTGGAGGCGCAGCGCGGCAAAGACAAATCTGCCGTGCCCCTGGAACATGCGACGCTGCTGCCCCCGGTGACCAATCCCGACAAGATCCTCTGCGTTGGCCTGAACTACCACCTGCACGCGAAAGAGGCAAACATGCCAATCCCGGCTCGCCCGTCGGTGTTCGTGCGCTTTGCGTCATCGTTCGCCGGGCCCGATCAGCCGGTGCTGCGCCCGCTTGAGTCGGAGCAGTTCGACTACGAGGCCGAGCTGGCGGTCGTCATCGGACGTCCCGCGCGGCGCGTGACCGAAGCCGACGCAATGCAGTATGTGGCCGGGTATATGTGCATGGCCGAGAACTCGATCCGCGACTGGCAAAAGCACGCCACGCAAGCCACTGCTGGGAAGAACTTCATGCATTCCGGTGCGCTCGGGCCTTGCCTAGTCACCGCCGACGAAGCGCCCGGCCCGGACGAGATGCAAGTCGTCGGACGACTGAACGGTGAGGTAGTGCAGGACGACAGCGCCTCCAACATGATTTTCACGGTCGCGCAGATCATCGCCTACCTGTCCACCTTCACTGAGTTGTTGCCCGGAGACATCATTGCTACCGGGACGCCCGCCGGCGTGGGTATGTCGAAGAAGCCGCCGTGCTACCTGCGCAACGGCGACGTGTTTGAGGTCGAGATCACGGGCTTGGGCGTGCTGCGCAACCCCGTCCACAACGAATCGTAATTTTTACAGGAGTAATTATGAGTCAATCTGCGATCTGGCTAAGCGAAGCCGACGTCGCATCGCTGGTGTCACTGAAGGACACGCTGGGCGTGCTGGAGGCCGGCGTGCGCGAGTTGGGCGAGGACACCGCATTCAACATCCCGAAGGCGTTGGCCAATTTCCATGACGCGTCGTCGCTGCATTCGCTGGGCTCGGTCATGCTGGGCGCAGGCGTCTGCGGTTTCAAGAACTGGATCAACACGCCGCAGGGTGCCAAAGCGCTGTTCATCCTGTTCGACGCCAACGAGGGACGGCTGCTGGCAATGATGGAGGCGAACTGCCTGGGCCAGATGCGCACCGCGGCGATGACGGGTCTGGGCACCAGGTGGATGACGAACCCGGACGTGCGCGAGATGACGTTGATCGGCACTGGCCGCCAAGCGCTGGCGCAAGTCGCCGCGGTGCACCTGGTGCAGAACCTGAAGCAGATCCGGATTTGGAGCCCGACCGCCGAAAAACGTCAGGCGTTCTGCAAGGAAGTAGCCTCGCAGTTCGATATCGAGGTGATCGAGTCGAAGACGCTGGAAGAGGCGACCGAGGGCGCACCGATCGTCACCACGGTAACCCGCGCCCGCGAGCCGTTCCTGAAATCATCGATGCTCGCCCACGGCGCCCACCTGAACGCGGTCGGCGCGATCTTGCCGCACAGCGCCGAGTTCGAGCAGGAAGTGTTCGAGCGTGTGGGTTTCATCGGCGTCGACGACGTGCCAAATGCGAAGAAGGCTTCGCGCGAGCTGATCGAGTACTTCGACAAGGGAGCCGGCGCCGGCAACTGGGACCGCGTGCGCCCGTTGGGCAAGATAATTGCCAATGGTGAAAAAGCGCCGGCTGGCTGCGACATCACGCTGTTTAAGTCGATGGGTATGGGCATTTCCGACCTGACGGTCGCCGCGCTGGCCTACCGCCGGGCAAACGAACGTGGCATCGGCGAGCCAATACCGCTGGTGGCCAAAGCACCGGTCCGCTGGACCGACAAGTAATCTTGGGCGACCCGCCCCCCACACAACCGATGGAGACAGCAATGGACAATGGCATCACCCTCGTAGATATAAGCTACCAGTCGCCGCGTGAACAGGCGTTCTGGCAGACCGTGGTACTCCCGCGCGCGGCCATCGAGGCCGAGGTCGAGCGGCTGGCCTCGATCGCACGGCCGGCCAACGGCCGCCGCGCTGCCTCGGTCAATCACCCGATGAATACCGGTCCGGTGCCGTGCTTTGCGCCCGGGATCGACGTAGCCATCATGGTGTTGAAGCCGGGCGAGGAAACCACCCCCGACCTGCGCAATTCAAGCCGCGTCGACATATGCATCCGCGGCACCGGCGTCGTCAAGACCGGCAACAAGGAATTCCGCGTGGAGAAGTATGACGTCTGGAACACGCCGTCGATGCAGCCGCAGGTAGTGCGAAATGACGGCCAGGACCTGATGGTGCGCCTGTCCTACAGCAATGCGCCGCTGCTGGAGCGGCTGGAGGTGCACTATGTGAACGAGAATCCGCAGATCGCGGGCCAGAGCGATGAAGGTCGTGAGCTGGCGGCCAACCAGCGCCGCGCGCGCGAAGCGTCGAAACCGATTCCGATCGGTAGCGATGGGGCGCAGATGCTGGGCTACGAATGGCTGGTCGACATCGACACGATCGACTCCAAAGCGCTGCACTGGCCATGGAAGGAAGTCGAGCCGCACCTGGGCAATGTCTACAGCATGGACCTCGGTTACACCGGCCGCCACCTGTACGTGCTGTACAACCCGGCCACTGAGCGCCGTATCGGCACATCGCCGAGCTTCTTCGCGACGATCGCCAAGCTGCCACCCGGTAAAGTCGACAAGCCGCACCGCCACACGTCGGCGGCGATCAACTACATCATGTGGGGGCACGGCAAGAGCGCGGTCAATGGCCAGAAGATCGAATGGCAGGAAGGCGACCTGCACTTCTCCGCCCCCGGCTGGTCGATCCACAACCACGCCTCGCGCGAGCAGGGCTTCATGGCGCTGACGATCCAGGACCATCCGCTCCACATCGCCAACGAGTCGCTGCTGTGGCAGGAGACGATGAAGTCGCCGATCCTCAAACTGGGCACCGACTATGGGATCCAGACCAACCTAGCGACGGTCGCGGAGTAAGCCGATGAACAACCGCATCGAACTGATCGTCGCGCCGGTGGCGCCCAGCGTCGAGACCGCCGCGTTGGAGCAGGAAATCCGTCGGCTGTACGATGAGGTGGCAGACCTGCTCGACCAAGACGAGGTCGAGCGCTTTCCCGACTACTTCATCGACGATTGCGTCTACCAGGTCGTGTCGCGCGAGAACTACTCGGAGAACCTGCCGCAGGCGGCGATCTACTGCGACGGCATCGGCATGGTGCGTGACCGGGTGATCGCGCTGCGCGAAACCCAGGTCTACGTGCCCCGGACTTGGCGCCATTTCATCAGCGGGATCCGGATCACCGCGATCGATGACGGCGCAGTCCACGTGCGCGCGAACTTCATGCTGACTGAAGCGATGTCGGACGCCGACCCGACGCTGTTTTTGGTTGGCCAGTACCTCGACGTGCTGGTGCGCGACGGCGAGCGGCTCAAGTTCAGGCAGCGGCTGGCGGTCTACGACAACCACCACGTCCACCGTTCGCTAATCGTGCCGGTCTAACACAGGAGACAATATGGAACAGACAGTATCCTTGGCCGCGCTTCGCGTCGCCAAGCGTGAGTGGCCGCAGGAAGGCTGGACCCGCGTGCCGTTCTGGGTCTATACCGACCCTGATATCTACCAGCGCGAGCTGGATACTTTCTTCTACGGGCGCACTTGGAACTACGTGGCGCTGGAATGCGAGATCCCGGAAAAGGGCTCGTTCAAGCGCAGCTGGATCGGCGAGCGCCAAGTAGTGGTGGTGCGTGGCGAGAATGACCAGATTCACGTCTGGGAAAACCGCTGCGCGCACCGCGGCGCGCGCGTGTGCTGGAAAAACAAGGGCAAGGAAGAATCCTTTACCTGCCCGTACCACCAATGGAACTTCGGCCTGGACGGCTCGCTGCAGGGCGTGCCGTTGAAGCGCGGCGTGCTGAAAAAGGGCGGCATGCCGTCCGACTTCGACAACAGCAAGCACGGGTTGAAGGCGCTGTCAGTGCATGTCGAGGGCGGTTCGATCTGGGCAAGTTTCTCGCCGGACCCGCTGCCGTTCGCCGAGTACTGCGGCGAGGAAGTGATCACGAACCTGCGCCGCCAGTTCCCGGGCAAGAAGCTCAAGCTGCTGGGCTACAACCGGCAGCGGATCCCGGGCAACTGGAAGCTGTATTTCGAGAACCTGAAGGATCCGTACCACGCGACGCTGCTGCATTCGTTCCTGATTACCTTCGGCCTTTGGCGCGCCGATACCCAGAGCGAGTCGATCCCGGCCGAGTCCGGACACAGCATCATGATTTCCCGCAACGTCGGCAAGAAGAAGTCGGAGGCGGCCGCGGAAATCGCGCGCTTCAAGGAAGCGCTGGAGCTGCACGACCTCGATACGGTGACTCCACGCCCGGAATTCGAGGACGGCAAGGTGGTCGCGATCACCCATTTCCCAAGCTGCGTGATCCACCAGCAGGCCAACACCTTTGGCATGCGCCACGTGATCCCGAAGGGTGCCGGCTCGTTTGAGCTGGCCTGGACCTTCTTCGGCTATGAGGACGATGACGAGGAGATGACTCGGCTGCGCGTTCGCCACGCGAACCTGTACGGCCCCGCCGGTTTCGTCGCGATGGAGGATGGCGAAGTGCTGTCGGAGTCGCAACTGGGTGCGCACCACTACGGGCACCGCCGCGCGGTGGTCGAGATGGGCGGACGGGAAGTGGACAAGCAGGACCACATGGTGACCGAGGTGCTGATCCGCGCCTTCTACAAGCACTACCGAGAGATGATGGACATATGAGCGAGGTCTTGCGCCAGGCTCCCGTGGTACCCGAGAGTTTCCAGCGGGTGGTGCTGGCATCCCGCCCCCTGTCGCGCCCGTCGGTCGAGCATTTCCGCGTTGAAACGGTGGAGACGCCCTCCATTGCGGACGGGCAGGTTCTGGTGCGCAACCGATACCTGTCGATCGACCCTTACATGCTGGGCCGGATGTTCGACGCCCGATCGTATGCGACCCCACACCCGTTGGGCGAGGCGATGATCGGGGAGACGGTCGGCAAGATTGTCGCCACGCGCCACCCGCGCTTGGTGGTAGGCGACACCGTGGTGGGTCCGCTGGGCTGGCAGGAGCTCGCAGTTTCCGACGGCGGCAACCTGGACAAGATCAACGACGCCGATATCGGCCTGTCAACCTACCTGGGCGCGATCGGCATGACCGGGATTACCGCCTGGTACGGGATGCACCAGATCTGCGAGCCGCGGCCGGGGGAAACCGTGGTGGTCAGCGGTGCGGCCGGCGCTGTGGGCAGCGTCGCGGTGCAGCTGGCCCGGGAGCGGGGCTGCCGGGTGATCGGAATTGCCGGCGGCCGTCTGAAGTGTGACACAGTAATCCGCGAGTTCGGCGTAGCCGCTTGTGTGGACTACCGGGGCGCGCCCGATGCTGCAGCGCTACAAGGGGCTATCGCCCACCTCGCGCCCAATGGCGTCGATGCCTTTTTCGACAACGTCAATGGCATGACGCTGGACGCGGTGCTGCCGCTAATGAAGCCGTTCGGCCGCATCGCGCTGTGCGGGATGATCGCCCGCTACGGACAGCAACCGATGACCCTTTCCAACCACGGCTTTCTGCTGCTGTCGCGCCTGCGCGCGCAGGGTTTTATCGTGTACGACCACCGCCCGCTGTGGCCCCAGGCCCGCGCGGAGCTTGCGGCCCTGGTGTGTGCCGGGCGACTGAAGGTGCTGGAAACCGTCAGCGAGGGCATCGCGTCGGCTCCGGCGGCCTGTATCGGACTCATAGAGGGAAAGAACCTCGGCAAACAGATTGTGAAGTTGTACTGAGCACCCGCAAGGGCACGTAGAAACAGGGGCGGCTCACCGCCACGCATCACTTTATCCAAACAGGAAGAGACAATGGACAAGCAAAGTAAAACCACCGGACCCGGCCTATCGCGCCGCAACTTCATCAAGGGCGCTGGCGCGGCCGGTGCCGGTGCACTGTTTGGCGTCGCGCCGGGGGTGCTGGCGCAGTCGAAGGCGCCGTTGAAGATCGGCGCCCTCAACACCTATTCGAAGGTGTACGCGGCGCTCGGCAATGGCAACCTGAACGGCATGCAGATGTATTTCGACCAGATCGGCAACACCATCGCCGGTCGCAAGATTGAGATCGTGCGCGAGGATGATGAGCTCAACCCGCAGGTGGGCCTGCAAAAGCTCAAGAAACTGGTCGAATCGGACAAGTGCGACCTGATCACCGGCATCCAAGGCAGCAACGTCGCAATGGCAGCGGTGCAATACCTGCGCCAGAGCGGCGCGTTCATGCTGTGCTCGGGCGCCGGTATTTCGAACCTGTCTTACACCGGTCTGCCGTACTTCTTCCGCTGTTCGACTACCACCTACACCACCCACTCCGCGATGGGTGAATGGTTTTACGACAATATCGCGAAGGAAGTGCTGCTGACCGCCTCAGACTTCGCCGGCGGCCGTGGCTCGCTGGCCGAGTTCAAGGCCGGTTTTACGAAGAAAGGCGGCAAGATTATCAAGGAAATTTACCCGCCGCTCGGTAATAGTGACTTCAGCCCCTATTTGGCCGACATCCGCAACAGCAACGCGCCGGCCACTTTCAGCTTCTATGCCGGCACCGACGCAGTGCGCTTCATCAAGCAATACGACGAGTATGGACTGAAAGGCAAGTGCCGCCTGACCGGCTCGGGCTTCATGCTCGACTCCGACACGCTACCCGCACAGGGCCGTGCCGCGCTCGGCGCGATTAACTCGCTGCACTATGCGGACACGCTGGACAACCCAGCCAACAAGCAGTTTGTTGCCGAATACCAGGCTAAGCACAAGGAGTTCCCGAGCGTGTACACCGAGTACGGTTACGTCGCCGCACGGGTCATTCATGCTGCACTGGAAGCGGTTGACGGCAACGCAAGCGACAAGGCTAAGCTGCGCGAGGCTATGCGCCGCGTGAAGTTCGAGGCCCCACGCGGCCCGTTCAGCTTCAACCCGGTCACTCAGAGCCCGATCCACAACATCTATATTCGCGAAGTCGCGGAGGTCAACGGCCGCATCACGAACAAGGTGTTGCATTCGATCAAAGAAGTGGCGGAGCCGGACAAGCAGCCAATCTGACGCTCCAGGCTTGACCCGGCACGGCGGACACTGTGCCGGGCGATCTCACGCGCATAGAAAGTCGTTATGGATTTCATCTTTTCCCAATTACTCAACAGTCTGGCGCTGGGCGTTCTGCTGTTCATGATGTCAGCGGGTCTGTCGCTGATCTTCGGGCTCATGAACGTGGTCAATATCGCCCACGGCTCGTTTTTCATGATCGGCGCGTTCACTGCCTTTACCCTGGTCCAGATGTTCGGCAATTTTTGGCTGGCGTTGGCCATCGGCTGGGTACCGGCGGTTGCCTGCGCTATCCTGATGGAGCGCATTTTCATCCGACCGTTGTACAACCGCGGACACCTCGACCAAGTGCTCCTGACTTTCGGTTTCATTTTCGTGTTCGGCGACCTGGCCAAGTACCTGTGGGGCGCCGATATCCGCAACGTTGCACCGCCTGAAATTCTCGACGGCAGCCTTCAAGTGGCCGGCGCGATTCTGCCTAAGTATCGGCTGTTCCTGGTCTTCTTCGGCGGTGTGGTCGCCGCAGGCCTGTGGTGGTTCCTCGAGCGTAGCCGGGTAGGCGCGATGGTGCGCGCCGGCGTCGATGATGCGGCAACCGCGTCTGGCATCGGCATTAACGTGCCGCTGCTGTTTGGCTGCATCTTCGCGCTGGGCGCGGCGCTGGCGGCCATCGGCGGTATCGTAGCCAGCCCGATCATGGGCATCTACCTAGGGATGGATATCGAGATCCTGATCCCGGCGTTCATCGTGGTTGTGGTTGGTGGCATGGGCAGCCTGCGTGGGGCGCTGGTCGCGGGCCTGCTGGTAGGGCTGATCGACACGTTCGGCAAGGCGTACTTCCCGGACTACGCGCTGTTCCTGGTGTACCTGTTGATGGTAGTGGTGCTGCTGGCGCGTCCGCAGGGATTGTTTGGGTTGACGAAAGGGTAACCATGAAACTCTCAAATAAACCGGTCCTGTTCGTCCTGCTTTGCGTGGTGCTGGCGATCGTACCGCTGGCCTCAGACTACGTGCTCGGGATCGTCTCCGAGATACTGATCTTCGCAATCTTCGCGATGAGCCTAAACCTGCTGGTCGGTTACACCGGACTGATGTCGTTCGGGCATTCCGCGTTCTTCGGGATGGCGACCTATACGGTCATCGCGCTCGGCGTGCACCTTGGCCTGTCAGGCTGGTGGGGAGCTCTGGCCGGCATTGCGGCCTCGACCCTACTGGCAGCGATTGTTGGCGTGTTCTGCATTAGGGTTTCCGGGATCCCGTTCCTGATGCTGACGATGGCGTTCTCGCAGCTGCTGTTTGCCGCGGCCTTGAAATGGCGCAGCGTCACCGGCGGCACAGACGGCCTGATCGGCTTCACTCCGCCAGAACTGTTCGGCGTGTCGCTGGGCGCTTCGGCGACCGCACGCTATGCAGTGGTCGCGATCGGCTTCGTGCTAGTGCTGGCGTTCCTGTGGGCGCTGGTGCGTTCGCCGCTGGGATCGATCTTCATCGGCATTCGCGACAACGAGCAGCGCATGCGCGCGGTCGGCTACCCGGTGCAGCGCTTCAAGCTGATCGCCTTCACGATCGCCGGGGGCCTCGCCGGCGTGGGCGGCGCACTGTACGCACTGTTCAATGCCTACGTGTCCACCGACATCCTGCACTGGCACCTATCCGGCGATGCGCTGATCATGGTGGTGCTGGGTGGTGGCGGCACGGTGATCGGGCCGGCGGTTGGGGCAGCGATCTTCCTGCTGCTTAAGAACTTCATCAGTTCCTACAACGAGTACTGGTCACTATGGGTCGGCGTGATCTTCATCCTGTGCGTGATGTTCCTGCGCCAAGGCGTATGGGGATTCGTGGCGGGCAAGTTCGCCGTGGCGAGGGCGCTCGGCGGAGCGGCACCGGCGCCGCGAGCCAATGGCTCGGCAGGAGAAGTGAAATGACGACACTACTCCAGACGGAAAAGCTGCATAAGGCGTTTGGCAGCCTGGTCGTGACTAAGGACGTCGACCTCGCGGTCGAGGTCGGGCAGAAACACGTGATCATCGGGCCGAACGGGGCCGGCAAGACTAGTCTCGTGCACCAGTTGACCGGCCAGTTGCGCCCGACCTCGGGTCGGGTGCTGTTTAACGGGGCGGATATTACCGGCGCGGCGCCCGAGGCGATCTGCCAGATGGGCGTGGGCCGCACTTTCCAAAAGAACAACCTGTTCCTGTCGCTGTCGGTGCGCGAGAACGTGCGGCTGGCGGTGCAGGCCAAGCAGGGTGGCTGGTACGAGGCGATCCGAAGTGTCGCATCGCGGGGCAAACAGTGGGAGCGTGCTGACCAGATCCTCGAGCAGGTGCAACTGGTCGGCAGTTACGACCGTGCAGTGTCGGCGCTGTCCTACGGTGAGCAACGCCAGCTGGAGGTGGCAATTGCGCTGGCGGCCGAGCCGACACTGCTGCTGCTGGATGAGCCGACGTCGGGCATGTCGCCGGCCGAGACCGACCGCATGATCGATCTTGTGCGCGGCTTGCCGAAGCATCTCGGCGTGTTGATGATCGAGCACGACATGAAGGTGGTGTTCTCGCTGGCCGACCGGATCACGGTGCTGTACTACGGCGAGGTGCTGGCCTCCGGTTCGCCGGCCGAAATTCAGGGCCATCCGCGCGTACGAGAGGTCTATCTTGGGGGGAAACACTAAATGCTCGAAGTCGACAACATACACAGCTACTATGGCGACAGCCACGTGTTGCGCGGCGTTTCGCTGCAGGTCAAGCCGGGCGAGGTCACCTCGATCCTCGGCCGCAACGGGGCCGGTAAGACCACAACCGTACTGTCCATCATGGGCTACCTGAAGCCGCGCCATGGCACGGTCGTATACGACGGGAAACCGATCAATGGACTGCCGTCGCACCGGATCTCGCGCATGGGCCTGGGCTTCGTGCCGCAGGAGCGCGGCGTGTTCCCGAGCCTATCGGTCGAGGAAAACCTGACGGTCGCGGCGCGTCCGGGCCGCGACGGGCGCTGGACGCTGGACCGGATCTATGAACTGTTCCCGCGCCTGAAGGAGCGCCGCAACAACCGCGGCTTCCAGCTCTCCGGCGGCGAGCAGCAGATGGTGTCGATTGCGCGCGCACTGTTGCTCAATCCGTCGGTCATCATCCTGGACGAGCCGTCCGAGGGTCTTGCGCCGCTGATCGTCGATGAGATTGTCGAGATCCTGCGTAAGATGAAGAACGAGGGACTGGCGATCCTGTTGATTGAGCAAAACCTGAAGGCGGCGCTGGACCTGGGCGACATGCACTACGTACTATCCAAGGGCGAGGTCTGCTTCACCGGCACCAGCGACTCGCTGCGCGGCAATGACGCGGTGCTCTCGACGCATCTGAGCGTCTGACCGGACGGCGCAGAGAAGGAGTTGGACAATGCAAAATCTGTTCGTGGTGACCGGCGGTAGCCGCGGGATTGGCGCGCAGATTGCGCGCCAGGCCGCCCGCCACTATCCGGTCGTGATCACTTACCGCAGTCGGGCCGACGAGGCCACGAAGCTAGTGCGGGACATCGAGGCTGCCGGCGGGCAGGCATGGGCAATCTGCGCGGATGTCGGCGACGAGGCGGCGATGACGGACGCGTTTGCGCAAATCGATGCGCTGGGCTCGATCGCGGTGCTGGTCAACAATGCCGGCGTCACCGGCGGCACCGCGCGGGTGGACGAGGTGCGCGCCGAGACGCTGGCCGAGGTCTGGCGGGTCAACGTCACCGGCGCGTTCATTGCCGCGCGAGAAGCGGTGCGGCGCATGTCGACCGCACGCGGTGGCGCCGGCGGCGTGATCGTCAACGTGTCGTCGGCCGCGTCAGTGCTCGGCTCGGCGCATACCTGGGTCCACTACGCGGCCAGCAAGGGTGCGATGGACACGATGACCATCGGGCTGGCCAGGGAAGTCGCGCGGGAAGGCATCCGCGTCAATGCGGTACGCCCGGGCCTGATCGATACCGAGATCCAGCGCGACCGCCCGCCGCAACTGCTGGCGCAGATGGTGGCGGCGATTCCAATGGGGAGGATGGGTACTGCTGAAGAGATGGCGCAAACCGTTCTGTGGCTGGCTTCCCCGGCCGCATCCTACGTGACCGGCGCCCTGCTGGATGCGCGGGGTGGGCTGTGACCGCAGCGCAGGACCTGCCTTGTGCGGACGCGATGAAAGCGATCGAGATCAAAGCATCCGGTCCTCCCGACGTGCTCCGGCCATGCGTACGGCCGGTGCCCACGTGCGCACGGGGCGAGGTGCTGATCAGGGTGCATGCGGCGGGCATCAACCGGCCGGACCTCTCGCAACGCATGGGCAAGCATATGCCCCCTCCGGGCGTGACCGACATCCCCGGGCTGGAAGTGGCGGGCACCATAGTCGCCGGCGACCTCGCCGGTAGCCGGTTCGCGCCGGGAGACGCCGTCTGCGCGCTGCTGCCGGGAGGCGGCTACGCCGAATACTGCACCGTGCCGCTGGGTCAGTGCCTGCCGGTTCCGGAAGGCCTGTCGATGGCCGAGGCCGCGTCCCTTCCCGAGACCTTCTTTACGGTATGGAGCAACGTCTACGACCGCGCGCACCTGAAGCGCGGAGAGACGCTGCTCGTACATGGCGGCGCATCGGGTATTGGCGTGGCCGCCATACAGATCGCCACGGCGCTCGGCAGCCGCGTGTGGGCGACGGCCAGCAGCGACGAGAAATGTCGCGCATGCGAAGCACTCGGCGCGGTGCGCGGAATCAATTACCGCACCGAGGATTTCGGGCAGGTGGTGAGAGAGGGCACCGGCGGGAGCGGCGTGGACGTGATCCTCGACATGGTCGGCGGCGACTATCTCCAACGTGATGTCGACTGCTTGGCCGATGATGGCCGCGTCGTGCTGATCTCGATGCTGGGCGGCCCGGCCGGCAGCATCGATCTCGCGCAACTCATGCGCCGCCGGCTGACGGTCTCCGGCTCGATGCTGCGTGCGCGCGCCGCCCCGGTCAAGGCGGCAATTGCCGTCAGCCTCCGCCGCCATGTCTGGCCGCTTCTGGAAGCAGGAGCGATCAAGCAAGTGGTCCATGCCTGCTTCCCTCTCGAGGAGGCTGCCGCTGCGCATCGGCTAATGGAAAGCGGCACCCACGTGGGAAAGATCGTGCTCCTGGTCCGGGATTGACACGGATGACTGCACACGCGAGCGAGACAGCGGGACAGAACGCCGTGCCGGGTTAGGCCGGGACGCCCTCGATACGGGCGGAGCCCGACGGCCGGTCAACAGGTCAACACTAACGCATCATCAACGGAGGAGACACCACCATGCTGGCACATTCCATACAAAGACTCAAAGGCCTGAAACGGTCCTGGCTGGCTGCGGGGGCCGTCATGCTGGCCGCCACCGCGGCACCGGACCTTACATCCGCCCAGAGCGGCAAGCCGGCGCACGCATGGCCGACCGAGACCGTCAAACTGATCGTGCCCACTGCGCCTGGCTCGTCCGGGGACATCGTGGCGCGTCTCCTGGCCAACAAGCTGTCGCCCATCTGGGGACATCCGGTGGTGATCGAAAATCGCCCCGGCGCCGGGGGGCTGATCGCGATGCGGGCCACGGCGTCGGCTGCACCCGACGGCCACACGCTCACGCTCACCCACACATCGGCCGCTGTAGTCACGCCCTATGTCTACCGCGCGGCAAAGTACGACGTCGAAAAGGATTTCACTCCAATAGCGGTGATCGGTTATACGCCCATGGCGATCGTCGCCTCCGTCCAATCCAGGGAGAAGGACCTCGCGGAACTGATCGAAGCGTCGCGTCAGAATCCCGACAAGCTCGCAATGGGCCATCCCGGGCATGCCACGATGGCACACCTGTCGGCGGAGCTACTCGGCCAAGAGGCGGGTGCGAAGATATTCCTCGCCAACATGGGCAGTGCAGCCAACGGCCTCAAGGGCGTCCTCGCCGGCGACATCCAGTATTACATAGACGGACTGGCGCCCCTGATGCCCATGATCCGCAGTAACCGCGTGCGGCTGCTGACGGTGTTCTCCGATAAGGTGCCGGATGGACTGGAGGGCACGACGCTAGCAAAGTCATCCACAGCGGGCATGGTGATGCACGGGTGGTTTGCAATGATGGGTCCGGCCGGCATGCCGAAGGCGGTGACGGGAAAGATCAATGCCGACGTGAACCAGGTGCTTGCACTGCCCGAGATCACTGCACGCCTCAAGGACTTCGCGACCTATCCGCAGACAGGCAGCGTGGACGAGGCGACTAGCTACATCCAGGCGGAGAAACAACGCTGGAGCAAGGTACTAAAGCGCGCCAATATCGAAGCGCAATAGCGCACCGCCATGCGCGCATTGCGGCCGAGATCGACGATCAGGTACGAACTGTGATGGCGGCCCGGTACCGTCGCCATCTTCTGACACGTCCGATCTCCGGCAGCGTACGGTGCGCTGTTCGCACGCATCGCAGGACCTGTTCTGCAACGGAATAACTGCTATTCCACTCCGTGGCTTGTTGGATGCATGGCTTCAGTAGAAACTTTACGCAGCGGAGGATCGCGTGCCGCGATCCGCGCCCGGCAGTGCGCGCATTGCCGAACAGAGGTCGCCTAGCATTGAATAAGGGCGACCATAACAGGAGCAGACAATTCAAGGAGATGCGGTGAAAAAGGCACTACTTTTGCTATTGGGAGCCAGTACACTGGCCGGCAGCGCGATCGCGCAGACCAACGTGTCGATTTACGGCCTGGTGGACGCTGGCATCGTGCATGAACGCGGCGGCGTAACCGACAGCGTTACGCTGTTGGGCAGCGGCATTGCCGCCGGGTCGCGTCTCGGCTTCCGCGGTGTGGAAGACCTTGGTGGCGGCCTGGCAGCCACCTTCGTACTCGAAATGGGATTCAACATCGACACCGGCGTCTCGGGACAGGGCGCGCTCTTCGGCCGTCAGGCATGGGTCGGTCTGCAGCAAAACGGTGTCGGCAACGTGATGCTCGGCCGTCAGTACACCCCGTTGTTCAACACCGTCAATGCAATTGACCCCTTCGGCGGTGCGAGCATGGCCGGGTCCGGCAACAACATGCTTGCTGAAGGCGGCATTCGCATGAACAACACCGTCAAGGTTGCCGCAGTCGGAACCGGCCCCCTGGTCGCAGAGGTGGCGTACGGCTTCGGCGAAACCCCGGGCGACAGCAGCGCCAACCGCAACATGGGTGCAATGCTGGGCTACAAGAGCGGACCTGTGGATGTCCGGTTCGGCTACCACCGTAACAACAACGCCGACGGCACCGACGACGGCCGCAGCGCGATGATCGGCGGCACCTACGACTTCAAGGTCGCCAAGGCACATCTGGGTATGCAAGCGAACAAGGGCCTCGTGATCATCAACGGCCGCCCGATCGCCGATACGGATACCCGTGACCTGATCATCGGCGCCACCGTACCGTTCGGGGCCAACAGTCTGCTCGTGTCCTATACTCACAAGGATGACCGCAGTGCCGCTGATGGCGACGCGCGTCAGCTGGCACTCGGTATCTCGCATCGCCTCTCCAAGCGCACCGATCTGTATGCGTCGGTCGCGCGTATCAAGAACGACGCGCCAGTTGACTCGGTGCGCTTCTACACCGTCGGCAACGGCTCTAGCCAGGGCACGGGCGACCGCGCGTTCAACGTCGGCGTGCGTCATTTGTTCTGACGCCGTCATCCCATTGATTGATCATCAAGGTACTTCAGCGCGGGCGACCGCGCTTTTTTCGGCCGGCTTTTCCGTGCGTGCGCGAGATGCTCATAGAGCAACCGGTCCGTTGATGTGTAAGCATCTGACGAAGCTTCCAATTACCCGCCACAGGCATTGCTGTGCACCGACCAGGATATGACGCCGTCCCAAATTCTCGGCTGGTTCGTGCGGCGCTGGCAGGTTGAGGTAACGTTTTAAGAAACGCGTGCACACCTGGGCATGGAAAGGCAGCGACAGTGGTCGTCCCCGGCGATTTCCCGTACTACCCCGCCGATACTGGCCCTGTACTCGGTGGTGACATTGCTGGCCAAGCCATTGTTCGAACAAGGCTTGGTCGCTATCCGCACGGCGGCCTGGTATGAAAAGCAGGTCGCAACCTTCTCCGATACGATCGCCCTGGTGCGTCGCTATTTCGGCTTGTCCTACAACAACCTGGTGATTTGTTCAGATTAGGGCTCAGCAGTAAACAACCTGGTCGTATTCATCGATCGTGCAAGGGCGAAGATGGATTGTATAACTCCATGCCGAGCAAACGTCATGGGGAGTAGTGCTTAACCTTGCCATCTCCTCATTAGAGACACGTTCGCCTGTCTCATTACCGCCGCGTTTCAAGTACGCCTTCACTTGCAATCCTTTTTCAGTCTCGGTTCCCTCGATATATCGAAGCATCGTATCGAACGAGCGTAACGGGATGCCTGCCCAGTTGATGCTGATATGGCTGAACAGACGATGTTCAATGGGATTCCATTTCGAACAGCCTGGCGGGTAGTGGCATACCGTGATGCAGAGCTCGGAGATATCACTCAATTCCTGCAATTGTGCTTTCCATACCCTGGACCGACAACTATTAGACCCACCCGCGTCAGCCAGAATCAGCAACCGATGAGCATCGCGATAGCGCTTTTGCCCATTACCAAACCACCAGTCGGTAATGGCATCGACAGCAAAGCGAGGTGCGTCGAAGCAGACCCCGATATACATACAGCCTCTGTTTGAGGAGTCTTCATAGACGCCGTAGGGTACCGCTTGAGCAATTGCATCCTGTGGCCAGTCATGCACCAGCAGTAAGCGTGACGGCAACGACGTAGGGACGCAATTTGCTGAAGACGCCCAAGTAGTGCCCACTACTATTTGGCGGAGACTACTTTGGCAACAGAGACGATATCGAAGGGCCGCAAGGGGCGGCCGAATTACCGTAAGCGCTCGGCGAAGGCACCTTGAAACGAAACGCGCTGATCGGCGAGGATCGTGTCCACTAACGAACGAAATGGACACGTGTACATCATGGAAGAGAGTGCTGAAGTAAAACCGACCCGTCGCC
>NZ_VFAH01000020.1 GCF_008929045.1 Noviherbaspirillum aerium | reverse complement strand
TAGTCGTCAGCGAATTCCATAGAGGCCAGCGGCCTAAAGCCGCACCCAAAGGCCGAATGTAAGCGAGCAACCTCTATCCTGCTTGTGTCATACGTTTATTACTTGGCAAATGGCGGCGTCCATGTAACGCACTTAGCACGTTTACGCAAGACAATCGCGCGTAAGCGTCGGTAACCTGTCTTTTCACGACATCAACACATAAGCGGCACCATAACCCGCGATGCTGCACCACACTGGAGACGAGCATGCAAGTGAGACCCGCCATAGCGCTTGGCCAATGGATCACTGAGAGGGCGGACCGCGCTCCGCAACGCAAGGCCCTGACCTTTCAGGAGCGGACGTGGACCTATGGCGAATTCGTTGATGAGATCGACCGGCTGGCTGCAGTACTGCGCCAGGGTGGCGTCGGCCGCGGCGATCGGGTCGGATTCCTGGCATTTAACCATCCGCTGTTCCTGGTAACCCTGTTTGCGACATCCCGCCTCGGCGCGATCTTTGTGCCGCTTAACTTCAGGCTTACCAGCGCCGAACTTGAATTCATCATTAATGACGCTGGCGTGCATACCCTCGTCGTTGGGCCCGACCACCAAGCAGTCATCGATCCGGTGCGCCAAACGCTTAAATGCGAGTGTTTTTACGGGTTCGGCAGCGAAGCCTCAGCCTGGCCGGACATCAGACTCGCCATAAAAGAGGTAGAGCCCTTACGCGAAGCGGTCGAGCTGGCCGATGATGACGTTGCCATCCTTATGTACACCTCCGGTACAACTGGCCGTCCGAAGGGGTCGATGATGACCTGCGGAAACATCTGGTGGAACAACGTCAATGAACTGCTCTCCCTCGACATCATGAGCAGTGACGTACTGCTCACCTGTGCGCCACTGTTCCATGTCGGCGGTCTGAACGTCTTGACCTTGACGTGCGTGCTTAAGGGTGTCCATGTCATTCTGCACCCAACCTTCGACCCGGCCAGAGTCATCGCAGATGTGGCTCGGTACAAGGTCAACCTGATGTTTGCGGTGCCGGCGATGCTGCTGTTCATCAGCCAGCATCCGGACTTCAACGAGGCCGACATGTCGTCGGTGCGTTCCTTCACGGTTGGAGGGGCGCCCTGCCCGGAAACCCTGCTGCGGCTATTCAACGAGCGCGGCATCGCGGTCAACCAGGGATACGGCCTGACCGAGACTGCGGCCATGGCCAGCTTCCTCACGCCGGAATGGTGCTGGGAAAAGATGGGATCAGTTGGCAAGCCGCCGATTCTCACACGCATCCGTCTGATCGACGCCGCGGGCAAACCCATTACCGAACCGCATGTCAGGGGCGAGGTATGCGTACGCGGCATGAATGTGACGCTCGGCTACTGGAATCGCCCCGAAGCCACCCGCGACGCGATCGACGATGAAGGCTGGTTCCGCACTGGCGACATTGGCTATATGGACGAGGACGGCTTTTACACCATCTGCGATCGGGTCAAGGACATGGTAATTACCGGTGGCGAAAACGTCTATCCGGCCGAAGTCGAGAGCGTGCTGTACGAGCATCCGGCTATAGCCGAAGTTGCAGTCATCGGGCAGCCGGACGAAAAGTGGGGCGAGACCGTGGTCGCAGTGGTGGCGTTAAAGCCGGGCGCGAAGCTTGAACTGGAAGAACTGCAGGCATTTTCCAGTGGCAGGCTGGCGCGCTACAAGGTGCCGCGGGTGCTCCGTCTTGTTAGCGCGCTGCCGCGCAATCCCACCGGCAAGGTGTTGAAGTACCAGCTGCGCGATCAGATGAGTCGTCAGAAAGAACCCGGGCCTGCGCAACCTGCTTAGGACATCTGAGGCTAGCGGCGGTTATCGCTATCGGCAAGCAGATAAGGAAGTATCAGACGCTGAAACCTAAACGGAGACAGGAGAAAGACTAATGAAAACTTCCACACAGCGGATCGCTGCGGCAGAGCCGGCGATCCATCACGCAGCCGTACCAAGAGCTAAAACGGGGAGCGCATGATGCAGAAGATCGGCAGGCTCCTGTCCAGGATAACGGACCTTGCAACAGTGATTGGCGCGCTGGGCATTGCGTTAATGATGATTCATATCACATTGGATGTCGTGCTTCGCTACTTGTTCGACCTGCCGCTGCCCGGCACGATCGCCATCGTCTCCTACTACTACATGGTGATCGCGGCTTTTGTGCCGCTGGCTTTCGCAGAGCAGAAGGGGGCGCACATTTCGGTCGAGGTGGTGACCGAGCGCATGCCCGCCTGGATCCAGAACCACCTGACCGGGTGGTCTTATCTGCTTTCAGCAGTGATTTTCGGAATGCTGACCGTGCGGACCTGGGGCGAAGCCATGTCCAAGAAACAGATCGGCGCCTCCATCGTGCAGGGAGAAGCCAGCATCGTCCTGTGGCCAACTTATTTCATCCTGCCCATTGGCTTCGGCCTGATCTTCCTGATCCTCGCCCATAAGTTCTTTGCCTACCTTTTCGCGCACGAATCAGGACTCGATACGCAACGCGCCACTCCTGCCGAAGTGGCAGCTGACTGACGGACAGGAGACAGACATGACAGAAGTGCAAGTCGGATTATTTGGGCTTGGCGCATTGGTTGCCCTGATTGCCATACGGGTGCCGATCGGGATTTCGCTGATTGCGGTTTCCTTTGTCGGGCTATGGGCACTGATGGGCTGGAGCGTGGCATGGGGCGCACTTGGCGTCATTCCTTACCAGTTCGCATCGAACTGGGTTCTTAGTTCGGTACCGATGTTTTTGCTGATGGGATTCGTCTGCTACCACGCAAAGCTGACGTACGGCCTGTTCCGCGCCGCGCGCATGTGGCTGTCCGGCGTGCCGGGAGGACTTGCCATCGCGGCGGTGTTCGGCGCATCTGGCTTTGCGGCGGTGTGCGGCTCGTCGGTTGCCTGTTCGGCGGCAATGGGCCGCATTGCTGTGCCCGAGATGATCCGCGCGCGCTACGACGCGGAGCTTGCCACCGGCACGGTTGCTGCGGCAGGCACTATCGGTGCGCTTATTCCGCCGTCGATCATCATGATCCTGTACGGGATCGTGGCCCAGGTGCCGGTAACGAATCTTTTTCTCGGTGGCGTCAGCGCCGGCCTGCTCACCGCCCTCAGTTACATCGTCATCATCCTGATCCGGGTTAAGCTCAATCCCGCATTGGCGCCAAGCGTGGAAGAAAAGTCTTCGACTGGCGAAAAAATCGCGGCGCTGAAAGAAACCTGGCCCGTCATCTTGATCATGGCAGGCATCTTCGGCGGCCTGTTCAGCGGCATCTTCACGCCGACCGAGGCAGGTGCCGTAGGCGCATTCATGGCCTGCGTTGTCGCGCTGATCAAGGGGTCGCTTACCTGGCAGGTATTTCGTGACGCGGTGGTCGAGACGCTACTGACCACCGGTGCGCTGCTGATCATTGCAGTCGGCGCCAGCCTGCTGGTGCGCTTCCTCGCGCTGTCGGGAGCGGGAGAGTACTTGTCCTCCCTGGTCATCGACACCAACGCCAGCACTGCGGCCATCCTGTTTTCAATCGTATTGGTCTATGTGCTGCTCGGCATGTTCCTCGAGCCGATTGGCGCAATGTTGCTGACCTTGCCTATCGTGCTGCCCATCATCGGTGCCGCTGATCTGAGCCTGATCTGGTTCGGCGTGGTACTTACCAAGCTGCTTGAGATTGGCATGATCACGCCGCCGATCGGCATGAACGTGTTCGTCATCAAGGGCGTGGTTGGTAACCTGATTACGACGGCACGACTGTTTCGCGGCATCACCTGGTTCCTGGTCATGGATTTCATCGTACTCGCGTTCATGATGATCTATCCACAGATCATCATGTGGCTGCCGCAAGTGATGGCGCGCTGAACACTCCTATACGTATACCCTGAGGAGACAACAATGACGTTTGCAAGGCGAGTTACCAAATACATTCTTTCGGTCCTGCTGTGTGGTGCTGCAGCCTTCGGAAGCACTGCCTCAGCGAAGCAATTCAAATACGCGATTGGCTTCCCGCCAGGGTCTTATAACGTGGTCATGGCAGAGGACTACGCCAAACGGGTCAAGGCCTACACTCAGGGTCGGCATACCGTCCGGGTTTTTCCAATGACATTATTGAACATGGCTGAAACCTCGGCCGGCCTGCGCGATGGCATTGCGGACATCGGATTTTTGCTCACACCTTATTTTCCTGCCGAGTATCCCCATGCGAACCTGGTCAACGAAGCCTCAATGATGCTGCGGCTGATGGGAGACGAGGTACGTGGCAAGGAAGCTTCGGCGTTCGTCGGCGCGCTGACCGAGTTTACCTTCTTTAATTGTGTTGAATGTCACCAAGAGTTCGCCAAGCAAAATTCGGTCTATACCGGCCATGTGGGCGGCTCATCCTACGGTCTGATCTGCAACAAGCCAGTCAAGAATGAGGCGGACCTGAAAGGCAAACGTCTGCGCTCGGGTGCAGCGAACTGGTCTCGCTGGTCGACGGCGGTGGGCGCCTCGCCAATCACCATGAGCGCGAACGAAATGCGCGAGGCGCTGAGCCAGGGCGTGGTCGATTGCATTATCCTTTCCACGCCTGAGATCCACAACTTCGGCCTGATGGAGGCTGTCACCGATATCACGATGGCAGTTCCTGGTGGAATTTTCAGCACCGCCGGCTTCAACATGAATACTAACGCATGGCGCAGCCTGAGCGTCGATGACCGCAAGGCCTTCCTGCGGGCAGCCGCCGAGGGCGGCGCTTATACCCCATGGATCTATCAGCAGAAAGAGGGCGAGATTCTTGCCGAGGCAAAGAAGAAAGGGGTGCGCCTGCATGATGCCGACCCGGCGCTTGTAAAGAAAACGCAGGCTTTCATCGAGCAAGACATGGGCACCATCTCCAAGTATTTCGCGGACAAGCACGGCGTCAAACGTGGTGAACAGATGATCACGACCTTCCGTCCGATTCTGCAGAAATGGGTGAAGCTGGTGCAGCCGGTCACGAGCCAGGATCAGCTGGGTCAGTTGTACTGGGATGAAATCTATTCCAAGGTCGACGTCACCAAGCACGGCATGCAGACAGCTCCCTGACACGCGAAGCGGGCGGCCTTTGCTACGTCCGCCCGCATTATCGTCATCGATCCACAGGACAAGATCACGCAGTTCAACACGAGGAGACACGGATGAAAACCATGCAAGGCATTGCCCGGCTTGCCGTCACAGTGATGTTGTGCGCAACCGGCTTCCTGGCGGGCACCGCTGCAGCGAAGGACTTCAAGTATGCGATCGGCCAGCCACCTGGCTCATACAACGAAAAGATGGGCCAGGAGTATGCCAAGCGCGTCAAGCAGTACACGAACGGCAGGCATTCGGTGCGCGTATATCCAATGACCCTGCTGAACATGGCTGAAACGTCGGCCGGGGTGCGTGATGGAATCGCCGACATCGGCTTTCTGCTTACGCCTTATTTTCCTGCAGAGTATCCACACACCAACCTCGTCAGCGAAGCGTCAATGATGCTGCGCCTGATGGGGGATGAGGTGCGCGGCAAGGAGGCTTCCGCCTTCGTCGGCGCGATTAGCGAATTCATCTTCTTCAACTGCCCCGAATGCCATCAGGAGTTCGCCAAACAGAACTCGGTCTACACCGGCCATATCGGCGGTTCGTCCTATGGTTTGATCTGCACCAAGCCGGTCAAGAGCGAAGCTGACCTTAAGGGCAAGCGGCTGCGCGCAGGCGCCGCCAACTGGTCGCGCTGGGCAACGGCAGTGGGCGCAACGCCTATTACCATGAGTGCCAATGAAATGCGCGAGGCCCTGAGCCAGGGCGTGGTCGATTGCATTATCCTTTCCACGCCTGAGATCCACAATTTCGGTTTGATGGAAGCCATCAAGGACATCACCATGGCCGTTCCTGGCGGCATCTTCACGACTGCCGGCTTCAACATGAATACCAAGGCATGGCAGAGCCTGAGCGTGGACGACCGCAAGGCGTTTCTGCGCGCCTCGGCCGAAGGCGGCGCATACACGCCTTGGATTTACCAGCAGAAGGAAAACGAACTGATCGAGGAAGCCAGGAAGAAGGGTGTGCGCATGCATGACGCCGACCCGGCCCTGGTAAAGAAAACGCAGGCATTCATCGAGCAGGACATGAGTACGATCTCGAAGTATTTCGCCGAAAAGCATGGCGTCAAGCGCGGTGAAGAAATGCTCGCCACCTTCCGGCCCATCCTGAGCAAATGGGTCAAGCTGGTGCAGCCGGTCACCAGCATGGAGCAGCTCGGCGACCTGTACTGGAAAGAGATTTACTCCAAGGTCGATGTCGCCCGGCACGGGCAGTAGCGCGGCCGCGCCGACCTGCGGGCGGCTTGGGTTTAGTGCCGCAGTCGCCCTTTCACCTGTTGCAGGAGCCGTCCATGGCAAGGCAATTCACTGATGCACAACTGGCCGAGATCGCGCGGCCGTTCGAGGAACACGCGATCGAGGCGCTGGCGGCAGGCGATTTAGTCAGGGTGCGGGAACTGCTTGGTCAAATGGAACAGGGTCAAGCAGGTCTGGACGCGCTGTCCGCGCATACCCTGGCGCGCAAGGTCGGCAAGCTGCGGCAGGACTTTGGCGAGGAAAAAACCCGCGACGCCCTGCGCCGCATCGGCGCCCGCCTGATGAGCACCTGGGTGCGTCAGTTCCGCGCAGGTGAAGAGAAGGCCGCCATCGCCGATCTCATCGCGGTGTACAAGCATCAGTCAGGGGCCAGGCTCGACATGACAGAAACGGCTGAAGAGTTGGTGGTCAACCTCTCTCCCTGCGGCAGCGGAGGCAGGCTAGAGCGGCAGGGCGCCACCACAAAGCATCCTGCCTGGTATGCCGGCTGGAGCGACGGTGTTTCCGGATTTTGCCAGCTGTGCAAGTCATGCCAGCATGCGTTGAACGAGGAGCTGGACGCGCCAGTGTGGACCACTGAAAAGGGTGACGACGGGCACTGCCGGATGCGCATTCGCAAGCAGGACAAGGAGCCGCTGTTCTCGGCGGATGAACTGGCAGAGCTGGCCAGGACACAGGTGCAGCGTGTCGAACATGCTCTGGATTCGGGCAACACCGATGTCGAGCACCTGTTGCGCGGGCAGCGCAAGGACTGGAAGCCGTGGCACGACTTCGGCGTTGTTTGCCTGGAATATTTTTATAACGTTGCGCTTGAGCTCGGCGGCCCGGACTATCTTGATGAACTGCTGGCCCAGACCTACGAGCCGGCGTTCGTCGCGGGTTTTCCGCGTTACGAGGCGATGGGCGACGCGGAACTGGTGAAGGAGATCGCGCGCACCTGGAACTACCACTGTGCCGACTTCACCATCCATGAAGAAGACGACCGCTTCGTCTTCAGGCTTGACCCGTGCGGCAGCGGCGGGCGCCTGCTGCGCGGTGAAATGTGGCGCGACATGTTCCATTACGGCGAACCGTTGGCGGCAAAGATGGCGTCGCCGCACAACATTAATTTCAACCGGCACAACGCCCCTACCTATTGCACGCACTGCGCCGCGTCGAACCGGGCCCAGCTCAAAGGGGGCCCGCTGTTTTTCCTGATCGACGGGCACGCGCAGATGCAGCCCGGCCAGGCCTGCCGGCAGTTCTCATACAAGAAGGCCGCGCAGCGCGCTTGCGACCCCGACCTGCGCGCACAGGTCGGCATGAGCGACGCGGTCGCGAATCCACCATCACAAGGAATCCACGATGCAGAAAAAAAATCCCTTTGACCTGACCGGAAAGGTCGCGCTGGTGACCGGCTCGACGATGGGCATCGGCGAAGGTACCGCCCGCGTGCTGGCCGAACAGGGCGCGCAGGTCATCATCAGCAGCCGAAAACAGGACCAGTGCGAACAGGTGGCGGCAAGCTTCCGCGAGCAGGGGCTAAAAGCTGAGGGCAAGGCTTGCCACATCGGCCGCATGGAAGATATCGGCGCCATGTACAGTCATATCCGCGACCGCTACGGCAGGCTCGACATCCTGGTGAATAACGCGGTGCTGAGCCCCTGGCGCACGATCGAAGATACGGACGTCGGCCTGTTCGACAAGACGGTGGAAGTGTCGCTGCGTGGCTACTGGTTCATGTCGGCCGAGGCTGCCAAGCTGATGAAGACCCACGGCGGCGGTAGCATGGTCAACATCGCCTCGGTGGCGGCGCTTCATCCTGACCGCATGCTCAGCCTGTATTCGACTCTGAAGACCGCACTGATCGGCATGAGCCGCTCGTTCGCGCTGGAATACGGGCGCGACAACATCCGGGCCAATACCATACTTCCCGGCGTGTTCCCAACCAAGCTTGCTGACGCCTTCGACGAGCAGACGCGCAGCAAGATACTCGACAAGACTGCGCTTGGGCGGCTCGGCAAGGTGGAGGAGATCGGCTATGCCGTGACTTATCTGTGCTCGGACGCCGGTGCCTATGTCACCGGCAACAACCTTGTGGTCGACGGTGGCATGACCGTCGGCCTGATGTAGCCATGCGGTTCCAGGGAAAAGTCGCTCTGGTGACGGGAGCCGGCGGCGGTATTGGCAGCGCGATTTCACGGCGGCTGGCCGCAGAAGGCGCGCAGCTTGTGCTGATGGATGTCAGCGATACGGTCGACGAGACGGCCAGTACCCTTGCCGGTACTGGTGTGCAGACGCTGACGCTGCGCGCGGACGTGGCCAACTTTGCCCAGGTTCGCGAAGCCGTCGCGGCTGCCGAGGCCCGCTTCGGCGTGATCGACTGCCTGATCAATAATGCGGGGCTGACCGCCACCATCGCGCCGCTGGACCGCATGGAGGATGCGCAGTGGGCGGGCGAAATCGGGGTGAATCTCACCGGACCGTTCAATCTGATCCGGGCAGTGCTGCCCGGGATGACTGCACGTGGCTGGGGCCGAATCGTCAACATTTCCTCCGCTGCCGCGCGCGGCGGCCTGTATCGGCAGGCAGGCTATTCGGCGTCCAAGTCCGGCCTGCTGGGACTTACGCGCAACGTGACTCTCGAATACGCCGCCAGCGGCATCACCTGCAACGCCGTCCTGCCCGGATTGATCGCTACTCCCGCGGTGGCCCGGCTGCCGCGTGCCATCGTCGATTACACCATGAGCATGACGCCGGCGCGCCGCCCCGGCACCGTCGATGAAATCGCGGCCGTCGTGGCGTTCCTGTGTGGCGAAGAGGCAGCTTATGTGAACGGCGCCGAGATAGACGTAGACGGCGGCTCGCGCCTGTGTCCGACCGTGCTGGGCAGCAGCCGCGAGGTCGAACGCAGGCTTGCCATCGCCACCGGAAAGACGGGAGGCCAGGCATGACCGAGCAAGAACTTCAGGCCCTGCAGTCGTGGGTCGGTCGCAGCAAGACAGTCGTCGAAGTGCTTAGTCCGGTCCCGGCCAGGTCCCTTGCGGCCACGCTCAGCCTGCCTGTGGCGCTGCATCCTCGCGATATTCTGCCGCCGCTCTGGCACTGGCTGTACTTTCACGATGACACGCCATCGGACCAACTTGGTGAGGACGGTGCCCCGCGCACCGGCGCGCTGATGCCCCCGGTGCCGCTGGAGCAGCTAATGTGGGCGGGGGCCGAGTTCGAATTTCTACGGCCGTTGCGCATCGGCGTGGAAACGAGCAAGCGTTCCACCATCGCCGAGATGCGCTATAAATCAGGCCGGCGCGGACCCATGGTATTCGTTACCTGGGAACACTGCTACGAGCAGGACCGGCAGCCGGCGGTGATCGAGCGTTCGCGCGCGGTCTTTCTCGGCGCGAGCGACGGCACCGCTGCCGTTCCCGATGCGCCTGTGTCTGCAGGAAGGGCAGTCTGGCCGGTCAACGAGGCGGTGTTGTTCCGTTACTCGGCGCTGACTTTTAATTCCCATCGCATTCACTATGACCGCGACTACGCGCGCGAGATCGGCGGCTATCCCGGGCTCATCGTGCACGGCCCCTTGCAGGCGACGCTGCTGGCGGAAAGCTACCGCGCCTGGCATCCGGAGCGCCCTCTCGCTCATGCCGTTTGCCGGGCGCGCGCGCCACTGTTTCTCGGCGCCCCTGTCATCGTCCACGCCGGACGCGAGGAAGGCGACAGCCTGACGTTGTGGACCGAAGCCGGCGCAGGCGGCATGGCAATGGAAGCCGTCTTCAGCAGTCAGGCCGCTGGGAACATGCGGTGAGGCAGGACGACATCCTCGCGCCGCGTCTTCGCGCCCTGATCGGCCGGCTGATACCGGAGGCCGACGGCATCGCCGACCTGCGCGCGTTGCCGGGCGGGGCCAGCCAGGAAACCTGGTCGTTCGATGCGGTCACCGGCGGTGGCCGCGTTCCCCTGATCCTGCGCCGTGCACCGCCGGGCTCTGCGCCGCCGGCAGAAGCAATCGGCCTGGCAACAGAAGCCTGCCTGCTCGAACAGGTCGTCCAATCGGGCGTGCCGGTGCCGCGCGTGGCAGGCGTGCTGGCACCCGAGGATGGGCTGGGAGAAGGCTATGTGATGTCGCGCATCGCGGGCGAGGCCAACTCGCGGCGCATCCTGCGCGATGACCGCTACGCGCAGGCCCGGAGCCGCCTTGCCTGGCAATGCGGACAGGCGCTGGGTCGAATCCATGCGCTTGATCCTTTGCGACTGCCGCCGCTGCGGGCGAGCGGCGCACGCGAGGAGGTGGCCTACTACAGAAAGCGTCACGACACCGTGGGCACGCCACGGCCGGTGTTCGAACTTGCCTTGCAGTGGCTGCAGCAACGCGTGCCGGAAAGCGCGGTGCGCCGCACGCTGGTCCACGGCGACTTCCGCAACGGCAACATCATGATCGATGAAAACGGGCTGTGCGGTGTCCTCGACTGGGAAATCGCCCACTTTGGCGATCCGATGGAGGACCTGGGCTGGATGTGCGTCAATTCCTGGCGCTACGGAAGCGAGTTGCCGGTAGGCGGTTTCGGCACCCGCGAGGAGCTGTTCGCTGGCTACGAAGCTGCGGGCGGCAAGGTCGACCAGGCGCGGGTGCGTTTCTGGGAAGTACTGGGGACGCTGAAGTGGGGCGTCATCTGCGAATCGATGGCGGTCTCCTACCAGAGCGGCGACGTCCGTACGGTCGAGCGTGCGGCGGTCGGACGCCGCGCCTCGGAGGCGGAAATCGATCTCTTGTGCCTGATCCAGGATGGAGAACAGTGATGTCTGAACAACCCTCAGCGCCAGAACTGATCCAGGCCGTTGCCGACTTCCTGCGCGACGATGCGCTGCCTCGACTTGATGGACTGACGGCATTCCATGCGCGGGTCGCCGTCAGTCTGCTTGAGATCGTCAGACGAGAAATTGAACTGGGCCCGGATGCGGACGCGCAGCAGCGTGCCAGGCTGCAGGACCTGCTGGGTAGCGAAGGCGGACTCGATGCACTCAACCGCGAACTGTGCGAGCGCATCGCGCGCGGCGAAGTCAATGCGCACTCCCCGGGCCTGATGCCCCATCTGCTGCGCACCGGCCTGGCGAAACTCGCGGTGGACCAGCCGGGGTACTTGACGTACCGGCGGTTGCAGCAGCATAAACCCGAAGGAGGACAGTAATGCCTGTGGAGAACGGTATTTCGCATTGGATACCGGCACCCGATGAGGCGGCCCTGGTAAAAGAGATGACGGTTGGCGACCTGCTCGACGAGGCGGCGCGTAAGTGGCCGGACCAGGATGGCCTCGCCTATGTCGCGTATGAGGATCGCGGTCTCTCGCTGCGTTGGTCGTTTGCCGAACTGCGCGAGCGCAGCCGCGTCGTTGCCCGCGCCCTGATGGCGTCGGGTATTGGCCCCGGCGATCGGGTGGCGCTATGGGCCACCAACCTGCCCGAATGGCTGTTGCTGGAATTCGGTGCGGCTTACTGCGGCGCGGTACTGGTACCGATCAATCCCCTGCTGCGCAGCGCCGAGGTTGCCTACATCCTGCGCACCGCAAGCGTCAACGCGTGTTTCGCCTTGCCGGAGAATCGCGGCGCGTCGCTATGGGAGATGTTTCACGAGGCGGCACGTGAAGCGCCCTCGCTGCGTCTGCGCGTGGCGATTGGCAAGGCACCCGACGACAAGGGAATCGCCTGGGCCGACTGGCTGGCCGGCGGCGCAACAGTAAGCGAAGACGCCCTCGAGCAGCGCCGCAAGGGCGTCGCAGCAGGTGACACCGTACAGATACAGTTCACCTCGGGCACCACCGGTTTTCCAAAAGGCGCGGAGCTGAGCCATCGCGGCGTGGTCAACGACGGCCGCCTGTTCGCGCAGCGTGCGGCGCTGAGCGAAGGCAGCCGCTGGGTCAACCCGATGCCATTGTTCCATTGCGGCGGCTGTGTCATTGCTACCCTGGGCGCGCTGGCGTCCGGGACCACCCAATACCCCATCGTCACTTTCGAGCCGGACCGGGTGGCGCGCACCATCGCGCGCGAACGCGTCAACGTACTGAGCGCCGTGCCGACGATGCTGATTGCACTGGAAGAAGCTGCCGACCGCGAGGGCCTCGATCTGGCCAGCCTGGAACGTGTGATTACCGGTGGTTCCACCGTACCGGTGGAACTGCTGCGCCATTGGCACGTGCGCTACGGCGCGCGCTGCTCGATCACCTACGGCCTGACCGAAGCGTCTCCAATCATCACCCAAAGCGCGCCGCATGACCCGGAGGAGCTGCAGATGGGCAGTTGCGGTCAGCCGCTTCCCGCCGCCGAGGTGGATCTGGTCGATGCCGGCGGAAACAGGGTTCCATTGGGCGAGGTAGGCGAGGTGCGTACCCGCGGCTGGCTGGTGATGAAGGGATACTTCGGCAATGCGCAAGCCACGCGCGACGCGTTGTCGGCGGACGGCTGGCTGCGTACCGGCGATTTGGGGCGCATGGACGAGCTCGGCTACCTGTGGATCAGCGGCCGCGCCAAGGACATGATCATCCGTGGCGGGGAAAACATCTCGCCGCGTGAGATCGAGGAAGTCCTGCTGACGCTGGAAGAGATCACCGATGCCAACGTGGTCGGCGTGCCCGACTCACGGTACGGCGAGGAAGTGTGCGCTTACGTGCGCCTAAAGCCGGGAGCGTCGCTGAACGCCGAACAGATGCGCGAGCGCCTGCATGACCGCATCGCCCGTTACAAGATCCCCAAGTACCTGCGCGTGGTCGAGCAGTTTCCGCTCACACCTTCGGGCAAGGTACAGAAGTTCAGGCTGCGCGAAATGTTCGCGGCCGAAGCGGCGCGTACCGACCCGGCACCGGCCGCCGGCTGAGAAGGCGGCGACCGCCGCCAAACACACGATTTGGAGAAAAGGACAAAACATGAAGATCAGAGACAAGGTCGTCGTCGTCACCGGCGGCGGAAACGGGATCGGCGCCGCGATGGCGCGCCGCTTCGCAGCCGAGGGTGCGCGGGCGGTAGTGGTGGCCGATCTTGACGGCACGGCCGCCAGCAAAGTTGCTTCGGAAATCGGCGGCATGGGGATGGCGGTCAACGTGGCAAGGGAGCAGGAACTTGCGGAACTGGTCGCGAGCACGGTGGCGACCCACGGGCACATCGACCTTTTCTGCTCCAATGCCGGAGTATCGATTGGCAATGGACTGGAATCCTCCGATGCAGACTGGGAAAAGGCATGGTCGGTCAACCTGATGGCGCATGTGTATGCGGCGCGGGCGGTGGTTCCGCACATGCTGGAGCGCGGCGAGGGCTATCTGTTGCAGACCGCCTCGGCAGCGGGCTTGCTGTCAATCTCGGATGCTTCCTATGCGGTCACGAAACACGGTGCGGTGGCGTTTGCGGAATGGCTGTCGATCACCTACGGCGATCGCGGCATCAAGGTCAGCTGCTTCTGCCCGATGGGCGTGCGCACCAACATGCTGCTCGGCAGCGTGAGCGAGGTTGACCAGCCCGCGCTGCTTGCCGCCGCGGTCGAGCCGGCGGACGCTGCCGAAGCCATTGTCCAGGGCATCGATGCGGAACGCTTCCTGATTCTCACGCATCCTGAAGTGCTTGAATACATGCGACGCAAGGGCGCGGATTATGACCGCTGGCTCAAGGGCATGCGGCGCTACCAGCAGCAACCGCCATCGACGAAGTCCTGAACGAGGAAAACAACATGGATTTTCAGCACAGCAGCAAGGTGCGCAGCCTGCAGGACAAGCTTGGCGCATTCATGGAGCAGCATATCTACCCGGCCGAGCAGGCCTATTACGACCAGGTGTTCTCCGGCGACCGCTACGACACCGTTGCGCTGATGGAGGAACTGAAGGTCAAGGCACGCGAGGCGGGGCTGTGGAACCTGTTCCTGCCGGGCGATCACGGCGCAGGCCTCAGCAACCTGGAGTACGCCCCCTTGGCCGAAATCATGGGTCGGGTCGAGTGGGCGTCCGAAGTGTTCAACTGCTCGGCGCCGGACACCGGCAACATGGAGATACTGACACTGTTTGGCAACGACGAGCAGAAAAAGACCTGGCTGGAGCCGCTGCTCAATGGCCAGATCCGCTCGGCGTTCTCGATGACCGAGCCGGAAGTGGCGTCGAGCGACGCGACCAACATACGCTGCGAGATACGGCGCGACGGCGACGAGTATGTGATCAACGGCCGCAAATGGTTCACCTCGGGCGCCCTCAACAAGCGCTGCAAGGTGCTGATCGTCATGGGCAAGACCGATCCCGACCATCCCGACGTGCACAAGCAGCAGTCGATGATCCTGGTACCGAAGGACACGCCGGGCGTGAAGATCGTGCGCGACATCACGGCGTTCGGCTATGACGATGCGCCACTCGGCCATCCGGAGATCGTGTATGACAATGTCCGGGTGCCCGCGTCCAATATCCTCCTGGGCGAAGGGCGCGGTTTTGAGATAGCCCAGGGTCGGCTGGGGCCGGGCCGCATCCATCACTGCATGCGCCTGATTGGCGTTGCGCAGCGCGCGCTCGAAAGCATGTGCGCCCGCGCCGAGTCACGCGTGGCTTTTGGACGCCGGCTGTCCGAGCAGGGATCGGTGCGCGAAGACATCGCGCACTCCTGGTGTGAGCTGGAGCAGGCACGCTTGCTGACGCTCAAGGCAGCAGACAAGATGGACCGCGACGGCAACAAGGCGGCCAAGGATCTGATCGCCGCCGCCAAGATCGTCGTGCCCAGCATGGCCGCGCGCGTGATCGACCGCGCCATCCAGGTCCATGGCGGCATGGGCGTGTCGCAGGACACTTTCCTTCCCAAGGCCTATGTGTACGCACGCTTCATCCGCATCGGCGACGGCCCGGATCAGGTGCACCTGGCGGCGGTGGCGAAGCAGCTGGTCAAGCAGTATGCCGCCGCAGCCGGAGCACAACCATGAAGGCGGTACTGTGCAAGCAATATGGTCCGCCCGAGGCGCTGGTGCTGGAGGACGTCGCACCCTTGCGGCCGGGACCGGGGCAGGTCCTGATCTCGGTACGCGCAACTGGCGTCAACTTCCCGGATACCTTGATCATCGAGAACAGATACCAGCTCAAGCCGGATCTGCCGTTTTCTCCCGGTGCCGAGGTGGCCGGCCTGGTGCAGGCAGTGGGCGTGGGCGTGCGCGCCTTCCGGCCGGGCGACCGGGTAATCGCCGTGCCTGGCTATGGCGGCTATGCCGAGCAGACGCTGGCACGGGAGGAGGATACCTTCGCACTTCCCGACGGCATCGATTTCCCGGACGCGGCGGCATTCCTGATCGCCTACGGAACGACCCATTACGCATTGCAGGAGCGCGCGGCGCTGCGACCCGGCGAAACCCTGCTGGTGCTTGGTGCCGCCGGCGGCACTGGCCTTTCCGCAGTCGAACTGGGCAAGCTGCTCGGCGCGCGGGTCATCGCTGCAGCATCCAGCGACGAGAAGCTCGCCCTGTGCCGCGAGCACGGTGCCGACGAGGTCATCAACTACAGCCGGGAAGACCTTCGCCAGCGCCTGAAGGAGCTCACCGGCGGGCGCGGGGTGGATATCGTCTACGACCCCGTGGGGGGCAGCTACAGCGAAGCGGCGCTGCGCAGCATGGCCTGGAACGGCCACTTTCTGGTTATCGGCTTTACTGCAGGCGAAATTCCCAAGATCGCGCTCAATCTCACATTGCTCAAGGGCTGTTCCATTGTCGGCGTGTGGTGGGGCGGCTTCCTGCGCAGTGAACCGGAACGCGCGGCGGCGCTGACACGGGAACTGGTCGAATGGTTTCGGCAGGGGAAGGTGCGCCCCTACATCTCGAAGCGCTACCCCCTGGAACAGGCAGCCCAGGCGCTGGTTGAAGTCGCAGCCCGCAAGGTGACCGGCAAGATCGTGCTGCTGCCGGGTTCGGCACAGGATGAATGACATGTCTTTTCCTCCTCTTATTGGAACAAACCTTTAGAACTTACGCAAAGCGCATCTTGACGGAAGGTTTTTTGAGCTGCTGACGGAGGTAGTTGTTGAGCAGTCCGTGCTTGATGCGGTAGACGGTTTGTTGGGTTTGGCGTGCGAGGTCGGTCAAGCGGGGCCAGACGAGCATGGCGCAGGCGATATGGTTGCGCTGGATGCACGCCTTGCGGCACTGGTTGCCTCCGGCGTGGCGGTGATGGCGTACAACGTGCTGGCGGTATTGCAATCGGCGGTGTGGGCTGCGCACAAGCTGCAATACGATGATATAGAACTGTCGCCTTACTGATTCGCTGATGAAATCCGTGCGCGCTATGCTGGCATGGTGATGGCTTTTATACCAGCAGCATGGGAGCCTTACGACCGCATGACTGCGGCCCAGCTGCCGGAGATATTGCTGCAAATAGCACTGCATGCCAATCCCAAGGCACTGCGAAAGCGTCCGCGCCGCCCGAAACCATCGGCAAAGAAGGGCTATGTCTCAGGTGCGGTCGCACGGCGTCATGTCGCCACCGCACGGGTTCTCAAAAATCGACTCGTTAAGTAAGACCTTGAAAGGGGTGGTTCTAAGACGGGCGCTTCATCTTACAAACCGTCGGCTGTGTAGCGATCTCGGGTGGAATTTTCTTTTCCGTCTTCCATCCGAATCCGGTTCCTTCCTGATCGAACCTGACTTCCTTCTCACCCGCCTTCGACCACACGGCGATATACAGTGGCTGCTGCAACTGGTGGTCGGCGGCGCGCATGGTGACATCACCGTTCAGGCTCTTGACGGTCATGCCTTCCATCTTCAGCGCTACCTTGACCGGGTCGGTGGTTTTTGCTTCACGTATCGCCTTGCTCAGCATGGTCACTGCCGAATGGGTTTGCATCCAGGTGTAGTCATCGTTGTACTTCGCCTTAAATATATCGACAATATCCTTGCCTGTGTAGGATTCGTTGTTGACGTTCCATACACCAACGTACCTGACCTTTCCCGCCCCGGCGCTACCCATTGCAGTGGGCGCGCCCTTGAGGACTGCGTAATAGGTATAGAAGTTGGCGTCGACGCCGGCATCCTTAGATGCCTTGATCAACAGGGCAAGGTCGGCTCCCCAGTTGCCGGTAATGACAGTATCCGCACCTGATGCTTTAATCTTGCTGACATAGGGTGCAAAGTCCTTCACCTGCCCAATCGGATGAAGATCGTCGCCGACAATCTCCACATCCGGCCGTTTTCCTTTTAGGTACTCTTTCGCGGACTTGCTCACCGACCGGCCGAATGCGTAGTCCTGGCCGATGATGTAGACCTTTTTAATGTTCTTATCCTGAGACATATGTTCGACCAGGGCCTGCATCTTCATATCGGAGTTCGAATCGAAGCTGAAGTGCCAGAAGCTGCATTTTCCGTTGGTAAGTTCCGGGTCCACCGCGCCATGATTGATATAAATGACTTCCTTGCCGGGATGGCGCTCGTTGTACTTGTTAATGGCATCGATCAGTGCCAGTCCCGCGCCCGAGCCGTTGGCCTGCGCGATATAGCGGAACCCGCCGTCAATCGCGCGCTTGAGCTGGTTCAGGCTCTCCTGCGGGCTAGCCTTGTTGTCGAAAGCGACGAATTCCAGCGTATGCTCGCCTGCCCATTTTTCCTTGTTGGCGATCTCTCCCATGATTTGCCAGCTTTTCAGCTGGTTCTCACCGAGCGCGGCGAACGGCCCGGAAAGCGGATCGATGACGGCAATCTTCACGGTGTCCGCTATTGCGGATGATGCGACCAGGGTGAGGGCTGCGAGCTTGACGGGAACGAGATATGGAAATGGGATTTGCACAGTTGTCTCCTTCGCCTGACGGCGTGTTGTATTGAGTAAGTGTTTTCCATCTAGTTCAGAAAACTAGCGTGGCCGACCAATGAATTCTTGCGTTAACTGGCTGGCCTTTCGGCAGTCTATGCTACCAGCATGTTGGCGCAAGACGTCTTGCACCATGTTTGACAGAATTCTCTCGCACGCATCAGCCCGTACGTTGCACATGCGCAGACCAAAATACGAAAGGACAACAATGTCATCGCAAGCCATTTCTTTCCATGAACTTCGTACTCCCGCCGCGGCCCGGATTGAGGTCGAAAAAACCTGGCCGGAAGAAAAAGTGCTGGAACTGTTCAACCTGCCGTTCAGCGAACTGATGTTTCGGGCGCAGCAGGTCCATCGCGCCAACTTCGATCCGCAGGAAGTCGAGCTGGCCACGCTGCTGTCGATCAAGACCGGAGGCTGCCCGGAAGACTGCGGCTACTGCCCGCAGGCAGCCCGCTACGACACCGGCGTCACCGCCAAGAAATTGCTTGAGCTGGAAACGGTGCTGGAAGCGGCGCGCGCGGCGAAAGCCCACGGCGCAACGCGCTTTTGCATGGGCGCTGCCTGGCGCAGTCCCAAGGACCGCGACTTGGATCACGTGGAAGCCATGGTGCGCGGCGTCAAGGAACTCGGTCTTGAGGCCTGCGCCACGCTCGGCATGCTTGAAGACGGGCAGGCAGAGCGCCTGGCCGCTGCCGGCCTCGACTATTACAACCACAACCTCGACACCGCCCCCGAGTTCTATAACGACATTATCACGACCCGCAATTACGAAAACCGTCTCGACACGCTGGACAAGGTGCGCAATGCCGGCATCAAGGTGTGTTGCGGCGGCATCGTCGGCATGGGCGAATCGCGCAAGCAGCGCGCAGGCCTAATCGCGCAGGTCGCCAATCTCGATCCGTATCCGGAGTCGGTGCCGATCAACCATCTGGTGCAGGTCGTGGGCACGCCGTTGCATGGCCTCGACCCGCTCGATCCGCTGGAATTCGTGCGCACCATTGCGGTCGCGCGCATCACCATGCCAAAGGCGCGTGTTCGTTTGTCGGCCGGCCGCCGCGAGATGGGCGAGGCGGTGCAGGCAATGTGCTTCCAGGCCGGCGCCAATTCGATTTTTTATGGCGACAAACTGCTGACTACCGGCAATCCTGATGCGGATGCGGACATGGCCTTGCTGAACAAGCTCGGCATGAAGATCAAGCACACCCACATAGACGAACGGCACGGGATGAACGGATAAGAAGGACTCTCGCAAGGGTAAGGGCTGTCGTTGCGGGAGTGGGAGGAGGCGCAGGGTGGGGAACCCCTTTGTCTTTATTAGGACTTACGCAAAGCGCATCTTGACGGAAGGATTTTTGAGCTGCTGACGGGGGGGTAGTTGTCGAGCAGTCCGTGCTTGATGCGGTAGACGGTTTGTTGGGTTTGGCGTGCGAGGTCGGTCAAGCGGAGCCAGACGAGCATGGCGCAGACGATATGATTGCGCTGGATGTGTGCCTTGCGGCACTGGTTTTTTCGATGCCGGTGGTTTGCTTGAGTTCGCGGTGAAACTGCTCGTCTTCCAGCGCATGCCGCCCGCCTGTTGTACGGCAGTGTCCGAATCCTGAGCCAGATCGTTGGTGACGACCCAGTCCGTGCGGTAGGTGGCAACCGCGACCCGGAACAGTTTCACCTTGTAGTCTTTCGGGTAATCCTTGATCTTGACGAGATTGCCATGCGCCTATTCGTGGCTGGTCCACGCCAGTTCATCGACCCGGCGATACGGAGCGTCGCCGCCGGAATCGTCGGCCTGCCGGTTGTCCTTGAGCCGGCAGTAGAACTCATTTTATTAATAGGTAGTCAATGTTTTTTTCGGCATGAAGAGGTTTCATCATGGCGCGAAGAGAAGAACTTACCGATGAACAATGGGCAGTCCTCGAGTCGCTCATTCCAGTCATCGTACGACGGGCAGACGGACGTGGCCGACCTGAAGTGCATAGTGACCGCGCCGTGCTCAACGGTATTTTATGGGTATTGCGTACCGGTGCATGCTGGGCCGATCTTCCCGACCGGTTTCCTTCCGGTTCGACCTGCTTCAGGCGCTTTAGTCGTTGGGTGAAAGCCGGCGTCATGCGGCAGATACTCGAAGCGCTGGCCCGGCACCTGCAAGAAGCGGGAAAAATCGATTTATCGGAATGCTTCATCGACGGCACCTTCGTGGTGGCAAAAAAAGGGGGCCTAAAGTGGGAAAGACCAAGCGGGGCAAAGGGTCGAAGCTCATGGTTATTGCAGACGCTCATGGTCTTCCACTCGCCGTGCACACGGCTTCTGCTAGTCCACATGAAGTCACCCTTGTCGAGGCTACCATCGATGAAACCGTCACCATGGGACGACCCCGACGACTTATTGGGGATCGCGCCTACGACAGTGATCCGCTCGATCAAAGACTGGCACAGCACGGTATTGAACTGATCGCACCGCATAAGCGCAACCGGAAGAAAGCAGTGACCCAGGACGGGCGAGCGCTGCGGCGTTACACCAGGCGCTGGAAAATCGAACGCACTTTCGCATGGCTTAATAAGTTCAAGCGCGTGCTTACCCGATGGGACCGGTGCGTTGAGCATTACACCGCCTTTGTTCATCTTGCCCTCGCCATGATCCTACTTCGAAGGTATTTATGAAATCAGCTCGTCATTCTCAAAAACATTAACTTTTTGCGTAAGTCCTATTAAAAAATAGGAGCTTGTTCGCTCATTCTTTAACGCTCCATCTGTCGCCTATATTGGCAACTGCTGAGTAAAGGGATGGCGCTTGAGGCCGCTCTCGGATTGGCACGCAGCATCGTTGAGATGTGCCGCTGGCCGTGGATGCAAGCAAGCGCATCACGAATGAGTCGGCCAGCTGGCCGGTCGATCGCATGTTCTAACTTCAGGTTTCCATTGCCGATCCGGTCGTCCACTTGGAAGATGCACAGGAAGGCGCACGTGCATTCGCGGAGAAGCGGGCGTCGGTCTGGCGTGGGCGCTAAAGCCGGTTCGTTCCCGAGCGCATACGGCCGCTAGACCTTGCCGCGCAGGGTCGCGTCCTGCTTGCGGCGGCGCGGCTGTCGGAAAGCAGGGATGCCGGCCGCTGCACCGACATCCTTTCGATGCTTATTGCTGGTAGAGATCCTTCAACTGCGAGCGGATCACGTTCTTCTGTATTTTTCCTGTGCCGGTGCGCGGAAACTCGCGCACGAAGACCACCGCTTTGGGCACCTTGAAGCCGGCCAAGCGCTCCCTGCAATGAGCGATGAGCGTATGTTCTTCCACCGAATGGCCCCGTCCCAGTATCACCACCGCGGTGATGGCTTCGCCCCAGCGTGCATGCGGAGCACCGATTACCGCAGCCTCTGCAACGGCCGGATGCTCCAGCAGGCAGCGCTCGACTTCGATGGAGGCCACGTTTTCGCCGCCGGTCTTGATCACGTCCTTGTAGCGGTCCTTGAACCAGATTGCTCCGTCTTCATCCATGTGGGCGACATCGCCGCTGTGAAACCAGCCATGCCTGAATGCGGCGACACTCTCGCCTGGCAAATTAAGATAACCGTTCATTACTTGTGGGCCGCGATAGACGATTTCGCCGGTTTCGCCGCGCGGTAGCAGCCGTCCCTGTCCATCCATGATAGCCACGCGCGTCATGGCCGTGGCTGTGCCCCAGGTCGCAGCCTTAGACCACTGGTGCTCGGGACGTTGCATGCAAGTGGCCGGTGTGAACTCGGTCTGTCCCGAACCCAGTACCACGTCGGCATTCGGGAACATGGCGTGGATCTGGCGCAGGCCTTCTTCGGGCAGCGGTGCCATGGCATACATCGCGCGCCGCATCGCCGGAAAGCGCCGCTCCTTCAGTTCAGGGTCGCTCAGCATCAATCCGTACATCATCGGCAGCAGTACTACCAGCTGTATCGCATGCTCTTCCAGCAGGCGCGCGGCCTGATGAGGTTCGAATCCCTGCGCCAATACGACCGTGCCACCAACGATGAGTACGGGGATCGTGATCGAGTTGAGTACCGCACAATGGAAGAGGGGCAGCGCTACCAGGGTTACGACTTCCGGCGTGCAACGGTGGCCAATGGCATTGGAAAGGCCGGCCATGGTGACAGCAAGGTGACTGGTCAGCACGCCCTTGGGCAGCGCTGTCGTGCCGCTGGTGTAGAGCAACTGCACGGCCTCGCGTTCATGGACAAGGACTTCCAGCGCTTCATCCTTGCCGCGCGCAAGCAAGTCTTCGAAACGTCCATCCCCAACCGGCAGGCCAGCGGCCGGTGTACTGCCGAACCAAAAAACCTGGCGCAGCGCGGGCAGCTCCTCAGCGCGCGTAGCCGTCGCCAGTTCGGACAGCGACGCGTCGGCAATCATCACCCGGGTACCCGCGTCGCGCAAACAGTACGCTATTTCCGAAGGACGCAAACCCAGGTTGACCGGCGCGCATATCAGCCCGGCACGCGCACAGGCGAAATAGGTCAGTAACAGTTCAGTGGCGTTGCGGGCCATGACCGCAACCACGTCTTGGGACGCCAGCCCGCATCCGAGCAGCGCATGGCCGAGCCGGGTAACTTGGCGATCAAAATCTTCGTAGGTGAGGCGCTGTTCGCCCTCAATTACCGCTACCTTTTCCGGGTACAGGTCGGCCGAACGGGTCAGGATGTCGGCAACATTGACCCGTTCGACCAGGTTGCGCTCGAGGGGGGAGATAGGTGGGTCATCGCGTTGGGGCATGCTTGTTCTCCATGGTATGGGTTAGGGCGGCGGAAATTGCGCGCTGTCGCGCTTGCACCCGTCACGGTAAGGCAGGCCACATGGTCAGGTCTTGTGTCAATTAGCTGACATGCACAGCGCAGCGCGGTATCAAGTAATGCGCCAACGTGGGCTGCAACGCAGTCTGGAAGGACTGCACGCGGCGCTGGCGTGACGAGGGCAGCAACTTGACGCAAGCTGTGAACGACAGACCTTGGTAGTTTGGGGGCTTTCCATAAGCCGAGCGGAAAACACTATGAGCGAACCCGTCATGCTGAAGTAGTGCGGCAAGCCACCCGATGCGTGCAAGGATTAGGCGACACTGGCACGTTCAAGGCAATACACCAGATGCCCTGCTCTAAAGGCAGTGTGAGTGGGCTTGCATACGGCCTTCGAAGCGCTCTCGGACACGCGTGCCGCGTGACTATTTTGCTGAACCCACCCCAAGGAGACTTAAATGCAATTTTTAGCCTACATTCCCAGGTTAATCGTGGCCGCATTGCTGTGCGGTGCCACGATGATCGGTGGAACCGCGTCGGCCAAGCAGTTCAAATATGCGATCGGGTTCCCGCCCGGGTCCTACAACGTCAAAATGGCTGAGGACTATGCCAAGCGCGTGGCGAAGTACACGCAGGGACGCCATAGCGTGCGCGTTTTTCCACTGACTTTACTGAACATGGCCGAGACCTCGGCCGGCCTGCGCGACGGCATTGCCGACATCGGCTTCGTGCTTACCCCTTATTTCCCAGCCGAGTACCCGCACACCAACCTAGTGACGGAAGCCTCAATGATGCTGCGGCTGATGGGCGAGGATGTGCGCGGCAAGGAGGCATCGGCCTTCGCCGGCGCGGTTACCGAGTTCACCTTCTTCAGTTGCCCGGAGTGCCATCAGGAGTTTGCGCAGCAGAAAGCGGTTTATACAGGCCATGTCGGTGGCTCGTCCTTCGGCCTGTTGTGCAACAAGCCAGTACGAAACGAAGCGGAGTTGAAGGGCAAACGCCTGCGTGCGGGTGCGGCCAACTGGTCACGGTGGTCCACAGCCATCGGCGCCACGCCAGTGACGATGACCGGTAACGAAATGCGCGAGGCGCTGGGACAGGGCGTAGTCGATTGCCTGATTCTTTCGACACCCGAAATCCACAACTTCGGTCTGATGGACGTCATTTCCGATATCACGATGGCAGTGCCGGGCGGCGTGTTCGCCTCTGCCGGTTTCAACATGAACGTAAACGCCTGGCGCAGTCTGAGCGCGGAAGACCGCAAGGCCTTCCTGCGCGCGTCAGCCGAAGGCGGGGCTTACACGCCATGGATATATCAGCAGAAGGAAAACGAGATCCTAGAGCAAGCGAAGAAAAAAGGTGTGCGCATGCATGAGGCGGATCCAGCCCTTGTGCGTAAGACACAAGCCTTTATTGAAAAGGACATGGGCGCGATTGCGCAGTATTTCGCGGAGAAGCATGGCGTCAAGCGCGGCGAGGAGATGCTCAGCACCTTCCGTCCGATTCTGCAGAAATGGGTCGGTCTGGTCCAGCCGGTCGAAAGCATGGAACAGTTGGGTGAGCTGTACTGGAAGGAGATCTATTCCAAGGTCGACGTGAACAAGCACGGAATGTAACCTACGACAAGTGACGCCGTGCAGCAGGCAGGGCCACGGCGTCAGTCGGATAAACGCATATCGGACTTACGCAAAGCGCATCTTGACGGAAGGATTTTTGAGCTGCTGACGGGGGGGTAGTTGTCGAGCAGTCCGTGCTTGATGCGGTAGACGGTTTGTTGGGTTTGGCGTGCGAGGTCGGTCAAGCGGAGCCAGACGAGCATGGCGCAGACGATATGATTGCGCTGGATGTGTGCCTTGCGGCACTGGTTTTTTCGATGCCGGTGGTTTGCTTGAGTTCGCGGTGAAACTGCTCGTCTTCCAGCGCATGCCGCCCGCCTGTTGTACGGCAGTGTCCGAATCCTGAGCCAGATCGTTGGTGACGACCCAGTCCGTGCGGTAGGTGGCAACCGCGACCCGGAACAGTTTCACCTTGTAGTCTTTCGGGTAATCCTTGATCTTGACGAGATTGCCATGCGCCTATTCGTGGCTGGTCCACGCCAGTTCATCGACCCGGCGATACGGAGCGTCGCCGCCGGAATCGTCGGCCTGCCGGTTGTCCTTGAGCCGGCAGTAGTAAATCTTGTGGAGGGAATCGATGAACAGCATCAGCTCCCTGGTCGCATACCAGGTATCCATGAGGACCGCATGAAACGGCAACTGCTTGTGCTGCACGATCTGCGTGAGCATGTCCTGCACATGGTCAAGCTTGCTCTTGCCGTCCCGTTCCGGATCGTAGATGCGGTAAAATCGATCACCCAGTATTGCCCCGTCTCGTGATTGACGTACACGCAGTTGACCAGGCCGATGCCCTTGATCAAACCGTGCGCGTTGCCGGGAAACTGCAGCCGCACCAGTTCGATCTTGTGCGAGAAGTTCTTGTCCAGCCCGGTGTCGTCGAAAATCACATAACCATACGGCGAGGATTGAATCTGCGAACGAGCATGTTCCCATACCAGCCGTGACGTCAGCCGGTCCTCGCGCAGGTAGCGATTGATCGCATCGTGGCTCATCTGGTTTGGCGTATGGGCCGCGTAGTTCGTGATGGTGTAGTTGATCTGGCTCACCAGCAGGTATTGGCAGTAATCCAGTCGCGTCGCGCGTGTCGTCGTAATCCCCGGCAATGTACAGATTTTTAACCCGTTTTGGGTTTACGTCATTCTCAAAAACATTAACTTTTTGCGTAAGTCCTATTTCTGTGGCACCCATTTTTCACGCACCCGGCACAGTGTGCGCTCTCCGTAGCATTCGACAAGAGGGGGCTAGTTGACAGAGAAGGAGCAAGGACGAAGGCATTACCACCGTTATGCGCAGGCTTGCCCGGCTTCAGTGTAGCCATTTAACGCAAGACCGCGCCCATTCTTTTCGGTATGCTGGCTGCGACCATTCAAAGGAGTGAAACTTGTTCGATCCCGTGCTGTTCGACCTGAGCGACGGCGTTGCCACCATTACGCTGAACCGTCCCGATGCCGGCAATTCCATTAACGAGACCTCCGGCATGGCGCTTGTCGCAGTCGTCGATAAGCTCAGGGCGCAGGATGCCGTGCGCGCGGTGGTGCTCACCGGCAGCGGCAAAAAGTTTTGCGTCGGCGGCGACATCGACGAAATGCTCCACGCTGCTGACCTGTCGGCGCTTATGCAGGCGGGAATACCGCGACTGCATGCGGCGGTATCGCGACCGGCGGAGCTTCCCTGTCCCGTCATCACCGCGGTCAACGGCCCGGCCGGGGGCGGGGGTATCGGGCTTGCCCTGTGTGGCGACATCGTGCTGGCTTCGCAATCGATGAAACTGCGAGGCGGGTACTCCGCGATCGGCCTGTCACCAGACCTCGGTGCGTCGTGGCAACTGGCGCGGCGCGCGGGGGCTGCCCAGGCCAAGCGCATTCTTTTTCTCAATGAGCCCGTCGGCGCCGAGGAATGCCTCGCGCTCGGACTGGTTGACGCAGTGTATCCAGATGACCGGTTGGCCGAGGAGGCGTGCGCACTGGCTGCCCGGCTTGCCGCCGGAGCCACCGCTTCCTTCGGACGCATCAAGCAGCTGGTTGATGGCGCCGGTACGCGCAGCCTGCAGGAGCAGTTGGCGCTCGAAGCGGGCTACATGATCGCCAGCGCCGGGAGTCGGGACGGCCGCGAAGGCGTGCGCGCCTTCATGGAAAAACGCAGCCCCGTATTTCGTGGCCGCTGAATACGAGAACAACAGGAGACAGCATGAAAGACCTCTGCGCAGATCTGCTCGCCGAGTACGATGCACTTGCCGCGCTGTGTGCCACGCTGAGCCCGGAGCAGTGGCAGCGCAGGACGCAGTTCTACGGCTGGACGCCATGGGATGAAATCGCTCACCTCTGCTACTTCGACGAGACCGGCCTGCTTGCAGCGACCGACGCCGAAGCGTTTGCCGCCGGTACCAGGGCGCTGATGGCCGAACAGGAAAGCGGCAAGGAAATCAGCCAGATTGCCCGTGAACGTTTCGGTCATCTCGACGGTGCGCAACTGCTGCAGGTCTGGCGCGTGCGTTACCAGGCGCTGGTGGCGGCGCTGGCCGGACTCGATCCGAAGGCACGCCTGCCGTGGTACGGCCCGACCATGAGCGCGCGATCGTTTGCGACCGCACGCCTGATGGAAACCTGGGCGCACGGCCAGGATGTCTATGACAGCGTGCCGGCGCGCCGCCCGCTTACCGGCCGCTTGCGTCATATCGCCCATATCGGCGTTACTACCTTTGGCTGGACCTTCGTCAACCGCAAGTTGCCGGTGCCTCCGGTGGCGCCGTATATCGTGCTGCAGGCGCCGGACGGCGAGGCGTGGACATGGAACGCTCCCTCCGACACCGACTTTGTGCGCGGCAGCGCGGAAGACTTTTGCCTGGTTGTCACGCAGCGGCGCAACGTACGAGATACCGGCCTGGAATACGCGGGAGCCGGTGCTGAATGGCTGCCGATTGCTCAATGTTTCGCCGGACCGCCGGCGGATGGACCGGCGCCGGGAGTGCGCGCGGTGCGTTATTGAGATTGCCGAGCGTGTTGGCTACGGTCGCTGCCGCGCAAGTCGATTTCGGCCTGCCGCTGGCACTGGAACACAGCGAGGAAATCGACGGAATGCTGTTGCCCTTGCGTGAGCGTCTGGGGAGTGCCTGCCTGTCGGAGTTTGCGTTTTCCAATCTCTATCTTTTCCGCCGTGCCCACGCCTATCGCTTCTTGCGTGGACCCTGGCCGTGCGTGGCCGGCGTCACCTATGACGGCGTGCGCCACCTGATGCCGCTGTTCGACCTCTACGCGGCACCAGTCGCCGTACTTCAAGACTTGTTACGTGAGCATGATTGCTTCTTCCCGGTTCCGGCATCCACTGCAGCCGCGCTCGATCCGTCGCTGTTTACTGTCACGCAATGCGAAGACGATGACGACTACCTGTATGCGGCACAGAACTTCCGTGACTATCGCGGCGAGCTGCTGCGCAAGAAGCGCCAGCTGATGCAGCATTTGTTGCGGCAATGGCAGGTCACCGCGCATCCCCTGGGCCCTGATCGCATTGGCGACGCCGAGTCGCTGCTCGCAGCCTGGATGCAGGACAAGGATAAAGCGCAGGGCGAGGCCGATGAATCGGCCTGCCGCGAGGCGCTGCAACTGATCGGGCGTTTCGGCTTTGACGCCCGGATCTACTACGCCAACGGGGACCCGGCCGGATTCATCATCGCGCAACGACTCAGTGCGGGCACCGCCGCGATGCGCTTTGCCAAGGGAAGCGACCGCTACAAGGGCATCTACCAATACATGTTCCATCACTACTGCATGCAGGCGCAGGATATTGCATGGATCAACTTCGAACAGGATATTGGGCTGCCCAACTTCCGGCAGACCAAGCGGTCCTACCAGCCTCACGCAATGTTGCAGAAATGCCGGGTTGCATTGCGCGCGTAAGAAGCCGGAAAGCCCTCATCCTTCGAGGTTATTTTTATTCTGAAACAGGCTCCTGCGCATCAGCCACTTTACGCAAGACGCAACAAGGACGCGCAGGTAACCTTCATTTCACTACTGCAAAAAGCAGGTCTTTCAGGCCTGTGTCGCCAACACATCGACCACAGACAACATGGCAATTATCGAGACCAATATTTCGACCGGCAGCGAGTCCTTCCAAACCAATCGTGGCGGCATGCTGGCATTACTGGAGCGCGTCCGCATGCTGGAGGAACGCACCCGCCGCACCTCATCGGCATCCAAGCCGCGCTTCGAAAAGCGGCACCAGTTGCTGCCACGCGAACGGCTCGCCCTCCTGCTCGACCACGGCACGCCGTTCCTGGAACTGGCGACGCTGGCGGGTTACGGCCTTGATGTCAACGATCCTGACCGCAGTGTGCCCGGCGGCGGCCTGATAGCAGGCATCGGTTACGTTTCGGGCGTGCGCTGCATGGTGTGCGCCTCCGATTCCGGCATCGATGCCGGCGCCCTGCAACCGCGTGGCCTGGACAAGCAGTTGCGGGTACAGGAACTGGCGCTGGAAAACAAGCTGCCCTATGTGCAGCTGGTGGAAAGCGCCGGCGCCAACCTGATGGCCTACCGTGTCGAGGACTTCGTGCGCGGCGGCAATTTGTTCCGCAACCTGGCGCGCCTGTCCGCAGCGGGCTTGCCGGTGCTCACTATTACCCACGGCTCCTCCACCGCCGGCGGTGCCTACCAGACCGGTTTGTCCGACTACATCATCATGGTGCGCGGACGTTCGCGCGCCTTCCTTGCCGGGCCACCGCTGCTCAAGGCGGCAACCGGCGAAATTGCCACCGAGGAAGAACTGGGTGGTGCCGAGATGCACACCAGCATTTCCGGCCTCGGCGACTATCTTGCGGAAGACGACCGCGATGCGCTGCGCATCGCACGCGACATCATGAGCAAGCTTGAATGGAACCGGGGCGTCCCGCGGGAAAATGCACGTCCCGTCGCGCCGCCGCGCTACGACAAGGAAGAGCTGCTGGGCATTATGCCCATGGACCACAAGCGCCCGGTCGACATGAAAGAGGTGATCGCCCGTATCGTGGACGACTCCGATTTCCTGGAGTTCGGCGCGCGCTACGGCTCGGCCACCGTGTGCGGCCATGCAATGATCGATGGCTACCCACTAGGCATCATCACCAACAACGGGCCGATCGATCCGGCAGGTGCCGCCAAGGCCACGCACTTCATCCAGTCCTGCTGCCAGGCGCAGGTGCCTATCCTTTATCTCAACAACACGACCGGCTTCATGGTCGGCCGTCACTACGAGGAAATCGGCAGCATCAAGCACGGTTCCAAGATGATCCAGGCAGTGACCAACGCGACTGTTCCGCAGATCACCATCTACTGTGGCGCATCCTTCGGTGCCGGCAACTATGGCATGTGCGGTCGAGGTTTCCATCCGCGCTTCTGTTTCTCATGGCCCAACGCAAAGACAGCCGTGATGGGCGGCGAACAGGCGGCGCAAACGATGGCTATCGTTACCGAGGCCGCCATGAAGCGCAAGGGCGCCGAGGTCGACCACGATCAGCTGGACAAGCTGCAGCGCAAGATCGTCGACAACTTCGACAGCCAGATGGATGTGTTCACGACCAGTGCGCTATTGCTGGACGATGGCGTGATCGATCCGCGCGACACGCGTGCGGTGCTCTCCTATGTGCTGTCGGTCTGCCGCGAGGCGCAGGTCCGCCAGCCGCATGCGATGCAGTTCTCGGTCGCGCGCCCCTAAGTCCCGTAATGAATGATGACGGAGAAGAATGCATGAAACTGACACCCGAACACGAAGAAATGCGGCGCACGATCAAGCGTTTTATCGCCGATGAGATCAATCCCTATGTGAATGACTGGGAGGAAGACGAAATCTTTCCGGCCCACGAGCTGTTCGGGAAGATGGGCAAGCTTGGTTTGCTCGGGCTGAGCAAACCGGTCGAATTCGGCGGCATGGGGCTCGATCATTCGTATGCCGCTGTGCTGGCAGAAACCCTCGGTGATGTGAACGGTGCCGGAGTGCCCATGGCCATCGGCGTGCAAACCGACATGGCGACACCGGCCCTGGCTGAACGGGCGTCCGATTCCCTGCGCCAGGAATTCCTGGCGCCTGCGATATCCGGCGAGATGGTCGCCTGCCTCGGCGTGTCGGAGGTCGGCAGCGGTTCCGATGTCGCCTCGATAAAGACCACTGCGCGCCGGGACGGTGACGATTACATCATCAACGGCGGCAAGATGTGGACCACCAACGGCACGCAGGCCGACTTCTGCGTGGTGCTCGCCAATACCTCAGACGGACCGGTGCACAAGAACAAATCACTGATCGTGGTGCCGATGAAGACACCCGGCGTATCGGTGGCGAAGAAGTTGCGCAAGATCGGCATGAATGCGTCCGATACCGCGCAGCTCTACTTCGACGAGGTGCGTGTGCCACAGCGCTACCGCATCGGTGAAGAAGGCATGGGCTTCATCTACCAGATGGAGCAGTTCCAGATCGAACGCCTGTGGGGAGCGCTCAACGCCGGTGGCATGCTGCTGCGGGTGATCGACGACACCATCGAGTACGCGCGCCAGCGCAAGGCCTTTGGCAAGTCCATCCTGGAAAACCAGTGGGTGTACTTCAAGCTGGCCGAACTCAAGACCGAAGTCGAATCGCTGCGCGCCCTTACCTGGCGTGGCGTCGAGATGGTGGTCAACGGCGAGAATGCAACCGAGGTCGCCTCGATGGCCAAGCTCAAGGCGGGCCGCCTGATGCGCGCCGTGCCCGACGGCTGCCTGCAGTTCTGGGGCGGCATGGGCTATGTCTGGGAAAGCCCGGTCTCGCGCGCATTCCGTGACGGCCGCCTGACCTCGATTGGCGGCGGCGCCGACGAAGTCATGCTGCAGATCATTTCCAAGTACATGGGCATCTTCCCGCGCTCCGAATAACTTGCACAATCCATCCTTCATCGCAAGCAAAGCCATGTCGACATCCACTCCGTTTCACAAGATCCTGATTGCCAACCGCGGTGAAATCGCCATGCGCGTCATGCGCACCGCACGCATACTCGGTTATCGCACGGTAGCCGTGTTCTCCACTGCCGACCGCAATGCGCGCCATGTGCGCGAGGCGGACCAGGCGGTCTGGATCGGTGAATCCCTGCCTGCCCAGTCCTACCTGAATATTCCGGCCATCATCGAGGCAGCCCGCCTCAGTGGCGCCGATGCGGTCCACCCCGGCTACGGCTTCCTCGCGGAAAACGAAGACTTTGCGCAAGCCTGCCACGATGCCGGCCTGGTGTTCATCGGCCCTTCGCCGCAAGCCATCGTCGAGATGGGCAACAAGGCCGGCGCGAAGCGATTGATGATGGATGCCGGCGTGCCATGCATCCCCGGCTACCAGGGCGCCGACCAGAGCGAAGGACGCCTGCATGAAGAGGCGCATCATATCGGCTATCCGGTGATGATCAAGGCTACCGCCGGCGGCGGCGGGCGCGGCATGCGCCTGGTCACATCCCACGACGCCTTCCTGGACGCACTGCGCAGCGCCAAGTCAGAAGCGCAGAGTGCATTTGGCAATCCCGAGGTCATTCTTGAGCGTGCCATTGTCGAACCGCGCCATATCGAGATACAGGTGTTCGCCGACCGTCACGGCAATGCGATCCATCTCGGCGAGCGTGACTGTTCAGTGCAAAGACGCCATCAGAAAGTAGTGGAAGAAGCACCGTCGCCAGCCGTCAATGCCGAGCTGCGGCAGCGGATGGGAGAGACTGCAGTGGCTGCGGTGCGCGCGATCCGGTATGAAGGGGCAGGCACGCTGGAATTCCTGCTCGATGCCGAAGGCAACTTCTACTTCATGGAAATGAATACCCGGCTGCAGGTCGAGCACCCGGTCACTGAAGCGATCACCGGCCTCGACCTGGTCGAATTGCAGCTGCGTGTCGCCGCTGGCGAGCCGTTGCCAATCCGGCAGGAAGATGTGCGCTGGGAAGGCCACGCGATTGAGGTCCGGCTGTGCGCCGAAGATGCCCACCAAGGCTTCATGCCGCAGAGCGGCACTGTGGTGCAATGGCAGATGCCGGACACCATCCGCGTCGAAGATGCGCTAGAAGCAGGCGCCGAGATACCGCCATACTACGATTCCATGATCGCCAAGCTGATCGCCTATGGCCGCAATCGCGATGAGGCGCGGCGCAAGCTGCATGCCGCGCTGCAGGACGCGGTGGCGCTGGGCGTACGCACCAACCAGGAATTCCTTGCGCGCTGTCTTGCACATCCGGTTTTTGCTGCCGGCGATGCTACCACCGGCTTCATTGGCCGGCATGGCGAGGCGCTGTTGCAGATCGATGAAGCGGGCACCCTGCGCGCGCATGCGCTTGCTGCCGCCATGCTTTACCAGACTGACTCCCCAGGCGCCGGGAAGGGCAACGGGATGGACATCGCCCACCGCCTGCCAATTGCGTTTTATATGGACATCGACGGCAAGCAATGCGTGGCCACGCTCGTCAACTGCGGCGGCGGACGCTTCAGCGTGACCGTCGGCGAGCAGAAGCAGGAACTGCAGATACTTGGACAGCAGGCCGGGCTGGTGCGGTTTGCCTGCGGCGGGCTGATTGAAAGCGCGGCGATCATGCGTGACGGCGGCGTGCTGCATCTGCAGTTCCGCGGCACGGCCTACCGCATCGCCGACCTGACGCATGCCGCCCAGACGCAGGGCGAAGATGCCAGCGACGGACGCATCCGCGCCGCGATGAACGGGCGCGTGGTGGCGGTCCATGTAGCCATCGGTGACACGGTAAAGGCGGGGCAGCCGGTGCTGACCCTGGACGCGATGAAGATGGAGCATGTCCACACCGCACCCGTGGCCGGTCGCGTGAAGTCACTGGCCGCTGTCATGGGAGATCAGGTTGCCGTGCATCGCGTCATCGCCGAGATCGAATCTGCGGAGGTCGCGCAGGCAGCATGATGCAGGCGCATTCTTTTGCTGCCCCGGACCTCCAACTTTCACGAGAACACCATGAGCGACCCTGTCCTCCACGAAAAGAAATCTTCTGCCTTCTGGATCACCATCAACCGGCCTGACAAGCGCAACGCCATCAACCAGGAAGTCATCGACGGCATACGTGAAGGCTACCGCCTCGCTCACGCCGACCCCGAAGTGCGCGCTATCGTTCTGACCGCCGCTGGTGAAAAGGCATTCTGCGCCGGCGGGGACCTGCAGCCGGGCAAGGGCTTCGCGTTCGACTATGCGACGCCGAACATCGCCTATGCCGACCTGCTGCGCCAGGCGCAGGACGCGACGCTTCCTACTATCGCTCGCATCAATGGCACGTGCATGGCCGGCGGCATGGGCCTGCTCTGCATGGCCGACATGGCAGTGGCTGCGGACTATGCACTGTTCGGATTGCCGGAAGTCAAGGTCGGCGTGTTTCCGATGCAGGTGCTGAGCCTGCTGCAAAACCTGGTGCCGCAACGCGTGCTGCGCGAGTGGTGCATCACCGGCGAGCCCTTCGACGCCCGCACCGCGCAAGCTCACGGACTGCTGAATTACGTCGTGCCGGCCGCGGAACTGGACGAAAAAACACACTGGCTATTGAACCGCCTGACAGACAAGTCGCCGACCGCCATCCGGCGCGGCAAGTATGCAATGCACGCAATGGCGTCGATGTCCTTTGAACAGGGCATCGCGTACACCGAAAGCCAGATCGCCCTGCTCGCGCTGACCGAGGACGCAAAGGAAGGCCTGGCCGCCTTCAACGAGAAGCGCAAGCCGGTCTGGACCGGGCGCTGAATACAAGGAGAAGGGTATATGCAAGCAAACGGTAAAGTGGTCCGCATCGGCGGCGCGTCGGGCTTCTGGGGCGACAGCTCAGTGGCCGCCGCCCAACTGGTGAGCGGACTGGCAGGCGGTGCGCGCATCGACTACCTGGTGTTCGATTATCTGGCTGAACTCACGATGGCGATCCTTGCCTCGGCCCGCGGCAAGAAGCCCGAGCTTGGCTATGCCACCGACTTCGTCGACGTCGCCATGAAAAGCGTGCTGCCCGAGCTTGCCAGGCATGGCATCAAGGTGGTCAGCAATGCCGGCGGCATCAATCCGCGTGGCTGCGCCGACGCACTGGCCAGGCTGGCTGATGAAATGGGCGTGCAGCTGAAGATTGCGGTGGTCGACGGCGACGACGTCGCCAGCACGCTTCCCGCGCTGCGCGAAGCCGGGCTCAAGGACATGTTCACCGGCCAGCCTTTGCCGGAACGCATCCTCAGTGCCAACGCCTATCTCGGCGCACTGCCGGTGGCCCAGGCGCTTGCCGCTGGCGCAGATGTCGTGATCACCGGCCGCTGCGTCGACAGTGCCGTCACGCTCGGTCCGCTGATGCATGAATTCGGATGGAGCACGGGCGACCATGACCTTCTCGCAGCAGGCAGCCTCGCAGGCCATATCATCGAATGCGGCTGCCAGGCGACCGGCGGGCTGCATACCGACTGGGAGAATGTTCCCGACTGGGCCAACATCGGCTATCCGGTGATTGAATGTCATGCCGATGGCAGCTTCATCGTCACCAAACCGGACGATACCGGGGGTCGCGTACTGGCCCCTGCGGTGGCGGAACAGATGCTGTACGAGATCGGCGATCCGGGCGCCTACGTGCTGCCCGACGTGGTATGCGACTTCCGCGAAGTCAGGATCGTTCAGGAAGGCGAAAACCGGGTGCGGGTGGCTGGTGCGCGCGGCAAGCCACCGACCGATTCCTACAAGGTGTCGGCTACTTACATGGATGGCTACCGCTGCGCCGGCACGCTGGTCATCATCGGCATCGATGCTGCCGCCAAGGCCCGACGCACCGGCGAAGCGATCCTGGAGCGCACGCGCGGCATTTTCAACAAACTTGGGCTGCCGGATTACAGCGCATCGCATATCGAGATCATCGGTGCCGAGACTTCCTACGGCCCGCACGCCCGCACCGGCGCATCGCGCGAGGTGATGATGCGGGTAGCCGTCAACCACATGTCGAAACAGGCGCTGGAAATCTTCGCGCGCGAAATCGCGCCGGCCGGCACCTCCTGGTCGCCCGGTACCACCGGCCCGGCGCTCGCCCGACCATCGGCGTCGCCGCTGATCAAGCAGTTTGCTTTCACGCTGCCCAAACGCGAAGTCCGGATCAGTGTCGCCATGGGCGGCGAGAGTACAACCGTGGAAGTGCCGGTGACCGGCGCGCCGATCGCGCCCACGGCGCCCGATACCACCGACGCATCGGCACCCGCAGCAGCCAGCGGCACGCGCTCGGTACCGCTGGTGCGCCTGGCCTGGGCGCGCAGCGGCGACAAGGGCAACATCTCCAACATCGGCGTCATCGCGCGCAAGCCGGAATACCTGCCGCTGATTCAGAGCCAGCTGACGCCGCAGGCGGTGAAACAATATTTCGTTCACATGGTGCGCGGCGAGGTGGTGCGCTATGCGCTGCCCGGCATCCATGCCTGCAATTTCCTGCTGTATGACGCGCTCGACGGTGGCGGGACGGCATCGATGCGAATGGACCCGCTCGGCAAGGGCATGGCGCAGATGCTGCTCGACATGCCGGTCGCTGTGCCGGACGCGCTCGCACGCGAACTGGACGCATAAGATGCCCACACTTAAGGACAAGACGCTGTTCATCACCGGCGCCAGTCGCGGTATCGGCAAGGCGATCGCACTGCGCGCCGCACACGATGGCGCGAAAATCGTGGTCGCAGCCAAGACAGCCGAACCTGATCCGCGCCTGCCTGGCACCATCTTCAGCGCCGCAGAGGAAATCGAGCAGGCTGGCGGACAAGCGCTGCCGGTGGTGGTCGACGTCCGGGACGAAGACCAGGTCCGGGCAACGGTGGAACAAGCGGTGCAACGCTTCGGCGGCATCGACATCCTGGCCAACAATGCCAGTGCAATCAGCATCACCGGCACAGAAGAAACCTCACTGAAGCGCTACGACCTGATGATGGACATCAACATGCGCAGTACGTTCGCCTGCACCCAGGCCTGTCTGCCATACCTGAAGCAGGCGGCCAATCCGCATGTGCTGGTACTGTCGCCGCCCATCGACCTCGACCCCAAGTGGCTGGGCCCGCATCCCGCCTACACCGCATCGAACTACGGAATGAGCATGCTGGCGCTGGGTATGGCCGAGGAGTTCCGCGCTTTTGGCATTGCGGTCAATGGCCTTTGGCCGCGCACCATCATCGCGACCGCCGCACTCAACGTGGCCCGGCAGGGCGCTGCCGAGCGTGGGCGGATACCGGACATCATGGCCGACGCTGCCTACCGGATCCTGACTTCCGACAGCAGGCAGTGCAGCGGCAGGCTGTATCTCGATGAAGAGGTGCTGCGCGAGGCAGGCATGAGCGGCTTTGATGCGTACAGCGTGAGTCCCGGTGTCGCGCCGCAGATTGACCTTTTCGTCACGCCTTGAAGGGAGGCAGCGTGCCCTTACCGCACCCGGAGGAAGACCGCGAGCCCATCCATACGCGCACCATCGCTATCCAGGCCTACCGCCGCGCGGACGGCCTGTACGATGTCGAGGGGCAGTTGCAGGACAAGCGCGCACATGACATTACGCTACCGCGCGGCCCGCTACCGGCTGGCGAACCGATACACGACATGCGTCTGCGGCTCACCGTCGACGCAGACGCCACCATCGTCGCCGTTGCCGCCTCCACCGACGCCGCACCCTTTGGCCGCAGTTGCACCACCATCACACCGAAGTATGAAGAACTGGTCGGCCTGCGCGTGGGGCCGGGCTTTCGTTCGGCAGTGCGCCGGCTGCTGGCCGGCGTGAATGGATGCACGCATCTGACCGAGCTGCTGCTAACCATGGGTACCGGCGTCATCCAGGCGCTCGTGGGACAAGTCCCGCGGCTGGACGACGCCAAGCCGTTCAGTCTGGACGGCTGCCACGCACTCGACACCAGCGGCCCGGTCGTCGCACAGTTTCATCCGCGCTGGTACCGTCCACGGCCGGACGCCCACAGCCAGAACAGCCAGAACAGCCAGAACAGCAATGACGGCTCACGCCAAATACAGAACGAGGAAACATGAGCGCCTATCCGCATCTGCTTGCACCGCTGGAAGTCGACACCATCGTGGTATGCGCCGGGCAGGAGCCGCTGGCGGACCTGCATTCGGCCCTGCGCCAGCGTGGATTGGGAACACACCTAATCGGCGGTGCCCGGGTCGCAGCGGAACTCGATGCGGTGCGTGCCATAGCGGAAGGCACGCGGGTAGCGATGGAACTGAATTAGCGAGAGTGTAGCCATGGAATTTACGACAATCCGGTTCCAGCAGGATGGCCCGCTTGCCTACCTGGAGCTGAACCGCCCGGACAAGGCCAATGCCATCGATGATCGCATGTGGCAGGAACTGCGTGCCGCCATGCAATGGGTGGACCGCACCGAGGCGGTACGCGTGGCGGTCCTGTCCGGCGCGGGGCGTCATTTCTGTGCCGGCATTGACCTGTCCATGCTGGACGCGCTGCAACGATTTGCCGCGGTTGAATGCCGCGGGCGAGGCGCCGAACAGGTGCGTCTGATGTCCTTGACCTGCAAGACACGATCAGCGCCATCGAGCGTTGCCGCAAGCCGGTCATTGCGCGTATCCACGGCGCATGTGTCGGCGGCGGTATCGATATCGCCAGCGCCTGTGATCTGCGCTACTGCAGCGCCGATGCCTACTTCTCGGTGAAGGAAGTCGACGTCGGCCTGACTGCCGATGTCGGCACGCTGCAGCGCTTGCCCAAGCTCATCGGCGAAGGCATGGCGCGCTAACTTTCCTATACCGCACGCCGCGTTGCAGCCGCCGAAGCGCAGGAAATTCGACTGGTCAACCGCGCCTACGATTCGATCGACGCGCTGGTGCAGGGAGTCGACGAGACCGCCCGCAGCATCGCAGCGAAGTCGCCGCTGGCGGTGCGCGGGACCAAGGAAATGATCACGTATGTGCGCGACCATTCCGTTGAGGATGGCCTGAACTACATTGCCACCTGGAATGCCGGGATGCTGCTGTCTTCGGATCTGGAAGAGGCGCTGGCGGCGCAGCGCGAGCAGCGCCAGCCAGTCTACCGGGACTAAAGTCTGGTCAGCACGAGCGCCAGTTCGGTTCCCGGCCCGGCGGGTGAGCGGGGGTAGGGCGGCTTCGGCCAGTCCCAGCGGGATACCGGAAATAGAGCGCGCACCGCGTTGATGTCGCAATGGTACGGCGGTCCCTTGATGAAGCCGTGCGCCGATTCTTCCGACGGCACCTGCGCCACAAGCATCATCAGGCTGCCGCCCGGCCGTAGCCAGGCATGCAGTTGTTTCGCATAACCCTGCCAATGGTCGGGATGCAGCGCGCACAGGCAGGTTTGTTCATAGACCGCGTCGACCGGCATCGGCGGCCTCCACGCGAGCACGTCGGCCACGCATAATTGTGCGTCGAGCTGATTGGCAGTCAGTAGCGCGCGGCATGCATCGATCGCCGCAGGCGCAAAGTCAAGTCCGGTCACCTGTATGCCTGCCGCTGCCATGGCGGCAACTTCCCAGCCCTGCCCACAGCCGGGCACAACGGCCCGCTGCTGTGCCTTGATGCAGCTGGCGTCTATCCAGCGCTGCAGTTGCGGATTCGGGCCGCCCCGGTCCCACGGTATGCTGCCCGATGCAAAACGTGCTTCCCAGAAATCGCGTGTGGGACCTGCCATTACATTCTCCTTTGTTGTTTTCGCTACCATGATGCCGAGCCCGTCACCGAGCGTCTTGTGCCAGCCTGCCACGCCGCCCTTCCCTGCGCTGCGGTGGGCCCGGTCCTTGCGTTAACCTGCTGAATTCGCGGTCCCTGGCGGGAGTTCCCCTACACTTTTCGCATGGCGCCAGCCAATGCAACGGCGCCCCTGCACAGGAGATCCGGGTGAACGCAATCACAAGTGAGGACATGACAGAGAGCCAGAGCCAGGATTTCGAGACCGCACGCCTGCAGCAATATTTGGAAACGCACGTGGAAGGCTTTGCCGGGCCGCTGCAGGCCCGGCGTTTCTCCGACGGCCAGTCCAATCCGACCTACCTGCTGGAGACGCCCGGGCAGCGCTACGTGTTGCGCAAGAAACCGTCCGGGGTACTGCTTCCGTCGGCCCACGCAGTGGAACGCGAATACCGGGTCATCACCGCCTTGCATGGCAGTGAGGTACCCGTTGCGCGCACCTATTGCCTGTGCGATGACAGTACGATCATCGGCACGCCGTTCTACGTGATGGAGTTCGTTGCCGGGCGGGTGCTGTGGGACCCCACGCTTCCCGGCATGCAGCCTTCCGAACGCGCCGCGATCTACGACGACATGAACCGGGTCGTCGCCGCGCTGCACGGCATTGCCCCGGCAGCCGTCGGACTCGCCGACTTCGGCCGTCCCGGCAACTACTTCGAACGCCAGATCGCGCGATGGACCAGGCAGTACCGGGCTTCGGAGACGGAAACCATTGCGGCCATGGATGCCCTGATCGCCTGGCTTCCCGAGCACATTCCGGCCGCCGACGAGAAGGCGATCGTGCACGGCGACCTGCGCCTGGACAACCTGATATTCCATCCGACCGAACCGCGCATTGTCGCCGTTCTCGACTGGGAACTGTCGACGCTCGGCCATCCGCTTGCCGACTTCGCCTATCACGCGCTCACATGGCGCTTGTCCGCAGATGAATTTCGCGGCATGCGCGGCGCGGACCTGGCCGCGCTCGGGATTCCGGACGAGCAAACCTACCTCGACCAGTATTGCCGGCGCAGCGGCCGCGGCCCGATTCCCCAGGAGGAATGGGATTTTTATCTTGCCTACAGCATGTTTCGCCTCGCGGCGATCCTGCAGGGCATCGTCAAGCGAGCCCTCGACGGCAATGCGTCAAGCGCCCAAGCCCTGGAGACCGGACGCAAGGCCCGGCCGATCGCGGAAGCCGGCTGGCGACAGGCAACGACAATGCGCAATCGCTGACACAACTATTTCACTGAAAGGCTCATATGGATCTGCTCACGCCGTCCCCCAAAGTCCAGCAATTGCAAGCGCGCCTGAATGCGTTCATGGATGAACATGTCTATCCGAACGAGGATCGCTACTACAAGGAATCGAACACCGAGGGCCCGTGGGGCGTGCAGCCGGTGGTGGAAGAATTGAAGGCGCTGGCACGCGAACGGGGCTTGTGGAACCTGTTCCTGCCGGAGTCGGAGCACGGCGCCGGCCTGACCAATCTTGAGTACGCGCCGCTGTGCGAGATCATGGGACGTTCGCACCTGGCGCCAGAGGTCTTCAATTGCTCCGCGCCTGACACCGGCAACATGGAAGTGCTGGCCCGTTACGGGACCGAGGAGCACAAGCGCCAGTGGCTACAGCCCTTGCTGGAAGGGCGCATCCGCTCCGCCTTCGCAATGACCGAACCTGCGGTGGCGTCCAGCGACGCCACCAATATCCAGGCATCCATCCGCAGGGACGGTGATGAATACGTGATCAATGGCCGCAAATGGTTCACCACCGGCGCCACCGATCCCCGCTGCAAGATCATCATCTTCATGGGCAAGACCGATCCCCACCATCCGGAAAAGCACAAGCAGCAATCCATGATCCTGGTGCCGCTGGACACGTCGGGCGTCAACGTGATCCGTCCGCTGCCAGTATTCGGCTTCTATGGCGTACCGGACCGCGCAGCCGAAGTCGTCTTCGAGAATGTGCGTGTGCCAGCCTCCAATCTCCTGTTGGGCGAGGGCCGCGGCTTCGAGATCGCGCAGGGTCGCCTCGGGCCGGGCCGCATCCATCACTGCATGCGCCTGGTCGGCTTGGCCGAACGCGCGCTGGAAAAAATGTGCCGACGCACCCAGGAGCGGGTCGCCTTTGGCATGCCGGTCGCCGAGCAGACCGTTACGCTGGAACGCATCGCCGACTCGCGCATCATGATCGATCAGTGTCGTCTGCTGACGCTGCATGCGGCGCACATGATGGATACCGTCGGCAACAAGGTCGCCAAAGCGCAGATCGCGATGATCAAGGTGGCAGCGCCGAACATGGCCTGCCGGGTGATCGACTGGGCGATCCAAGCCTTCGGTGGTGCCGGCGTCACGAATGATTTCGGTCTTGCCGCTGCCTACGCAACGGCACGTCTGCTGCGCATCGCCGACGGTCCTGACGAGGTTCACCGCAACCAGATCGGCAAGCTGGAGCTGCGCAAATACCGATGAAAGCAGGTTGACGCAAGACCGTTGGCCGTGATCGCTTTAACATTCAATTGCCCTAGTTCACCAAGACCATGCCATGACTGATAATCTCCTGTTGTCCGCCACCCGCAACACGCACTATTACACTCCGGACCATGAACAGTTCCGCGACATGGTCCGCAATTTCGTTGCCCATGAAATCGCGCCTTTCGTCAATGACTGGGACGAGGCGGGCGGTTTCCCTCGCGAACTGTACCGTAAGGCCGCCGAGGTCGGCTTGCTCGGCATCGGCTACCCGGAGCAGTATGGCGGCACGCCCGCCGACGTGTTTTACCAAATGATTGTGGCCGAGGAGGTGGCGCGCGCCGGTTGTGGCGGCGTCAGTGCCTCCCTGTTCTCGCATACGATCGGTACCCCGCCAGTGCTGCACGCCGGCTCGGAGGAACTGAAAGAGCGGATGCTGCCGGGCGTGCTTGCTGGGCAGAAGATTTCGGCACTGGCCATCACCGAACCCGGTGGCGGCTCCGACGTCGCGGGCCTTCGCACGACTGCAGTGCTGGACGGCGACTACTATATCGTCAACGGCGAGAAAACCTTCATCACTTCCGGCATTCGTGCCGATTACTTTACCGTTGCGGTGCGCACCAACCCCGACGTCAAGGGTGCCGGCGGCGTGTCGCTGCTACTGATCGAGGGCGACACGCCGGGCATTACCCGTACACCGCTCGACAAGATGGGCTGGTGGGCGTCCGACACCGCGCATCTGCACTTCGAAGACTGCCGGGTGCCGGCGGCAAACCTGCTGGGTGTGGAAAACGAAGGCTTTCGTATCGTCATGCGCAACTTCAATTCCGAGCGTCTGTTCATGGCCGCCGGCGCCTACGGCTTTGCCCAGGTCTGCTATGCCGATGCGCTGGACTGGGCGCGCCAGCGCAGGACCTTCGGCCTGCCTATCGTCGAACGCCAGGTGATCCGCCACAAGCTGGTCGACATGAGCATGAAAATCGAATCAGTGCGCTGCATGCTGGAGGACCTCGCGTGGCGGGTCGAGCACAAGATCGGCGACCCGCGCCTTCTGGTAGCCCAGACGGCGATGCTGAAAAACTTGGCGATGCAGACCATGCAGTTCTGCGGGGATGAAGCGGTGCAGATCCTCGGCGGAATGGGATACATGCGAGGCACACGCCCGGAGCGCATCTATCGCGAGGTAAAGGTGAATATGATCGGCGGCGGCTCGGTTGAAATCATGAAAGATCTCGCGGCCAAGCAGCTCGCGTTCTAGTGGGTCACTTGGTAACAAAAGCGAGATAAGCGAGTCAAAGGTGGAGAGCACTGCAGGAGACCACCATGAGCCGCGCCCGGAAAAATCCACTACGCCGACTGACTGATGGAGAACGGCAGGTTCTGGAGCAATTAGTCCATGCGCGTAGTGAGCGCGCCGATGTCGTAACATGGGCCAGAGAGTTATTGGCTGTGGCTGAGCGTCACACCTATGCCCAGGCAGCCGCGATAGCCGGACGGCGTTCCGACGAAGCGGTCAGCAAGCTGGTGGCCCGCTTCAACCAGGGCGGATTAGCTGCGCTCGAACCCCATGGCAAGGGCGGCCCCAAACCGACTTATGACGCTGCGGCGCGGGAACGCATTCTGGCTGAGGCCAGGCGAACGCTGGACCCCCAGCGGGATGGCACGGCAACATGGTCTTTATTGACCCGGCTTAGCTTTATTGAACCGAGTTTTCTTTGAAGCATTTCACAGGGAACAAGGGCTAGCTGTTGCAGTATCGCGTTGACGGAATTTCAGGCAGGGTACTCCTCTCTTAATCGAAACAGGCTGACGATATGGAGGCGACCATGGAGCGGACCGATTCCAGACGACTGCCGGTTGCCGTGCTGAATGAACGCCGGCGACGTGCCGTCATGCTGTGCTTGAGTGGGATGACCATTACCCAAGTCTGCACATTGGCAGAACTGGCCAAGGCCACCGTCATTGCCGTCATCAAGGCTTACCAACGCGGGGGCTGGGAGGTGGTTCCAGCGCAGCTGCACCGCGGCCCGCAAAAAGGAGAAGGCTGCATTCTCAATGCAGAGCGACAACAAGCGATTCGGGGCTTGATTCATGCCCATATGCCCGATGAATTGGGCCTGCCGTTTGCATTATGGAGCCGTGCAGCGGTGAGTGCACTGGTCGAGAAGGAATATGGGATGACGCTGCCGGTACGCACCATGGGCAGCTACCTGCAGCGCTGGGGCTTCACGCCACAACGGCCGCTCGACCGTGCATACGAGCAAAACCCAACCGCGGTGCGCGCCTGGCTTGACAAGGAGTATCCCGCCATCGCGCATCGCGCCAAGGCCGAAGGTGGCGAGATTTATTGGGGTGACGAGACCGGCCTACATAGTGATGACGTGCGCGGGCGCAGTTACGCCCCGCGTGGTGATACGCCAGTAGTACGGCCTTGCCACAAGCGAGAGAACGTAGGATTGATGTCGGCCGTGACCAATCGTGGCACCGTGCGTTGGATGCTTCTCAAGCAGGCGATGAATCCGGCGTTGCTAATCAAGTTTCTGCAGCGCCTGGCGCGCGATGCACGGCGCAAGGTATTTCTGGTCCTGGACAATCTGCCGGCACACCATGGCCCTTCGGTGGTGGCCTGGTTGGAACAACATCGAGACCGTATTGAAGTGTTCTATCTGCCGTCCTACAGTCCAGAGCTCAACCCGGATGAACTGCTCAACGCAGACTTGAAGCAGGCGATTACGAAACAGGCGCCGACGCGCCATAAGGGGGACTTAAAGAAGGCGGTGATTCGTCATTTGCGCAAGATTAGCAAATCACCTGATCGCGTGAAGAAGTACTTTCAGCACGACCCCGTCAAGTATGCCGCATGAACTATACTTAATTAGACAAACCGATGCCGGATCAATAATAGGGGCTTAGCAATAAATAAGTTGATCAGATTCTTCTGGGCTTCTTGGACGTGGGCTAATCGTATAATTCCACGGCGGGCAAATGGCATGCGGCTCGATGCGTAAGGCTCGCATTTGGTCGTTCGAGACGCGCTCACCCAGTTCATTGCCACCCCGCTTGAGGATTGCCTTGACCCGTAATCCGGTGCGCGTTTCGGTCCCTTCGATGTATTTCATCATCGTGTCGAGCGTCCGCAGCGGCACTCCCGCCCAATTCATGCTGATGTGGCTGAACAAGCGATGCTCGATCGGATTCCATTTCGAGCAACCCGGAGGATAGTGGCACACCGTAATCGGCAGGGCCGCAATATCACTGAGCTCCTGCAACTGTGCTTTCCATACACGAGATCGATAGCTGTTTGAACCACCGGCATCGGCCAGGATCAATAGGCGATGCGCGTCACGATAACGCTTTTGTCCTTCGAAGAACCACCAGGCGCCAATCGCCTCCACCGCAAAGCGTGGCGTGTCAAAGCAATCTCCCACACAGACGAAGCCCCGATTCGCGCTGACTTCATAGACGCCATAGGGGATTGCCTGGCCAATCGCATCCTGCGGCCAGTCATGCACCAGCACCGGCTCCGCCACCTTGCGCCACGTTCTTCCCGCGTTTTTAAAGTCGCCAATTAGCTCTTTTTTTCGTGTCGACGCTGATGATGGGATCCCTCGTGGTGCCAAAGTCCTCGCGCTGTTCATTGATATGGTCAAACTGCTCATGGCGCTGAGCCGCTGAAGCACCCCGGACTTCGGTACGCCGCGCATTGACCTTCGGCGAATACTTCAGTTTGCGCAGCAGTTTTGAGACGGTCGGACGGCTGACAGCATGTCCCTTCCTTTTCAGTGCTGCACTCAAGTGTTTTAATGAACTGCGCTTGGCCATGGGACGCCGTCCCATGGGATCGCCCGCCGTTTCCAATGCCAGCACGGTTTCCAGGGCTTGCTCCAATTCGGGATCGCGCTCTTGCGCGGTAGGCCTGCCTCCGCCTGGTGCACGCAAATGGAAATCCGGACAACCGGCCAGATCTGCCTCAAGTTCACGACGCCCCCGCAAAATGGTGGTCGGACTCATGCCGGTGATTTGCGCCAGCAACTGCTTGCCGCCATGGCCGACACGTAGGGCTTCCAACGCCACGAACCAGCGCCGCTGTGGTTCATTGAGCCGGCTGAGAAAGAGGTTAATGTAGTGATGAAAGGCTTGATCCGGATGCGGCGCTGGTGATTGGCAAAGCGGGCATTCGCAATGATGTACAGGCGAATGCGTCATGGCGGTCTCCTTCGCGAAACCAGTGACATGAATTCTATTGTGCACCTGTCACCGCCAAATCACCATCTTGTTTTTTAACAAGCCCTAGGCATTAATGAAAGCCTCACGTACGAAATACCTCTCGGAAGGGACGGTGATAGCACGGTGCTGAATTAATGCATCCGCGATGGCGCCAGCCTGCTCAATCGCCACCATAGGCGGCGTCACACAGTGTTTCTTCATGTCCTTCACTCTCATTATTTCGGTTTGCACTCGGCCGACAGGATCTGGCGATACGTCGGGCGGCCGAGCGTGTTGATTTTGTTCATTTCCTCGAACGTCGCCAGGATCGCCTCTTTCGCCTGTTCGCACCGCGGCTGAGTCGAAAACTCCTGTATGCTTACCGTTGGGTCCCAAGCGCCGCTGCCGCCCAAGAACGTCATCACAATCAATACGTATGGCATCCGCGTCTCCGTCTACAGAACGCCGCGCCATGCATCCGCCGGAATGCTGGCCCACTCTTGTTTCAAGCGCTTCAACGTCTCCGGGCGGACAGGAAGGTAAGGCATGTGGTTCTCGGCAGGGTACAGCGCCCTTTTCACTCCTCGGCGACGTGCGCAGTATCCGGAACGCCGAAGGTGGTGCCGCATGCAGCGATCACCCGGTTGTAGTTGCTGTTGGACGGACGGTCCAACTTAAGCGCCAGCGCCGGGATCCTGAAGTGGCTCAAAATTCCTTGCATGTCGTGCAGCATCGCGATATTCAAACGGCTGACCGGATGACCGGTGCACTCCCCGAGCATATACCGAAGTTTCGCGCGCATTCCGCCCGCGCTCATGGCTTTCCGCATGTGCGTTCCTTTGTTAACAGCGATACATTTGTTTTATCCGGTTTTTCCGAAAACACAAGCAACGCGCCGTGCGGTGTTGAGATGACGCCAGCTGGCGTCATAAGCGCGCCAGTCGATTTAAACGCGTTTAGCGGCGCCGAACCGTCCGCGAGTTGGCCGTCGCGGTTTCCAGCCGCGAGGATGCGTCATCTGGCAAACGCCAAGTCAATGGCGCCAGCGCACCGCCACTCCCTTGACCGCAAGGTGTTTGCAAGGCATTTCGCGGCCCGTGCGATGCCCGAAGCGCTAATATTTTCCCAGCAGCCGAGAAACGAGGAAAAACAGGGCACGACTGATAGGGTAAACAGTTGATCACAATCAACTGTTTACCCTATCGTGTGCCAAAGAGGGTGTCCCTCTTTGAAGCTCCCTGAGCGTGCTGACGCACGCCAAAACCACACCACTTTCCGACGCGGAGGCAGCGATGGATCCACTGCTTGAGGGGCCTGCGGATGGGCCGACCGACGAAGAAATGGCAGCGCTCAACCAAAGCACGGTAACGGTCGCGTGCCGGATGCCGAAATGGTTATTGGCGGAGGTTGCCGACAAGAGCGCTGAAGCCGAAATAACCGTGTCGCGCTTCGTCCGCGATGCCGTCGAAGCGGCCATTGAAAACAAAACCATTGTCATCAACCCGCGGCCGGCAATCCCGCCGAAGATGAAGGTCATGAACCATGAGCTGCATCGCCTGTTTGCGTCGGTATCGAATAATTGCAACCAGCTCGCGAGGCGTGTGCACTACGATCACTTAAACAAACAGATAACGGACAAAACGTATGCCGCGGTTGCCGAGCAACTGGCGATTCTGATTCGCGTGCTTGAGGCGCGGCTGCCGCCATGATCGTTCGCCAAGGCGGCGGCGATGACGGGGTGATCGAGTACCTTGAGGAAGGGAAAAAGGCAGGGCGACCATACACCCGTGACGAGCTAGACGAGCGCGTGCCGCTCGCTGGCGATATCGAGGCGTGCCGCAAACTAATCAAATCGATCGACCATAGTGCCGAGCGTTATCTGCATCTGACTCTCAGTTTCGCGGAACGCGATATTCCGAAACATTTGATGGCGCAAGTCATTGACGACTATGTGGCCGACCTGATGCCAGCATTCCGTCCCGACGAATATGCCTTTTATGCCGAAGCGCACTGCGCCAAGATCAAAAGCTATACCCATGAAACATCGGGCGAACTGGTTGATCGACTAGACCACATTCACCTGGTCATCCCGAACATAAATTTGCTGACCGGTAAAGCGCTCAACCCGGTGGGCCGCACTGAACAAAACGTTATTTGGTTGGATGCGATACAGGAGAACATCAACCGGAAATACGGGTTCGTGTCCCCGAAAGACCGCCCGCGGGCAGACTCCACGACCAAGGCCGACATTATCGACCGCGACCGGGTGACGGAGTTTAAGAAGGGGAGCTTCACAGACGTAAAAGCCAAGCTCGAGCAGCTGGTCGTGGAGCGCGGGATTTTTGACAAAAAAGGTTTGGTCGCGCTGGCGCAAGAATACGGCGAGGTTCGCATCCGCAATATGGGAAAGGGGTCTGAGCGTGAGTACGTCGCAATCAAGCCGCCAGGTTTTACGAAGTTCGTCAACTTGAGCAGTGGCGTATTTCGCGACTGCATGGGCGCAACGCCGCGCTTCATCAGTGAGGAAGAAATGCGGCAGGTCGGCGTCGGCAAGCGCACGGACGACGAGCTTGAGGCTTTGCGCGAAGACTGGATTATTCGGCGCCAGCGAGAGATCAAGCTGCTGAATTCGGGTCGCAAGCGTGAGTATGCGGAATACAAGGCGGCGGACCCGGAAACCCGGCTGGACCTGCTCGCAGACCTTGAGCGCAAGTTCTATTGGAAATACGACAAGGAGCTTAGTTATGGACGAGACAAAGACGACGCCGGACAACGGCCAGGCGCAAAAAACCGAATCGACGCGGATCCCGCATCCGCTTGGGCCAGCCCAAGCGCCAGAGCAGCCGCTGCTAAACAGAACGCTGCAAAGATTGCCGCTCGCACGACGACCGCAGCAATTCACGCTATGCCAAGCCTGCACCAACGCCGTGTGGATAGCGACGGACCCTCCGGGCGAGGGGGTGAAGGCGTTTTGCAAAGTGATGTTTCAGGTAGTGTGGGACGATCGGGAACAAGTGCCGATAACGCAGTGCGACGCCCACCAGCTGCCAGGGGAACCAGAGTAATCAACCCGGGCACCGGGCGCGCGGGTGACAATTATGCCGAACAAATCCTGCGGGACCACATCGACGCAGCGCAAATGTCGAAAGACAAGCAGCGCGCGCTGATTCGTGAAATCAAGAGAAAGCTCGACCCGCATTTCCTGGTGGCGCAACTGGCGAAAAAGACCGGCTTGCGGTCGGAGGATTACGTCGTCACGGAGGAAGAAAGCGGGGCGCGAATCCGGCACCGCGATTCAACCGTGAATTACACCATTCCTGACCTGTGCACGAAGCATTTGCATTGGAGCTGGCCCGAGACGCGCGACTACTTGCAGACCTGGTACTCGCTGCAAAACCTTGTCAGCAAAGCACCAATCACGTCGCCGCCTAATCCGGCAATATGGACGCAGTATCAGAAAGCCCAATCGGCCAAGCGGGTGAAGACCCGTCCAATCGAGCGCAATGCGATCCGGCAGGCGAAAGAAGCATTACGCGCATTGCGTGCACAGCACCAGGCTGACATGGTTGCGTTGCGCCGGCGCCGACTGTCATTTGCCGAGTTCCGGGCGGAACGGTCCATTCTCAAGCTGGGACTGGCAAAGCAGGAGAAGGAGCTGCAGGCGTCGATGCGCGCCGCACGCGAGCGCCTGGCCGAGCTCGATCGCAACGACCCGGGCCGCAATATGTATCGACTCTGGCTCGTTGAGCGCGCCGAGTCAGGCGATCCGGAAGCGCTGCTGGAATTGCGGCGCCAGCGCATAGAACAAGAGCGCCGGGCCAAGCGACGGGTCAGCGCCATCGTGATGATCGGGATTTCCGTCAACGCGCCGCTGCTGGACCGCACTGATAACCTGTCGTACCGGGTACACAAAAATGGGGACGTGAGCTATCTGGATGCGTTCGGCAAAGAGCTCTTGCGGGATACCAGCGACGCTATCTGGATTTATGATGAGTCCGATGACAGCGTGGAGCTGGCGATCTTGCTGGCGCAAAAACGCTTTGGCAATGGTGGTTTTGGCGTGGAGGGCGGTGCAGCATTCGTGGAGCAGGTGATCCGGGTCGCCGCCGAGCGAAACATGGCGGTGAGATTCGCTGATGATGCGATCAATGAGCGTATCGAGAAACTGAAAAAACAGTTGCACCCGCAACCGACCAAGCGGGTGCCCGATTACAAGGTCCTGCAAGACCAAGCTGGCGGGAAGGGCAAGGCACCCAAGCCAAAATAGCCGGGCGGGGTGGTGATCGCGCCGCCTGATGCGGAAACACCGCCGCCCGGTGCTGTTGCATGCAACATCGCGTGTTTTTCGTTGTAGTGAAAAATAAAAGCCCCGACATGGGTGTTTGAATAGAAGGCAGTGGTCGCGCGAATATTGCTGAGCAGTTCTTCTATGAGCGTCCGGCAACCGTTAAACGGGCATTGTTAGATTCTGTTTCCAAAGTTTGATCTCATCCTCGGCTAGCCACTCGGACAGGGCAGTTTCCAGGCTTTCTTTATCGATGGAGGGCGCGACAGGTCTGTCCGGGCGCGATCTCGAAAATCTTGGCGCAGGGGCAGGCTGAGGTATGCCGTCAATCTCGACAAAAGCCTCCCTTGATTTCATATGTGGGTGATGCGCCACTTCGGCGATGCCCAAAACAGGAGCGACACACACGTCTGCGTCACCAAACAGCGTGCACCATTCGTCGCGCGTCTTCGTCATGAAGCGATCTGCAAGCAGCCTTTTTCTCTCGTTCCAATTCTGCCGGTCGAATCGATCGCCATATTGAGAAGCGTCTAGACCAAGCATTTGTAGCAGTAGATCGTGAAATTTTTTCTCTATGGCGGCTACCGAAATCCACTTTTCATCGGCGCACTTGTACACTTCATAGAAGTATGCTCCGGAATCGAGAATATTATTCCCGCGTGAATCATTCCATTGGCCTGCGGCATGCAGGCCTAGCAATGGCAACGCGAGCGACAAGACGCCATCGACGATGGCTGCATCAACGACTTGTCCGTTGCCAGACTGCTTCGATTCGATAAAAGCAGCGAGCATCCCGAACGCAAGGTAAAGCGCTCCTCCGCCGAAGTCACCCACTAGATTTAATGGAGGGGTCGGCGGTTGGCCGTCGCGGCCAATCATATCGAGTACGCCTGTCACTGCAATGTAATTCAAGTCATGGCCGGCAGACTTAGCCAGCGGCCCTTCCTGCCCCCATCCCGTCATGCGGCCATAAACAAGCCGGGGATTTCTTGCCAGGCAGATGTCCGGGCCGAGACTCAGTTTTTCCATTACACCCGGACGGAATCCCTCGATCAGTCCATCTGCCTCTTCGACTAACCGTAGAACTAGATCTCGACCTGCTTCCGACTTGAGGTCAAGCGCGATCGACTTTCTGTTCCGGAGCGAAAAATTATATTTCGGCGGCCTCTCTATCCCGAGCCCGGACTCTGCCGGTCGATCGATCCTGACGACGGTAGCACCCAAATCCGCAAGCAGCATTGCTGCTAGAGGACTTGGCCCAATACCGGCCAACTCTAGTATCTTCATGCCGAACAAAGGTCCCATTTCAACTCCTTAAAGTGTACAAGACGCTCACGCATAGCGCGCCAACATAACGCTTTCCGTTCCAATAGGCGTCATTGAGCCCGATGTCGTCGACAGGACGGACTAGCTGGATACCTTTGCTGGTGCGACACAGGCGAAATGATTTCAATACTGAAATCGCTGGATCAAGCAAAGGCCCATGTCAAAACGCACAAGCCGAGCTGCCAGTCGGATGACGCCGTTCAATAGGATCATTGGGCGTCGTCGCTCGGGACCTGGTCGCTTCGATAGTGTTTCGGATAAAGCCGTTTCACTGCCGGACTATTGAAAGCCAGTGCCAGGCACTTTCCTAGGTGAAAGGGAGGCTGTCCGCAGGAGGATGCGGACGTTCCTGCTTGGCGCGTCAACTGGGCTTGGTACACTGGTATGGTTTGATAAGCTACCGTGGCCATGTTGAACAGCAGTTCCCTCAGATGAGTACATCCTTTAGTGCCGCCCATGCGACTCTCGATCGATTGGCGCCATCCTGTTGCCATAGATGTGCCGATCATGGTCAGCAAGGGTTCCTGAGATAAGCTGCACTCCGCCACAGGCGTGGTGTGCATCGCCGACGAAATTTCACGGACAGTCAACGTGTCGTCCACAGTGAGCCGGATATGGAGATCATGGATAGGCGACCCGGGAGGGGTGGTGCCTGCGTCTCCACCATATGATTGGTATGCGCGCTCGTCCCGCATGGAGGCTTCAATGTCCCACAACCCGTCATCCCGTTTGTAACCATGGAATGACAGGCTGCGGGTATGCAGCAAGGTCCTGTTTACTGGAGTGTTCACTGAAGTCATCATGCGTATCCAAGTAGGTGATTTTCGGCGTCGTCCCACGAGATTAATTTTTCTTGAGCTTGGCTTTCTCGATCAATTTTGCAATCCGTACATATTCGTTGCGTATCATGCCCATCGTTGCCTTGCTGTCAAGTGAAGTGAGCTCCATACCCATGCCGGCAAATTTACTCTTTAGCTGGGGGTCAGCCAGCACGCTTTGCAGCGCCTCACTCAACGCCTTTTGTGTCTGTTCAGGAGTCGATGCGGGGGCAAACAGCGCAACCCAAGCAGTGAGCTCGGCGTCCGGGTAGCCTGCCTCAACAATCGATGGAACCTGAGGCAATTCAGCCATGCGGTTGGCCGAGGTTGTGGACAAGGCGTTCACCTGCCCCACTTTTACGCGCTGTAGCGAGCCAACGCTCGGATCGAAGCCGAACGTCACTTCACCCGAAAGGACTGCTTGTACGCATTGTGCGCCGCTCTTGTATGGAATTTCGGTAATATCAACACCAGCGGCAACCTTGATGGCTTCGCCTGTGAGTTGTGCCGTGCTGGCCGGCCCAAACGATGCATAGCTGAGTTTGCCAGGCGACTTGCGAGCAGCCTCGATCACATCTGCCAGCGTCTTGTAGGGAGATTTTGGCGACACTATGATTAGGTTGGGAAACGACGCTACCGTACCAATGGCGGCAAAGCTACGCAGTGGATCGTAGGTTACATTTTCCATCAGCTGTGGGCTGATCGTGAACGCTGCGTTGGAGCCCAAAAACAGCGTATGTCCGTTTGGTTCTGCGCGAGCGACCGTACTGGCCCCGATCATTGTGCCTGCACCGGGGCGATTGTCAACAATAACGGGCCGGCCTAGGATGGTTTGCAGTTTTGGCTGCAGGTGGCGTGCAATCGTATCGATCGTGCCGCCTGCTGCATAAGGCACGACTATCTGGATAGGCCGATCTTGAAAAGTAGCGTCCGCCGCTGTCGCCGCACCGGCAGCGCAGGTTAGCAACGTCAAAGCCATGGTTGTTAGGTATTTTTTTAAGAGTTTCATTGATGTCTCCTTGTGAGTGTTGTCATGAATTCCAACAAAAATCAAAACAGTTCCAACTTGCGTGCTTTGTCTTGGAGCAGTTGGGGCGGAGCAAAACGTTCGCCATAGCGTTCAGCCATGCAATGGGCACGATCCACGGCCTTCTCCAACCCGTAGGAGTTCAGGAACTGAAATACCCCTCCGGTCCAGCGCGGAAACCCGATGCCGAGGACTGAACCGATGTTTCCGTCGCCCGCGTTGTCCAATACCCCTTCCTGTAAAATCCGCACGGATTCCAGCGCCATGCAGAACAGCAAGCGGTCTTGCTTGTCCTGCTGAGAAATCTGCGCGTCCGGCCGTAGGAAATGAGTCGCAAGACCGCTCCAGAATTGCTTTCCGCCGTCTGCGGGGTAGTCGTAAAAGCCGCCGCCGGCAGCACGGCCCTTGCGGCCGAATTCTTCAAGCATGCGCTCCATTACTGCGTCGGCCGGATGCGGTGGCAACGGGCGTCCTTCAGCGGCAAAGGCCTTTAGAGTTTCCAGTCGGTTGTTGTAAGACAGGCTAAGGCTCACCTCGTCAAGTACCGCCAAGGGGCCGACCGGAAAGCCTGCGAACATTGCTGCAGCTTCGATCGAGGCTGGATCCTGACCCTCGCCCAGCATGGCTACGCCCTCGCGCGTAAAGGTGCTGAATACGCGGCTGGTGAAGAAACCTCGGCTATCGTTGACGACGATAGGGGTTTTGCCGATCTGCATGACGAAATCGAGGGCCTGGGCCAAGGTTTCCTGCGAAGTCCGGTTGCCCTTGATGACTTCCACCAGCTGCATGCGATCCACAGGCGAGAAGAAGTGCAAGCCGATAAAACGCTCTGGTCGGCCTGAATTTTTGGCAAGTCCGCTGATGGGCAGAGTGGATGTATTGGACGCCCAAACTGCGCCATCGCCGAGCAACGGCTCGACGGCGCGGGTGATTTCACCTTTGAGCTCAGGGTTTTCGGGCACAGCCTCAATCAACAAATCGACATGGGCTAGATTCTCGTAGCGATCAGTCGAATGAATGCGCGCGACGATTTCCTGGCGTTTTGTTGGATCGACTTCGCCTTTCTCCTCGCGCTTGGCCAGCAATTTTTCGGCATGGATACGCGCTGCGTCGGCTTGGGCAAGCGTGGCATCCTTGACCCAGACGTCGATGCCGCGCGCTGCTGCCACATAGGCAATTCCTTTGCCCATCATGCCGGCACCAAGTACCGCCAGGTTTTTGACCTGTTTCTTTGCAATCCCCGCGGGACGTTGTGCGCCAGATTTGATTTCGTTGGCACGAAACCAGAAAGTGCCAATGATGTTCTTGGCGACCTTACCGGTAACGATTTGCACGAAGTAGCGCGTCTCGATTCGGCTAGCGGTATCGAAATCGACCTGCATTCCCTCCACCGAAGCGCTGAGGATTGCTTCCGGCGCTGGATAACAACCACGCGTCTTGGCTCGCACTTGGGCAGCAGCAGCTGATATCCAGCGTTTGGCCTCTGGACTGTCGTTCCAGCCGCCGGGCGGCCTATAACTGGGCGCGTCCCAAGGCTGGGTCGCGGTCGCGGTAGCGGAAATCCACGCGCGAGCACGGGCCAGCAGAATCTCCTGCGTGTTGACGAGTTCGTGTATCAAGCCTGCCTTGAGCGCTTCGACAGGCGAGAGAAGTTTGCCGTCCTGCAGATAGGGTTGGCTTGCGGCCAACCCCAGCAGCCGGTTCATGCGCACGATGCCTCCTGCACCCGGCATCAGGCCCAGCGTGGCTTCGGGCAAACCGAACTGGACCTTTGGCCGGTCCAGTGAGATGCGGTAATGGCAGGATAATGCGATTTCAAATCCTCCTCCAAGCGCTGTGCCATTAAGGGCCGCTACGACCGGTTTGCCTAAGGTTTCGAGCCGGCGCAGGGTTTTCTTGCCGCGTTCAGTGGCCTCGAATAGTGTTTGCGCATCGGCGGGCTGCATGTTGTACAGGCGCTTGAGGTCGCCACCGGCGAAAAATGTGTCTTTGGCTGACGTCAGGATAATGCCGGAAATGCTGTCTTTCTCTTTTTCGAGCCGAGTGACCATGTCAGCCAGACATTCGCGCATCGCATCGGTCATGGTGTTGACGCTTTGCTCAGGCGCATCGAAAGTGATCGTCACGATGCCGTCGTCGGTCTTGTGGTATTGAATCGGGGCTTGCATCAGGTTAGTCTCCGTGAACAGGGTCCAGGCGTTAGAGGCGTTCAATGACGGTGGCTACACCCATGCCGCCTGCTGTGCAGAGGGTAGCCACGCCGTAGCGCAATTCCCGGCGTTCCATTTCATCGAGCAAGGTGCCGAGGAGGATCGCGCCGGACGCTCCTATGGGATGCCCCATTGCGATGGCGCCGCCATTGACGTTGATCTTGTCCAGCGGTACGTCCAAGGTTTTTGCAAAATAAAGAGGGACAGCTGCGAAGGCTTCATTTACTTCGAACAGCTCGATTTGGTCTATGCGCAGGCCTGCTTTGGCGATTGCTTTCTGGGTAGCCGGCACCGGGCCTGTAAGCATCAATGTGGCATCTACCGTTGCCAACCCGGTGCCCAGAATCCGCGCACGCGGGCGCAGGCCTAACTCTGCGCTTATCTTCTCGCTGCCAACTAGCACCAATGCCGCTCCATCGACGATCCCCGACGCGTTGCCGGCAGTATGCACCGCATCGATGCGATCAAGTTGGGGGTAGCGCTGGCGCGCTACTACACCATTGGCCATCGCCGATACCCCACCGAATGCCGGCTTGAGCGCTGCTAGCGAAGCTGCGGAAGTGTCTTCGCGAATGTATTCATCGTGGTCGAGCACGGTAATGCCATTGGCGTCGCGTACTGGCACGAGCGAACGACCAAAGCGGCCTTCGCAGCGAGCCTGTGCCGCCAATTGCTGCGAGCGCAGCGCAAAGGCATCCAGCGTCTCCCGGTTGAAGCCGTGTAGCGCGGCGAGCATGTCCGCACTGAAACCCTGTGGCACATACCCGATCTTTAAACTAGTGGCCGGATCGTAAATCCAGGCGCCACCGGTGGCACCTAGACCCACGCGGGACATCGATTCGACGCCGCCGGCAGCGATCAGATCGTGCCAGCCCGATCGTACTTTTTCCGCTGCTAAGTTGACTGCTTCCAGACCCGCGCCGCAAAAGCGCTGCAAAGCCATGCCGGACACGCGGTCCCAGCCACCCGGTGCACACAAGGCCGCAATCCGCGGCAAACATGACCCCTGATCACCCACGGCAGAACTAATGCCCATAATGAGGTCATCCACGCGCGTGGGGTCCAAGTCGTGACGCCGACGCAAAGCGTCTAGTAGTGTTACGACCAGATCGATAGGCTTGGTTTCATACAAGGTGCCAGCACCAGGTTTGCCTCTACCCCTAGGTATACGAATGGCATCGAAAATTAAGGCTTCGGACATCGGAATCTCCAACGTTAACACATCTAATGGAACAAGTGTCTCGAAATAACTTGATTACGTCAAGTTAACTTAGCATAATTAAGGAAAAGGAGTAAAATAGTGGAACATCTGTCTCATATTGAAGAGGAAATAAAACCGAGCGATGACAAGGTCGTCAGTGCCTTAGCGCGAGGTATACAGATACTGCAGTGCTTCAGCAGTACAGCGCCCGAACTCAGTGCTCGCGAGCTAATCGCCGCCACGGGATTATCCAAAGCAACTTTTTTCCGGCTGACCTATACCCTATGTTCGACAGGCCTGCTGCGCTATACCGAGCTGACAGGACGCTTTGCTCCTGCGCCTGGCCTATTGACTCTCGCGACTCCGTTACTTGCCCGTATGAATGTACGCCAGATCGCTTTTGGGCAAATGCAGGCCCTTGCGGACAGGGTGCACGGCCAAGTGTCTTTGGCACTGGGGGCGGGCTTGGACCTAGTATTTATTGATCTGGCTCAGTCTAGGGATTGCGCAACTTTCCGGCCCGCGATGGGCGCTCACATCTCGCTGTCGCGCACGGCATCGGGGCGTGCATACCTGTGCAGTATGCCAACTGAGCAGGCAGACGCCTACATGGACGAATTAAGAATCAGAAATCCAGAGCATGCCGAAAGGCTCACTGAGCGATTGGATGAGGCGCGCCGCGATTTGGCCAATCGCGGCTTTTGCGTCGGACATGGGGATCTGCAACGTCAAGTGGAGTCGGTGGCTGTTCCGGTACGGTCGACGACATCCGATGAAATTTATGTGTTTGCCTGCACCGTCTCAGCCTTCGAACTAACGTCTGGACAACTACTTGACGACGTAGGCCCAAGGCTCGTAACGCTGGCCCATAGTGTAGAGGCTTCGCTGGGGCGAAATCCGGATACTGGGTCCCATTAATGCCAAAGCTCCCCATTTCCTTTCCCACTTTTCATATGAGTCATTCATGAATTTTGACCTATCGCCTGAACAAGAAGCCTTGCGTGACGCCGTCGCGCGTATCTGCAGTCGCTTTGACGATGAATACTGGTTAAAAAAAGACACCGAGGGGGGGTTCCCGCATGAACTGCATCAAGCCTTGGCAGAGGCTGGCTGGCTAGGCATTTGCATTCCCGAGGAATACGGCGGCTCGGGTTTGGGTATTACCGAGGCGGCACTGATGATGCAGACCATCAGCGAATCTGGCGCCGGGATGTCTGGCGCCTCTGCGGTGCATATGAACATCTTCGGCCTATCCCCAGTAGTCATTTTCGCCAATGACGAGCAGAAGCGCCGCATGCTGCCGCCGCTGGTCGCCGGTAAGGAGAAGGCGTGCTTTGCTGTCACCGAGCCCGATGCGGGATTAAACACAACTCGGCTCAAGACTCAGGCGTTACGCGAGGGGGACTACTATATAGTCTCCGGTTCCAAAGTCTTCATCTCCACCGCACAAGTAGCCGAGAAAATGCTTATCCTTGCGCGCACTACGCCCCTGGATCAGGTAAAGAAACCCACTGACGGTTTGAGCTTGTTTTATACCAATCTCGATCGCCGCTTCGTCGAGGCGCGAGTGATTGACAAGCATGGCCGCAAGGCAGTGGACACCAACCAGCTCTTCATCGACGGTCTCAAGGTGCCGGTGGAAGATCGCATCGGCGAGGAGGGCAAAGGCTTCCACTATATTCTGCATGGCATGAATCCCGAGCGTATCCTGATCGCCTCCGAAGCTATCGGTCTAGGCAAAGCGGCCCTAAAACGCGCCGCTCAGTACGCGAACGAGCGTATCGTATTCGACCGGCCTATTGGGAAAAACCAGAGTATTCAGCACCCGTTAGCTGAACGCTGGATGGAGCTCGAAGCGGCCAACCTCATGATGTATAAGGCAGCGGACCGATTCGACCGCGAACTATCCTGTGGAGCTGAGGCAAATGCTGCCAAGTATCTTGGCGCCGAGGCTGGTTATCAAGCTTGCCTCACGGCAGTGATGACGCATGGCGGTTATGGCTACGCCAAGGAATACCATGTTGAGCGTTACCTGCGTGAGAGCCTGATTCCGCGAATCGCCCCTATCAGTCCGCAATTGATCATGTGTTTTATCGCCGAGAAAGTGCTCGGACTTCCGAAATCATATTAAGCCAAGCTCTTGCGAAGGAGAGTAAAGATGGACACACCCACCACCGTGGATAGACTTGCCTACTGGGCTCAAGTCTGCCCTGATAAGATGGCATTGTGCTTGGTTGACGACATCGGCCAGGCAGTCAGCACATTGACCTATCGCACACTGGACCAACGCGCCAACGTAGTAGCGCAATGGCTCCTCGGCTTGGGGTTGGAGGCGGGGGACGGTATCGCTCTGCTGATGGAAAACCACCCGGACCTGTTTGCCCTGGCATGGGGGGCGCGGCGAGCCGGACTGTACTACACTCCGGTCAGCGTGCACCTTAGCCCGCATGAAGTGAACTACATACTTGCGGACTGTGGAGCTCGCTTGCTAGTGGCTACGACACAAACCGCCGCACTCGCAGGCAGCGCAAACGATTCCGCAGTGGCGGGCGTGCATGTCGTGAAATACCTGCTGGACGGACAGGCTGAAGGGTTCCGCTCGTTTGAACAGGAAATCAAGGCGTATGCTCCCGATGCTTCGCTGCCGGAGCGCATGGTGGGCCGCGACTTCCTGTATTCCTCAGGGACCACGGGCAAACCGAAAGGCATCAAGCGTCCCCTTACCGCATATGCCGATCGTTTCCGCGACTCCTATGACGCAGTGGTGTGGCGCGAATTTTTTGGTTTCGGTGCCGAGACCATTTATTTGACGATGGCGCCGCTGTACCATGCTGCACCTTTGCGCAGCACGATGCGCAATATCGATTGGGGAGGTAGCAATATCATATCCAGCCGTTTCGATGCGGAGCTGGGCTTGCGCTTGATTGAGCAATACCGCGTTACTCATAGCCAATGGGTGCCGACAATGATGATTCGTATGCTGGCTTTGCCGGAAAGTGTGCGAGCTGCATCCGATTTGTCCAGCATGCGGGTAGCCATTCATGCTGCAGCACCGTGCCCGCCCGAAGTCAAGCGGCGCATGATCGAATGGTGGGGGCCGGTGTGGTTCGAATACTATGGCGGCTCCGAAGGTATTGGACTGACAGCGATTAACAGCAGTCAATGGTTGCAGAAACCTGGCTCCGTAGGCTTGGCTTTACTTGGCAAGATCCACATCAAGGACGAGAGCGGAAATGAGCTGTCTCACGGACAACAAGGGCGCATCTATTTCTCCGGAACGCCCCGCTTTCAGTACCACAATGATCTGGCGAAGACCGAGGCGGCATATGACAGGCAAGGCTGCGCCACATTTGGCGACATTGGTCATGTTGATGAGGAAGGGTATTTGTACCTTTCAGGACGGCGCACTGATTTGATTCTCTCCGGCGGGGTCAATATCTATCCCAGTGAGGTCGAAAACCTCATCGTTACCTACCCTGGCGTGGTCGACGCCGCGGTAATCGGCGTCCCGCACCCCGAATTCGGTGAAGAGGTCAAAGCTGTGGTCCAGCTTCAAGATCCAAGCCGTGCCTCACCTGCCGTCGGCTCGGACATCATCGCTTTCTGTCGTGCACACCTTGCGCACCTGAAGTGTCCGCGCAGTGTGGATTTTGTGTCTGCTTTGCCGCGACTGGAAAATGGCAAGCTCTACAAGCGGCTCCTGATGAGTCGGTATCAGGAAGGTAGCCAGCCGTAGTATCTGGCCCTCCCTGTCCAAACATTTGCTATTTATAAGGATTCATGACGATGCGCGCAGTATTTCGAGAAGACCACGAGCAGTTCCGTGACCAGGTGCGTCGGTTTGTCCAGCGCGAGATTGAACCGCATCACCATGAGTGGGAAAAGGCAGGCCTGGTGCCGCGCGAAGCTTGGCTAAAGGCCGGGAAGGAGGGTTTGCTGTTGTGCGCGGTGCCCGAGGAATACGGCGGCGGCGGCGGCGACTTCGGACACTCGATCGTCGTTATCGAGGAACTGATGCGCGTGCTCGCTACCGGCCCCGGCTTCCCTTTGCATTCGGACATTGTTGCGCCATATATCCTGACGTACGGCAGCGCCGAGCAAAAGCAACGTTGGCTGCCTAGAATGGCACGGGGCGAGCTAATCGGCGCCATCGCAATGACCGAGCCAGGGATCGGAAGCGACCTCAAATCGGTTCGTACCACGGCACAGCGTGTTGGAGATCACTACATCCTCAGCGGTCAGAAAACCTTTATCACTAACGGCGTCAACTCTGATCTTGTGATTGTAATCTGCAAGACTGACCTTTCTGCCGGCACGCGGGGCATTAGCCTTGTCGTGGTGGAGGCCGGTACGCCAGGGTTCACAAAAGGACCTCTGCTGGAAAAGATTGGCCTCAAAGCGCAGGATACCAGCGAGCTTTTCTTCGACGACGTGCGCGTCCCCGCTTCCAACTTGCTGGGTGAGGAGGGAAAGGGTTTTGGCTATCTAATGCACCAGCTCGCACAGGAACGGCTCATGATTGCCGTGCGCAGTCCGGTTGTGATGGAGACAATGCTGGAAGAAACCATCACCTATACGAAGAGCCGCAAGGCCTTCGGGCAGCAGGTGTTCGACCTACAGAATACGCGCTTCAAACTAGCGGAAATCAAGGCTAAGACTATGGCATGCCGGGTTTTCGTGGATCACTGTATTGCACTGCACTTCGAAAACAAGCTATCGACCGATATGGCGGCGATGGCCAAACTCTACGCCACCGAGGCCCAAGGAGAAGCTGTAGATCAATTGCTGCAGTTGCATGGTGGCTATGGCTTCATGCGCGAATACCCGATCGCCCGCGCCTTTGTGGATAGCCGGGTTCAGCGCATCTACGGCGGCACATCGGAAATTATGAAGGAAATCATCTCGCGCGGGCTTTGAGGTTGCCCGAAAAACCTTCGGATACATGTCATAGTCCTAAACACGAACGGCATTTTAGCTTCCCCCATCTACTGTGGTGCGGCCTTTAACAACGTTGAAAGTGGCGGAATCGGTCAAGCGCAGTGCCGGCGTGATCTGCAACGATGTAACCGAACTGGTCAATAAGCTCACACCATAGCAAGCAACGCCATCCATTGCTGAGGAGGCTTCTCCAAGGTGCCGCAACCTGCGTTCAAAGGTGGCTCCCGGATAGACGGGCGCTTCCTGGCGTTACACGCAATAACGAGCGCTGGCCATGATCTGGAAGTAATTCCGGGACGACGCCAGTGATTCTTCTTCAGACCCCAACCACCATACCCGGTTCGCTTAACCGTGGGATTGGTATAACATCCTTATTGCAACGGAACCATGCCAAGCGCGTGGTGTTTGGCTGCATGAATCTGGCAACCGGGCATCGCCTGTTCCTGGTCCGACGCCAGCAACGCGCGCAAGACTTCCAGGCGTTCTTGCGCCTGGTGCGACACCATTATCGTGGCTATCGAGTCACGATGGTACTTGATAGCCACGAGAGTCACGCCGCGCATGCGTCACAGCTTCTGGCAGCACGCCTGGGCATCCGGCTCCTGTGGTTGCCCAAGCGTTCACCGGAGCTCAACCCGATGGATACGTTATGGGGACAAGGCAAGGATGCAATTTGCGCGAATAAGCAGTTCTTCGCCTCAATCGACGAACAGGTCGCAGCGTTCATCGACCACCTTAATGGGCTATCGAACCAAGAAGCACTGCAAACATCAGGCGTGCGATCACGCAAATTCTGGCTCAGGCGCACAGTGATTTGTACACCTGCTTAGCATTTCGCGCGCAATAAGGCCATAAACTATCCCACACCGCTTCGTTTGGTATTCTCTTGTATGCCGGGTATGTATTACACGGAAATCCCCAAACCGCTCCGGCAAAGTCACGCCAGGGTATGCCCGCCCGTTACCGGTACAGCACCGCTTCAACAAACAGGCGGTTGTCTTTGGCCGTCCTGCCAACATGCCCGTCCCGTCCGGGCAGCCAATCCTTGATCCGCTCCCACTGGTCGTCCCGTAATCCATAACGTCTTGTCATCACTGCTCGGCGCGCTCTACGTGGCGATCATTGCACACACCGTGCAAATGACCGAACAAGCAGCCTTGAGTTCGGTTACTTTCGTCCGGCTTAGTAAGTCCGGAAAGGCCCGTGTTCAGAAGGGGAGGTGAGCCACTAATTTCGTTCCTCAAGCCACACGACTGCTTGTGTGAGATCGTTATAGAAGACGCGGTAAGTACCCTCTCCAAACTGACCAAAGGCGAGCCGCGCCAGAAATGCAATTCGAGTATTGGGGACCAAAATCGCGCGTCGCAAAGGTATCGGGCCATACTTCTTCCATGCATCTGAGTCCATGTTTTGTTGCAAGATGGCGAGCTGAACTCCGGGATCTTCCATCTCAAGTGCGTCGTACAATACCTTGACTTGCTGCGTATCCTTGACCAGTTCGACGACACGGTCCTGACACTCCCTCAGTATCTCCTCGGTACACTTTCCACGGATGCGCGCCGTAATGATACCGCCTACCGGCTCTACCCAAAGCTGCTGATGATTCATATGAAGATCTACTGTATCTTGTCACTGTGATCATAAGTGTAACAGATGTACCGGTGTCACCAGGGATGCTGTGGAACTGTCCATTTACTGTCCCGTGGCTGCGGGGTGCGACAAAGCTTGCTTTGTGGTCTCTAGCTGCTGTTCCAGTATTGTCCGCTCCTGAGTCCAGGCAAGCTTTTCCTGGGCGAGCACGTCAATCTGCAAGAGCGCGATGTGAAGCTGATCTGCCCTGATTTTGCTTTCGCGTTCATGTGACGATTCAACCAAACGATATTCCAGGACCGACTGCTCCAATTGCTTTATCTGGGAATTGGCATCGTCTCGCGCGCGTGTTGTCTCCTGCAGCTGCTCCGCCAGGCGATCGCGGGCGAACCGCATCGTTTGAGTCTGTTCACGAAGGATGCCCAACTCGTTGCGCAAGCTGTCATGTTCAATGGTCAGAGAGGAGAGAGCAGAGTCTCGTTGCGCCAACGTAGCCTGCAATCCAGCAACCTCTCTGTTGGCTACTATTAGATCATGTTCGTGCCGCGCAATGCGCTGCTCGTAATTCCTTCTTTCGGCCTCACGCTGCGCGGCCGTCGCCTCCTGGTAGTGCGCGAACTGTTCGCGTGTTTCAGACAACTGATTATTGAGCGTCGCAATCTCAGTCGCCCGGTCCGTTAGTCGTTGCTGCAAACCGGCTTGCGCCGCCTGCAAGGCGGCCATGGCGACGTTCTGCGCGTGAAATCGCTCCTGCAATTCCGCCAGTGCCTGTCTGGTACTCACCAGCTCTTCTTGCACGACGAGGTTCTCTGCCAGCGCCTTGTCTTTGTCAGCCTGCAGCTGCTTGGTTTGAACTTGCAATGCCTGTATGGCCTCACTGTGCTTCTGCTCGAGGGATTCACGCTGCTGCGAGAACTCTGCCTGCATATGCTCATGCAAGCCCCGTACGGCACTGAGCAAGGGCGCAGGCAAAGTGACCTCGGCGACAGCCGTGTCTTCCTGCTCGGCTCGCCAGCGTTTCAGAAATGGCGCAAGGGTGCTCTTGCTGCCGGTGCCGCCCAGGGCTTCGCGGACGCTGTCGACGGTCGGGCTTTTGCCGGCGGCAATGAGGTGGGCCGCCGCGCGGGCGACATCGGAATATTGAATGCCGGTTCGTGCCATGACAAACACCCTAAATAGTGTAGTGTATTACGTTCAACGTAATAATACATGAAATTACGCCGCGCCGATTCGTCGATTCCGTTCAAATTAGGGTGTGATAAATGGGTTTATCGCGACTGATAGCTGATTTGAAGGTGGTATGCTCCTGTATTGACCGGTACAAGTCCCCGAAAAAGCATGAAAACAGCGCTTCACCCCGCCCCCCAACCGCCTGAGCACCCGAACGAAGACCGTGGCAGCTCGCTCACGTTGCGTACCGCCGGTACATCATTGAACGCGGAACTGATACGTCAGCACCAGCAGTTGCTCGCGGCAGCAACGTCCGACAATACCCGCCGTGCGTACCGTTCGAGCATCAGCCATTTCCTGGCGTGGGGTGGCAGACTGCCCTCTGATGAATCGATGATCATTCGGTATTTACTGGCATATGCCGAGTCACTCAACCCGCGCACGTTGGCATTGCGACTGACGGCGCTTTCGCAATGGCATCTCCATCAAGGCTTTCCAAACCCGGCTGCGACGCCGACCGTGCGCAAAACCCTTTCCGGCATCCTGCGTACTTACGGCAAACCCAAGGCCAAAGCCAAGGCTTTGCCAATTGAAGACCTGGAATTAATTGTTTCAGCGCTGGCGGGTCAGCCGACGCTAAGTGCAACAAGGGATAGCGCTCTGCTGCAGATCGGCTTTTTTGGCGCCTACCGCCGCAGTGAACTGGTGCAACTCACGGTGGAAAACCTGGTCTGGGAACGCGAAGGCTTAATCATTACCTTGCCACGGTCGAAGACCGATCAGGACGGGCAGGGGATCGTCAAGGCGATTCCTCATGGGGATGATTCGTTCTGTCCAGTAAATGCGCTCAAGAGATGGCTGCAGGAGGCCGGCATCGAATCCGGACCACTGTTCCGCCCGATCAACAAGGCAGGCATCGTTAGTGCTCTTGCACTGCATCCAGCAAGCGTCAATGACATTCTTGAACGCAGCGCCAGGCTTGCCGGACTGGACTACGTGCCGATGCTCTCAGCTCATAGCCTTCGGCGCGGGATGGCCACTAGCGCATATCGTGCCGGCGCAAGTCCCCGAGACATCAAGCGGCAAGGCGGCTGGCGCCACGACGGGACGGTGCAGGGCTATATTGAAGAGGCCGGGCAGTTCGTGGAAAATGCGGCCGTAGCACTACTGCGCCGAAACCGAAAAAAATAGCTAGCTTGTCACGCCTGAAAACGTAAGGCAGAAGCCAATTGCTTGGTTGTTCTTTCGCTTCGCGGGCATGCAATCCAATTAACACAACGTAACCAAAACGCAAATAAACGGTAATAAAAAATCACGACGTTTCTTTGTAACATATGGTTCCTAAAATCAGTTTCCTAAAGGTAAAATTATGCAGACGATAACTTAAATACAACAGGTGAGTAAGTGAGCAACCAAGATTCGATTGCATCGGCCCAGCCAGAACAGCCCACACGGTTCAATATCTTTACGGAACTCGATGCATGGGCTGCCGGCTTGGAGACTTGGCAGCAATGTGCACTGTCGAAACTGATTTGCCAGCAAACACTGTCTGACGCTGACCTCACGACAATTTTCGACGAGTTCCTGTGGGACCGTGGGTTAGCTCCAGCGCCGGAACAGCGGTGCGCCTATGAAATGCAGGCGCCACAAGCTCAACCACAGGACACAGCACCTCTTCGTCTAACCTCCGTGGATAACGTGGTCGGCGTGAACGCCCTTACGCCGGGACAGCAACTTCAAATCAGTCCCCAGCTAACGGTCATCTATGGCCCCAACGGCTCCGGGAAATCGGGCTACGCCCGTATCCTGAAAGCTTCGTGCTTCACGCGGTCCAAACAGCTGTCCATTCTCGGCAATATCAACTTAACCGCTGCCGAGCGCCTGCCGGTTTCTGCGGTGTTCAACATGAGCGACGGGTCGGTACAGCATCTCACGCCAGGTACGCCGAACAAGGTCTTGCGCGACAACTTCGCGGTATTTGATAGCAGCTGTATCCGGGTGCATACCGATGACAAGAAAGCCTTTGTCGTCACGCCGTACCTGTTTGATGTGTTCCCGCGGATGGTAGAGGTTATTACGGAGGTGAACAATCGTCTCAAGGAGCTAAAGCGCAGCCGGATGGTGAATCTAGATGTGTTTCGTCTTCCCGACGGCAAGTCAGAAGTGGCGGCGCTCCTGAATAACCTCTCGGCGAAATCCAACCGGGCCCGGTTGATTGAGCTGGGGACATTCATTGAACAAGATGCGCATCGGGTAGCGCAGATTGAACACGACATTGAACAACTAAAGAAGTCAGACCCGGCCGAGCTCATCAAAAAGAAAAGCAGCGCGCTGGCTGACCTCACCACGCTAGACACGAAGCTTGACGCCGCCGTCAAGAGCTTATCGGTGGATGCCACCGCACCAGTGGCGAACACAATCGCCGAGTTGCAGGGGCTGCGACAGCAAGCCAAGCTGCTGTCGACGGCTGCTTTTGCGCAAGAACCGTTGCAGCCAATGGGCACCTCCGGATGGAAGAACTTGCTGACAGCGGCACTGGCCTTCAACAGTGAGGCGTACCCGGGACATGCGTTTCCTACCGACCACGACGCGGCGCGTTGCGTACTGTGCCAACAACAGCTTCAACCAGACGCTAAGGCCAGGTTACAACGCTTCCAGCAGTTCATGACCAGCGACCTCGAGCGCAAAATCACGGTTAGCATGACTGCGCTAACGGCAGCGGCAAAAAAAATAACCAACGTCGACCTAGCGCTGTTCTCCGCGGACTCGACCCTGCGACGTACAGCGGACGAGCTGGCGCCGGATCTATCGCCTGAAGTCGACCGCTTGCTCGGCATCCTGCAGTCACGCAAGGATGTGATCCAAGCGGCGGTGAAAGTAGAGGCGCCGTTTACCGTACCGGATGCCAAAACGTCGGCATTCAAGCAGATTCGTAGCTTGCAGGAAAGACTTACTGAAGAAATCAACACCTTCAAAACCAAGGACGTTGCCCAAATCATCAAACAATTGCAAACCGAGTTGATGCTCTTGCAGGAACGTAAAGTTCTTGCTGGCCACCTGCCGCATGTCCTGTCCGCCATGGACCATCTTTTCTGGCTGGAGCGTGCGAACAAGACGCCTCAGGTTTCACCTCGCGCGGTCACCGACCGCCAGAAGCAATTGATGACGAAGCTGGTGGGAACTGGCTTCCGTGAAAAGTTTCATTGGAATTGCGCCGAACTGGGTGTCAGTCTCCCGCTCGATTTCAAGTTCCGCGGTAACGATGGAGAAGCCAATCGCCAGCTCGAGTTCGACACGGTTGGCGGGGAGGAGGCCAACTTGTCCGAGGTATTGAGTGAGGGAGAACAGACGGCGGTGGCCTTGGCCGACTTTCTGACGGAGGTCGCACTCAATGAACGCTCCGTCGGGGTGGTCTTCGATGACCCGGTCTCGTCCATGGATCACGTCAGAAAGGAAAGCATCGCCAAGCGCCTGGTGCAAGAGGCTAAGCACCGGCAAGTCATTATCTTTACCCATGACATTCTGTTTAGCCATCACCTGGCCAACGAAGCCGAGATGCAGGGTAACACCTTCACCTTCTTTGGCCGCACCGTCAGTAAGAACCACGATGGGGATGTCGGCTGCATCGACTATCTGGTCTTCCCGCACACGCACTATGAAGGCGAAGCCTTGAAAAGAGCGGAGGACTACTTGCATAAGGCGAAAGCCCTGACCGGCGCTGCCCAGCGGGATTACCTAGAGAAGGGCTGCGGCGCGCTACGCACAGCTTATGAAGACTTTATTCAAAAGCAGCTGTTTGCAGACGTTGTTCGCCGCTGGCGAGAGAATATTTTGTTCAAACTCAGCAAGGTGTATATCCCCGATACCATCGGTGGAGAAGTAGATGCGCGGATGGGCATGCTATCCCGTTACATTGATGCGCATTCACATTCAGAAACGTTCCACGAACTCCCATTGACCGTAGATAGATTGATGTCCGAGGTTGCGCAACATAAGGATATTGTTGCGCGCTACAAAGCGGCGAAAAAAGCATGGGAGAAAACACAGACCGACGCGGCATTTGGTTGAGCAACCGTATTTCTCTAGGTGCCTTGTGTCGCCAGATTCATCTCAAGCATTGAAAATGCTCAAACATGACTGGCGCGTATGCAGGGGTTTGCTGTGTTCACCTAATACCAATCCCAATTCATGACATGACAGATGAGATCGATGGATTTTTTCGTCTGGCGAGGCGTGGGAGGAATCCATAGCGGGGCTATGGATGACGAGCGCAACGCGGCCAGGCGGGAAAAGACGCGATCTCATGTCATGGAATGACTTGGGATTGGTATAAGCCCCACATGATTACCCATCCCCATTCCCGTTCTCCGCGCGCATTCGCCGCGCTTCTCTGATACGCCGCGCGCGCTGATAGCGGCGGCGTTCCCACGAATTGTCCGTCCGCGTCCTTTCCGCGGGTAGTGTTGCATCCTTTCTCATTGACTGGCGTTCCCGACTGAAGCAGCTGGAAGCGGACTTTCCGAACTTCTGTGAAGTTATTAAGTATATGGAAATCATGTATGCGTTGGCCGAACACCGCGACCACGTCGTTCGCTTTGACCCGCTGCTGCTCAATGGTCCGCCCGGCAGTGGCAGGAGCTATTTTGCGGAGTGCCTTGCCGAGTTCATTGGCGCAGGCTCTCGCACAATTCACACGGAAACGGCGCAGAGCAGCGCCGCGCTCGTGGGTGCGGCCGATTTCTGGAGCAACAGCAAACCTGGCCAGTTGTTCAACATGCTGAGTGTGGCAGCACGATGGCGCCTCAATGCACCTCAATGCCAAGAGGCTCGTTGATCACACAGGGCTGCTTGGGGCGCTCAATAATATCAAGTGCAGGGATTTTCGCTAATCACAACTGCATAAACGAAATTGCCTTGGTCGATGACATGGAAATGCGTTGGCACCGCATATCAGCAACAGTCATTCCGCTGCAGTAGAGAAAATTCGCCCAATAACTACAGGCCCACATTGAAATGTGGGCACAAACATGGGATAGTGTAGTTCTTCATTTGGCAATATGCGGCGAATGTACTTGTTGCCGTTTTTCTCCTTGCCTTCTATGCTTTACCACGTAACGAAAGTAGTATGTCTGCAACAGAAAACCAACTTGCAAAGACGTCCGTCGCGACTTTCGCCGAGCTTGGCATCAGTGAAATCATGTTCCCCAAGGATTTTACCGCGCGCTACGTGGCAATGGATGCCAGTGGCTGCTGGTATGTCTTCGACGGACATCCTACGTACGAATCTGGCGAATGGAGGATACGTAACGGTTATTGGATGGAGCTGAGGATCAATGGGATTGACGGCGGCCTGCATCTTCCCGAGTGCGCAACAGGGGTGTCCGCGGAAGACAGTCTGATCGAAATCAGCGAGGCAACTTGAGTGTTTGAGTTGAAACGCATTCTGCTGGAAAAGTCTCGGCTCAAAGAGAGGTAAGAACTGGAGCATGGGCAGTTCCAACTCGTCGAGTACACAAAGATCGTGTTTGGCTAGAGAAGGTGGAGGGCAAGCCATCTACCATCTATGTCGAACATAATCGCGAGGTCATTGAGGTATCGGTATCCCAGGTACGTTCGGCAAGGCGTCGTGTAGAACGACGAAGTGCCTCGTGACACGCCCGACGGCAGCGCAGCTGCCAGAGTAAAATTGAATACTCATACAGCAAACCGGAATTAAAGAGTGCAGGGTTATAAGCGCAAAATCGTCTATATCGGGATTTATGAAGCGATCGCCATTGCGATCTGCGGCGTGAGCTTTGCCGCAGCGTCCCAAAGCAGCCTGAAGTCAGTAGCCATCCTATCGATCGCCACCTCTGCAATCGCGGTGATTTGGAACTGGTTCTACACCACAGTATTTGAGGCATGGGAGTCTCGCCAAAGCAAACGCGGTCGAAGCATCAAGCGTCGCATCGGACATGCGATAGGCTTTGAAGGTGGTCTGCTCATGATTTTGGTACCTTTGAGCGCCTGGTGGTTGCATGTGAGCCTGTTCCAGGCATTGATGATGAATCTAGGACTTGCTGCTTTCTTCCTCTGCTATACCGTCGTGTTCAACTGGGCCTTCGACAACGTCTTTGGACTGCCAATGTCGGCTCGCGCTTGGCTACAAACATGGCCCGGCGTACGCATAGCTTTCCAGGGTGCGTTAGTGCTGCACAATTTTTATGCAATCTATAGTCAAGCCGCATGTGCGCTCAGTCCTAAAGTCGCAATAGTATGTTGCCCACACGGTTATCCACAGATTTTGTGTAGAGATAGAAAAGGATTCACGCGTATGGCGAACGACTTCAAGATGAACGATATCGACATGATGGCAGGTGCATGCGTTGATGCCATTGAAAGCATGGAGCAGGATCCGCACTGGCGCAGTGCGTACACGCACTTGGTGGACCCGGAGCGGGTGCTTCAACTGATCGCAATCGCGCGGCTTCAGACGACGGAGCACGAGCGGGAAAGAGTCAGCGAGGAGAAGCTGTGTGCGCTCGGAAAGCTGGTCCGCGACCTAACCGGTTATTTAAAACTAGTTACAGGTGACAAGACTGACCCGGTGCGTGATGACCTGATATCAGACGCACGTAACCTGCTTGAGCAATCGGGTATATAGCTGCATCTGTTTACGCATGCAGTTCGGCCCGTTTTTACAGCGGTCAGGTTCACAACAGCTTGTGCCCTGCGTACCAGAAGGAGCAGGACCGCCGTTATTGCCAAATATAGATTTTTCAATCGGCAGGGGGGCATAACTCCGAATCTTTCAGCAGATTGCAGGCGGTGCTTGCGATTGCTTGCCGTTGCAACATTGAAAGCGCGATGGTTTTGTTGTCGAGGCTTGGCAACTTGTATGCGGCAGGAACGCTGCGTGACGCAACTGCCTGTATGATCCGCTTGCAGGCAGTGTAGAAAACCTGAAACGCTTCGTCCGTTTCGCAGCGTCGCACTCGATCAATATGCCGGTCTATCAAATCCACCAGAGCGGTGTCATATCCAGTGAATAGCACAGACTTGCGCCTGTGCGTGCTTGGTGCGTGGCTATCGGGGATAGGGAAGACCCACAATCCAGGCTGGCCGTCGAGGTCCCACCGGAGCACAGTCTGCCAATCGTCCGGCTGTATTCCTGTCATTAAGTGGGAGACATAAAATTCGATAGCTGGCACTGACCACTTGCTACGTGAATCATGAAGTGCGTTGATGAAACGTATGTAAGCTTGTGTACGACTGGCGGCTCCACCTGACGGGAACTGCTGCGACGTTTCATTGCATTGATCTTGCGCTGACTGGCTTTTTTCAAGCATAGAGCCTCCACTGGATGAGTACCGGTGATAGACAACTCAGCCTTCGTCCCTCATACCAACTTGATTTTGCGTTGCATACGAGTGGCTTAGGCGAAAGCCATTTAACCATTACATTGTATCGGTAACAGATTCACAAAAAATCTTGTGAACAGGAGATTGCAGCTTACCGGGCGCGCCATTGAATTACTGGTTGTAGAAAACTGGCTGAAGAAGAGTTTTGTCTTTTTAAAGGGGGTTTCAAAAGGCCGGTCTTAAGCCGATCGCGTTCAGCATGTTTGCCAGTTGACGTCTGATGCTTCCTTGCGTTACATTGCCGGTCCTCGGGGCGTAGCGCAGCCTGGTAGCGCACCTGATTTGGGATCAGGTGGTCGCACGTTCGAATCGTGTCGCCCCGACCAGTTTTACCCAGAGAATGATGGCCTTTTAAGGCTGACGATTCAGACGAAGCCCATCGAGCGGACCGTGGTGGATTCAGTACGAATGTCTTCTGGATATACGGTGTTGCGCCTGGCACGCAGCGCCCGGCCAAGCGCTTCTTTGCCGAGGATGCGCATGCGCCGCGGCGGCTCCACGGACAACCGCGCCAGCGCAGCTTCGGTAAAGTGCATCGTCAATTGTCCTTTCAAACACTCGCGCACCAGCGTCTTCACCAGCATCGCCGCAATCTGCAACGACTGCTCTGGCGTCGGTAGCGGCACTTCCACGATCCGGAAGCAGCTTTGGATCGGCTCCGAAATGCGGGTAAGATCATTCGCCGCTGCTATGTAGCAGACCAGGCTGGCGTCAAGGCGCAACTGTCTGACGCAGAGGTCGGTGAAGGATTTGGCCGTGCCGGGCTCGAGCATGGTAATCAGGCCCGTGGTTGGGTCGTAATAAGGCGATGATGCGCTACCAGCCTTGTCTATTTCATCAATAAAAAACAGTGGATTGCCATGCTTGCCGTAGACTAAAGCATCAAACAAAATTCCGGGCTTACTGTTTGACCAGTGTTGTTCGGATCCCGAGAGCGTTGCGTTGGACTGAGCATCCGCGAGACGAACGACGTTCAACGGCAGGCCGAGCAGTTGGGTGAGCGTATCGCAAAATAGAGTCTTCCCAAGCCCGGGTTTTCCGACGATTAGCAGCGGATCGAAGTGGATACTGTGATTGCCGAATGCCTGCATGATCAATCCGCTGCGTAGCACGTCAATGACTTCACCGAAGTTGGGCATCGTCCGCTCCAAGTCATCGAGTCGGCTCTCCCAGTCCTTCGGCAGGGTCACAAGGTCACGCCATGGGCCACGCGACGTCAAATGCGTGATCAGACAATCCATGCGATCCTGGTCGTCACGTTCTTTCATTGTTTCGCGGGCTGTGCGCAACGCTTGCAGGTCGTCCAGACAATACAGCTCGACCTGCGGCGCATCATCGCGTAACGGTTCCCACAGCGACGAGCCTTCTCCCTGTTGCAAGGGCGTGTGATGCATTTTGTCTTTTTCGTTCGAGGGGGGGAAATGAGAAGCGGCCGATTCAATGGGTTCTTGGCCGCTCGTATCGCTGCTGTCCGTTTCCACCTCGGGCTCCCAATCAAACGGAATGTCGTCGTCGACATCGTCGGCATTAAAGGGCAGGTCCAGGGAACGGGGAAGAGGGCGCGACTGCGGACGGTGCATACGATCCTCACAGTTAATTAATAAGATGCAGGGCGTGTTGAGTCGGGCCTGCCGGAAGGCAGAATTGACGTCACTAGACGCTCTGCAGTTTATTCATGAACCTCAATACGTCAAGTCAAAAACACACGACCCTACCTGTCGATGCGTAGCGGCACTCCTGGAGGCATTCGTATGAACCACGTGATTAAGCTGGCAGGACACCCGACGCCGTGCGGCATGGGGAAGTCGCAGTGCGACCCATGGCCACGCTGCTACGGCACGCGGCCGCGAGGAGTCGCTTGAACTGCTGGCGCCGATGGCAAGGGAGGAAATAGTGGTCGGCTATCAGAGGACGGCACAGCCGTTGCGAAGGCATGCGTTGGCCTTGCCTTGAGAACGCTTTACCGCGATAGATACTACGGCGCCGATTTGCTGCAGTCAGAGAAGTGCGGTATGCCACAATGCTTTTGGAGTAGGTCAGATAATAAGGGCGGCGCATAGACGCCTGACGTACTGACCTGAAATAGTGTTGGCTTGCGACTCGACTGTGCAAGAATATTCCCGAAGTACTGATGCATAGCGGTGCACGGCGGCATCGGTACGGCAGTGCCGCCGTGGACTGCGTTCAGTCCGGGCCATGAAACTAGATGGAGGATCGCCTATGCGAAACCAGTAGCCCTCAACAACTGAAGATCAGATTGCCGTCGACAGGCATGTCAGATTTTCGGATGACTGATGCTGTTGTGATGTCGGGTCCGTCATGGATGACGAGGACTCAGGGGGAGGCACACGCCGGAGTTTACGTCTCGATAATGGATTCGTCAATGCTCGCCTTGCTAAACAAGGCTTGGGAGGACACTCGCGCCTAAGGGTACCTTATTGCTCGCATCGCGGCAAGGCCGGATGCGTAACGGTGAGTATTCGCCGCGCGAATCGTTTCTTGTGATGCCGATGGAACGTGTGCCGTACCGGCAAGCTTATCTGTCATGCCACGCATGGGACGTCTTTCTCAGCGCAATTCGACGACAGTGTTGTGTTGATCTGATGGATAGGTGTGCTTCTGTCGATCCGCTTTGCCAGCGCATCAGCAACACGTTCATTAACGAGGAAAGTATGAAGCGAAAGAAGAAACACGGCGGTGCTACCGACAGGTCACGGGGCGCCCCGTCGTTAGAACAGGCAACGCCGTTTTCTGGTACCGCGGTCACCCATTACACCGCGCACGCAGTCGACTGCCTGAAACGCAGCGCTGAAGGCCTTGCCGCAAACGGCCTGCTGCACGAAACGCAGAACGTAGAGTACGTGATCAAACAACTGCTCGGGGGTGTGAAATTTCGCTTGCCTGACGCGGGTGACTTGCTGGGCTTGGGCGCCACAGAACTGCGGTTTGCAGCCGATGACCTCGGCCTATTGCGATTGCCGTATCCGGCCACCGTCCTGGAATACACGTACGCGTACGACAAACAACGCTTGCGGCATGCGGGGTCCGCGCGCTCCGGGCGCCGCGTGACGCTCGTTCTTGACATACCGCCTGGTGCCGGTAACGCTTCGGTTCTCGAATCCTGGGTGGCTGCAGTACCTGGATTTTACGAGCAGGGCGGATTGATTGTGGTGCCGGTATGGTCGTCCGATCATCAGCTTGATCATTTGCGAAGTGTACTGGGCAAGCGGGTCGATAGCCTTGAATGGATTGTCGGAACGTCGTTCGCAATGATCCCGCGGTGCCAGGTGTTTCGCGACCAGTTCCCTGGGCCGGCGCTGATAGTCGGTGACCTGCACGTTGCGACGGGGCTGTTACTTCCGTTTGCCGGCGAGATGCAGCTATGCGCATTTGGGCAAACTGCATTGAAAGGGTTTGTGAGAGATGTTGCAGATGATGTACGGGCGACGCTGCAGTTCTTGCTTGCTCTGTCATGCACGAACGTTGAAGTGGCGGTAGCCACGGCAAGGACATGCTCTTCCAAGCTAAACCGCAAGCGACGAAATCAGGGAAAGACACCATTCGACATCTACCGGGAACTGTACGTTATTCCGATGCGAGCAAATGGAAAGCAGGCACCGCTTGACGACAATTCATCTGGTGCCGCCAGCCGGCTGTCGCCGCGCATGCACCTGCGTCGCGGGCATTGGAGGATGCTAGGGACTGGAAGGCGGGTCTGGGTCAATAACACCACTGTCGGCACGAGTACGAATGGACACGTACACAAGATCTATGCGATTGGCTCCGGTTCCAAGCCCCATGCCGCTCAGGATGATGCCGTGCCTGACGAGTCACGTGATGTCGCTGACGCACTTGACCCCGGCTGGTAGCAGCCATCCATTGCGTCGGACCGGACAGACCGGGGTACGGAGTCGGCTAGCCGCGGCTGCGCACGACTAGGGATAGCACGCCAGGGTCTTCCGCGCAGAAATCCGAAGATATCCAAAATATTCTCGGATTTTGCTCGCGAAACCGAGCCACGGACCAGCAGATAGTCCTTACGCTGTATTCCAAGGATGTGAATAGAAAGTCGATACGGCCAAACCGTTCGCGCGGCTGGGGCACGTGTATCTGCATCAGTCACAAGTGAAAACGGTTCAGAAGGCAGCAGCCGATGCATCTGAGCCGACCGCAGGCATGAACGACACAGGATGGAATGCCACGCTGCGTCGTGCAGCCTTTGTTTGCAGTGTACGCGTTTGCTGAGCGCATTGATTAAGGAAGAAATTTACATGAAAAGCAAGCAGCAGCACAGCGGGGCAGCGTTGCCTCCTTCCAACGGACAGAGACGCGAACGGAAGCAAGTCGTCATGCTGGATCAAAAAACTTTGCACGACATGCGCGAGGCACGCGACCTGCTCGAGGAACTGACCGGCAGCCGCGTACTGCTCATCGGTGATCCGGATGACTTGCCATGCGCCGGCGAGGTGCCTCCCCGAGACTCGCAGACTCTTCTCTTGCCGATCTGTCGGCAGCCTAACCCCTATGCGGCGGCCGAAGCGTCTGCGCTCATCATCAGCCAGTTGCAGCTGCTAGTCGAAGTTGAGATGCCAAACATCCTGAAGGGCGGCAGCAAGACGAAATTGCAGCTTGTGTTCGATGGTTTCGATGGCGACCTGGAAGTGTTTGCTAACGGCGAAGTGCGAGCCTGGGCCCGCATACTGTTCATTCTGCATGTTCCCCAGGCGATCGCCTTGCTGGATGAAGTCAGCTATGAGTTGATATCGACCTGCTGCAATCCTGTCAAATCCGCCCGACAAATCACCGGCATTTTAGGCGAGTCCTACTTCATCACGGTCGAACAGCTGCCCGAATGGAAGATCGCCTGCTATCTGAGTGGAATTGACGCGACTCGGAAATGGCCATCGTGAACGGATCCAGGCTTAGACGAAAACGAGCTTGCTGCACGACTGGCCTATCCAACGTAAGGAAAACAGTGGCGTCTTATTGAGCTGCCGGCGGAGCTAATCGAAGTAAGAAGGCGAGTGGGCCGGTTCGATGAGTGGCGTCCCAGCGTATCAAAATGGGAGCGCGCATAAGGAACAGCTTGAAGAGAAGGGCGACGGGTGTCGCCCTGATTTTGGCTTACTTCACTTTGACCTTGGCTACCAGCTCCTTGAGCGACGGTGCTGCTTTGAAACGGACGTTTTTGGACGCCTTGATCTTGATTGTTTCGCCAGTTGCAGGGTTCCTGCCAGTCCGCGCGGCGCGCTGCGACACGGTAAAAGTCCCCAATTCAGGGAAAGAGAAACGGCCTTCTTTTTTCAAGTCAGTCCCGACGAAGCCAAATACCTGCTCCACGATTTCTTTCGCCTTCACTTTGGTCAACTCGTGGTCGCCAGCGACTTTGTCGATGATTTCAGATTTATTCAATTTATTCTCCAGACGGTATATGAAGATGGGTACTGTCACCATTGATCGTTTTGTGATGACATGCAAATCAACCAAGTCATTGTAGGTCCGGTATTTCGTTATTGCAATAAGTTTGATCGGTCGGCTGAGCCTCATCGCCGCCGGACTAGGAGACATACTGGGTGCAGCCAAAGTGTGCAAAATAATACGTTCATCCTTGCCACATCCGCTCCGCCTTCACAAGTTCACTTCACCCCCGGTGCGTATCGAGGAGCAGGCAATATTGGTCCGAAAGGCGATACCGTCAATGACGCTGATGATGTCGGTAATTTTCCTCGACGATTCAATGATGGAGCTCAGAGTATGTAGGCGACTTTGCCGCCAAGGACCGTACCTTTGGTCGCTGGCGATGCGCTCCAATTAGCCCGCTGCGCGTTCTCCGTGCTGGCCCGCGTGGTCGAGGTCGGTTCCTCCATGGATGCGGTCGTCTCTTCGAGTGACTCGGCCTGATGCTCCGTACGCGACGACAGGTTGCTGTTGCCACGGGAGATTCCACCCGACGCATTAGCAATAGCAGCCGCGCTTTGCGCCACCTCGGCGATCAGTGACTGAGCGTACGAGTTTCCTGTTTCTGACAGCGGAAGGGCGGTGTCAGGATCCGCGACTAGAACAATGCGGCCGCTTCAGAGTTCGAACAATCGCGCACTTATGTGGGCCAGGTCTGCGTTGTCATGGACTAGCCTAGCATGACCAACGGAGGGCTTTTGACGGAGATATAGGAGGCGTGTTTCAGAGGCGCTTGACGGCCGCATGCCCCGGGGTGCCCCTGCGCTCCTGTCCTGCCGTAGAACGGCGGGGCACCGTTTTATGCCTGATCGAGAGTGACAAAATTTTTGATGCGGACCGCTCCGTCTGGAAACTTCGCTACGATCTCCAGCTCACCACCCATCGCCTCAATGTGACTGCGCAAGGTCGAAATGTACATGTCGGCGCGTTTTTCCATCTTGGCGATGGCCGGCTGCTCGACATGCAGTACCTCAGCCAAGGCCTTCTGCGACAGGCCGCGCGCGCGGCGCAGCTCATGGAGCGGCATCTCCTCCCTCAGCTGCTCGAATTTGTCTTGAACGCGCTGCTGGGCTTGCGGAGACAGCTTCGCGCGCAATTCTGCGAATTTTTTAGCCATGGCGTTTCCTCTGTTGTTCCTTCTTCAGCGCTTCCAAGTGCTCGTCGTACAGAACATCGGCAACTGGGACGTTTTCATCGTACCAACGGTCGTTTCCGGTCTTGTCGCCTCCCAAAAGCAGGATGGCGGCGCGGCGCGGATCAAAGGCGTACAAGATGCGGTATGGTCGCCCCTCATGCTGAACGCGTAGCTCACGCATGTGTCCATGCTTGGACGTGGTGATGCCTGTGGTATGCGGGTAACCCAAGTGCGGCCCCTCCGCTTCCAACAGTTGTACCGAGGCAGCAATGGAAACCTGTTCATCTTCCTTCAGGCTGTCCCACCACGCTTCGAACTCATTTATGTATTCCACTTCGCAAGTCATGGAGCGCAAGTATTCCATAGAAAGCATATGCTGTCAAAGGAATCCCATGCAACAGATTTTTTTTGCGCGGAATCAAGAAGTGCGTCTTGGCAAACAGAAATAAGCTCAGCTTCGAACGTGCAGTGGCAACGACGGTGGGTACGGCGTATTTTGATTGCGCTGGGCATGCGTAGTGCTAACTCAATTCCGCCACTAATAAGTCAACGTGAGTCGAGCGAATACCGGTACCAATGCCCGATCATAACCATCGCGGTCTATTTCCCTATGACAAACATGGTAAAGTACATTCGAGTAACGATAATTGCTTTAATGATACGTTTCAGGACCATCAGGACGTTGGTATCATGGCGCTCCACGCGAGAAACCACGACCTGACACGTCGAAAGACATTATCTTGATAGCCCGGCAACGCAAACAAAAACAGGACGAAACCTCATATCCTTGGTTTCCAGACATTGAAAACGATGTTGCCGAGTCAGCGCACACCATTCAGGGGCCCCGCTTCGGGAAACATGCGAGCCGTGGTTGGAACGTCGTTTGCGGAACTGATATCGCTTGCCGCTCCCCCCGGTCATGGTCTTCGACACCAGCGCAGACTCTGGACTACAAGCTATGGCAAAAGCGATTCGCCTGCTTGAACTGCGGACGGCGAGCAGAGAGCGCCTGGCGCGCGAATGGTCCCAAGCAAACTACGCTTAGTACACATGCAAACTGCAACACTGGCGGCACGGCCGGCGTGGGCCAATACCAAATTAACGACGTGACGCTTGCGCAATGGCTGCGTGCCATGGACTCGCAACCGAATATTGAAACCGGGAGACGACCTTGAAATTCATTCATGCCGCTGATCTGCATATCGACAGTCCGCTGCGCGGACTTGACGCCCACGATGGTGCACCGGTGGACCGGTTGCGCAGTGCGACCCGCCGGGCGTTCGTCGCTCTGATTGACTTGGCGATTGCACAAAACGTCGATTTCGTGATTCTCGCCGGTGACATTTTTGACGGTAACTGGCCCGATTTTCATACCGGCCTGTTTTTTCGCGAGCAACTCGTGCGTTTGCGCCAACAAGGCATCGCCGTCGTCATTGCCCGCGGCAACCATGACGCTGAGAGCCAGATCACGAAGCAGCTGCCGGCGGTGGAAGGAGTGCACATATTCTCCACCGAGATGCCGGAGACGGTGGTTCGCGAAGATCTAGGCGTCGCGTTGCACGGTTACAGTTTTCCGCAGCGGGCCGTAACCCATGACGTGGTGCCGGATTTTCCGCGTGCCGTCCCGGGCATGTTCAATATCGGTGTTCTCCATACGAGTCTGACCGGGCGCGATGGCCACGACGACTATGCGCCAACGTCGGTTGAGATGATTATGACCCGTGGCTACGACTATTTCGCCCTTGGACACGTCCATGCCCGCGAGGTGGTGCGCGACGCCAATCCGCGTATCGTGTTCCCGGGCAATCTGCAGGGTCGCAAGTCCAATGAAACCGGGCCCAAGGGCTGCGAGCTGGTCACGGTGGTCGACGGCCGGATTGTCGGTGCCGACTTTGTGCCGCTGGATGTCGTGCGCTGGCACCGCCTCGAACTGGATGTAACCGGTATCGAGACGCTCGACGGCCTGGTGCGAGCGTTTCACCACGCCGTCAAGCAATTGACCGACGGCGCCACTGACCGGATGCACGCCATCCGCCTGATCGTCCACGGGGAGTCGCCGCTCAACAGGATCGAGGCCGAGCAGCCCGGCACGATCGGGGCCGCTATCATCGCGGCGCTGCAGGATATGGAAAGCCTTGAAATCTGGCTCGAACGCGTCAAGACAGCGTTGCGCACCCCGCTCGACCGGGAACAGGCGGCATTGCGTACCGATGCGGTTGGGGAAGTCGTGTCGCTGGTCAATGAATTGATGGACGACGAAGATCGCTTGGCCGACTGGATTGCGCGCGAGTTGAGTGGCCTGTCATTGCCACCGACCTTGCAGGACCTTGATCCGACAGCGGTCGATGCAGCAGCCCTGCGGGCCATGCTAACCGATGCTGAATCCACCGTTCTGGCCCATCTGGGCGCCGTCGAGATCAATGGAGAACCAGCATGAGAATCGGAGAACTGCACCTGACCGCTTTTGGCCCGTTTACCGAACGCGTTCTCGACTTCGGCAAGAGCGAGCAGGAGCTCGTATTCATCCACGGACGCAACGAGGCCGGCAAATCGACTACGCTGCGCGCCATCACGGATTTGCGCTACGGTATCCACCCGCAGAGCAAGGACAACTTCGTCCACCAGCACCGCGACATGCGGATCGGGGCCGTACTGTTCGATCATGCCGATGTTGCCCATACCGTCGTGCGCCGTAAGGGCAACAAGGCTACCCTGACCTTCGCCAACGGCGATCCGGTCCCGCCGGACGTCGAGGCGCGCATCACCTGCGGGCTGTCCAAGGAAGAATATGAGGGCATGTTCGGCCTCGACCACCAGCGCCTGCGTGCCGGCGGTGAGGCGTTGCTGGCCGGCGAGGGCGATATCGGCGCCGCGCTCTTCGAAGCGAGCGCAGGTGTGCGCAGCATCGCCGCGGTGCTGGAGCGCCTGGATCAGACCGCGCGCCAGTTCTACATCCCTAAGGGGCGCGTCGCCAAGCTTAACGAAGCCATTCGCGATTACGGCCAGCACCGCAGTGCCTACGTCAGCGCACAGGTGAAGCCCGCCGCATGGGGCGAGCTGTTCATGCGCCAGCAGCATGCACAGGAAAAAGTCGCTGCGCTGGAATCACAGCAGCAACAATTGCACGCGAACCTGCGCCGTGTCACCGAATTGCGTGCCGTGGCACCACTGCTGCGCACGATTGACACCGCGCAGACGACCTTGGACGAATTGCGCGCTCATCCGCTGCTTGACGAGAATGCGGCGGCAGAACGCGCTGGCGCACAGGCGGGACTGGCTGCTGCCGAACATAGCGCCGGTACAGCTGCAGCCGCGATGGAACAGGCGCGTCTGAAACTGGCCACCTTGCAGCCGGAGCTGCCGGTGCTAGCGGTGGCTGCCGGCATCGACCGCCTGTCCGCTTCGGCGGAGAGCCTGGAGCAACATCGCAAGGAACGAGACGACGCCAATATCGACCTGCAGCACGAAAAGGCCACGCTGGCCGCGCTGGTCAAGGTGATTGCGCCAGCGGAAACCGTTGAACGGTTGCAGCAGCGGGCGCCGAAAGTCGGCGCCCGCACCGAGATCACCAAGGTGCTGCGTTCGATGGAGCTGGCCCAGCAACGTCTAGAACAGCACCGGATCTCCTCCGCCAACCACCAAGACGACGATCGGCCGCAGGAGCATAGCGCCCAGCCCGACGCCCGCGTTCGGAGCGCGTTGCAATTGGCCCGGGAAGCCGTTGTCCGTCAGGCAAGCGTTCTCAAACGCTTGGCTGAATTGCCAGGCAAGATCAAGTCCGCCCGACGCACCATGGAAGCGTCATTGAAACAGCTTGGCATCGCCCAGGCCGACGATTTGGTTGCTATTCGCCCCCTGTTCGACGGCGAAATCGATGCTGCCAAGACAGCCATCGACCACGCGGTGGCCCGCAAGGCGGATTTGGACAAGCGCATTGCGCAGATCGAAGAGGCGCTGCGTGACGATCGCGACTTGCGCCAGCAGCTGCTGGCAGACGGTTCCGTCCCGACGGCTGATGAAGTCGCGGCCGCCCGCGCGCAGCGCGACCAGACCCTTCGGCAGTTGCAAATCCCTGGTGCCGGAAACAATCGTGGTGCGATAGACAGCGACTTGCTTGATGACGCCGCCTGGCAAACGCTGGCTGACGAGATCCGCCACGCCGACACGTTGGTCGACGCGCTGGCACGCGACATGAAACGGGCCACTCAGCTGCAAGGCTGCCTGCGCAAGATTGCAGAACGGGAGCAGGACCGTAATACGCTGGTTGCGGAGCGTCAAACGATCGAGTCGCGCCAGCAGCAGGAGCATCAAGCATGGGAGAGCCTGCTGACGCAACGCCAGTTGCCCCGGTTGGCGCCGGCGGCGTTGCGCGAATGGCAAAACCTGCTCGAGCATGCACGCGCCGAGAACGAAACGCTCGATGCGCTCGACGACGAGCAACAGCAAATGACTGAAACCGAAAAGGCGCTCGCCGATGGCCTGCGCAGCGCGTTAAGCGACGTGGATGGCAACGTCGACGCCGACGGCGGTCTAGATGAACTGGTTAATCTCGCCGACGCGATGGAAAGGGAATTCGCCCGACTCGACAAAGCCGCTGCTACGGCCGCGGGCAAGCGCGCTGAGCGGCAACAACAGCGCGAACAGTTTGCGCTGAGCGAAAGGCAATTGATTGAGGCGCTGGAGCGCACCCGAACGGAAGTCGCTGCTGCCTGCGCGCAGCTGCTTCTGCCAGCCGATGCCAGCGTACCAGAAGCATTTGCCCGTCTGGACGACTTCGATGCATTGAGCGCCGCGGTCACCAGACGGGATGCGGCGCAGCTCAAGCTCGACCGTGCCGACCACGCTATCGTTGCACTTCAACAGCAGGCCAATGCGCTTGCGCACGCCATTGGCGACCCGGCGCCTGCCGACTTGCGGTTGTACGCCGAACAGCTGCGCACGCGGCTCGACGCTGCCCGCGCCGTCGAGACCGCGCGCAAGGTGGTTGCACAGGCGATTGAACAAAACATGGCCGCGCAGCGTGAACATGAGGAATCGATGGCGGCCCACCAGCGTAAGCTGCTCGCCTTCTGCGCGGCCGCTGGAGTCGAGCATGCCGACGCACTGCCGCAGGCCGAGGAATTATCCCGGCGCAAGCGCGATGCGCAGGACATGATCGACCGGGCGCGGGCCAACCTTGCGTTGGCGTCATCACGCACCGAGCAGGCTCTTCGGGACATGCTGACAGACTGTGATGTCGATTGCCTGGACGTCGACGAACAATCCTATCAGCACGAACTCGCGCAATTGGAAGTGCAGGTCCGTGCGGCCCGCAGTGCCGAAGAAACAGCGCGACGCGAACTGGAAGCAGTAGATGCGTCCGAAGTCGTTATTGCAGAGCGTCAGAAAATGGAGCAGGCCTCGGCTGCGATCGCGTCGGCGCTGCCATCATGGGTGCGCGCACGTCTGGCCCACAGCCTGCTCGACGAGGCGCTGCGCCGATTCCGGGAAAAAGCGCAGGGCCCGATGCTGGTAGCGGCGAGTCGCTATTTCCAGTCCATGACAGATGGCCAGTTCGTGCGTCTGGTCAGCGAGGACACCGTTGATGGCTGTCCCACCTTGCTTGCGCAGCGTGGCAGCGGCGCGCTGGTCGGCGTGGAAGGCATGAGCGAAGGCACCCTCGACCAGCTCTATCTAGCGCTTCGCATGGCGGCACTGGATTTGCGCCGCAAGGCCGGATTTGCCCTGCCGGTAGTGCTGGACGATGTACTGATTACCTCTGACGATGCCCGTGCCCGCCACGTCCTGTGTGCGTTGTCGGAATTTGCCAAGGGCCACCAAGTGATTCTATTCACTCATCATGCGCACCTGCTGAGCGTCGCGGAAGGCTGCCTGCCGCAACGCCAGCTCGGCGTAGTTGCCTTGTGACCTTGCTCGGTCCGTCTGCCGCACGCGGTAGCCACCTCTGCAGCATCGGACGGCGCATTTAACGTGGAATACTGAAACGGCAGGACAAAACGGGAACGTGAAGGCATCCCCGCTGTATTTGAATGGCATGTCACTCGGACTGCATTGCCAAACCTTTCCGTGATGAGCTCCTTAAACTTCGCAGTTCGTATGAGTTCCAGCTGCGATTTTTCAGTCGAAGGTGACAACCCAACTTGGTAGCCACGGTCGTGTTGCTAGAGTTGCGAAGCCATCTCGACTTCGCATTTAGGCCGTAGGAGTCGACAGGCTCGGCGGCGACGGCGGCAAAATCCCTCTACAATCAGCGTTCACGGTCACGTCATGAGTGGTTCGACCGTGCACTGCGCAAAGCGCGGCATACGCTTGATTCAGTTGTACTCAGCAACGGTCATTAAGCAGCTGCACTGAGTTCCAGGTCACGGTCATGACGCTCTTGTACAGCCGCCTCAATATACTGGTGGCGCAGCCATTCTTCCTTAGCGGAATTATCTTTCGCAATTTTCTCTTCAATAGCCAGCGTCTCCCTGTATTCCGCTGCTGCCGCATTAATAGTCCAGCTTGCGTCGATACCAAGGGAAGTGACGTGGTCTTTGAGTTGAGCCAATGACAGCCTGAAGAATTCCTTGCGAGGGTTAGCCTTATTCATCTGGTTTAGAACAAAGAACCTATGCAACTCTTTCTCGAGTTTTGGCGCATCATCCGCCCAAATCATTGCGTGAACGTCGAACGCGAATGGAACGCTTGCGTCACCAAGTTCTTTGACGCGATCCAACGGGTCCAGACGCCGTGTCATGCCAACTTTAATAACCTCCTCGCCGAAAGATCCAATGTTTGAGATGACGTAGACGTGGCCAGCTTTCGTCTGCTGAGCCATGGACAATGCACGCTGGTTTCTTGCCTCGGCCTCGGCCAATTGCGATTGAAGTTGCTGGAGTTGAGCTTCGAAAGCTGACCGTTGTTCATCGTTCGCTTTAGCAACCTGAGCCTGGACCCTTTCAAGCGCTTTTTGCAGCGCCTGTTCCTCTTTGGCGGCTTTGACGGTTTCAGATAGCGGTCGCCGTATCCTTCAATCACATTTTTCATCGCAGCGGCGGTAGCCTGTAGCGCTTCTGCATCCTGCAATGCACGAAGTGCGTCCCCCGCGATTTCCTCGGCACGTTTTTTTGCATCATTGATCACTTGAGTGGCGCGCCTGTTTGCTTCAGCCAGTTCTTGTTCCGCGCGGTCTCGTTTATTCTTCGCATCCAAAGTCATGAGTTTTTTGAGATCCTCCGTCTCTGTTTTTGCCGCCGCTCGTATCTTCGTCGCTTCTTCGTTTGCAGAGGCGACTATCTGTGCTGCCGAAAATGTGGCGTTTCTCTGAAGATCTCGGGACTCCTGCCGGAGCCTTTCACATTCCGCCGCTGTGTCTCGTACGCTCGTATAAGGTGCAAGGCTTTGGTTTTCTTGCCTGAGATGGTCAATCTTGTCGTTCAAACTCTTGATACGAGTTTCGTATCCGTCACGTACGGCGGCCAATTCGGTGTCGGCCGCTTGTTTCTGATCGCGCTTAGATTGTTCTAATGATTCAAGCGCTTTTTTCGCCGATCTTTTCTGGAACCAAAACACGGTTGCGGCCATTAGGGCTAATACCAGCAATACTTCTAACATACGTGCCTTTCTCTCTTCACGAGCACCAATTGATCTTGTTGCCTTATCCGATGTCTGATCACCAAAATTTAAGTTTGACGCTGGGGCCAGGTGATGAAGGCAGATCGACGCCGGGTGGTAGCAAAGGGTCTGCTACGGTTGGTTAATATAACGCGGCCGTTGTGACATTGCAAACAGGAAAGGTGAGCGGGTTAGGGAAGGCTGTGTCACTTGGAAAATTGAGCGCCCCAACATTGGGCGTGGAAACTTCAGAGGCTACTCGGCCTATGTATTGGTGCGCTATTCCTCATAAATCTGATGGAAACCATCATTGCGCCGCCTGGTAGGCGCCGCAACTGGATCAGTTGGGTTAGTTGATGGCACGAGAGGAGCCTCCCAGATAGCACAGGTGTTTTCGCGAGCTGGGGTAACAGATAGACGGAAAGCGAACTGCATTCACCAAAACCGTGCATTCACGCTGGCCAATCACCGTTAATTATTGCGTCGGCGGCGAAGTCGAATAGTCCGATTGGACGATCTCGATAAAGGGACGGTTACATAAATACCGACGCGGGCGACACCCGCTGTCGAAAAAACGATCCGCCAAAAGCTCAGGAGGCGTTACGATAATTTCTCGATAGGGTCAGGTTACCCAGGAGAGCAGGCAGCGGGTTGGACAACGCGTGAAGATTCTAACTGGCGCCACTGAAGACCGACAGCGTTGCTGCTTGTCGGCCCGGATAAATGATCTCTAAGCCAGTACCGGTGTGACACGTAGGTGCTAACGCTTCCCGAATCTGGAGTTCATGCGCTTAAACATTATAGCCATTTGCTTCTCAGTGAACTGACTGCTCATCAACGTCACCTGTATCTCACGACGCGGAATGTCTTGCACGCGCTTTAACTTTTGATGCACATCGTTCGGATCTGCGTTTGAATTGGTTACGCAGTATGCGTGCGCCATCTCGGCCAGGTTTGCGCCGGGTTTGAACAAGGCTGCAACATCGGGTAACCAGCCGCTCGCCAGACGCGCGCCAGGGCGTACCCGTCGAAATACCTCGGTTTGTGGATGAAATGCAATTTGCAGTGCAGCATCTCCATCCCGGTCTGCATCAGGCAGGGGGGCACGGTATAAGGCCGCCAATAATGCCGCAAGACGCCGCTTGCCATCGATGAGTAGTAACGGCTCGCCGCCTTTGGCTGGATGCACGTTGCTGTTGCCTTGCGTACGCTGCATGGTGATGCAGAACGGCGCAAGGCCATGGTACAGCCCCGCGAGCAGGTCACACACATTCGTGGCAGGATAGAAGTATCGGCGGGCAAAGGCTGCATGCAGCAACGTGCCAGCGCGCATGCTATCGAGCAAATACGCAAGTGGAGCGGTAGTGAGCAGCCGCATTGGCTGTTCGGTCGAATCATTGACATGGAACATTGGTGGCCTGTTCAATAAAGTGGGTTTGACATAGGTCATCCGCGCTGAAGATGCGAGCCGACCAGCCCTGCCGTTTGTCTGCGACAGGGCCGATTACACTCATTAGGCGGCACGACCGAGGGCAAGCGCGTGTTAATCAGCGGCTGCACACAGCTGCGCCAGGGCCTCTTTTAACGCCTTCGCTTGCTTGCGGACCTGATTCGCAGAGCGTGAGTGCCGGTTTGCATCGTAAAAGATGTCCAGCACCTCGCTCCGGGGCAGTCCAGGCTGCAAGTTATAGACGGCGATCGTGTTGTTGAGCATGCTGCGCAAGCGGTGAAACGTGTTCACGATTGCTTCTGGCGAGCAGGTCGGATTCGCAGCGCAATAGTCTGCGGCCACGGCGGCGAGATCGACATGCGCGTCAAAAAGAGTCGCGACATCGCTCACCCAGGCCGGGTCCGCATCGGTTGCCGAGCTGGCTACCTCCAGAGCCACCGACGGCTTCAACTGCGGGTTGAAGGCGATGCAAAATCGCACTTTCTCGAAGCGATGTGTCAACACCGGCGCCCTGTACAGCACGGACATCAGGGACAGTAACCGCTGCTTGCCATCGATCAACGTCTCGAGTGCGTCCACGCGCACGGTGGTGCTGCTGCAGGGGGCCATCGTTTGGACGATCATGTAGCCGACAGGACCGCCGAGATACATCGAGCGCAGCAGCTCGCACACTTGTTCCGGTGACCAGACAAACGGGCGTGCAAAATTCGCAAGCACCAGCGAGCCGGACTGCAGTCGCTGCAGCAGATCGGCCAGACGGTCGATTACGACCTGACTTATTACGCGGTTCATAAATCTTTTCTCCTCAAAGCATGATGGTTATGACTGCTGTGACCCTTTGCCGCAACAGTCATTTCATCGTAAGGCCTACATGCTTTTCAAAGTGCGAGCGCACAGCAGACAACAGTGAATGGAAAGTGCCGTTTTCTTTGTGTTGTTTTTTAAGATAAGCAAGCCGCAGGAGAGGAAATTTGTGCTAGGCATGTCACGTCAACAGAATTGGGCCTGTGATGCGCATGCAAACGGTGACGATACCTGCTGTCATAGCCGCAAACCGCATGATGTTCATGCACATACGACAGATTGAAGAAGAAGGCCAAGCTCAGTGGAGGAGAGCGACGAGTGTCTTAACTGAAGTGCCGCCGCGAAGCTATGTTAATCAGGAAAGGCATGTCGCCGGCAGAAAGCCACCAGCCGCAATGCACAGGAACGATCTGAGCTGGTCGCTATCGCGCTTGCCATCGTGGCGCCGATGAGGCGTTTGACGCAATGCGAACTTCTATTCTACGATTTCATCGTGTACGACGGTTCGCAAGAAAATTAACGACACGGTGCTCCCGGCCAGAGCTGCACCGTGCATGCTGCGCGCGCCAGAATCAGACAGCGGTATTAATACAGCTGTCTGATTCTCATACAAAGTTGCAGCCTGCTAAGCCGCGCTTGCGACAAGATATTCCCTTCGCAGTACGTCCATCGCATTATCGTCCTGCTCCGGCGTGAGGGTCAGGTCTTCCCTTTTTCGTTGCTTCGGATAGACCTCAATACGCTGCACATCGATCAGATACCAGTCGGTTGTGGCCCGGGCGATGCGAAACGCTGTCGCTCCTTGGGCGTTGCTATAGCTGTTAGACGACGGGCCTGTCGGTACTTGGTAAAACGACGCGCCGCTGCGCTCGCGTTTAAGAATGCCGAAGGCGTCCAGCTTCGTCTCGGCCCGTCGCATGGCCGACAATACGTCCTGCACGTCCACCAGATTGACTCGCGCCCGCTACTGTTGTGGCGCGATCGCTTCCTCAATTGCTACGGCGTATTCCGGCACGATCTTGAATTTCATGAGATCTTTCTTCCCCTTAAAAGCGTTTCGTGGATGGCTCGCAGAGTATTGGTGGGGAATTGCGCGTGATGCGTACGAGCTACCGCATGCGTGCAACGCGTGCACGAACGTAGTGTTGGACCTCGACCTCTGCTTGCTCGAGCAAGCGTGATTGATTAAACCGGGAAACCGGGATTCCCGCATCAAGGAAGATATCAATGACGGTAAGTGGATGATCTCTCTTGAGTGCAGCACACTTAATAAGTCGCTCTTCAAGATGGTTCAACTGGGGAAGAACCAGACGTAAAAACTTGGCATTGCACACCCGAACCGCGAGCTCCATGTCGTTGTGGTGACACTTAGCCAGCGGCTGCACGCAAAGCCCGTGTCGAACCAATCCTTCCAGCATTTCGAAAAGCTTGGGCCCATCCTCAAGTGTACGTGCAGCGCCGGCGAAGCAATAGTGGACAAAGCCGTTCTTCTTGAGTAAAGATGCGTTGAATAGGTCCTCTTTTTGCTGGGCGTTCATTTGTGCCAGAAACGCTTCCAGGATTGGTCCGGCATAAAGCAAGGCGGCGGGCTTGCACAATCCAGCGATAAACTGTTCGGCAAGCGCATGATCGCTGGCCAGCCGTTCGAAAAGGCGGGGAGCGAACACGCGCCAGCCATCATTGCCATGCGCCGCGCAGGCCCAGACGATCGCCATGAGATGCGTGCTACATGTCTGCGTAGCGAAGTCGAGCAAACGATCAAGCGGCGATGATTGGGTAGTCACGGTTCATTCCGTTTCTCTGTCTACTATTGATGATGCGCTAGCCGGTCTCTACGTGCGCCAACGCGACTGACAGAATTATTATTACCGAAATCCAAAAGCATGCAGCATTAAATGCCTACTGAACCAGTGCCCGATAAGGCAAAATCAGAATGTCGCCAATATGGCAATAGCTGCTGACAAATGATAATAAATGTGTTAGACGCAATCTAGATCGCCAATGCCATGGGACCCTCTGAGGAAAGGTAGCCGAAGGTTGCGGGCGCTACAACGAGAATGTCTGGTTCAGTGCAGGACTTGTTTATTGCCTAAAAACATTATTGTTCAAGCTATTTTCAAACGTCCCAGTGCTGGCTATTTTCAGATGTCCCGGTTTATTGCTCGGGGTTGTCTGTTCACGCAGCCGCGCCGCGGAATAAGAAGTAAGAGCAGGGCAGCCTTTCCCCATCAATGTTGCCTGCAAGACCAGAATTTGAGTCTGTCGATTTCTTCAGTGAACGGTTTTGGCAATGGCTTGCTCAACATCCCGCTGATTTATGTTGCGCTGGCTCTTGGTCCCGGGAGCTGCCTTTGCTTTGCGTGGCGGTGCGCCCGAATTTGTTCGTGCGGGTGCAGGGTGACTGCGTCGGTTATCCCTTTGCTGCTGGATTAACTGCGCAATCTGCAGTACATGGCCCAAACGTTTATTCTCCACAATGGCACCTTGATCGACTTCCGGTAGCCGGTCATATCGGACATACGGCAGCACATTGCCGTCAGCGCGGATTTCAAGCCGCCCATCAGGATAGTCATAGACTTCGATGTAGCGTCCTATCAATCCGCGCGTATGTGCAGTATCGGCTAGCAGGTAGATCGCCTTGTCATATTGGAGTGTTAATACATGCGACACCTTGCGTGGTTCGCGTACCGTAAAGATCAGATCCAGATCCTCGTCCTCGCGTACCTGGCGATGAGCATCGAAATCATTGCGCGGTGGCTTGGCAAACCGTCGGTTGTAGTCGGCAATGAAGCAGGGTGCGTACGCATTGGCAGCCGCCATCGTGGAGATTCCCTGTAGTCGCAATTCCTTGACCAGCCGATCTTGTAGCGTCAGGTTGGCTCGCTCAACACGTCCCTTTGCCTGACTGCTATTGGCACACAGGATTTCGATATTGAGCTCGTACAGGACACGGCCAAACTGGGTGATGCCTGGAACCTTGTCGCTCTGCTTGCAATTGACGCGGAATACCGATGCCTTATCGCTGTAAAACGCTTGTGGCTTGCCATGCCGTTCCAGATAAGCCCGTGTCGCTTCGAAATAGCTGAAGGTTGACTCGCTATAGGTAAAATGGAGATACATCAGCCGGCTGGTCGCATCGTCGATATAGACTAGCAGCGTGCAAGCCGGTGCTCGGTCCTCGAACCAAGCATGGTCGCTACCGTCAATCTGTATCAATTCGCCAACACAATGCCGGCGGTTGCGCGGCTGATAAATGGCTGGCGATCTTAATTTACGCGGTATCCATAGACCCGCTTCCGACATTAACTTGCGCACGGTCTCCTTGGCGAGCACGATGCCATGACATTCGCGCAGCTTCTCACAAGCCAGCGTCGGCCCGAAATCTGGATAGCGGTCCCGGATAATCGATAACGCCATGCTAGCGAGGCCCGGCGCCAATTGGCGGTGCCCGCGTTGGCCGCGCTGATGCGATATAACAGCAGTATTGCCTTCAGTTCGGTAACGCTTAACCAGCCGGTTGACTTGGCGCTTGGATAATTCCAGTCGTTGAGCGGCGGTCGATGCCCGAAGCTTGCCGTCGGCGACTGCTTCAATGGTCTTGAGTCGATCCAACTCGCGCATGCTCATGGTCAACAATGCTGTACGGGCCATGATGTGCCTCCAGAAACAGGTAAGCACTCAGCATGGACCGCTTAGCATTCTCCAGTTTGCCTAAACCGAGACATTCTGATTTGGCTAGATCGAGACATTCTAATCTAGCCACTACAATTATTAAATTTATAATTTTATTTATGTAAAATTGCGCCATAAGTTCGTTCGCTATGCGGGTAGTTCTGCCCAATCCAGATGGCCAGGAAAGAACAGCTGTTATTGCAATGTGAAAATAATCGTGCAATATTGAATTGCTCGAAGGTTTTGCGATACTCCAGTCGGAGGGCAACAAAGTTCGTTATGCCGTGCCGCTTCGATTATCAGCAATAAGACACGCAAAGCCGGAAAGCGCTGTGAATTGGCGGCAAGGCTAAAATATCGTGATGCCTGCCAAATCTCCCATTTTTCCCGGCCCGCGTACCGCTCGTGGCGCCGTCCTCGCCGTCCTGCTTTCCAACGCAGACCAGACTGGTGCCGAGCCTCTCCGTGGACGAGTAACACTCGCCGCCATCGTGAAAACTTTGAAGCGCAAGTATCACTGGCCAATAGAAACTGCGAGCTTCCCATCCAACACCGCCGATGGACGTGCCGCCTGGGCTACGGTCTATAGCTTGCCACCAGAAGTCATTGCCGATGCGATGGATGCAGGCGACCGTAACTGGATTAATAGCCGCTCGACGTAACGCGCTCACCTGTAGCGGTGAGCGCCATAGCAGCTGCAGGTGTACGGGCACGTGCCCGAGCCGGTGCGCGTCAGCCTGCGCTTCCCGCCAGACCTGTTCACCTGGCGCAGCCGCGGCGTGCCGGTGGACCTGAAGTTCCGCTACACGCCTCCGGTGCGCACCATCGATTCCATGCTCGGCATGAGCATCAACGGCGAACTGGTGCAATCGGTGAACCTGCGCTCCTCCGGCCAGGGCGGCGAATCGGCGCGCGTCATCCTGCCGCTGCTCGACGGCGGCTTGCTCGGCGACAGCCGGGAGATGCTGATCCCGGCTTTCAAGCTGGGCAGCCGCAACCAGCTGCAGTACGCATTCAGTTTCAGTTACCACACCGCGGGCAACTGTCGCGACACGCAGATCGAGAACATCCGCGCGATGATCGATTCCGACTCCCGGATCGACTTTTCCGGCTATCCGCATTACGCCGAAATGCCGCACATCGGCTATTTCTCGACGGCGGGTTATCCATTCACCAAGTATGCGGATCTTTCGGAAACGGTGATCGTGCTGCCGGAGGCCGTGTCCGCCGCCGACATCGAAGTCATGCTTTCCCTGCTGGGGCGCATGGGCGCATTCACCGGCCATCCCGCGACCTACGTGCAGGTGACCGGTCCGAAGGAGGAAGCGCAATTCGCCAACCGCGACCTGCTGGTGATCGGCGCCGAGCGGTAGCAGGCATTTCTCGGCAAGTGGCGCAAGCTTGTGCCTGCCGTCGTGAGCGGGCCGCAGCAGAAGGTGCTTCGTCCCGAGAATTCGCTGAGCTGGTTCGCCTCGCTGCTCGACAACGCGGTCGCTGACCGGAGCGACGCGGCCAAGCAGAAGCATCTCCGGGGCAATGGCCCGCTGGCCGCGATGCTGGGATTCGAATCGCCCTTTACCTCCGGCCGCAGCGTCGTCGCCGTGGCGTCGGCGGAGCCGGGCGATATCGGTCAAGTGCTCGACACTCTGGAGAATGACGACATCGCCAAGACCAGGCACGGCAGCGTGGTGCTGATGCACGGCGGTGTAGTGGAAAGCATTTTCGCGGGCAGGACCTATGCAGTCGGCGACCCGCCGATATGGACGGCGATCTGGTTCCCGCTGTCGGACCAGCCTGTGCTGCTGGCGATCATGTCGGTGATCGCGGTTCTCGTGTTTGCCTTCGCGCTGTGGCGTACGCTGAGGGCCGTGGCCGCACGCCGTTTGCGCGAGACGGGGTAAGCGTGCGTTGTACGCAGAATAGTACGGTTACATCAAAATTTCTCTTTTGTTTCAACGGTTCACGAAACCTGAAAAATCTTACAACTGACCCCGGCATACGCTACTGATTTTCATAAGTATTCTCGCCCGAAGCTCATTATTTTGCTTGAGAAGTACGCTACTCCCTTAGCGGGCATGTAGCCTTCTACAAAAAAAGCAATCAGGACATCAGCCGTCAAGCCCACGACCGCCGGACGCTGTAATCGGCACAAGTTCGCAGCGTCTCCTACGCCTGCCGTATATGACAGCTGGATTTCGCCCGCAATCGACCAGACTCTTTCGTTTGAGGGGATTTCTGGTCACAAGTCTTCAAAGGCATTTGCCAGCGCAAGGAGAAGTCTTTCACCTCGATCGCCTTGAAAATCAACGGACTTCTGCCGAAGCATAATTGCCAGCTCTCGGCTTTTGGCTGTCAGGGTAATTGGATCTTCAAGGTGGCTTGCATAGAATTCCAGCGCTGATAATGCAGTCTTGGCAACAGAAAATGCTTCTTTGGCTGTATCCATGAATGTAGGTGCGTTCGTAAGTATTGAGAAGCACCAGTGTATCGGTTTCTCCTATGTGAAGTGCCCCCATTAGCAGTGCCAAGGGCGTGTTAGTAAAGTTCAGTTGATAATTCTTCCGTTCCCTTGCCTATATCGCCCCGTCGATAACAAGCCGCAAACTCGGCGGGGGTCTGGTAGTTCAATGCACTGTGCGGCCTGTGCTCATTGTAATCTCGCCGCCATGCGGCTATCCGAATGCGTGCCTCGGCCAAGCTGGTGAACCAGTGATCGTTGAGGCATTCATCCCTGAACCGGCCGTTGAAGCTTTCAATGTAGGCGTTCTGCGTTGGTTTGCCTGGCTCGATCAGTTTGAGCTGCACACCATTCTGATACGCCCATTGGTCCAGCGCCTTGCCGGTAAACTCTGGACCCTGATCGGTGCGAATGGCGCCCGGCATACCGCGAAACTGCGCTGCGCGCTGTAGGACTCTCACAACATACTGCCCTGATATTCCATGGTCAGCGACCAGGTCGACAGCTTCCTTAGTGAAGTCATCCACAATGGTCAATACCTTGATACGTCTACCGTTAGCCAAGGCATCGCTGACGAAATCCATCGACCATACCTGATTTGGTCGGCTCGGCAGAGCCAACTGTTCTCTCTCCACAGCGACGCCATGGCGTTTCCGCCGGCGTTTGACAGCCAATCCGGCACGCTGATACAGCCGGAAGATGCGTTTGTGATTGGCATCGACACCTTCGCGTCTCAAGAGAGCATGGAGCCGGCGATAGCCGAAACGGCGTCGCTCGCCCGCAAGCTCTACAAGGCGGCCTTGCAGTTGCTCATTCTCCGGTTGTGCTTTGGAATGATAATGCAGCACCGTGCGTGACAGTCCCACAAGCAGGCAGGCGCGGCGCTCAGAGATCTCTGTCATCTCCTGCATGACCGCGACTGCCTCACGCTTGGCCTGTGGCGTCAGTACTTTCGGCCCAGAGCTGCCTTCAACGCTTGCGCATCCAGGATTGACTCGGCCAACAGCCTCTTGAGCTGTGCGTTCTCAGCTTCCAGATCCCGCAGCCGCTTGGCGTCTGGGACCGTCATCCCACCGAACTTCGCCCGCCAGTTATAAAAGGAGGCATCGCTAAACCCGTGTTGCCGGCAAAGCTCCATAACCGGTACCCCAGCCTCCGCCTGCTTCAAAAAACTGATGATCTGCTCGTCAGTAAACCGCTTCTTCACGTTCGTTCTCCTTCTTGAAAACGAACTTTACTAGATCCACATGGCACTGTTTATTGAGGGCACATCATATGAATTCGAAGTCGCTAGCGCTCGTCTATTGGTGGTAACAGTAGAGCCAACAGTCGCCGGTGATCGGCTCTAGAAAAATGTAGCCAGCGCCAAAGTTAGTTTTCAGCGAAACTTATCTTTGTGAAAAGGGGTTTTGCATGAAAGAGAAACAATTCGCTGTAGAACAGATCGTGGCGGGACCCAAGGAAGCGGAACCCGGAATGCCGGTCGCAGACTTAATCCGCCGCATCGGCATCACGGAACAGACCTTTGATCACTGAAAGAAGCAGTATGCAGGACTAGACAGCGATCAGGCGCGTCAACTCAAGCAGTTGCAGGAAGAGAATGAGCGCTTGAAGAAGATCGTCGCTAAACTGAGCCTGGCCACGGCAATGGTGACTGACGTCATCAAAGAAAGTGGTGAAGACAGCTACCAGACGCGTCATCGTTGACTACCTGAAGAACCGTTAGACGACTTCAGAGCGACATCCTTGTCGTTTGATCGGAATGGCACGTCGTGTCTACAGCTACAAGAGCTGCCTCAACCCACAAGCCGCTCTGCGATTGCGGATGAAGGAGCTGGCAACGACAAGGATGAGATACGGCTACCGCAAGATAGGCGTACTGCTCAAGCGAAAAGGATTTCCGCACAGCGTAGGCGTGATGTACCGGATCTATTGAGAAGAGGGCCTGGCACTGCGATATCGGCCCGGACGTCGATCGAAAGCCCAAGTCACAAGACCGCAGCGGAAGCCAGCATCGCCACCGGATCAGACATGGAGTCTGGACTTTGTGGCAGACCAGCGTCCAACCAGCAACCGCTTTCGCTGCCTGACTACTGTCGATGTTGGTACCCGCGAGTGTCTGGCTGCTCCATGGACGTGGTATCGGTACTTAATCGGCTGCGTCAGGCTAGTCGTGTTTCGGGAACACATTTTTGTGATAACGGCAATGAATTCACAAGTCAGATTCTCGACCTATGGGCATACCACAACAAAGTTAGCATAGAGTTTAGACGTCCGGGCAAACTAACTGACAATGCATTCATCGAGTCCTTCAATGAGACATTTCGGGCTGAATGTTTGAACGCTCACTGGCTTGAATCCCTCAAAGATGCCAGAATGCCAATCATGGCATGGCAACAGGAATACAACGAGAGTCGTCCTCATAGGGCGCTTGGAGATGTCGCACCAGCGGAATTCGGCCGTCAGCACAGGCTGAAAGGCAAATTGGTAGCTGAAAATAGAGCTGGCGACTAACTCTGGCCATGGCTACAAAATCCCGGGCCGATCAGTGAACTAAAAGACTAACGTAAGCCGTGGCTACAAATTTTCATGCAAGGTAACAACATCACGCGTATTGCAACTTCGTTTGGATTTCATTACCCTTAGCACTCTTGGGTTGCCAAATACCCGCATCTCAGAACTTAGCCGCCAAAAACCTGCGTATTAAATTGATATTATTGCAATATGCCCTTGATAAGGAAATCTCAAGGACGAACAATTGCAAAATAAACAAGAATAAAAAGAGGTGGCGTTGTGCTGAGTTCTTTTCGCTTTTTTGCGCGACTACTTGATTCGATAAACATTGCAACTTGCTTTTATGACAACAACGATCAAGCGGTGCTATGGAATCGGGCGTTTTTCAAGTTTTTCCCGGAACATGCAGGGCATATCTACGAAGGCGAGCCCTATAGTGAAAATCTTAGACGGTTTTATGTTGGTCGACTGGAGGTCGATCAGATGCCCAATATTGATCGGTATATCGATGAAGGCATCGCGAGGCACCGTTCCCAGTTTGCGCCGTACACCTTTTCGCATCGGGGAAACTGGATTAAGGTAACCTCGCTTCCCATTCCGGCCATTGGAAGAATGCGTGTTTGGGTGCAAGTGGCGCCACCTCCCCAGCGTGAAACAGACGTCGCCTCCGGTGCACCGGACCAGTCACAACCTTCGATGGCCAGTGCTGAAGCGGCCTTGATTAATGATCTTGCGGATGGAATAGCCCTTGTCGGAAAGGACGGCCGGATTCTCTCGACCAATGGACATTTCTTGCAGTTATATGGATTTTCCGACAGTCAGCTAGTTATCGGACGAAGTTTTTCCAAACTATACGAAGAACTTTGGACTGGACACCAAACGCCTAAGACGGAAAGTCTCAAGCTTGAACGCAGCCGGGCGCTGGAAGAATCTATTCGCTTTGCCGGCGCACCATTTGAGGTTGCGTTGCCTGGTGAGCGGTGGATACGAATTGCAGCACAGCGGGCGCAGGATGGTACTGAATACTGGCTCCATACCGATATTAGTCTACTTAAAATACGCCAGAAGGAGTCCGAAGCTGCGGAACAAAGAGCACGCAAGAGCGAGGCACTTTATCGTCTGTTAGCCGATTATTCCGGTGACGTCATCGTAGGGCTCGATGCGGCTTCGTATGTTCGTTACGTTTCTCCCTCTATCTATGCGATGCTGGGCTATCAACCGGACGAATTGCTGCGGCAACCATGGTATGAATTGCGGTTAAATGACGCAGAAGGTGCACTCAATATTGATGAAGGTGTGCATACGCCACAAGCCTTTCAGGCGTTGCACAAGGCGGGGCGGGCTGTTTGGGTAGAAAGCAGCATTAGAGCAGTACCCGATAAAAATGCAATTGACGAAATTCGCTATGTGATCCATCTACGCGATATCTCGCTCCGAAAACAAGTGGAGATGCAACTGCAACGCGCGAATGCAGATTTGGCAAAGTTAGCTACCGTAGACAGTTTGACCGGGTTGGCTAACCGCCGTATCTTGGATGACACGATCGACAACGAGTGGAGGCGGGCAAGGCGCGAGCGTACACCGCTATCGCTGCTGCTAATTGACATAGATAATTTCAAGACGATCAATGATCACTATGGCCATCAAGTTGGCGATATCTGTTTGGTTAGACTGGCAGCGGTACTAAGAAATCACTGTCGTCGGCCGGCGGACCTGTGCGCCAGATATGGCGGAGAAGAATTTATCGTCGTGTTGCCGAACACTGAACAGTGGCAGGCGGAGCAGATTGCTAAAAATATGCTACTGCAAGCCAGTCAGATAAGAGTCGATAGTGATCCAAACCGGCTGTTCTCGATTAGCATCGGGCAAGCTACGATATCGCCTGCCACCGACGAGCAAGGTTGGCGCACACTCATTCATGCTGCAGATGAAGCTTTGTATGTAGCAAAACGAACGGGAAAGAATCGCATTGTTACTGCAAGTGCTTCGGAGTCGCGGGCAGTGATATTGCAGTAATCGGAAGTTTTCTGGGTGCCACAACCCTGAAATAGCCGTTGACAACAATCTCACATTGATGAGACAGCAAAATTTCGATGAACTTAGCCTTGAGTGTGAGAAAATGCCGATCCACATATCGGGGCGGTTCTACCCTGCTTAGCAGAGCTGAACAAAGAGATTGAGGCCCTGGCAGCACGCTCTGAAATCGCACATCGTCTGGCCAGTATTCCAGGTATAGGCCCCTTGGGCGCCACAGCCCTTACTGCAGCTGTCGGCGACGGCAAGCAGTTTCACAAAGCCAGAGACATGGCGGCGTGGCTTGGCCTTGTCCCGCGTCAGCACTCCACAGGAGGTAAGACCACGCTGCTTGGTATGAGCAAACGAGGCAATTCCTATGTCAGAAGACTATTACTCCATGGCGCTCGCTCTTGCGTGTTGCACCTGAACCGCCAACGGGATCGACTAGGACCCTGGATTGCTCAATTATCGACCCGCATGCATACCAACAAAGTCGCAGTTGCCCTGGCCAACAAGTTGGCCAGGGTTGCATGGGTTGTCTTAACGCGTCCAGGAAACCTATACAGAGGTGATCGCGACATAGCGTTAGCGTAGTCTTAGTTCTTGTTGATAAACCTTTACTTCCAAGTTTGCGAGACACAAACTTGATGACGAAACAGCCGACCGGCATACGGAAAATCTTTCTAAAAAAAAGGGGGCGCGAAGCCCGACAAACTGTTTAGAAACCGTATGCGCGTATTTCATCACGCCTGACTGCAACAGCAGTTCACTCGCGAGAGGCCTGATACATTAAGGCAAACTGTTCACGTCAAAGAAAATGCGCCTTGCAAATAGGGACGGACCATACATTTTTAGTAGATCCCGCTCCATCTTGACTTCTGCCAGCTCCCGCTTGAGCCGGTGAAGTTCTGCTTCTGCCTATGTCAGTGGCTTCTGCTGCTGCCCAATCTCGGCCAGCTTTCCATTACCCGAAGCACGTTACCAGTTGGCCAACGTCTTGAGCGGAATTGACAGCCGGCGCGACGCTTCCGATGTGCCAACCGTCTTCGCCAGACTGACCGCTTCCTCGCGTACTTCCTTTGTATATCTTGCCCTTGGTATTCGATTCATTCTTGCCCCCGTTCCTCAATTGTACAAAACGTTGGCATCCACCTCTTTCAACCGACCTCATTATAGCCCGGAACTCAATCCGGAGGAGCGACTCAATGTGGATCTGAAGCACGTCGTGCGCACTGCGGCGCCAGCCCGGACCAAGGCCAAACTCAGATCAACCGCTGAGGCGCATATGAAGACGATTTGCGAAGAGCCCGAACGTGTTAAGTGCTACTTCCAGGATCCGCATGTTACATACGCGGCTTAAACGTATTTGAGGGCCGGATCAATAGATGGCGGACTTTGTTGTTCAGCAAAATGAATAGTCAATTCGCCTCAGGCCATGTACCCAAATTGCAGAACAACGTTATAGTACGACCCATGACGACTAAAAGAACGGCATGCCTTGACAACGAGGTTGTGCAACCAGCCGATCGTCCGCCTGACCTAGCAGCCCTTACAATGCAAGTGACGATGCGTAGGCAGGCGGTCAAGGGCACGCATCGGGAGCTCGCCACCATGCTTTTTCAACCGCCGGCGGCCACTGAGGGCCTGATTGTCTACTTCCCGGGCGGCGGTTTCATCACCGATGAGCTGGAAGCTTGCGAACTGTTCTGCCGCATGCTGGCAGTGCGTGTTGGCTTGAACGTATTGGCGTCAAGTTATACCCTAGCCAATGAGCTACCCTTTCCGGCGGCCATAGAGGATGCGCATGCGGTGCTGTCCTGGGCTAACCGCTACTGCAAGCGCAAGCGCTGGAGGTCCCCCAACCTGATCGTGGCTGGGCTAGAAGCCGGCGGCAACTTGGCGGCTGTGTCGGCACTGATGGCGCGTGACCGCGGAGGACCCGCGCTGACGGCACAAATTCTGATGATGCCCATGCTCGACCCCGGCATGACCACCTGTTCGATGCGCACCGCGTCGGCCCGCAACGGCGGCTTGGAAGCCGCCGGCACCTACGCGGCGGCCTATCGCAGCTACTTACCGCATGCGATTGACCGCGTGCATCCATATGCATCGCCGTTGCAGTCGAGCCGCATGAAGCACCTGCCGCCGGCGCTGATCCTGTCGACGGATGACGATCCGTTACGTGACGAGGCCGAGCAATACGGCGCCAAGCTGATCGCCGCGGGCGTACCGACCACCGTGCGCCGCCTTGCACCGGTCGCGCTCGACGAACCGCATGCGCGATGTAGCTGCGTGCGCAAGGAAAGCACGCTGCATCACGTGGAAACCTTCATCGCCGGACTTCGGGCCAGCGCCGCAGCGTCTTGACTCTCCTATTGGGAGCGGCCGCATATCCATTAGCACTACTCTGTCATGTTACCCCCCGCGTCACAATAGTTGTCGCCTCCAATGACTTGCGTTCTATAAACTTTTAGGGTGACGAAGAACGCAATGACGCAATACACGAAAGAGAAGAAAGAACACGCGCTGACGTTGATGAGCGCGCCGCAGAACAAGCCGGTATCTGAGGTTTCGCAGCTAACCGGCAGCCCGGAAGCGACGCTGTACTTGTGGCGCAAACAGGCCCGTAGCGCTGGACGCGCCGTCCCTGAAGACGGGCACAACCCGGAAGACTGGAGCGCGGCCGACAAGTTCGCCGTGGTGCTGAAAACAGCGCCGTTGGGCGAGGTGGAGCTGGCCGAGTATTGCCGGCAAAATGGCTTGTTTGTGGAACAGGTACTCCGCTGGCGCACCGAAGCGCAAACAGCCTTGGGCCAGGTGTCCAATGGCAAGACCGAGCGCGCCCAGGACAAGAAGCGCATTCGTGAGCTGGAAAAGGATCTACGGCGCAAGGAGAAGGCGCTGGCTGAGGCGGCTGCCTTGCTGGTGCTATCCCGAAAGTACGAGGCGCTGCGGACCGACGGCGACGACGCATGATTGCGTCGCCGCAGCGCCAGCAACTCGTTGCCGACATCTTGCAAGCCCAACAGGCAGGTGCATGCCTGGAGAGCGCCTGCGAAGAGCTGGGCATTTCGTTACGCACGTTCGAGCGCTGGCAACAGACAGGACAAGTGCAAGCCGATGCCCGCCCGCATGCCAAACGACCAGAACCTGGCCGCAAGCTGACGCCTGAAGAACGACAGCAAATCCTGACGTTGTGCCATGAATCCCCCTTTGCTGACCTGCCACCGGCACAGATCGTGCCGCAACTGGCCTATGAAAGCGCTTACAAGTTTGGTCGTGGGACGTGACGTATCTGCCAAGCCGGGTGCGTGGCCAGCTCTTCTACCTGTATACCATGCTGGATCTGTACAGCCGCAAGCTCGTCGCCTAGGAAGTGCATGAGCGAGAAAACGGTGGAGAAGCGGCTGCATTGATCGAACGTGCCTGTTGGCGTGAGCAGCGTCGGACTGACCGTTGATCCTGCATGCCGATAACGGTGAAGCGCAGACGTCGTAGACGCTCAGGACAAAGCTGCAGGCACTGGGCATCACACCGTCACACAGCCGTCTCGGTGTCTCGGATGACAACGTCCATATCGAGGCGTGGTTCCTGACCTGCAAGTATGCGCCTGGCTATCCGCAGGGCGGCTTTGAAACGCTCGCCGCTGCGCGTGAGTAGGTGCTGCGGTTAGCTATTTGGTACAACGGCAGCCACCGGCATAGCGGGATTGCCTACGTCACGCCAGAGCAACGTCACAAAGGTACGGCTGGACCTTTACTCGTGCATCGCCGTGCGGTCTACGAGGCAGCACGTCAACGGCATCCGCTGCGATGGAAGCGGCAGACGCGCCCCTGGCGGGCTCCGGATCACGTATGGCTCAATCCGCCGCCCGCGGCAACGTCGAAGGCGGCAGCTTGATTTATGCTACAACTACCTTGACGCGCACCGGGGGGAAGTTTGCCTGCCTCTACTTCGAGGTGGGCTTTCAGATTTTTGTTGCTAAACTTTTGCCGAGTTTTGACACCTGTTCAGAAACATGAAGAACCGCAAAGAAACATGTCCCTCCTGACGCAAATCCAACGGAGTGCCTTTGATCTGGGATGATCCGAACGAGGAGACTTGAGAAGTAGCCCAAAGGAAGGAAATCGTCTTGGACGGTTGCGTCATTGAGCCGATTGGCAATACTGTCCTAGACAATACCTGCCTAGATTGTTCTTATCGCAGGTAAAATCCAAACTCTATCTTGTTTGCATAACCTGCGCTTTGCCCTGACTAAATGTTTGAGATTTGAATTGTTTGGATTTGTCCCAACTCCAGCCGTCTGGCTATCATGAAACTTATTACTCTCCCTTTAGATCCATTTGTGTTCATGCTCGACTGTAAATTTTCCTGAACACGCAAGCTAAGTGGTGTACGGCCAGCGGATGCACGCTTAACGGTTTTTGAATGAAACCAGTTGTGTAAGTATTACCGTATATTCGCCGTTACTTTTTCGTGGCAAAGTAAGCTCGTCAACGCAAACTTGCCAAATTTGTTTGCTGCTGATAGGCGACCATGCGTCTTAGAAATCAACTACTTATTCTGGTCTTTTCTGTTCTAATCCCAGCTTTTCTGGCGTCAATATTGGCAGTTTGGTACGTTTACAAGGAGGAGCAGGCTGCACAAGAAAAGGGGATGACTGAGGCAGCGCGAGCCTTCTCGCTGTTGGTGGAAAACGAACTCTATTCCAAAGCAAAGATTCTACAAATCCTGGCAAATTCTCCGGCGCTCGTCCGCAATGATCTACGTGAGTTTTACTATTATGCAAAGACCATGGCGCCAAATCCGGAGACGACAATTATTCTCCTGGACAAGCGTGATCACCAGCTAATCAATACTCGCTTACCGTTCGGCTCTGAACTTCCGAAGCGGCGTCCTTCCAACATTAACGAAGTCATGGAACGGTACGGTGAGACGAGACCCCTCGTTTCGGATGTCTTCTTTGCCCCGGTAGGAAAACGGTATGACTTCATAATCCAGGTTCCGGTCATGCAAGGAGCCGAGATTCGATACTTTCTCGTTATGGGGGTTAATGTGGCAGAGATACAGCCCCTTCTTGTGCAACAGAACTTGCCTGCCCGATGGCTGGGCGTTATCGTAGACCGAAAAGGGGTGATTGTTGCGCGCTCGCGTGAACCTGACCGGTTCATCGGAAAGGCATCGGAAGATAGTGTCCAGAAGCTGTTCTCCTCGCAATCTGAAGGTATTGTTCGCACTGTGACACTGGATGGGGTACCGGTAAAAACTTTCTTCAACCGCGTGACATTTTCGGATTGGACGATTGTTCTAAGTATTCCTGAAGCGGAACTGCGGCGCACTCCCATCCGAGTCGCCGCCTTCTTGGCCTTGTTCATGGCGATCCTGCTAGGAGCTTCGTTCATCATTGCACGGAGCGTTGCAGCACGAGTTATCGTTCGGATGGATCAACTAGGATTGTCCGCAGAAACCCTTGGCCGCGGCGAAGAGGTTTGGTATCAGCATCAGGGGCTAGTAGAAATTGATTCGGTGGGCGACCGGATTACCGATGCCAGCAAGCAGATTCGGCAAAGCAAGCTAGAACTGGAGCAGCGTGTAGCTCAAGCAGTCGCTGAAAATGAACGAGCGCAACGGTCACTCTTGCAGGCACAAAAGCTGGAAGCCCTGGGACGGCTTACTGGTGGCATCGCGCACGACTTCAATAATATCCTTCAAACGTTATCGACCTCTCTCCAACTCATACCGTATACAAACGACAAATCAAGGATAGAGTCCCTTCTTGCCACCTGTGAAAAGGCCATTGATCGAGCAACTATACTTACTGGACAAATGCGTTCCTTCGGCAAAGTTCAAGATACTCGTCTTCAAACGGTACGTCTTACGGAGACAATCTGTACCGCAATGCCCTTACTCAAAAGTGCGTTGCCAAGCAGTATTGATTTAGTTGTCCAGCCGGATGAAGCATTGTGGCCTGTCACAATAGACCCGTTGCAATTTGAACTTGCGCTTCTCAACATAGTAATAAACGCGCGAGATGCTATGGTAGATGGTGGTTATGTGAAGATCGCTGTCTACAACAAGACCATCTTGGAGCCAATAGGCAGCCTTGCACAAGGTGATTACGTTTCTATCTCCATTTCGGACAATGGCAGCGGAATGAGTGCCGAGGTGTTATCAAAGGCACTCGACCCATTCTTCACAACCAAAGGCCTCGATAAAGGATCGGGACTAGGTCTTCCACAAGCGTACGGATTTGCAACTCAGGCAAATGGCACCTTGATCCTCGATAGTGTTGAAGGAAAAGGCACAACAGTCACCATGTACGTTCCTCGGACCACCTTGGAAGTCTCAACTGTCCATGTCGAAGAGGGCGTTCCTCAGAAGTCTTCTGGTAGAGGCACACTTTTGTTTGTTGAGGATGATTCCCTAGTTAGGGTTTCCGTTGAGCCAGCATTGAGGGCAGCGGGTTTTCAAGTCCTAATTGCCAGCAGTGGTGAAGAAGCCGTAGCATATCTGGAGTCGAATCAGTCTATTGACCTTGTCTTTTCAGATATCGTCATGCCCGGCAATGTAAGCGGGATTGACTTGGCAAGAATCGTCAAGAGCCGCTTTCCACACATCCAAATTGTTCTTGCAACGGGCTACACTGAAACTCGGGTCGACATGGCTGGTGTTCGGTTACTTGCCAAGCCTTACAAAATTAATGAGGCAATCAACCTATTGACTGAGGCAGTATGACTTTCAAACGCCACTACACTTCTCCGGCTTCTAATCCCTGACCGACCACTGGTAGTGGTTCGTTGGTCATCGCCTAGGGCTCAGCAGTAAACAACTTGGTCGTATTCGTCGATCGTGCAAGGACGAGGATGGATTGTGTAACTCCATGCCGGGCAGACGTCATGGGGAGTAATGATTAACTTTGCCATCTCCTCATTAGAGACACGTTTGTATTGACCTGACCTGCTACCCAATTTAGTCCGACATTGCGATGGAATCCGTGACCTGCTGACCCTACCCCGGAATTAGTACCGGGCTAATGCAGAAAATTTCGGCTCCTTTGTGGTTGCCGGCAAGGCGCTTCCCCTTGCCAGACGGGCGAATTCGACCGGTGTTGCCCACTGCAATGCAGAGTGGGGACGAGCCTCATTATAGTACCGCCGCCACTCCTCAATCTTGTGCTGTGCGTCTTCCAGTGACAGGAACCAATGCTGGTTCAAGCACTCCTGCCGGAAGCGTCCGTTGAAGCTTTCCACTTTGGCGTTGTCGGTTGGCGTACCTGGTCGGCTGAAGTCGAGCTCGATGCCACGCTCGTACGCCCACTTGTCCATCACCTTGGAAATGAATTCGCTCCCATTATCGACCTTGATGGTCGCAGGCAGTCCGCGTTCCCTTGCAATGCGGTTGAGTGTGTTCACCACATCCTCTCCCTTTAGACTTTGTCCGATATCGATGGCCAGACTCTCGCGTGTGTAGTTGTCGACGACGGTCAAGGCGCGAATGCGCCGACCATCGAATAAGGCATCGGCGACAAAATCCATGCTCCAGATCTGGTTCATGGCGGTGACCAGATGTTTCGGCTGGCGCAACCTGGCTGACTTGTTTCGTTTGGGCCGCTTCAGGCGTAGAGACAGCCCTTCCTGCTGGTACAGCCGGTAGACCCGCTTATGATTGTCTGGCCAGCCTTCACGCCCGAGCATCACATGCACTCGCTTATAACCATAGTGCACGCGTGTGGCAGCGATCTCCTTGATGCGCATGATGAGCAGCGTGGCATCACGCCGGACCGACTTGTACGCATACAGCGAGCGCGACATCCTGAACAGGGCGCAAGTCTGCGTCAGGCTGGCACGAAACCGGTCACGCAATTCATCGATCAAGGACCGCTTGCGTGAAGGCTTCAAAGCTTCTTTGACAGCACATCCTGCAGCATGGCTTTGTCCAGCGACAGATCGGCGACCAGCTTCTTGAGCTTGCTGTTCTCTTCCTCGAGCTGACGCAGCCGGCGCAGTTCAGAGGGTCCCAGGCCACCGTACTTCTTCTTCCAGTTATAAAACGTCGCATCGCTGATGCCGACCTTGCGACAAACCTCTTCAACCGGCGTGCCCAATTCAGCTTGCTTGAGGGCAAAAGCGATTTGCTGCTCAGTAAACTTGCTCTTCTTCATGGCATGACTCCTACTTCCCAGAGTACAAAATCACACCGAAAATTCTACGTCTAAACGGTACTGTTTATTGGGATACGGTCACCACCCTACGAGCGGTTACCCTAGTGGGGTGTCTTTCTTTAACGAGCGAGGAGATCAACATGCAAAACGTAACGCTGATCGGCATTGATCTTGGGAAACACTCTTTCCATCTCCACGGACAGGATGCGCGC
>NZ_VFAH01000002.1 GCF_008929045.1 Noviherbaspirillum aerium | reverse complement strand
GACTTTGCGCCGATGATAGTGCTGCAACCAGTGTGAAAGTAGGTCATCGTCAGGCTAGTTCTACCGCATCAGCCCTGCCTCCTCATGGACGCAGGGCTGTTTGCTTTGCGCGTGCGCAATGCATGCCGCATAGGGGGCAGCAATCGACGGTCTGGTAGGGTGGACATGCTTATGGTGCATGCAGCAACGCCATCTTAACCAAAATGCTCCACAGATTATCCGATTGAAGTAGCCCCGTAGATTTCTTCATAAACTCTGCAAAACCTAGCGCAGATTGCGGGTGAATGGTCGGTCTCCTCGGCGTGCCTTGGATGCATGGCCGCATTGTTCGTTGCTTGCGTGGCCCGCCACACAACGCTCTTCCCGCTTCACCTTGCATCCCAAGGCAAGTCGAATCTTCCATACACTCACCCGCAATCCGCTCTAGTGAATCGCTTGGAACTTGTTCGAAACATAAGCCACTCACCAGCACGTTTCGAGCAGAGTTTGCAACTTATGTTTTCATATCGCCTGTGCATGCGCGAGCCGCTGACCGAGCCGTCAGAAGACGACGACTATGAGAAACCAATAGCTTCAGCGTCATCAATCGATCGCGGCAGCGCAAATGCCGATTACCCTGCCTCTGCGATGATCATCAACCAATGCAAGCACGCGAAGTGTAGGTATATGCAATGAGATCAAATCGTATTTCTCGCCTATTGTTGTTATGCGCGGCTGTAGCAGCCTTCCCGCTGAATGCAAGAATCTACAAGCTCGAAGATGAGGCTAATCGTGTGACCATTTATAGCAATATGCCAATACGCCCGTCGGCTGCCAAGCCGGAGCTGCCGAAGCCAGCTGAACCGCCGAAAAAGCCAGAGCCGGCAAATGTAATCGAGCTTCCAAGGAGCGATCTACCGAAGTCCAAAATTTCCACGCCGATTCAGGAGATACGCCCATTGACAGCCAAACCAGAGCTGCTGAAAAGTGTTGAGCTGCCGAAGAAGCCAGAGCCGGGAAATACGATCGAGCTTCCGAAAATCGAACCACCGAAGTCGAAGCTCTCCACGCCGATTCAGGATGCAGTATCTCCGCCAATTCCCTTATCGGAAACCGGTGTCAGCACTCAGATCAGCCCAACCAGCTCGGTTGACTATCCACGAATTTCACCCATAGTACAAAAGACGCGGGATAGCGAAAGGCTTTCCATCCTCAATAATGAACTGCAATCGGAACAAACCGCGTTGGCCGAAGCGGAGGCTCGCAATGCGCCGGGAGAGATTCTTCGCAGGTACAGGAAAAATATTGAAGCCTTAAGGCGGGAGATCTCCAATTCCAGGTGAATGAGCCATGCCCAGTTTCTTATAAAGGAAGCAAGCGAGGCATGCCGGATTTTGAAACCTCATGTCAGAGGTCTCCCATACCGGACGCCATGGACACGGCGTGCCGGACTTCACACCAGCCATCCAATCAAGCAGTTGACAAGCCGCATGTTTCGGGCACATGCCTGGAGCCGAATAGTGACCGAGAGCCAAAACAAGTCGGCTTATCTTCGAGCAACGTTGCGGCGCGGTGCTTCAAGCCGGAAAAATTTTTTGTCTTTCGGGATTTCCTGCAGATTTTCGGATAAACTCTTATGTCTTATAGAAGAGTTGTCCTAGCCGCAATGCCGCGTCAGGACGAAGTATCCGGGGCCAGGCATCATGCTCCGTCAGCCTGTACCGGAAGTACTCTCTTCGCCTCTGTTCAATCACGTCACCGAAGGGCGCCCCATGCTAGAAACTTACCGTCAACACGTCGCCGAACGCGCTGCGCTAGGCATTCCGCCGCTTCCCTTGTCCGCCAAGCAGACCGAAGAGCTGGTTGCGCTGCTGAAAAATCCGCCCGCGGGTGAAGAGCAGTTTCTGGTGGAATTGATCACCTATCGCGTGCCGGCCGGCGTGGACGATGCAGCCAAGGTCAAGGCTGCCTTTTTGGAAAAGCTGGCAAAGGGTGAAGACTCCTGTGCTTTGATTTCACGTAAGGAAGCAACGCGCCTGCTCGGCACCATGCTCGGTGGTTTCAACATCAAACCAATGATCGATGTGCTCGACGATGCTGAAGTCGGAACGGTCGCCGCTGAAGGTTTGAAAAAGACCTTGCTGATGTTCGACTATTTCCATGACGTCAAGGAACTCGCCGACAAGGGCAGTGCGAACGCCAAGGCGGTTCTGCAGTCATGGGCGGATGCCGAGTGGTTCACTTCCCGTCCCGAAGTGCCCAAGAGCATGACCATCACGGTTTTCAAAGTCACCGGTGAGACCAATACCGATGACCTGTCTCCGGCCCCGGATGCGACAACCCGTCCGGACATTCCTCTGCATGCACTTGCCATGCTGAAGAATCCGCGTGCCGGCATCAATGCCGACGAGCCCGGCAAGATCGGTCCGATCAAACAGATCGAGGCGCTCAAGGCCAAGGGTAACCTGGTCGCCTATGTTGGCGACGTGGTGGGTACCGGGTCTTCCCGCAAGTCCGCCACCAACTCGGTGCTGTGGTTCACCGGCGAAGACATCCCCTACATTCCGAACAAGCGGTTCGGTGGCGTCTGCCTCGGCAACAAGATTGCCCCGATCTTCTACAACACGATGGAAGATGCCGGCGCATTGCCGATTGAACTCGATGTCTCCAAGATGGACATGGGCGACGTCGTTGAACTGCGTCCGTATGAGGGCAAGGCGCTCAAGAACGGCGAAGTGATTTCCGAATTTACCGTCAAGTCCGACGTGCTCTTCGACGAAGTGCGTGCCGGCGGTCGCATCCCGTTGATCATCGGCCGCGGCCTGACTTCCAAGGCCCGCGAAGCGCTCGGCCTGGCACCCTCGACACTGTTCCGCCTGCCGCAGAATCCCGTTGATTCCGGCAAGGGCTTCTCGCTGGCACAGAAAATGGTCGGCCGCGCATGCGGTCTGGCCGAAGGCAAGGGCATCCGTCCCGGAACCTACTGCGAACCGAAGATGACGACAGTCGGTTCCCAGGATACAACCGGCCCGATGACCCGCGACGAGCTGAAAGACCTCGCTTGCCTCGGCTTCTCCGCCGACCTGGTGATGCAGTCTTTCTGCCATACCGCAGCGTATCCGAAACTGGTTGACGTCAAGACTCATCAGGAACTGCCGAAATTCATTTCCAACCGTGGCGGCGTGTCGCTGCGCCCCGGTGACGGCGTGATTCACTCATGGCTCAACCGTCTCCTGCTGCCTGACACCGTGGGCACGGGCGGCGACTCGCATACCCGCTTCCCGATTGGTATTTCGTTCCCGGCGGGCTCCGGACTGGTCGCGTTTGCAGCAGCCACCGGCGTCATGCCGCTGGACATGCCTGAATCCGTGCTGGTACGCTTCAAGGGCGAAATGCAGCCAGGCGTGACGCTGCGTGATCTGGTCAATGCGATTCCGCTGTACGCCATCCGTCAGGGCCTGCTGACCGTCGAGAAGAAGGGCAAGAAGAACATCTTCTCCGGTCGCATTCTCGAAATCGAAGGCCTGCCGCAGCTGAAAGTCGAACAGGCGTTCGAGCTGTCGGACGCTTCCGCCGAGCGTTCGGCCGCAGGCTGCACGGTGCATCTCGACAAAGAGCCGATCATCGAGTACATGAACTCGAACATCACGCTGATGAAATGGATGATCGCCAACGGCTACCAGGACAGGCGCACGCTGGAGCGCCGCATCAAGGCGATGGAAAGCTGGCTCGCGAAACCGGAATTGCTCGCCCCCGATGCGGACGCGGAATACGCAGCCGTCATCGAGATCGACCTGGCAGACATCCACGAGCCGATCGTGGCCTGCCCGAACGATCCGGACGATGTGAAGACGCTGTCCGAAGTCGCCGGCGACAAGATCGACGAAGTGTTCGTCGGCTCCTGCATGACCAATATCGGCCACTTCCGTGCGGCCTCCAAGCTGCTGGAGGGCAAGACCGATATCCCGGTCCGCTTGTGGATTGCGCCTCCGACCAAGATGGATCAGCAGGTGCTGACCGAGGAAGGTCATTACGGTACGCTGGGCCGTACGGGCGCGCGCATGGAAATGCCCGGATGCTCGCTGTGCATGGGTAACCAGGCGCAGGTGCGCAAGGGTGCGACAGTGATGTCAACCTCCACGCGCAACTTCCCGAACCGTCTCGGTCTTGATACGCGCGTCTACCTCGGCTCGGCCGAACTGGCTGCGGTCTGCTCGGCCCTTGGCAAGATTCCGACCAAGGCGGAGTACATGGAGCATACCGGCGTCATCGACAAGCATGCCGCCAACATCTACCGTTACATGAACTTCGACAAGCTCAAGGAGTTCAGCGACGTGGCCGAGTCCGTCAAGGTCTGAGGTCGGCATTGATGCGCTTGCAGCCCGTATAGGTTCTGCAAGCACAGGATGCAGCACGTAACAAAGGCCCGCAGGAATGCGGGCCTTTGTTTTTTGTCGGAAAAAATCAATAGCTCTTAATAGCTCTTGTAAGGCAGGAATTTGCCGCTCAGGACGACTTGTACACGGTCACCCTTCGGATCCGCCTCCCGCTGGATATCCATGGAAAAGTCGATCGCGCTCATGATGCCGTCACCGAATTCCTCATGGATCAGCTCCTTGATGGTTGCACCATACACGCTAACGATTTCATACCAGCGGTAGATCAGCGGGTCGGTAGGCACTGCGGTAGGCAGCGAACCCTTGTAGGGAGCGATCTGTAGCCAGGCGGTTTCCTCGTCGGTCAGTTCGAACAGCTCCTTGGCGAGGGCTGCCTGTTTCGCATCGAGCGTCATCTGGCCAAGCATCGCGGCGGTTGTCCACTCCTTGCTCTGGCCAATCTTCTCGGCGATGTCGCCCCAGCGCATCTTCTTTGCGACCTTGGCGGAAATGATTTTTTTGGTGACTTCATGACGGTCCATCGCGGCTCCTGGGATTGAATATCAAATACTGCAGTAACTCGGGCAACCAAAGCGTTCAGGCGATGGATTGGGCCAGCCATAACGGATCGCGAATTCGTATATGGCCGTCTCCCGGCCCATCGGTGAAGCTGATGCCGGAAAGAGCGACGTTCGGCAGCATGCCGCTAAGCTCGGCATGTAAGTCTGCGGGTTTCACGCCGGCCGTTTTGATGGGCTGACGCAAGAACGGCCCTGCCTGGCACTAGAGCAATCAACATGCCTGCGTCGGAGTACGCAACTTCTTGTTGATGCACCCGCCCGACGCATGTTGGCGCACCGGGCAGGTGCGATATGGCGTGTTTGCCTTGCTTTACGCTCTGTTTTGATGAGCCGAGAGAAGCGCGGTGAGAATGGCGATGTCTGCCGTTTATTGTTCGGCTAGGCTGTGTTCGATAAGCTGATGTGTGGTCCGGGTACGGATCCGCGCCTACGGTGCCTTCGCACTCCCGAATCAAGTGTGAACAGGCCCGAGAGCGGATTGCAGGTGAATGGTCGGTCGCCTCGGCTTGCCCTGGGCGCATGGCCGCGTTGTTCGTCGCTGGTGTGGCCCGCCGCACGGCGCTCCTCCCGCCTTGCCCTGCATCCCCCAGGGCAAACCGATTCTTCCATACACCCACCTGCAATCCGCTCTAGGCCGGTCAAGGCGAAAACGCTCTGATCTGTGGCGCTTGCTCTTAAGCGAGTTTCACTACTGCAGGAGGTAAGAGATTGAGGCACAGGCCCTTCAACCTTGGGCCGTGTCGGGCAACAGCGGGTGATTGGCTGCGGCTGGCGGGTGAGAATGCGCCAGCCGCGTGCTTGTCAGGCGTTTACTTGTACAGCAACTCAGGCAGCCACAGCCCGATCGCCGGGAAGGTGTACAGCAGAATCAGCGCGAAGACCTGTATCGCCATGAATGGCAGCATGCCTAGGAAGATCTGGTTCAGCGTGACATGCGGTGGCGATACGCCCTTCAGATAGAACGCGGCCATCGCGACCGGCGGCGACAGGAAGGCTGTCTGCAGATTCAAGGCGACCAGCAGGCCGAAGAACAGCGGGTCGATATTGAAATGCGGCAGCAGCGGAATGAAGATCGGCATGAAGATCACGATGATCTCGGTCCATTCCAGCGGCCAGCCGAGCAGGAAGATGACGACCTGCGCCAGGATCATGAACTGGATCGGCGTCAGGTCCATCGACAGCACCCAGTTGTTGATGATTTCCTGTCCGCCCAGCAGCGCGAACGCCGCCGAGAAGATGCTGGAGCCGACAAACAGCCAGCACACCATCGCGCTGGTCTTGGCTGTCAGATACACCGATTCCCTGAGCACGCCGAAATTGAGCCGGCGATACGCCGCGGCCAGCAGCAGACCGCCCATCGACCCCATCGCGGCGGCTTCCGTCGGCGTTGCCAGGCCGAAGACGATGGCGCCGAGCACCGCAAGAATCAGCAAGGCCAGCGGGAAGAACGAACCAAGCAGCATCTTGAAAATTTCAAGGCGTGCAAAGCTGAGCACCGCATAGAAGATGGCAAGTGCGGCCAGCCCGATGGCAAAGGCGATCCAGTAGCCGGACGGTGCCTTGACGCCTTCCTCTTCGGCGGCTTGCGCAGGCGAGGCAGGTGGCGTTGTTGCTGAAGCCGCCGGGGCTGCCTCCTTCGCCGCTTGCGCGTCGCTGGCACCGGTACCGGCACTGGCCGAAGGCTGTGCCTTCGATTCACCTTCCTGCGGCGGTTCGGCAAGCCCGCCTTCAACCTGAGGCTCCGCCAGACCGCCCTCGACCGGCGGTTCGGCCAGTCCGCTGTCGCTTCCCGCTTCGGTGCCGCCACCGTTGAAGCCGGTGCCCATTTCGATGAGTTCCGTATCGGCAGCCGCCTTCTGTTGCGTTACCGTCTGATAGGCGAATCCCATGATGGCAGCGAATGCCAGCGCCGGTAGCAGCGCGACGAACAGTTGCGACAGGATGACACGCATTGGTACTGCTGCATTGGACCGCCCCTTCAGCGCGGTGATCAGGCTGCCGAAGGCATTGCTGCGGCCGGTACGGCCGATCGCCGGCACGTAGCTTGGCAGCGGGACCATCCTGTCCTGTTCCGGCAGCGGCGGAGCCCAATGCGGCTTGATCTTGGCAATGATGATCACATAGCCGACATACAGCAGCGCCAGCATGATGCCGGGGAAGAATGCGCCGGCATACAGCTTGACTACCGAAACCCCCGCCGTTGCGCCATAGACGATCAGCAGGACGGAAGGCGGGATCAGGATGCCAAGGCAGCCGCCCGCCGTGATCGCGCCTGCGGCCAGCTTGACGTTGTAGCCGGCCTTGAGCATGGCCGGCATCGCCAGCAGGCCCATCAGCGTCACGACGGCACCGACGATGCCAGTCGCGGTAGCGAAGATGGCGCAGGTGATCACGGTCGCAACTGCCAGCGAGCCAGGCAATCTGGCCATTGCCAGATGCAGACTCTTGAACAGCCTGTCAATCAGGTTCGCGCGTTCGACCAGGTAGCCCATGAACACGAACAGTGGGACCGATATCAGCACATCGTTGGCCATGACCGCATAGGCGCGCTGCACCATCAGGTCCAGCGTCTGCTGCACGGCAATGTCGGGATTGACATTGCGATACGCAAACCAGGTAAACATCACCCCCATGCCCATCAGCGTGAATGCGGTGGGGAATCCGAGCATGATGGCTAGCACGATCAGACCCAGCATCAACAGGCCAAGATGGCCGTTGGTCATGTCCGACGGCGCCGGCATCAGGGTGAAAATGGCAATGACGATCATGGTCATGATCGACAGCCCAAACCAGACTTCCTTTCTCATTTACGTCCTCCGTCCTGGTTTGTCACGAATTTGTCGAGGTCGGCGATCTCCTTGTCGCTGACGTTGACCATTTCCTTGAGTTTGTCCACATCGACTTCTTCCACATCCTCTTCACGCGACGGCCACTCGCCCCGTTGCAGGCACTGGACGCAACGAACAATCTCCACCAGGCCCTGAAAAAGCAGGAAGGCGCCGGCGATCGGAATCACTATCTTGAATGGATACAGCGGGGGACCGTTGGCCGTGATGTTTGAGGTTTCCCTGATCGCCCAGGATTCCTCGGCGAAGGTATAGCCCGCCCAGACCAGCGCGACCACCCCGGGAATGAAAAAGACGAAGTACAGCAACAGATCGAGCCCGGCCTGCAGCCGCGGCGGAAAAAAGCCATAGAGCACGTCGCCGCGCACATGGCCGTTCTTGGCCAGGGTATAGGCGCCGGCCATCATGAAGACCGTGCCGTACATCATGATCATCAGATCGAAAGCCCAGGGATTGGGCTGATTCAGCACATAGCGCGAGAACACTTCCCACGCGACCTGTAACGTGAGCGCCAGGATGAGCCAGGAAAATGCATGGCCGATCCACGTGCTTATCCTGTCAATGGTGAGCAGGAGTTTTTGCATGTTGAAGCTCCAAGGAAGAAAACACTGCCGGCCTTTCGGGGCGGCATTTCAGTACACCCTGCCGGCATGTGCGTGCGCCGACACCATCCGCATGCGCGAATGGTGTCGGTCAGCCGGACTGGTAGTGGCTTAGCTCTTCGTTGGCGTAGCCTTCTTGGCGAAGTAATGATTGAAGGCCATGCGGCGCGGATTGTTGGTATCCATATCCCACTTCACTGCGCGCTCGGCGAAGGCGCGCATGGATTTTTCCACTTCCTGGAACAGCGGATTGCCTTCGCGCTTCTTGGCAATCACTTCATCCCACACCTTCAGCTGCTCCTGCAGGAACGAGTCGGGCGTCTTGTAGAACTTGACGTTGTCCTTGGTCTGCAGCGCGATGTAATCCTGGGAATAGCGATCCACTGCCTTCCAGGACATGTCCGCCGAAGCGGCCTCGACCGCATTGTCGATGATCGCCTTGAGCTTGCCGGGCAGGGCGTTGTACTTGGTCTTGTTGAAGGTGATTTCGAACTGCTCCGAGCTCTGGTGGAAGCTTTGCAGCATGCAGACCTTGGATACGTCGGGGAAGCCGAGCACGCGGTCCGAGGAGGCATTGTTGAACTCGGCGCCGTCGAGCAGGCCGCGGTCGAGCGCCGGCACGATTTCTCCGCCCGGCAAGGCATTCACCGCCGCGCCCATCGTAGTGAACAGGTCGATCGCCAAGCCGTTGGTGCGGTATTTCAAGCCCTTGAAATCCTCGCGCTTGGTCACTGGCTTTTTGAACCATCCCAGCGGCTGGGTGGGCATCGGGCCGGTCAGGAAGGACACCACATTGGCGCCGATCGAGTCGTAGAGCTTGGCCAGCAATTCCTTGCCGCCGCCGTACTTGTGCCATGCCAGCACCATGTTGGCGTCCATGCCGTAGGCCGGGCCGGAGGTCCACAGGGCGATGGCCGCCTGCTTGCCGTAGTTGTAGCCCATCACGCCGTGACCGCCGTCGAGCGTCCCCTTGGACACCGCATCCAGCAGGCCAAAGGCAGGCACCACCGCACCGGCGGGCAGCACTTCAATCTTCAGTTCTCCGCCCGTCATGTCGTTGACCTTCTTGGCGAAGTCGTTCGCATACTCGTGGAAGATGTCCTTGCTGGGCCATGTGCTCTGGAAGCGGAACTGGGTCGGAGTTTGTGCCGTGGCGATCATCGGCATGGCCAGTGCGGTTGTGCCCGCTGCCGCCTTGCCGAAAAAACGACGACGTGAATCTGCCTGTACTGCTTTCTTACCGTTCTTCATGGTTGTCTCCTAGTTTTGCCATTCGAAACTTGTCAGTTGCGTTGTGTTTCGTATCTATATTGATGCACATGGACAAGCATGCCAAGATTGCCCGCCTTGCATGAATAGTCAAGCCGCATTGCAGCATGAAAAAACGGATACAATCTTCGACCCCGTTTTTTCGGGCGCATTCTGTGCATATTCGCCTTGTGCTTTGTCACAATGAAGCTGGGTAGAACTTTCGTTCTGCCCTAGATCAAAGTCCGTCCATATCTTTCGTCCCAGAATGATTCGGAGATCCTCCGGGAGCCCCGGAGGCCTATCTTGTGCGACGCAGCAACGTCTTCGATGCAGGATGAGCTGAACCGTGGAGAAGACGCTGCGGCGACCTTGCTTTCATTCATTCCGCCTCCGGAAAAACACCTTCTATGGCATATCGCACCAGCATAGGCGCCATTACCTACACATTTCCAGATCTCGCCACCTTGCTGGCAAGGGCGAGTCCGCCGCGTGCAGGCGATCATCTTGCGGGACTGGCGTCGGAGAGTGACGTCGAAAGAATGGCGGCCAGGCTGGTCCTGGCCGATCTGCCGCTGCAGGTCTTCCTTCAGGAAGCCCTGATTCCCTACGAGAGCGATGAAGTGACGCGCCTGATCCTGGATAGCCACGACCGCACTGCATTCGCACCGATCGCGCATCTGACGGTCGGCGAATTCAGGGACTGGCTGCTGCACGACGCCACCGGCAGCGAGACGCTGGCCGCTTGTGCCGCCGGCATCACGCCGGAGATGGCCGCCGCCGTCAGCAAGCTCATGCGCAACCAGGACCTGATCCTGGCAGCGCGCAAATGCCGTGTCGTCACCCGTTTCCGAACCACCATCGGCTTGCCCGGCCATCTCGCCGTGCGCCTGCAGCCGAACCATCCCACCGACGATGCGCGAGGCATCGGCGCCAGCATGCTCGACGGCCTGATGTATGGCGCCGGGGATGCCGTGGTCGGCATCAATCCCGCCAGCGATGCGCTGGCCACCATGATGAATCTCTGGCGCATGATGGACGAGCTGCGCTGCCGCTTTCACATTCCCATGCAAAGCTGCGTGCTCACGCATGTCACCACGCAGATCAAGGCCATCGAGCAGGGGGCGCCGGTCGACCTGGTATTCCAGTCGGTTGCCGGCACCGAGAAGGCCAATGCCGGCTTCGGCATTTCGCTGTCCATGCTGCACGAGGCGCGCGAAGCGGCGCTGTCGCTCGGGCGCGGCACCGTGGGCGACAATGTGATGTATCTTGAAACGGGGCAGGGCAGCGCGTTGTCTGCAGGCGCGCATCACGGCGTCGATCAGCAGACCTGCGAGGCACGCGCCTATGCGGTCGCGCGCGATCTCAAGCCCCTGCTCGTCAATACCGTGGTCGGCTTCATCGGTCCCGAATACCTGTACGACGGCAAGCAGATCATCCGCGCCGGACTCGAAGATCATTTCTGCGGCAAGCTGCTCGGCGTGCCGATGGGCTGCGACATCTGCTACACCAATCATGCCGAAGCGGACCAGGACGACATGGATACGCTGCTCACGCTGCTCGGCGCGGCCGGCGTCAATTTCATCATGGGCGTGCCGGGCGCGGACGACATCATGCTCAACTATCAGAGCACGTCGTTTCACGACGCGCTTTATCTGCGCGAAGTGCTTGGCTTGAAGCGCGCTCCGGAATTCGAGGAGTGGCTGCGGCGCATCGGCATCACCGATGCAGCCGGAAGACTATGCACGCCGCAGCCGAAACATCCGTTGCTGCAACACCTTGCGTCCGCAGTACCTCTGTCCTCCGCAACGTGAATGGACATAGTGGCAGACGGCGGAGCGATTCCGCATCAAAGGAGCCCTGCATGAGCAATTCAAAAGAGGCATTGATCCAACCCGATCCATGGGGGGAATTACGCGCTCATACCAGTGCACGCATCGCACTGGGACGCGCAGGCAACAGTCTGCCTTGCAGCGAAGTGCTGCGTTTCGGCCTGGCGCACGCCCAGGCACGCGATGCCGTGCACCAGGCGCTTGACGCGGACAAGCTATGCGTCGAGCTGCGAACGACGGGCTTCCAGCCGCTTGTCGCGCGTAGCGTTGCCTGCGACCGGCAAACCTACCTGCGGCGCCCCGATCTGGGACGTCGGCTTCATGAAGAATGCCGAGCCGCGCTGGAGCAGGCGGCGCATGGCAGCGAACTCGCCGTGGTGATCGCCGACGGCTTGTCGGCCGTCGCGGTACAGCGTCACGCGCTGCCGTTACTGCAGGCCTTGCGTGCGCGCTTCACGACCGAGTGGGCAAGCACCCCAGTCGTTATCGTGCACCAGGGCAGGGTCGCCATCGGCGACGAGATCGGCGAGGCGCTTGGCGCCAGGCTGGTCGCGGTACTGATCGGCGAACGTCCCGGCCTGAGTTCGCCCGACAGCCTTGGCGTCTACCTGACTTATCAGCCGCGGCCGGGCCGGATGGATAGCGAACGCAATTGCATCTCCAACATCCGGCCCGAAGGCCTCGCTTATGAAGCGGCAGCCCATAAGCTTGCCTATCTGTTTCAAGCCGCGCTACGCCTGCGGCTGTCGGGCGTGCGATTGAAGGAAGACAGTCAGGGCATCGAGTAAGCACATCGGGCTGCCGGCTTTCCTGCTCGTCGATTTTGTTGCGAGAGGAAACCGACAGGGAAATATAGGGACGGCAAAAGCCCGGCAGCCTCCGGGGACCCAAACGCCGTTCAGAGCCTGCCACCCGGATGCCTCGCCAGGAAGAGAAGGAAGGGACGGCCAATACCTGCCTCATGCCTTTCACGTTCCGTCTTCATTCGCCCTATCGTGTTGCTGGCGATCGGAAGGCGTCGTTGGATCATCGGGTGAAGCCTTGCATCCGCATCAGGCGTTCGGCCGGCAGCATTTCATCAGATCTCATCAGGAAATAGCCGGTTGGGTCGTCAACCCGGCAAAAATACAGGAAGGCGAATGGAACAATCCGGATATCGACGCCACTCAGTGGGGCTTTGTTGCCAATATCCGTTATCTGGAGGTTCAAGTGTCTCGTTTTTCTTTGTCTCGTTTTTCAAAACAACCAGTTCCACCCGTGCCCGGCCATCCGGAAGCGCCCGTTCAGCTTCCATCTGCTTCGACAAGTGCCGGCAACGCCGGGCAGGGACAAGCTCCAGCCCCATCGTCGAAGAAGACGCCATTAGTGCGTGTGCGCAATGCCGGCAGGGCTTGCGAAAGACGCCTCCGCAAGTTGATTGAGGCCTGTGGAAGCGGGCTTCGTCGAAGCAAGAAGCCTGACGCCGCAGCACAAAAGCCGAGGCCGATGGTAGTGCTGAATAGAGAGGGAATGGAGGCTGTCATGTACCTGAACATGAAGAACCAGTCGAAGATGGATGAGGCTGCGTTTAAAAAGCTTTCCTCGGCGATCACTGAGCTGCTGGAGGCACAACAAAGCAAGGAAAAAACCGTCAGGAAAAACGCGCGTACAAACTTTAATGACAATTATAAGAACATCTTTGGAACCATCGAATTCAATAAAACGGAATTGTCAAAATTAGGTACTTTAAAAGCTTATATTGAAAAAAAGTTGGAGGAAGAGAAAAAAGAGGAAATAAGAAGAAATTCGTCCCCACCGAAAAGACCTGCGAACACGCATCCAGATCCCACGCAGGAAACGAGGAGCATCAAGCCGAGCATCAGTCATATCAGTGCAACGGTTTCGGATGTGAATCCAATGGTCAGCAAATTCATGAACATGTTGCTGGGCGTACCAGTTGAAAGGCCCGCGATTGATGAGGACCGGGCCGCTCCTCAGGATTTCGCCAATCAATACGCGAGTCCCGATCCTTTGTTTAACGCCCGGCCTGCCACCTCGGCTATCCCGACAGCAATACAGCCTGCATCCCTCGGCAGGCTAATTCCAAATTCAGGAGGTGGCGACTGCCTGCTGCACGCGCTCTATGGAAGGGATCTGGAACGTAAGGAAGTTGTACACGTGCGGTCCCAGATAGCGGAAATCACCGAAAAAGATACTGATAAAACCGAGGGATACTGTGCCAACCTGCTGGCCGCCGGCCTTTCCCAGACGCCTTTCTTCGAAGGACGGGCAGAGGCATTGATGAGAGGGCGCCATGCCATCCCACGCACGGTCTATGCGGCGTTCCAGCGGATACCCGAGATGTATGCAGGCGAAGATGAATTGGTGCAGTGGACAAGGGTTGCAGAAAACCGGTCGTACACCGTGGTCATGATAGATGCCGACGGCACTCTTGCGGCATTCCAAGACGGCAATAGAGAGCGATTGACTACGGAAAATCTGCAAGAGCGGATCGACAGGGCAGACGTGCTACTGTATAAAACCCCGAGGCATTGGACGCAAATCAGGCCACCCGGCAAGGAAGCAATTCCCGCCCCCGAATTGCCAAGAAGAAAAGTCACCATCAAACTCCCTGAACCTTCTCCTAAAGAATTACCGCCTGGTACCAAGCCATAAATGCCAGCGCGGTTTCGCCTTGACCGCCCTAGTCGAGGCCGAGGCCGATTTCCGCAGGAACAAGGCGTGACGGCCCGACATGACTCGACCATGGCAAGGAGTCACAACGCAGTGCCAGCGGCAATCTGGCCGGGGTCGACAGGCAGGTCAGGGTGAAACCGCGCTAGGCCGTGTTTGATAAGCCGCTGCGCGATCCGGATTGGCGCCTGCGGTGCTCGGCGTACCCTGCGTACGCGCGCGCTCCTCGGCGCCAATCCGAACCGCTCGCAACGCTGATCAAACACAGCCTAACGCAACAGCGTCATGATCTGTTCTGGTCCCGCGACTTATCCGGGACGCTGGAAACGAAACCACGGCCGGCGTGATGACAAAAAAGTCAGCGAATGTGAATTGTGGTCGAAGTCGCCGACGGAAGGACGGGGCTAAGCGCATCCTGGAAATGCACGTGCGCATGTGCGAGTCGAAGTTTGCCTGCATGACAGGCCATGGGATGATCGCCATGTTGTTGTCATTGCTCCGAATGGCAGCAGGGCTGCCATTGAGCAGCGGTTGCCGCAGCTGCCGCAGCTATTGGATGACTGGCGCGTGACCAGCCAGCCCGCAGTTGCCCAGCTCGCTTTATCCCCTCGCCATGCCTTCGTCCGCAGACCCGCGTCGTTCCGACAGGCTCATCCGAAAATACTCAGCAAGCGTTTGATACGGTCAAGGATATCCTCCACCGTCTCGCGCCATGCATGATAGGTACGCTCGACCTCGCGCATGCGGTCTATCGTTCCCTGTACGGCATCCAGCGGCGAGCCCGGCTCTTCCCTGCCTGCCGGCGGCGCAGGATCGTCGCCGGGGCCGGACAGATTCCTGATGAAATCCCATGCCCGTTCGAGCAGCGATTCGCTCGGACGCGAGAATTGGGCGGCGGCGTTGACCACTTTGCTGCCGAGCGCCTGCTGGTAGAAGTCGCCCACCACCGGCAGCGCATTGTGCGCGCCCTGGCCCCAGTGGTTGCTGCGCATGGTTACCCGCGCATCGTTGAATCCGACCCACGCACCCGCCACCAGGCGCGGATGCATCAGGATGAACCAGCCGTCGGCATTGTCCTGGGTGGTGCCGGTCTTGCCGGCGACGTCGGCGCGGATGCCGAAGCGCGAACGTATGCCCTGCGCCGTGCCCTGGTTGACCGCGCCGCGCAGCATGTCGATCAGTTGCTCCGTGGTCTCGGTCGAGGCGGCGCGCCGGGAATCGGTCTCGAAGCTGGCGAGTTCGTTGCCGGCCTTGTCGGTGATGCGCGTCACCATCAGCGGCTTGCGGTATTCGCCGCCGGCCGCGATCGTGGTGTAGGCGGTCACCATCTCGAACAGGCTGACCGGACTGGTGCCGAGCGCCAGCGCCGGCACCGGATCGAGCCGGCTTTGCGCCACGCCCATCTTGCGGGCGAGCGCGGCGGTTTCCTTCGGCCCGGCTTCCAGCATGATGCGTGCGGTGATGGTGTTCTTCGAATAGATCAGTCCTTCGCGCACCGTCATGGGCTTGCCGGTTGGCGGCGTGACATCGGCCGGCCGCCAGATTTCGCCGCCGGGCAGGCGCATCTCCAGGGGCGCATCCATGAATTTCCGGTTGGGCGACATGCCTTGTTCCAGCGCGGCGCCATAGACGAAGGGCTTGAAGGTGGAGCCGGGCTGCCGGCGCGCCGCGCCGACATGGTCATACTGGTCGGTCGCGAAATCACGGCTGCCGACCCAGGCCCGGACATGCGAGCTGACCGGATCGATCGCCATGAAGCCGGCTTCCAGCCGGGTCTTGCGAGCCTTCAGCTGGGCAATGAATTCCGCATTGCCGCGCAGTTCGGCCAGTGCCGCGTCGGCCGGCGTGCCGGCATTGATCAGGCGGGAGTAGGCCTGCGATTCGCGGATGAAAGCGTTGATCAGTTCCGGGCGGCTGCTCCAGAAATAGGTGAACGGCTGCGTGCGCTGGCGCCGGCTGACATAGGCGTCGGCACTGGCCGACAGCAGGCGCTCGGAAGACGTCGACCATTCCACATCCGCCACCGCCTGCAGCTGCTCGAGCTGGCGCTCGACGGCGCGGTTGGCCATGGCCTGCAGCCGGGAATCGATCGTGGTCTGCACCACCAGTCCGTCCTGGTAGATGTTGTAGTCGTTGCGGTCGGCCCATTCGATGAGCCACTTGCGCAGATGCTGGGCGAAATGCGGCGCCGGCCCGAGCGCCTCCTGCTGGCGCTCGAAGTCCAGCACCACCGGGCGTGTTTTCAGGGAATCGAAACTGGCTTGCGTGATCACGTTGCGCTTGACCATCTGCGACAGCACGACATTCCTGCGCTTGATGGCGCGCTGCGGATTGAGCACCGGGTTGTAATAGCTGGTGCCCTTGAGCATGCCGACCAGGGTGGCGCTTTCCAGCAGGCTGAGCTTGCTGGCCGGCTTGTCGAAATAGGTGCGCGCCGCCATCTCGATGCCGAAGGCGTTGTACAGGAAGGGCACCGTGTTGAGATAGGTCTCCAGGATCTCCTTCTTGGAGTAGGCGTGCTCGATCTTGAGCGCGGTGATGACCTCCATGATCTTGCGGTTGATCAGCGGCTGCCGGCCGATCTCCTTCGGATACATGTTGCGCGCCAATTGCTGGGTGATGGTCGAGCCGCCTTCCGGATCGCCGATCAGAGCCCGCAGCGCGCCGATCACCATGCGCTGCGGCTCGATGCCGAAGTGCTGGTAAAAGCGGTGGTCCTCGGTGGCGACCAGCGCGTTGACGACATGAGGAGACACCCGGTTCAGCGGCACCCATTCGCGGTTGAGGCGGTTGAACACGGCAAGGCGCTTGCCGTCCGCCGACATCAGCACGCTCGGCTGTTCGTTCCTCGCCTTGCGCAGATCGCCGATGCTGGGAGTGAAGGGGATCAGCAGAAGCGAATAGGCGAGCAGCAGCAGCAAGGCAGCGCAGCCCAGCAGCGCCAGCGCCTTGCATGCGGAAAGGACGCGCGCGCGCAGCGGCAGGGTGGAGTCGATTGCCTGCCGCAGCAGCGACATGAAGTAGATCCGCAGGCGGCGGAATGCGGATGGCTTGACCGTGTTTGTTTGCAAATGCTAATCCGACAGGTTGGTTGGATGAAATCGCATGCACCGCGACGAGGCCCGCATCATCGCATCACGCACTGTTGACCGTGCTGACTCAGCGCATGATCTGAAACCGCCATCCCTTTGCCGCGGGCGCGCCCGGTCGACAACGCGACGGTCCGATCAGTCATGCCGTGGATCATCGTCGCCAGAACCGATCCATCAGCGGCTTGACGCTGATGCCGTGCACATAAATCGACAGCATGACCACCGTCAGCGTGATCTGGGTCAGTTCCCGCGCCAGCTCTTCCTGGAGGCCATGCTGTATCGAATACATCAGGTAATAAATCGAACCGATGCCCCTGACGCCGAACCAGCCCGTAATCTGGCGCAGGCGGTGGGAAGTGCTGGAACCCATCAGGCCAATCCAGACGCTGACGGGACGCGCGATGCAGAATACGAACAGGGCCACGCCGGCGGCGCGCCAACTCCAGGTGCCGAGTACGATCATGCCGCCCAGGAGCAGCACCAGGACCAGTTCGGACAATCGCTCCAGGTGTTCCTTGAAGACCAGCGCCTCGGCGCTGACGATCAGCGGAGGCTCGTTATTCGGGTTGGCGCTTGCCGCCTCGGTGCGCGCCGGATCCTGCTCCAGAAGACCCTGCTTGTCGCGCGGCGCGCCGGCCAGCACCAGCTCGGTATGGCGCAGCGCAACCCCGGCAAAGAACACGGCGAGAAAGCCCCATGCCTTGAGCCAGATGCTCAAGCCGTACACCACCGCGATCAGGCCAAGGCCGACGAGGTCGTCGAGCACCTCATGCTTGGCGCTGCCGCCGCGCAGCTTCCAGCCCAGGCGTGCCAGCAGGGCGCCGCCGGCGGCGCCGATCAGGATGGCGCCCACGGTGGCCCACAGCACGTCGCGAACCAGCCATTCGATGCCGAATTCCCCGATCTCGTGCAGGCCGAGCAGGCCGAGGCCGAGCATGACGAAGGGAAAGGCGCTGCCGTCGTTCATGCCGGCTTCGCAGGTCAGGACAAAGCGCAGCTGGTCCTTGTCCCCCGCATGCCGCACCTGCACATCGGTTGCCAGCACCGGATCGGTCGGCGCAAGAACGGCGCCCAGCAGGATGCCGGCGCCTATAGGCAGGTCAAGGACGAAATAACAGAAGGCGGCAACCAGTCCGACGGTGATCGACATCGAAACCCAGGCCAGCCTGATTGGCGCCGCCCAGCGTTTCAAGGTCAGGGGCACCGGCATCTTCACCCCGGCGGAAAACAGCGAGATCAGCACCGCGATCTCGGTAAACACCTCCAGCACACCCGATTGCTCGATGGGATCGAAGTGGAACAGGCCCAGGAAAGTCGGGCCGAGCAGCAAGCCCACGCTTAAATAAAAGATGGCCGAAGTGATCGGCAAGCGCATGATAGTGGTGGCGGCAAGTCCACGCGCGAGCATCAACAAGCCGATCAACAGGAACCACTGGGCATTGGTCATAGGAATCAATCGCGAAACAGGATCAGCTCGTATGACCGCAGATGTGGTGTTTTATTCAATTCTTCGTGTCAGTGTGCAGAAAAGGGCTCATGCCCATGCGGATTGCTACGTTCACTGGAGGGGCTGCGCCTCGCATGCCCTTTGCGAATTTCGTGCAGCCGCATGAACAATCCATGAGGCAACATAAAGAAGTGGCTTAAGTTGTTGTCGTGAGGGAACCACAGGGAAGGAAGCTCGTCCTATCTAGAAATATCGACAAATCCAATGGACCATCTTCTTTCTTTCTCGCCGGACCGCTATTCCAGAATCGCCCAGATACTCAGCCTGACCGTGCTGGGTATCTGCACATTGGGTTTTGTCGGATGGGTCTGGTATGGCCCCATCCTGACAAGCTTTGTCGCCGGTTTTTACCAGATGAAGATCAACACCATCTTCACCCTGGCCTGCGGCGCCGTGTCGCTCTGGTGCCAAATCGGCAGGCATCGAAGGCCGGCCGTCAGGACGGCGGGACGGGGACTGGCCGTCATCATGGTTGTGCTCGGCCTGCTTAATCTCTCGCAATATCTATGGAATATCAATATCGGTATTGATGAACTGCTGCGAGGCGATCCTTTCGCCGCCCCGCACCAGTTTCCCGGCCGCACGTCCGTGCCGTCTTCCTGCGGCATCATTGCAGCCGGGCTGGCGCTGCTGGGGCTGCAGCACAAGAAATGGAACTCGCGCGCGGTGAAGCTGGCCGCCGTCTCCGCATGCGTCTGGATCGGTCTGGGCGTGGCTTACCTGTACGGACTGGCTTCGCTCTATCAGTTCAATGCCTTCGGCGGCCTCGCGATCCCCACCATCATCTGCTTCATTCTCCTCAATATCGGCGTCCTGCTGTCGCAGGCACAGCAGGGTTTCATGTTTTATTTCACCAACCGCAGTTATGCGGGCCTGGCGGCGCGGCGGCTGCTGCCTACGGCCATCCTCGCGCCGGTGCTGCTGAACTGGCTGGTGCTGTTCGGCCATGAGGCGGAAATGATCGACATCCGTACTGCGCTGGCCATCGAAACCATCATCATCGCGCTGGTGCTGACCATCGTGGTCGGCTGGTGCGCGCGCTCCCTGCTGGCTTTCGAGCGCCTAGTATCGATCAAGCAATCCGAAAAGGTGCAGGCACTGGAAAAGGCGGCGCGCCTTGCGCACTATGACGCGCTGACCGGCCTGCCCAACCGCGTCCTGCTCAATGAACGGCTGGGTGAAGCCATCAAGGCGGCCGGCCGCAAGGCAGGCAGCGTGTCGCTGCTGTTCATCGACCTCGACCGCTTCAAGCCGATCAATGACACCCATGGGCATCAGGCCGGCGACAACGTGCTGATACAAATCGGGCAGCGGCTCAGGGAGGTGGTGCGGGAAACCGACACGGTTGCCAGGCTGGGCGGGGATGAGTTCGTGGTGCTGCTGGCGGAAACCCGCGCCACCGACGACGCCGGCCTCATCGCCGGCAAGCTCATCACTGCCATCGAGCAGCCGTACAAGGTGGGCGAAGAGGAAATGTACCTGTCCGCCAGCATCGGCATCAGCGTGTTCCCCAAGGATGGCATGGAGCCGCAGACGCTGATGGAACATGCGGATGCGGCGATGTATTACGCCAAGTCGCTGGGCAAGCGCAATTACCAGTTCTATGCGCCGCACATGACGCATGAAGCCGTGCGCCGCGCCAGCATCGAGCGCCAGATGCGCATGGCGCTCGACGAAGGCGGCTTCGTGGTTGAATACCAGCCCAAGGTATCGGTCAGCAACGGCCGCCTGATCGGCGTCGAGGCGCTGGTGCGCTTCAAGCCGACCGATGGCCGGCAGCCGGTTTCGCCGGTGGAGTTCATACCCATTGCCGAGGAGAGCGGCCTGATCGTGCCGCTCGGCAGATGGGTGCTCGAAGAGGCCTGCCGCCAGAACAAGGCCTGGCAGAATGCGGGCTATGTGCCGCTGCCGGTGTCGGTCAATGTCTCGGCCGCGCAGTTCCGCAGCGGGAATTTCGCCGATGTCGTGCACCATGCCCTGAAGACCACCGGATTGAGTCCCGCCTATCTCGACCTGGAAATTACCGAAACCACGGTGATGCAAAACTTTGATTATGCGATCGGCTTGATGCGCCAGCTGCAGGGGCTCGGCGTGAGCGTGTCGATCGATGACTTCGGCACCGGCTCGTCCAGCCTCAGCAAGCTCAAGCTGTTCTCGGCCGATACGCTGAAGATCGACCGTTCATTCATCCGCGACCTGCCGCATAACCGCGACGATGCCGCCATCACCTGCGCCATCATCGACCTGGCGAGAAACCTGAACCAGCGTGTCATCGCCGAAGGCGTCGAGACGCAGGAACAGTTTGCTTTTCTCCAGGAGCACGGCTGCGACGAGGTGCAGGGCTTCTACTTCAGCGCCCCCTTGCCGGCCGAGAAATTCGAAAGCATGTATGCCCGGCAGTGGTGAGGCGCCGGCTTCCCTCGTCATGCCCGATCATCCTGTTTGACTCGCCTGGCAGCTTCCAGGAGCGCCTTTCAGGATAGCGCTCCAGGCTGTGTTTGATAAGCTGCTGCGCGATCCGGATTGGCGCCTGCGGTGCTCGGCGTACCCTGCGTACACGTGCGCTCCTCGGCGCCAATCCGAACCGCTCGCAACGCTTATCAAACACAGCCTAATGGTGTTGATTGCCGCCCTTGGCCGGCTGCCTGCGCCGCGCAAAGGCGGCGCCCCACGCCAGCACCGCGGCCAGGGTCCAGAACACCGGGATGGTCCCGACCACGGCGCCCAGCGCGCCGAATGCCGTCGGCAGCACCGTCTGGCTGGTATTGATCAGCGTGGAACGCACGCCGACCGCTTCTCCGGTCCGGCCGGACGGCGCGGTGTCATGAATGAGGCTCATGATGGTCGGCAGCGCCGACCCCAGCCCAAGCCCGAGAATGAAGGCGAGCAGCAGCAATACCGGCACCGAGGTAAACAGCGGAAACAGCAAATAGACCGTGCTGGTGAGACCCAGCGCGCCGACCAGCACGCCCCACCGCGAGACCGATTGCATCAGTCTTGGAATCGCCAGCCGGACCACGAAGGTGCCGACGCCGAAAGTACCCATGATGAGTCCGATGGTGGAAGCGGAGAGGCCGATGCGTGCGCCCTGGATCGGCACCATGAAAGTAAACAGGTCCCATGCCATCGACAGCAGGCCGCTGGCGACGAAGACCGCACGCAGCGGTGCATGGCCGAGCAGGTCCATGACGCGCGGCTTGGTTTTTCCCGCGCCGGTTTCGGCTTGAGGCAATGGCTGTTCATCGCGGCCGGCGCGGTAGAGCACCAGCAATCCCGCGACAGGGAAAAGGGCAAGCAGCAGAAACGCCATGCGATGCCCGACGGCGTCGATCAGCAGACCCGAGATGACCGGGCCTAGCACGGTGGAAACCGAAAAGCCAAGCGCCAGCATGGAGAAGGCATGCGTGCGGCTTTCCGGCGTGCTGGCGCGTCCGACGGCATTGTTGATCGCCAGATGCGCAACCATGAAGCCGGAGCCCAGCAGCACGCTGGCGCCGCACAGCATTGCCAGCGAAGGCAGCAGCGCCGCCAGCAGCGAGCCGGCGCACAGCATCAGCATGGCAATGAGGGTGGGCCGCATCACGCCGGTCCTGTCGGTCCAGCGCCCGGCATGCACTGAAAACAGCATCGGAATGACCGCCAGCAGGCTGATGATGAGTCCCACCTGGAAAGGCGTGGCCTGCAGGTCGATGGCGAGAAGGGTAAGGGCCACGCGTCCGCCCGTGAAGGCGATGTGCGCGAGCACCATCATCAGGATCAATGCGATCAGAGTCAAGGCAGGAATGCGGAAGGCATATCGTTGGAGGTTGGCCCAGTATACGGCAAGCGGCAGCCGGAGGTCTGACGGGGCACGGCCTGCGCGCGGAAGCCGCTGTTCTTGCGCTGATTCCCGAACTGGCCTGAAGCGTTCGCGGCTCTGGCGGGCACGAGCGGCAAGCCTGTGAAGCACCGTGCCCGGAGGCGCATGCGGATCAAGGCAATGTTGGAATGATCGTCAATGGTGGCGGTGATGCGGTGGTGCGGTGCTTGTGAATGGTGGTGCCAGCTGAAGGACTCGAACCCCCTCCCTGCTCATTACACTTGAGCTGCTCTACCCGATGAGCTAAGCCGGCATGAGAGAAGAATAGCAAGTCATGCCTCCCTGGATTTGAGATGACACAAGAGCGGCTTCTATGTACGCACTCGTACCGATGCAGCGCCCGGCATCGGTACGTTCGCCATGCTGCCTGTTGTGTTCCGTAGCACGCATCCCGGTCCGCTACGCAATTTCCCCTCAATCCGCCTTGTCCCGAAAAACATTTTTCAGGGGCATGACCTTTCCTCTTGGCGATGCAACGATGCCTCCATGCGTCGATGCGTTAAGGTTTCCGATGGCAACGCTGCAATGAGTGCGGACAACTTTATCCCGCGCGCGTTGTCCATGGGGGATAGCAATTCATCATCACACTTCCTCCATGCTCGCGTATGCCCACCGCCTAGTCCAATCCTTGAAGTCGGTGCGCGACGCTTACGGACATTTGTGGCCGATGCTGCTCTGGCCAGTCATCGGCATATCGGTCATCTACCTGCTTTGGGTCTTTACCCTGTCGCTGATCGGGATGGAGAGAAGGAATGCGGAAGCCGCGGCGCTTCGCTTGTCGGCAAGTCTGTCGCGCGCCTATGCCGCTCAGCTCGAAAGGACCATACAGGAAATCGATCAGCTGACCTTGCTGCTGCGCTACTCCTGGGAAGAACCCGGGGCGAGCCTGGATCTGGAACGCCAGCGGGACCGTGGCCTGTTTCCCGGCAGTGCACAGCTGCATGCCACCATCCTTGACCGCGACGGCAATATCGTCAGCAGCACCATGCGCTCGCATGAGCGGCCCAACTTCGCCGATATGCCTTATTTCCAGCGGCATCGCAGCAGCCCGGACAGCGGCCTGCAGATCAGCCAGGTCAGCCCGGGAAGGCGGATTGGTCGCGATGTGGTCCGCTTCACGCGCCGCCTGACTGCGAAGGATGGCACTTTCGGAGGCGTTGCCGTCATTGTCGTGGAACCCTCTTACCTCACTACCTTTCATGATGCCCAGACCCTTGGCGCCGGCGATTTCGTATCCGTTCGATTCATCAACGGTTCGCTGATCGCCACCAAGACCGGCGACCATCCGAGCAAAGTGTATTACCGCAAGGATCCGGTCTTTCTTTCCGATACCGGGACCGAAGTCGAACCGCGTGAAAAGTTCGTCGACGGACAGGCTCGTTTTTTTTCCTGGAACCGGCTCAACATGTATCCGGTTGTCGCGCTGGCAGCCATCGCGGAAAGAAATGCCTTGGCCGGGTACGAGAAAACCGCGTTCACCTATCGCCGTTTCGCCTATGCCATCAGCGCGCTGATCGCCGCCTTTACTGTCGCGGGCATGTTCTTCACATTGCGCCTGGCGTGGCGCAAGCGGCGCGAGGAAGAAATCCAGACAACCATGCGCCTTGCCACCGATGCCGCCAATGAAGGCTTCTACACCATCCGCCCGATACGCGATCGCAATGCCTTCATCACGGATTTTCTCTACGAGGACTGCAATGAACGCGGCGCTGAATTGCTCGGTCTGCCGAAGGCGGAAGTCAGGGGACACCGCTTTTCGGAATTCATTCCCGAGGATTACCGGGAGGATCTGTTTGCCTTGTTCCGGCGTGCGCTCTCCAGCGGCTTTCATGAAGATGAATTCCGGGTGCCGAAGAACAGCCGCCTGCGGGCGACCTGGGTCTACCGCAGAATGGTGCGCTCCGGGGATGGACTGGCGCTGACGATGCGCGACATTTCCCAGGCCAAGGAGAACGAGTTCGCCCTGTCGCGCCTGGCCAATACCGATGCGCTGACAATGCTGCCGAACCGGCACTGGCTGTCGACCTTCCTGCCGGAAGCGCTACGGCGCAGCGCCGGACGTGATGGCGCGCTTGCCCTGCTCTTCATCGATCTCGACAATTTCAAGAATATCAACGACACCCTTGGGCATGATGCGGGAGATGAATTGCTGCGCTCGGCCGCCGCCCGTCTCAAGAGCGTGGTGCGCGCCAGCGATCATGTGGTGCGGCTCGGGGGCGACGAATTCATCATCGTCCTGGAAAATGTCGATCTCGTCGAGGATGTGTCACGGGTGGCGTCGCATATCGTCAGGGTGATCGGCGACCCCTTCACGCTGGGCACATCGAGCATCCATCATGTCAATGCTTCCATCGGCATCAGCCTGTTTCCGCAGGACGGGAACGACAGCGATACCCTGCTCAAGCATGCGGACATTGCCATGTATGCCGCCAAGGCGGCAGGCAAGGGGCGCTATCACTTCTACCACTCTCACCTGTCCGACACGCTGCTGCTCAAGCTGGATAAGGAAAAGGCGCTGCGCGACGCAGTCGCCCGCGACCAGTTCGTGATGCATTACCAGCCGCGGGTCGAGGCCGTCAGCGGCAGGCTGAGCAGCATGGAAGCGCTGGTGCGCTGGAAGCATCCGGACCGCGGGCTCATTTATCCGAACGACTTCATCGGCCTGGCGGAAGATACCGGGCTTATCCTGCCCCTGGGCGAACTGGTGATAGAGAAGGTATGCGCCCAGATCGCGGAATGGAAGGCCGGTGGCATGGCCGTCGTTCCGGTTTCGGTGAACGTATCGGCGCTCCAGTTGCGCAACGAGCATCTGGCGGGGTTTTTCAGCGATTGCCTGCGTCGCCATGCCATTGATTCTTCGCTGATTGAAGTGGAGCTGACCGAATCGGCGATGCTGGACAACAGTGCGGTGGCTCGCCGCCAGCTTGCCGAACTGCGCAAAGTGGGCGTCAAGCTTCTCATCGATGATTTCGGCACCGGTTACTCTTCGCTCGCCCAGCTTCACCAGCTCGACGTGGATGTGCTCAAGGTTGATCGCGCTTTTACCACCGCGCTGGCGGACGGCAATGGCGAAGTCATGTTCCGGGCGGTGACTTCCATGGCCGAGGCGCTGGAAATTCGGGTTGTCGCGGAAGGCGTGGAAACCGCCGAGCAATTGCGCAGCCTGCAGCGGCTGCATTGCGACGAGGTGCAGGGCTACCTGATCGCCAAAGCCTTGCCGGCGACGGAAATTCCTTCACTGATCATGCAGCGTTTCCTGTTCGCTGAAGTTTGATGGGATCGTGGATAAAGCTTGTGTTGCATGTCGGAACGGGGGGTGCGCTGGCTCCATTCAATGGTCACGCGGAAGCGACCACAGCATCGCGCCGACTGCGCAGGCAATGTAGAAAAGTATGACCCATTGCTCGTAGACGTTTAGCAGAAGAGTTGACATGTGTCCTCCGTAGTGAGAACACAGCATGCCGGATTGTTAAGGCAGGGTATTGAGACGTCGCAAGGTTTCCTGTGGGATCAGGAAATGAGGGCGGAAACGTACCGCGAGAGGAAGCCGGAAGGAAAAGCGGGAACCGGGCCGGAAGTCGGCCCGGATGGGCATTCGCCGGAAAACGCGTTTGCCTGGATCAGCTGCCGAGATAGCTTGCAAAGGCGACAGCTAGCGCGGAAACGGATACGGCGGCAACGGTAGTACGGACGAAAATGGCAGTCAGGTCACGGATCAGCATGGCAGTACGGGCGAAAACAGAAAGGGTTGGAATTGCCCAGCAACAATATCACTGCAGTTTGGCCTGGTAAATGGAGGAAGATAAATTGTCTGTGCTCCGCAACAAAAAAATTGCGATGGCCGCCTCAAGATGTGACCGGCCTGTAAATCATTTGCCCTTCAAGTAATAGTTCCAGGGTCGTTCCAGGCGCCGCGATTTCCAAAGGAGTACGTTTTTAGAGGAATGCCAATACGTGCATACACTCACCTTCAATCCGCGCTAGCGCGGCGTACCGAACACCTGGGTCCAGTAGATCTGCAGATCGCTGCGCGGCTCGATGACGAACCAGGCGCCCATCTCCCGAAACTCCCTGTTCATGATGTTGGCGCAATGTCCAGGACTGGCAAGCCAGCCGCTGACGGCATCTTCCGCCGACCCCTGACCGGCGGCGATGTTTTCGCCGACCTGGCGCCAGGCATAGCCGGACCGGCTGGCGCGGTCCCCGGCCTGCGCCCCATTCCTGTCGCTATGCCGGAAATAATTATGACGGGCCATGTCGGCGCTATGCGCCTGCGCCGCTCGTGCCAGCGCGGCATTCCAGGCCAGCGCCGGCGCAGGCGGGAAGTGTTTGCCGCCGCAACTGCGTTGCCGGGCGCGGGCGGCATTCACCAGGGTGAGAATCTTCCTGCCGGCGGCATCGGGGTCGCCGAGGTCGGGAGCCAGCAGCGGCTTGGCGAGAATCACTTGCCAGGTATCGCCGTTGCGCGACACGCCGACGCGCGTAAACTCCTGCTTGGCCAGCGAGCCGCAATACTGGTCGCTGATGGCAGCCATGGCGGCAGTGTCGCTCCGCGGACCGGTGACGACGATGGCTTCGGCCAGCGAAGCCTGGTAACCGGCCTGCCTGAACGCCTGCTGCAGGTCCGAGCCGGACGCGAGGCGCATCCGTTCCAGCGCCGAATCCGGCACGAGCGGACCGGCGGCGGCACGCGGCTTTCCTGCGCAGCGGCCGGGCGCCTGGCGGTATGCATTGATCAGTTCCGCCAGCCGCCCGGCATCCGCGGCATGCGCATCCATGCCGGTCGCGAGCAGTGCCGCGGCGCAGGCAAGTACGGGCAACGCGGGCAGCCGACGGCTCTCCCGGGGCAGGCATCGAGGAACGACGGCGTCGTCGCTGTCTAGCAATTTCATAGGCGGTAAGGTCGCTACCTGATTCGCAACATGGCTTAGAAGCGGAAGAAAGGTGTACATTCTATTTGCTCAGCTTCGTGCAAATACCGTTCCAAGGCGCAGATTCGGACCAGATACAAGCCAGGCCCGAGCCAGAACCAGGCCAGACTGTTTGCGCAATCACCAACAACCGACGAGACCATGCCATCCACAAGCCTTCGCAAGACAGCCAGATCTTCCCGCAGCCAGACTACGCCTCTCTATATCGTCAAGCCATCGAAGGTGCATGGCGCCGGCGTGTTTGCGCGCCGGCGCATCGGGCCCGGCGAGTGCATCATTGAGTACCAGGGTGAACATATCGCATGGGATGAAGCCCTGCGCCGTTCGGAAGCCAAGGGCGGGCCGCTGAACCATACCTTTTTCTTCACCCTGTCGAGCGGGCTGGTCATTGACGGCGGCAGCAAGGGAAATGACGCACGCTTCATCAATCATTGCTGCGAACCCAACTGCGAAGCGATGGAGCATGAAGACGGGCGGGTATTCATTTATTCGCTGCAGGAAATCGCACGCGGCGCAGAGCTTCACTACAACTATGCACTTATTTACGATGGTCGCCATACCCCGGCGGTGAAACGCGCCTTCGCATGCCATTGCGAAGCACCGGGCTGCACCGGCGTAATGCTCGCACCGAAACGGGGTAGCCGGCGTAAATGAATCTTCAGTGGCCTTGCATCCGGTCTTGCTGTGAATCGGTGCGACTGCATCCCGGTAGGAGCAGGACAAATAGCCGGCGAGCTGCAATTTTTACGGCCCTGCATGTTCCAATGAATAATGACGCTTCCGAGCATTTCATTGAACGAACAATTTCATGGCCGACTCCGATTCCGCACTGCAAAATATTCGCAGCCAGGCAAGCCTGCGCACCAATCAGACCGCACGCAAGCTCTTTGAGGCCTTGCATCAGCCGCCCGAGTGGAACCTGGAACGGGAAGGCAACGGTTACTGGAGCGTACCGGTGAACGTTCGCTGGAATGCCTTTCTGCTCGGCTGGTATGCGAGCCAGGAAACAGGAAGCTGGTAATGCATTGAAGCAGTGGAAGGCCGGGACGACGGGGACGGCGCCTGCGGTCTGCCGCATTTCCATGCACGATGATTGGATTCGCCAATTTTATAAAGGCCAGGACCCGGTTCCGCGGCTTGCTTGATTGAACTGCCTTGCGCATGCTCATCACGGCAACCGGTGTCTCGACGACAATAAGAAAATGTCTTTCGCCGTGATCCTGTCGCTGACCGTCTTGCTGGTACTGGCGACTCTCTTGCCGTTGTCGCGCTCCACTCACTGGTGGATCCGCGATCTGGATTTTCCTCGACTGCAGATTGCGGCGGTCGGGGCGACGCTGCTCGTCGCGGAGCTGTTTTTCCTGGACCTGAAGGCAGTGGGCCATGACATCATCATCGCGGCGACGCTGGCCTGCATGCTCTATCAGGCATGGTGGATCTTTCCCTATACCAGGCCCTATCCGAACGAGGTCAAGCTTTGCGCCGATGGCGCGTCGCAGGATGACCGCCTGCGCATCCTCGCCTCCAATGTCCTGGGCAGCAACCGCAATGCCGCCGGATTGATAGCCATGATCCGCGAACACCAGCCCGATATCTTCGTCACCCTGGAATCGACTGCATGGTGGCAAAGCCAGCTGGACATGCTGGAGACCGAGTATCCATACACCATCAAATGCCCGCTGGAAAACTTGTACGGCATGCATGTCTACTCCCGCCTCCCGCTCAAGAACAGTACAACCCGCTTTCTCGTTGAGCCCGACATACCGTCCATGCACACGACCGTCGTGCTGCGCTCCGGGCAAACGGTGCAAGTGCATTTCCTGCATCCCACGCCTCCCAGCCCGACGGAGAATGACGAGTCGGCGGCCCGTGATGCGGAATTGATGATTGTGGCAAAACAGGTAGCGAATCTTGAATGCCCGGTCATCGTTGCCGGCGATCTGAACGATGTCGCATGGTCGCCGACGACCCGGCTGTTCCGGAAGATCAGCGGCCTGCTCGATCCGCGCGTGGGCCGGGGCATGTTCAATACCTTTCATGCCGATCACTGGTTTCTGCGCTGGCCGCTGGATCATCTTTTTCACAGCCGTCATTTCACCCTTTCCTTCATCAAGCGCCTGCCGTCGTTCGGCTCCGATCATTTTCCAGTCCTGGTTGAACTGGTTTATGACGAACCGGCCGGTGCCAGCCAGGAAGGCCTAGTGGCCGACGCGGCCGATGAAGAATTGGGCGAGGAAAAAATTGCGGAGGAAGCGGAAAAGGTTCTCGACGCGCAGCGTCCGAGCTAGAGCGTTTTCGCCCTGACCGGCCTGGTCGAGGCCGAGGCAATCTGTCCGGTATCGGCAGGCAGGTCAGGGTGAAAACGCTCTAAAGCGGATTGCAGATGAATGGCCGGTCGCGTCAGCTTGTCCTGGGCGCATGGCTGTGTTGTTCGTCGCTGGTATGGCCCGCCACACGGCGCTCGTTGCGCCTTGCCCTGCATCCCAGGGCGGACCGATTCTTCGCTACACCCACCTGCGATCGGCTGTCCTGCCAATCGCAGGTCATTTCCATCCCATGGGATCGTGGCTCTTTCCGCCTGGCGGCATTGTGCTCGCCACATCCATTGTCCATAGTCCCGCCATGCGTCCCCGAGCTGCTCCATTGGTCTTGCCGGACGAAAAAGCCCATCGATGTCATTGGATATGACGTGTCATGCCATGACTCGGCATGGGATTGGTATAAAGCGAGGGAAAGCGGGAGGCGGAAGCAGCGGGAAGAATTGGCAGCGCAGGATGCGGATGAAACAACGCCCGGACACGCTGCCGTGTCCGGGCGCCTGCGGTCAGCGAGAATCAGTGAATGCTTTGCTGTCCCGACAGACCGCCGTAGGTGGTGCTTCCGGTGCTTCCGGTGCTTCCGGTACTTCCAGTGCTTGCGCCTGTCGCGCCGGAGGAAACCGAGCCGGAACCCTGCTGGTCCTTGCTCTGCAGGACCGAGTTCGACACATCGTCCTTGACGCGAACGGCTTCTTCCTTGGCGATCTCGGCCACACGCTGCGCCGACTGCTTGACAACCTCCGCCTGTTCCATCGCCGTCTGCTTGACCTTGTCCAGCAGATTGTCGCGGGCTTCACCCAGGAGTTCGTTCTCCCGGCGCGTGGAGGGCAGTGTCGCGCCCAGTGCGGCACCCAGCGCGATGCCGAGCGCACCGACGATCAGCGGCTGCTCGTCGATCACCTGGTTGACGCTGCTCTTGGCACGGTAGAACTGCTCCTTCGACATTTCACCCATTTCGCTCAGGCGCGCCTGCGACGTGTGTGCCGTGTCCTGGAAGCGGGAGCGGGCATTCTGTCCGACATACTGCGCGCGTCCGCTCACATCCGAAGCCGTGCTGCTCAAGCGCTGGCTGACATCGCCGGCCTTGCTCTTCAAGCCCTGAGCTGTTTCGCTTGCCTTGTTCCTCAGGTCCTGGGCGGTTTCGGTCGCCTTGCTGCGCAGGCTTTGCGCCGTTTCGCTGACCTTGGACATCGCACGGCTCAGCATGCCGTCGCCGGTGCCGCGGCCTGTTGAATAACTGCTGCGGCCGGTCGAATAACTGCTGCGGGCGCCCGGATAGCTGCTGGTGCGAACGCTGCCGGTGGTCGTATCGAAGGTGCTGTCGTAGGTGGTAGTCTCCATGTTGGGGTAGGAGGTGCCACGCCGGCCGGCGCGCCGCCGCGTGCCTGCGACATAGGTCGTGGGCTGGCGCGAGGCTGCCATCAGCCAGGCGAATCCGATGCCGATCATTGCCACCGGAATCGGGTTTTCACGAACCATGTTGACCAGGCCCACGCTGACCGCTCCAGGCGTCGTCGACAATGCATAATCGACGGCCTGGTTCTTCAGTTCGCTCGGGGTCAATTTCTGCTGGATCGCCTCGATGGTCGAACTGAAGTCGGCGCGGGTACGCTCGATGTCACTCTCGATTTCTTCGGGGCTGCGGTTGTCGATATTTTCTTTCATTGCATTTTCTCCTCGACGACGACTTTGTCTTTTTTAAGTGAATCGATGGTTCTGTGGGGCAGCAGGTTGTCGGCAGTCAGCTTGGAAGCTCCTCCCTTCAGAAGCACGAAACCGATTGCAGAAATGGTCAGGCCGACGATCAGCGGTGCCAGCCACGGCGCCACCGATTCCGGAAGAATCATTTCCACGCCCTTCACCACCGCCTGCAGGATGATGAACAGGCCTGCCAGCAGGATCGCGGCACCGATGGCAACCGAGGTGAGGGCTGCCTGGGCATGCACGATCTTGGTCGACAGCTCCGAACGGGCCAGTGCGATTTCCTGGCGCACCAGGTCAACCACATCCCTGGTCAGATCGGAGATGAGCGCCGGCAGGGACTTGTCGCTCTTGTCGATCATCATAGCGTGCCACCTCCACTGCGGGTCCCGGTGCCGTTCAGCGGACTGGTCGAGCTGCCGACGCCTGCGCCGGTGGTTCCGAGGCCGGTGCCCGGAGTGCCGTCAGCGCCGATCGCTGCCGCATCGCTCGATGACATGTCGGCTTCCACCGGCCGGGCGGACGACGAAGTGCGCCAGTTGCTCTCGCTCAGCTCAAGCTGCTGATAGCGTGCCTGCTCGGATGAACTCTTGATGAAGCGTGCCAGCAGGAAGCCGGCCGCGACCGCGCCGAGGAAAAAGGTGCCGGGCGCGCGGCGCGCGATGCCTTGCACGTCGTCGATGAGTGTGTCGAGATCCTTCTCGCGCAGGCGGCCGCTCAGCGTCTGCAGCTGGTCGGCCAGCATCTCGACGTATTGGGCCACCTGGTCCTGTCCTTGTCCGTGCAGCTGCGATGCGGTATTGCGGATCACGTTGGCGACATTGTCGACCTGTCCCACCGCGGTTTCCTTGCGTTCGTCGAACATCGTGCGGCTGGTTTCCTTGACGCGGCTTGCCATGTCGCCCGCATACTGGCGCGCTTGCTCGGCAATGCGTGCGCTGCTTTCCTTGACCTTGTCCTTGGTGGAAGACATCGTGTCCGAGGTGCCCGACATACCCGACATACCGGTGGTGCCCGAGGTGCCCATGCTGCCGCTGGTCAGCACATCGGCTTCAATGCCGCCGCTGCTGCCCGCTGCGCTGCTCGCGGTGCCGCTCGTTCCCCGAGTGCCGGTCGTGCCGGAGGTACCGGTCGCGCTCGATGCGCCAGGCGTGTTGGAAGTGCCGGTGGCGCCGAGCGTGCCCGGGGTGCCGGTAGTGCCGGTAATGCCGGAGGAGCCGGACGTGCCTGATGCCAGCGATGCCGCGTCCTGCAGCCTTTCACCCGGTCCCGGTTGGACACCGCTAGAGATCGGTGCTTTTCCATCCTTGTTCTGATCTGCCATTGCTATCACTCCTATTTATTGATTGATTACGGCTGTTTGGAGACCTTCTATCCGGCATACCTGCATCCGCCAAGCATCCTCCTGCGCAGGCAGGTTTGTCCGTCCATAACATGTTAGAAATGCAAGCGATGTTTTAGTTCTAACGGATGAGTGCAAATGGATGAGCGGAAGCAAGGAATACGTTCGAATGAAGGCGAACGGAGCAATCTGGTGGCATGCGTGTTACGCGGGGACAACATCGCACTGCGCATCCGACCGCATTTTGGACCGCATCATGATGATGGCCGACGATGCGCCGGCCCGATTAGACATAGGACATACAAAATAAAAAAGCCGGCCTTGCGGCCGGCTGATTGATTAGTTCATCAGCTCATCAGTTCATGGATGAGTCCATGATCGGTTCATCGTTGCACCGGTGCGGACCGGTTTATTCTGCGCCGATGAAGGCATAGCGGAATACAAACACCACGGCAATCGCCCACACCATGACCGGCGCCTGCCTGGGGCGGCCGGTAAACATCTTCAGCACGGCATAGGAAATGAAGCCGAACGCGACGCCGTTGGCGATCGAATAGGTGAACGGCATCACCAGGGCGGTGATGACCGCAGGAATGCATTCGGTCGTATCGTTCCAGTTGAGTTCGACCAGTTCGCGCGTCATCAGGCAGGCGACATAGAACAACGCGGGCGCGGTGGCATACATGGGCACGGTCCCGGCGAGCGGCGCAATGAACAGGCAGCCGAGGAACAGCGCGGCGACCGCCACCGCCGTCAGTCCGGTGCGTCCTCCCGCCTGTACGCCGGCGGCGCTCTCGATATAGGCCGCGGTGCTCGATGTGCCGAGCACCGAGCCGGCGAGAATGGCACCGCTGTCAGCCAGCAAGGCCTTGTTGAGGCGCTCCATCTTTCCTTCCTTCAGCAGGCCGGCGCGGCTGGCCACGCCCATCAGCGTACCGGTGGCGTCGAACAGCTCCACCAGGAAGAACACCAGCACGACATTCAGGATGCCGACCGACAGCGCGCTCGAGATATCCAGCTTGAACAGCGTCGGATCAATGGACGGCGGCGCAGAAAAGACACCGGCGAACTGATTGCCGCCGACGACAAAACTGAGGAGGGTCACCGTCATGATGCCGATCAGGATCGCACCCTTGACGCGCAGATGGTCCAGCGCGACGATCAGGAAGAAGCCGAAGATGGCGAGCAGTGCCTGCGGCTTGTGCAGGTCGCCGAGCGTGACGAAGGTCGCCGGATTGGCCGCGATGATGCCGCAGCTCTTGAGCGACACGATGCCGAGGAAGAGGCCGATGCCCGCCGTGATGGCGATCCGTATCGACGGCGGTATGCCCCTGACGATCAGCTCGCGCACGCGCAGCAGGCTGATGACGACGAAAATGCTGCCCGAGATAAACACCGCGCCCAGCGCGGCTTCCCAGGTATAGCCCATGCCCTTGACCACGCCATAGGCGAAATAGGCATTCAATCCCATGCTCGGTGCCAGTGCGATCGGATAATTCGCATACAGGCCCATGATCAGCGAGCCGATGGCGGCCGCGATGCAGGTCGCGACGAACACGGAATCCTTCGGCATGCCCGCATCGCCCAGGATCGAAGGATTGACAAAGATGATGTAAGCCATCGTCAGGAAAGTCGTGAACCCCGCCATCAATTCCGTGCGGACATCCGTTCCCTGCTCCTTCAGCTTGAAAAGCCGTTCCAGCAGCGCCATTGCATGCTCCTTCTATCGTTATAAGGGGGCCGAGATGGACCCTGTCTCCATGCGTGATCATGTGCCAAGGGCCATGTCTTTGGGATAGCCGGCCACGTATATCCGTCATAGGATTAAAGCGATAGCGGCGTTGCGCGGCGGCGCGCTTGCATGAGCGGGAACAGGCTTTAGTTCGATACCAGCTCCGCCGTGGTGGCGGAAATCAGGTCGCGCAGCCATTTGTGTTCCGGCGCATGATGCACGCGGTCATGCCAGAGCTGGTAAAAGCGCATGGTCGGAAATTGGATCGGCACGGTAAAGCGCTTGAGCGGGAGGTTCTTTTCGAAGAAGCGCGTGAATTGCCTGCCGGTGGTCAGCACCAGGTCGCTGCGCATCAGCAGATAGGGGATCATGCCGAAGTACGCTGATTCCACCACCACATTGCGGTGCATGTCATGCCGCGACAGGAAGGATTCGATGACGCCGAAATATCCCGCCAGCATCTGCGACGGGGCGACATGGGGCAGGGAGAGATAATCCTCCACCGTCATTGCATCGGGCTGCGTGCGCAGCGCATAGGCGCAGTCGGCGCGCATCACGCAGGCGATCTCGTCGTCGAACAGCTTGGACATGTGCAAGTGCTGCGGCGGTTCCTCCCAGTTGGCGATCACCACATCCAGCGTGCCGTCCGACAGCAGCTTCAGGAAATCGACCTCGCGCGCAACGCTGTGCACGACCACGCTGCTCTTCGGCGACTCGCGGCGCACATTGGCCACGATCTGCGGCAGCAGCTGGCTGTCCAGATAGTCCGGCGCGGCGATGTGAAAGGTGCGCGCCTCATGCCGGGGCGTGAATGTCCCCTTTCCGGCGAACAGCCGTTCGGCCTGGTCGAGAATCTGCTTGGCCGGCATCAGCAGGCTCTCGCCGTATTGGGTAGGAATCATGCCATGCGCGCCGCGCACGAGCAGCGGGTCGCCGGTCAGTTCCCGCAGCCTGCGCAGCGACGCCGATATCGACGGCTGCGGCTGGTTCAGCTTGAGTGCGACGCGCGATACGTTTTTCTCGGTGAGAACGAGGTGCAGAATGCGTATCAGGTGAATATCGAGATGGTTCGGTAAGCCCGGCATGGAAATCCTTGTGCATGAAATAGCGGCGCATCGGCGTTCTCGACGTGAGAGGCATGGAAGCCGCTTGCATTCAGGGAAGATATAGACCCGCCGGGATGTTGGATACCGAATATGGGGAATACCGGATATATAAGGAAGCGCATATAACGAAGCGCCGGCGGTGGATGCTTCCATGCCCGCAGTATGGGCAGACTTTCCGGAACGCATTCTGCCCCGGGCGGCCATGCACGAGATGAAACCGCTCCAGCTGCCCGGCCTGATTCACCCGGCCCGCTTCAGCCGGATCAGCCGTTCCTTCTCGCAGAAGTCGCACAGGCAGCGCATCCAGCCGTCGGTCCGCTGGCGGCCGGTTTCTCCGCAGTCCTCGCAGACCGTCGTGCTGAGGTCTTCGATGGCATCGATGATGTCCTCGACCTGCGGGGTGTAGGTGCCGTGATAGCTCACGCTCAGGCGTGCGCGCTTTTCCTTGATCGACTCGATATAAAAACCTTCCACCATGCCGTTCGGCAGGGCGGCATCAATCGCGGTGCACATGTCGAGCACCAGCCGGTGCCATCCTTCGGAAATCGTGATGGAGGGCGGTTCCTTTCCCAGGAACAGGCGCGGATAGAGAAAGGGCAGGGAATGCAGCATCATGTTTCGTTGTTAAAAGACAAGTGGGCCGGCGATGAACGGGTTGGCGTGCAAGGCTTCATTAATTGCTATGTCCGGGGCAGCAGCTTTTCGCGCCGGAATCTTCAATAACCAAGCGCGGTAAAGGTATTCTTGATGAGCGCTGCGCTTTTGCGCAAGGCTTCCTGTTCTTCGCTGCTCAGCAAGGGTTCCATCACCATCTCCACGCCATGCTGCCCGACCACCATCGGCAAGGAGACCGCCACGTTCCTGACGCCTGCAACTTCCGGAATGACCGAGCAGACGCTGAACACGCTGCGCTCGTCGTGGACGATGCAGCGCGCCAGCCTCGCCAGGGCGGCGCCGATGCCGTAGTTGGTCGCGCCCTTTCCATCAATGATCCGGTAAGCGGCATGTCTCACGTCATGGTCGATCTCTTGCCGTGCTTGTTGCGTCAGCGGCTTGCCGCACAGCTCGGCGAAACGGTCGAGAGGTAGTCCCGCCACCTGTGCGGCCGACCATGCCAGGACTTCCGAGTCGCCATGTTCGCCAAGCACATAGGCATGCACCGAAGATGGCGAGACCTGAAACCGCTCGGCAAGCAGCGAGCGAAAACGCGCGGTGTCGAGCATCGTGCCCGAGCCCAGCACCTTTGACGCGGGCAGGCCGGACAGCCTGGCGGCAACCTGGGTCATGACGTCGAGCGGATTGGTGGCCACCAGCAATACCGCATCGCCGGCATGCTGCATGACACGCGGCACGATATCGGCAAACACCGCGGCATTGCGGGTCAGCAGCTGCATCCGGCTCTCTCCCGGTTTCTGGCCCACGCCGGCGGCCAGTATGACCAGAGCGCAGCGGTCGAGATCGGCATAGTCGCCGGCACGGATGCGCATCGGATGGGAAAAGGGAGTGGCATGCAGGATGTCGCGGTACTGCGCATCCGCCAGTTTCGGATTGTGGTCCACCAGCACGAGCTCGGAACCTATGCCTTGCATGGCGATGGAATAGGCGGCGGTACTGCCGACGAGCCCGGTGCCGACGACGCCGATCTTGATGTTGCTGCGGGTAACGGGTGCGAGAGCCTGTGACATAAGTGATGAGCCGTTTGGAAAGGTCGCAATGGTAACTTGAGCGCAGTTCAATCAAGCTGCGCTGCAAGCAATTCCGGCAAGCATGGCGATGCGCGAAGCCGTGCCGGGAGCCTTTTGCATTGACACCAGGCGAAGGCAGAGTTCGCCATGCAGCCATTTTTTGCGGCCTGCGATCGGCGCAAGGCAATACGCGGCAACCCGAGCACGAAATAAAACACCCCTGCCGGCGAACCGGCAGGGGTGCGGACTTGCGCATGCCCGCGGAAGGCGGGGCGGGCACCGAAAAGCTTATCGCGGCATCTCGGCCTTCACCCGCAGGCGCCATGCATGCAGCAGCGGTTCGGTGTAGCCGCTGGGCTGTTCCAGGCCCTTCATCACCAGGTCGCGCGCGGCGCGATAGGCATAGGAGGCTTCGAAGTCGGGCGCCATCGGCTTGTAGAACGGATCGTTGTCGTTCTGGGCATCCACCACCTTGGCCATGCGCTGCAGGGTTTCATCGACCTGTTCCTTGGTGACGATGCCGTGCAGCAGCCAGTTGGCGATGTGCTGGCTGGAAATGCGCAGCGTGGCGCGGTCTTCCATCAGGCCGACGTTGTGGATGTCGGGCACCTTGGAGCAGCCAACGCCCTGGTCGACCCAGCGCACCACGTAGCCGAGGATGCCCTGCGCATTGTTGTCCAGTTCCTGCTGGATTTCCGCCGCCGACCATTTCGCTTCTTCCGCGACCGGCACCTTCAGCAGGTCGTTCAGCAGGCGGGCGGTCTCGGCGTTGGCATCGATCTTTTCCAGTTCCTTCTGCACATTGGCCACGCTCACCTGATGGTAGTGCAGCGCATGCAGCGTCGCGGCGGTGGGCGAGGGCACCCAGGCGGTGTTGGCGCCGGCCTTGGGATGGGCGATCTTCTGCTCCAGCATGGCGGCCATCAGGTCGGGCATGGCCCACATGCCCTTGCCGATCTGGGCGCGTCCGCGCAGGCCGCAGGACAGGCCGACCAGCACGTTGCTGCGCTCGTAGGCGGACAGCCAGGCGCTGGTCTTCATGTCGCCCTTGCGCAGCATCGGGCCGGCATGCATCGCGGTGTGCATCTCGTCGCCGGTGCGGTCGAGGAAGCCGGTGTTGATGAAGGCGACGCGCGCGCGCGCTTCATTGATGCAGGCCTTCAGGTTGACGCTGGTGCGGCGCTCCTCGTCCATGATGCCGAGCTTGACGGTATTGGCCGGCAGGCCGAGCAGGCCTTCCACGCGGCCGAACAGTTCGCTGGCGAACGCGACTTCGGCCGGGCCGTGCATCTTCGGCTTGACGATATACACCGAGCCGGTGCGCGAATTGCCGATGGTCTGGCCGGCCTTGCGCTTGAGGTCGTGCAGCGCGATGGTGGTGGTCACGACCGCGTCCATGATGCCTTCCGGGATTTCCTGGCCGTTCTCCAGCAGGATGGCCGGATTGGTCATCAGGTGGCCGACATTGCGCAGGAACAGCAGGGAGCGGCCGTGCAGGGTGACCACGCCGTCCCTGGCATTGGTGGCGCCGACGCCGGCGGTGTACTGGCGGTCGCCGTTGAGGCTGCGGGTAAAGGTCTTGTCGCCCTTGGTCACGCTTTCCGACAGCGTCGCCTGCAGGATGCCGAGCCAGTTGCTGTAGGCCAGCACCTTGTCCTGCGCATCGACCGCCGCCACCGAATCCTCGAGGTCGAGAATGGTCGACAGTGCCGATTCGATCACCACGTCGGCCACGCCCGCCGGGTCATCCTTGCCGATGCGCGTGCCGCGGTCGATCTGGATATCGACGTGCAGGCCGTTGTTGATCAGCAGCACGGAAGTCGGATCGTTCGCCTGGCCCTGGTAGCCGATGAACTTGCTTTCGTCGGCCAGGCCGGTGGTGCTGCCGTTCTGCAGCTTGACGCTGAGCTTGCCGTCGATGATCTGGTAGGCGGCGGCTTCGCGGTGCGAGCCGCTGGCCAGCGGCGCGGCCTGGTCGAGGAAGCCGCGCGCGAAGGCGACGACCTTCGCGCCGCGGATCGGGTTGTAGCCTTGTCCGCCGGGGCCGGCCTTGGTCGCGCCGTCGCTCTCGGGGATGGCATCGGTGCCGTACAGGGCGTCATAGAGCGAACCCCAGCGCGCATTGGCGGCATTGAGCGCATAGCGGGCGTTCAGGATCGGCACCACCAGCTGCGGGCCGGCCTGCAGGGCCAGCTCGGCATCGACATTGGTGGTCGTGGCCTTGACGTCCTGGGGCTGCGGCACCAGGTAGCCGATGGATTCCAGGTGGGCGCGGTAGGCTTCCATGTTCTTGATCGGACCGGGATTGGCCTTGTGCCAGTTGTCCAGCTCGATCTGCAGGCGATCGCGCTCTGCCAGCAGCGCGGCGTTTTTCGGCGCCAGGTCGTGGGCGATGGCGTCGAAGCCCTTCCAGAAGGCATCGCTGTCGATGCCGGTGCCGGGAAGCACCTTGTCTTCGATGAACTGGTACAGGACGGTGGAAACCTGAAGCCGATGGCAAGGAGTGCGATTAGTCATTGTGAGAGACCTCTTTATGGTTGTTTATGTTTGTAATGGTGATACGTGAATAAAGCAATTCGGACAATGCAATGCGGACAACGCAATGGAATTTCGCATGGGGATTGCCATCTTCCTAGCTTGAGGCTTCCTGCCTGACGAAGGCCGGCAGGTCGTCCAGCGTGCGGCCTTCGCGGCTGGGCGTGACCCCCAGTTCCTCCATCGGCGCTCCGGCCCGGTTGACCCAGAAGGTCTTGTAGCCGAACCAGCTGGCGCCGCAGACATCCCAGCCGTTGCTGGAAACGAACAGCAGATTCTTGGGCGCCACGCCGAAAATGTCCGGCCCCATCTGGTAGGCCTCGGGCGCGGTCTTGTATTTCCTGACGCTGTCGACTGAGAGCAGGTGATTGAACAGCGGTTCCATCCCGGCCGCCTTGACGACGGTTTCGAGCATCTGCGGATTGCCGTTCGACAGGATCGCCAGCTTGAAGCCGTCCCGCTTCAACTGTTCAAGGACCGAAATGCATTCCGGGAAGGGCTGCAGCTTCGCATACTGCGACATCAGCGCATGCTGGGCATCCAGCGTCAGGTCAAGCTCGAGCTTCTTGCAGGAAAACAGCAGCGCATCCTGGGTCACTTCCCAGAACGGCTTGTACATCGAGCAGAGAGTGCGCAGCTGGGTGTACTCGATCTGCTTGGCGCGCCACAGATTGGCCAATGCCTCGCCCTTGCCCCGAAACAGCTTTTCCGCCAGTGCGCTGATCGAATAGACGTCGAACAGCGTGCCGTAGGCGTCGAACAGGATCGCTTGAATGGGCATGGAGTGGCAGTGTGTTAAATGGAAGTAAGGAAAGTGTATTTGTTATTAAAAGCGATAGGTGAAGGGAAAAGTGAATTCATTTTTGCGTTTTGGTTAAAAGTGATCTCATCTCTTCGTCTGAGGGAGGCCGGGGCGAGGGAGCCGGCCCAACCTATTTTCGGCCGGATCTTTAGAATGACGCCTTCCCGTTGTCTCTTGCCAGCCTCATGTCCACTTACGCCTACCGCCTGCTGAACGTCTTCGCCGAGTCCACCTTCGGCGGCAATCCCCTGTGCGTGTTTGAAGATGCGCGCGGCATGGATGCGGCAACAATGCAGGCGCTCGCGCGGCAATTCAACCTGTCCGAGACCACCTTTCTCCTGCCTCCCGACAATGCCGAGGAGGCGGCGGCCCGGGTCCGCATTTTCACGCCGGGCGGTGAAATGCGGTTTGCCGGGCATCCGGCGCTCGGCAGCGCCCATGTCGTGCGGGAACTGCTGGGCGCGGGCGACGATTTCCGCCTCGAATTCAAGGCCGGCGGCGTTCCGCTGTCCGCGCACGGCGATGTGTGGACCTTTGCCGCGCCCCATGCCGGGAAGCCGAAAACATCCGCGGTCGATCTGCCGGCCTCGGATCTCTGCGCATTGCTTGGCTTGCAGGACGCCGATCTGCTTGCCGCGCCGGCATGGGTCGATACCGGCGCCGATCAGCTGCTGGTGCCCCTGCGAACCACGGAGGCGGTGCGCCGCGCCCGGCCCGATGGCGGACGGATCGCGCAGTGGCCGGCCAACAGCGTGGGACGCAAGTCCGCTTATGTCTTCGCCTTCGATCCGGCGCGCGCCGGCGGCGTCCTCGCAAGGCAATTCTTTGTGGGAGCGGGCGGCGGCATCGCCGAAGACCCCGGCACAGGCTCCGCCTGCGCCAATTTCGGCGGATGGCTGATCGCCAACGCTTATCCGCTGCCGGCATCGCACATGATCAGTCAAGGCGAGGCAGTCGATCGACCCTGCAGGCTGCAGCTGTCGGTTTCCATCGATGGCGTCATCCGTGTCGGCGGCAGGGTTATCGAGATTGGCAGGGGCACGGTGAGCATCTGACCGCCTTGTCCGCAGGACCCGCCCTTGAAGAGAGGCAGTCCGGTGAAACCAGAAGATCGACGTCAGGGTGTTCCATCGGTCCCTTGCATGATTGCCGCGCAGTATGGCAACAGCCCTCATGTCCGCGCAATGCGGACGGGCAGGAATGGCTGGCGCAACATGTTGTCGAACCGGAATGCGAATTTTCCGGCCCTGTATCTGGCCTTCCAGCAAATGAAGCGCCTCACCGTACGCGGTAGACTTGCCTACGACCTGCCCCCGAGACGTTCCAGCAAGCCCTATGACAAGCGCTCGCTGGTAGCAACGTTGCCGGAAGACGATCTCGACCTGCTGTACCAGTGGTTCATTGAACGCCGCTACGGCCAGGCCCTGCGGCTGAACCGCCCGATCTTCGGCACGCATGTCACCATCGTGCGGCACGAGGAACATGTGCCGAACATGCAGTTGTGGGGAAAGTACGAGGGCGTCGAAGTGGATATCGCCTATGACGTCGAGGTGCGCCGGCACTTTGGCTTCTGGTCATTGCCGGTCTACAGCGAGGAGTTCCAGCAGATACGCGCCGAGCTCGGCCTGCCGCCGGAGCCGGACTTTCATATCACCATCGGCCGGCAGTTCGACTGGCAGCCGATTCCGCCGGCAGCGCGGCGTTACGCGCACCAGCTCCGCAAGGAGAGGGAGGAACGCGAGCGCGGTACAATCTCGTCGCCATCCCCGCAATTCCCGCAATTCCCGCAACCCGTTCGATGAATCACGCGAGCCACGTGTCATGCACAATCCGTCTCCCCATTATCTTCGCCTGCCGCCCGACGGCGACTTGCCGCCGCTGGAAAACAAGCCGCCGTTCAAGGCCATCCTCATCGTCGACGACGAGATTTCCGAGATGTGGCAATGGGAAGCGAGCCGCTGGCTGGTCGAGGCGGGCTGCCGCTATCTGATGGCCTGGGGCAGGGAATGCGAAGCGTGGAAGGAGTCGGTCGAGGATGCCTGCCTTGAAGCCTTCGATTATGGAGACGTGCCGGAAGACAAGCTTGTAATGGCCTCATCGCATGAAGATGAGGACTTGTCCGACGTGTTCTGGTTTTCCAAGCACCGCGCCCACCACCCGGCGCATGAATTGAAGCCGGTATGGCTACTGCATGTGGCAGCCGAGGCGAGGCAGGAGGAATTGCTCGGGGAGTACGAGGACGCATAGCGCCTGCCATGCGTCCATGGCAAACCGATTTTCCGGTCTCCCCGCGTCCAGCGGGACCGGAGCGTTCAGAGAGCGCTCCGGTTAGTCTGCCATGGCGTTGAGGTTGTCGCCATGGCAGCGTCGCGCTATCGCCGGCACATGCTACAGCGCCGGTATCAGCACCTTGTCGATCAGGTGAATCACGCCGTTGCTGGCGCGCACATTGGTTGCGGTGATGCGTGCCGGCGTCGATGTGGTATCGGTAATCGTCGGCGGCGTGCCCGCATTGAACGTGATTGCCTGGTTGGCCGCGGTGCCGATGGGCGTGCCGAACGGAATCTGCGACGCCAGCACTTGCGTGCCGAGCACATGATAGGTCAGCACGGTGGAGAGTTGCTGCGTACTCAGGCCGGAGGGCGCGGCGGCGAAAGCGGCGTTGGTGGGCGCAAACACGGTGAACGGGCCGGCACCCGACAGCGTGCCCTGCAGATTGGCGCGCGTGACAGCGCCAACCAGCGAAGACAGCTCCGGATTAAGCTGCGCCATCTGAACGATGTTCAGTACCCCCGGCGGCACCAGTACCTTGTCGATCGCATGGATGACGCCATTGCTGGCGGCGACATCGGTGGCGACGACATTGGCGTTGGTCAGGACGGCATCCCCCACTTTTACGCCGCCCGCAGTATTGACCGCGACCGACGCCGGCTGCCCTTCGAAGCTGTACAGCGTGGCCTGGTTCGACTGCGCGGCGGCGGTGAGTTGGGCGGCCGGTTTGTTGCCGGGCAGGACGTGATAGCTCAGAATGTTTTTCAGCGTCGCCGCCGGCAGGGCATTGACCATGGCGGTCGCGTTGGCAAATCCCAGCGCGGTGGCAAGATTGTTGAAGGCGGCGTCGGTGGGCGCCAGCACGGTGAGCTGTGCATTGGCATCCGACAGGGCCGATCCGAGTTCGGCCTTGGTCGCCGCGGCCAGCAGCGCGCCAAAGCCGCGATCCTGGGCCACCTTGTCGATGGTGGTCGCTGCCGCCGTCGTTGTCGTCACCGGCAAGTCATCGTTATCACTGCCGCCGCAAGCGGTAAGAAATGCAGTCGCCATCACCGCAAGCAGGTATGTTGCGCGTCTCATGTCACTCTCCTTGAACGTTAAAGCAGCGTCGATCGCGGCTGCCATGCTCGAATGATAGGAAGGTGCGCTTTGCTGCACTTGATGTCTGTCAAATGAAAATGTTATTTGTCCTAGACAAATGATGGTTGTTTTTCACGAGAATGGCGTTGTTATTGAATTACTTGCCGTATTTTCAAGCGGCTTGTAAAAAGTTGACTAAGACGAAACCGGCGATTTTCTGTCATGGACCGCACTTGCTTGAGTTTTCAGGCAATGAAAATGGACCAGCCGCCCGCAGGTGGGGAAATGGCACGGAGCTTGCTGCCGGCCTTGGCTTTGATGAATTTCCCGAGGAGGATCTCATGAGACTGAAACTGACATTGATCGCTGCATCCTTGAGCATGTCGTGCGCCGGCCTGGCATTTGCACAGCAGGGCCAGCAACAGCAGAAAGACGGCACGGAACAGCAGTACAAGGTGGCAATGGAGAAATGCGACAAGCTTCAAGACAACGCCAAGGCAATCTGCAAGGCCGAAGCGGAAGGGCAGAAGACGATTGCCCAGGCCCAAGCGAAGGTGAGCGAAAGAGATACGCCGAAAGCCCGGCTTGACATGGAGAAATCAAAAGCCGAGGCGCAATACAACATAGCCAAGGCCAAATGCGGCGACCAGGTCGGCGACGCGAAAAAGGCGTGCGAAAAGGAAGCCAAGGCCAGTCACGATCTCGCCGTCGCCCAGGCGGAACGGCGCTCGCTGGCACAGTCGTCGGGCGCAGGCACATCCGGCGCATCGACATCGGGCGCATCCGCCTCAGGCGGTTCCCCGGCGACGCAGCCGGCGCCTGCTCCGTCCGCGGCCACACCCTCACAGCCGCCGCAAGCGCAGCCGGGCGCCCAGCCTCCGCTTCAAGCGCCTGTCGAGGCCCAGCCGGCGCAGACGACGCAATAAGCTTATCTTCGCCATGCGCATATCCGGCTGCCATGGGGCATCCCATGGCATGAGCGGCATTTAAAGATCTTGCCGCATCATGGCCGACATCAACTGCCAGTTAATTAAATCCCTTAATTAACTGGCAGTGAAGGATAAGCCGTAAAGGAAGCAACCGATTACTGGTCGGGATCGTTTTTGCGCCGCTGCAAAACGACATAGGCAATGGTGCAGCTCAACAGTACGGTCGCTACGACAATGATCTGGGTGACATCCGAACTGGCGCCCAGAAGATGGATGCCATGTCCGGTCGCATAGCCGATGAATGCAAAGGCAACGGCCCAGACCAGGGCGCTGAACATGTTGAGCAGCTGAAAGGGAACAACGCCTATGCCGCTCATGCCTATCATGACCAGGCCGACGATGCGCAAGCCGTAGAGAAACCTGAGCGAGGGAACCAGCAGGACATGATGCCGCGCGATCAAATCATCGATGCGGTCCTTGCGTGTGCACAGGGAGGGAAAGCGCAACAGCAACGAAGGGCCGTAAAGACGGCCCGCGTAGAAGTAAGGCTGGTCCCCGAGAAAGCTTGCCGTTGCCGCAATTACAATAACTAAAGGTAATGCAAGATGGCCGTGATAGGCCGCCAGCCCGGCCGCAATGACAACGGCCTCGCCTTCCAGGAAGGCGCCGAGGGCAAGCGCAAAATATCCATACTGCTGAATGAAACCGGCTAGTGTCATCGGGTCCAATACCTTATTAATCAGGCTACATAGAGCATCGGCTGCGGGATTTAGTTGCAGACATTACTGCAATCGGTAAAGTTCGCATTGAGATAGGTCGTTGCATATTCGGAAATACTTCGATTGTTTTGATTGCTTATGACTTCAGCGCATAAGCAAAGCAGTTAAAAATTGTTGTCGTGTTTCGCTGTGGCTAATAGAGTAGCAATAGAAAAAAGCAATTAGAATGCACAACCGCATAATGCCTCGGACCTTAAACCCTTGACGTTTGTCTATCAGGTCTTTGCGAGCAGGTCTTCGTATCATCCAGGCGCTCTTCAACCAAGATGCAAGCGGTCCGAACGGGAAAAGTATTTCGATGAAACTCAACTTTGACAATATTTCCAAGCAGTACGGCGATCTGCATGTGATCGAGAATTTCAGCCGTGAATTCGAAGAGGGCCAGCTGGTTGCCCTGGTCGGCCCGTCGGGCTGCGGCAAATCGACGCTGCTGCACATCGCAGCCGGCCTGGAGAAGCCCAGCGGCGGCAATATCCTTGCGAACGGCCAGCCCGTGCGCGGCCCGCATCCCGAGCGCACGCTGATGTTCCAGGAAAATGCCCTTTATCCATGGCTGACGCTGGCACAGAACGTGGCGCTCGCGCTGGAATTCCAGAAGGTCGACAAGAAGGTCGCGCGGGAACAGGCATTCCAATGGCTCGACAAGGTCAACCTCAAGGGTTTTGAGGATTATTATCCGCACCAGGTGTCCGGCGGCATGCGTCAGCGCGCCGCGCTGGCCCGCGCCTTCATTTCCCATCCCAAGGTGCTGTTGCTGGACGAGCCTTTCGGTGCGCTCGATGCGCTGACCCGGATGACCTTGCAGGACTCCCTGCGCGACCTGATTCGCGAAGCGCGGCCAACCGTGTTGCTGGTGACGCATGATGTCGACGAAGCATTGTTCCTTGCCGACCGCATCCTGGTGTTCAGCAACCGCCCGGCCACGGTCTTGAAGGAGTTCAATCTGTCGCATCATGAAAAGACGCACGACCTCTCGGAGTTCGCTGCGATGCGCCGTCAGATTCTGGGCCTGCTCGGCATCCACGCCGAGCAGGACGATGTGGCCAAGTTACTCGAAGGAGCGGAAGTATGAAAATGACGAAAATGATAGGCGCCACCCTGGTCGCCTTTGCCCTCGCAAGCCAGGTGCAGGCAGCCGAGAAATTCAAGGTCGGCTATCTGCGCGTGATGGATGACGCACAAGCCATCGTGGCGCAGGAAGCCGGCTACTACAAGAAACAGGGCCTGGACGTGGAACTGGTCGAGTTCAAGTCCGGCACCGACCTGATCAAGGCGATCGTCGGCGGCCAGCTCGACTCGGGCGTGCTCGGTTTCACCAATGCCGTCGCCTGGGCATCCAAGGGCGCCGACCTGAAAGTGGTCGGCGGCGCGCAGCATGGCTACCATGCGATCCTGGCGCGCGAGGATGCCGGCATCGCCAAGGTGTCCGATCTGAAAGGCAAGACGCTGGCATCGCAGGCCGAAGGCAGCACCGCCGACACGGTGCTCAAGGGCGTGGTGCTGAGGGACGCGGGCCTCAAGGCCGATGACGTCAACGTGATGGGCGTCAGCCCGCAGGTGGCGGTGCAGTCGCTCGTTGGCAAGCGCGTCGATGCCGCCTTCCTGTTCGAGCCGCAGGCCAGCATTGCGCAGCTGATCGCGCCGGTCAAGCAGATCTACGAGATCGGCGAAGTCTGGCCCTTCCCCTGCATGGTGGTGATCACCTCCGGCGACACCCTCAAGAAGCGCAAGGACGCGGTCTGGAAGTCGCTCGATGCGCAGCGCGAAGCCATCGACCTGCTGCAGAAGAAACCCAATGACGCCGCCAAGCTGATTGCCGGTTACTTCATCTCCGAGCCGACGCTCAAGACCCTGAAGAAGGGCGAGATCCCGCGCGAGACCGTGATTACCGATGCCATCAAGAGCCAGACCTTCAGCCCGGTGCTGACGCAGAAGGAACAGGCGCGCATGCAGGAAATCGCCAACATCCTGCAGGAGCAAGGTTCGCTGAAGACGCGCGACGGCAAGCCTTTCGATGTCAACAGCGTGCTGGACCTGAGCTGGCAGAAAGACCGCAAGCTTTGATGCCGAAGCTTGCGCAATAACCCCTGACGAAGCACCCATAACGATGGCCGGATGTTCCGGCCATCTTCATTCAAAGCAATAATGAGCAATCGCACCCGCATCTCCGGTTACCGCAAGAAAGTCGCCTTCGTACTCGCGGTCGTATTCATCCTGTTCGGATGGCAGGTCGCCGCATGGTTCCTGCCCGATTTCCTGATGCCGGACGTGCCGACCGTCATCCTGCGGCTGTGGCAGGACATCCAGCAGGAAAATTTCCGCGCCGCGCTTTGGGGCAGCCTTGCCCGCCTCGGCGTGGGTTATGGTTCCGCGCTTCTCCTCGGCATCGGCTTCGGTCTCATCGGCGCGGTACTGTTCTTCTTCCGCGAAGTGCTGAAGTCGGCCATCATCATCCTGCAGTCGATTCCTTCGATTGCCTGGGTGCCGCTGCTGCTCATCGTGATGGGATTCGGCAGTCTGCCCATCATCGTGGTCGTGGCGATTGCCGCCTTCTTCCCGGCGGCGCTGTCGGTGATGAACGCCACCGAAAGCGTGCAGCATGTGCATGTCTCGGCCGCCCGCGTGATGGGCGCGTCGCGCTGGGATCTGCTCAAGCGGGTCTACCTTCCCGCGGTGATGCCGGAGCTCATTACCGGTGCGCAGCTCGCGTTCGGCAATGCCTGGCGTGCGCTGATCTCGGCGGAAATGCTGGTCGGCTTCGGCAAGGGCCTCGGCCGCTCGCTGTCGTATGCGGGAGAGACCGCCGACATGGTCGGCGTGATGACCAATATCCTGGCGATCGCCATCCTCGCGCCGCTGATTGACCAGCTGCTGCTGGAAAATCTGAAGCACCGCGTGCTGCGTTACCAGTACGTTTGAACAGGCGGACCTGACCATGACTGCACGCCGTCCGCTTCCGAACATGAGTTCCGCGCGCAAGCTCTGCGTTCTGGCGGCGGCAGGCCTGTTCCTGAATACGGCCCATGCAGGCAACCATACGGGAAGCGGGCTGGACGCCGCGATGCAGCGCAAGCAGCTCAATGCCGGCATCCGCTACGTGGAGCCGGAGTATAAGGGCGGAATGAAATTCCGCACGCCGGACGCCATCGATGGCGCGCTGGTGCAGGAGCTTGGCAAACGGCTGCGCCTGCCGGTGTCGATCACCCGAGCGGCGCCGGATGCCCAGGCGGCCGCGCTGGCGGCCGGCAAGGCGGATGTCATCCTCGCCGCCGTGCCCGACGATGCGCCGATCCGCAAGTCGGCCACGGTGATTCCGCTGGGTTACGCGGTGGGGCCGATGGCGATCATGCGTTCCGATACCGATATCAGGAGCTGGCCGCAGCTGAAAGGGCGCAAGGTATGCCTGTCCGAAGGCGGCCTGTATGCCGGCACTCTCGCCGCGCAATACGGCGCCATTGAAATGCTCAAGCGGGCGCCGGCCGATTCGCTGCTGGCCGTGCGTACCGGCGAATGCGATGCCGCCGTCCATGACAACACCATGCTCGAAGAGTTGATCAAGCTGCCCGAATGGAAAAAGTTTTCAGCGCGCCTCCCCGTAGTGGCGCCGCGCGCCAGCCTTGCCTTCATTGTGCCCGCGGGCGACGACAGATCGGCGGCAACCCTGACCCGCATCGCAAAGGAATGGTCGGCCAGCCGTTATCCCGATCATCTCGTCGCCAAGGCGGTCAGGCATATTGCGTTCGAGGTCTACCTGGACCAGGACGCGCCGGACTGCCATTAGAGCGGGTTTGCGCGATCCGTGCACTGACCTGCAACCCGTTCTAGTCTGTCGAAAATCCATCGATCTCATTCAGTACCTGAGGATCCGGGATCGGTACAAGACCTGGCCTTGATGAGCGCCATGCCATTGAGCTAATGCAAAGCCTGACTTTGCAGCGAGAAACAATTGCCCCGCTCGATGTCCAAGCTTGCATGCAAAGGCAGTGCATGAGCCATGTCACGCAAGGAGCCCATCATCGCAGCGTCAACCGAGGATTCCAGAACGAACGAGCCGGACTTGCCGGATCTCCCCGACGCCCGTCGCGCCAAGCCGCAGCAGCAGAGCAGGGAAGACCGGAGTTTCATGCATCGCACCGTGCTGTTCGATACCGTCAGCCTGCTGTTCGTCGCCATCGCGGGCATCGTCTGGTATGCGGCCGATGTGCTGATGCTGGTGTTCGCCTGCATCCTGTTCGCCATTCTGCTGTACGACATGAGCCGCCGCGTCAGGCAATGGCTTCATCTGCCGCACTGGCTGGCGCTTGGCGCGGTCGTGCTCCTGCTGCTCGTGGTCTTCGTCGGCGCCGGCTGGCTGATGGCGCCGCAGATTTCGGAGCAGGCGGGCGAACTGGCAAAGACAGTGCCGCAGGCGCTGAAGGATCTGCAGAAGCAGATGTCGCAATATCCCATGCTGGCGCAGCTGATGAACGGCATGCCGCCGGCGGAAGAACTGGCCGGCAAGCTGGGCGCCATGCTGCCGCAAGCCGGGCTGTTCTTTTCCGGCCTGCTCGGCGTGGTGGGCAACATTGCGATCATTGCATTCGTGGGTATTTATCTCGCATACCAGCCCGGCGTCTACATCAACGGCATCGTCACCCTGGTGCCGCCGCGCAAGCGTGAGCGCATTCGTGAAGTGTTCGATGAACTCGGGCGCACGCTTGGCCAGTGGCTGGCCGGCAAGGCGGTTTCCATGCTGGTGGTCGGCGTGGCGACCACCGCCGGACTGGCGCTGCTGGATATCCCGCTTGCGCTGGTGCTCGGCATTATCGCCGGGCTGCTCGACTTCATTCCCTATGTCGGTCCCATCATGGCCGGCGTGCCGGCGGTGCTGATCGCCCTCACGGAGGATCCCGTGCGTGCGGGCTATGTCGCGCTGCTTTTCCTGGTCATCCAGCTGGCCGAGGGCTATCTGCTGATGCCGCTGATCGAAAAGAAAACCGTGTCCCTGCCGCCGGCCCTGACGATCGCCATGCAGGTGCTGCTGGGGGCATTGCTCGGCATGGCCGGCGTCGCGCTGGCGACCCCGCTTGCGGCGGTGGCCGCGGTGCTGATCACCATGCTGTATGTGCAGGATGTGCTCGGCGATCGCGTCAAGACGCCGAGCGAAAAATGACATCCCTGTCATGTTGCCGCGCAGGCAAGCTGCCTGCCGGCTTCTTCCAGATCTTCCCCGTCTTCCATGTCCAGTATTCGGCCGCAAAAATCCAGCCGATATGGTCAATCGCGCATTGAATCCGCGCGCCAAATCTGCCATTATCGGAATTGCCCTTCAGAAATAGTGTCGCAGGCGACTGCGCAACCCACCTGAACGCGGCCCCGCAAGGGCGAAATGCAATGGTTTGATCAGGAATGAAAGACAGTTATATGGCACCCGCAGATACTCAGGCAATCACACTCAATACCCCGGTAAAGACCGCGGCCGAACTCGGCCTGACCGGAATCGAATTTCCGGGCGACTTCGTCGCACGCTTCATGGCGATGGATGCCAGCGGCTGCTGGTATGCGTTCGACGCCCGTCCCGTCTTCGAATATGAAGAATGGAAAGTCAGCGGCGGCAAATGGTACGAAATCGGTAATGACGACAAGGATGGCACGGTCCGCACTCCCGGTTTTGCCAGGGGCATGGCGGCGCAGGACGCGTTGTTTGAAATCGCATCGGCACAGTAAGCCCGATCCGCATTCAGACCCATCGGCATGCCGCCTTGACGATGCGGGGGCCGATGGTCAACCTTCAATGCTCAACGGAGGATGACGTGAATCTCGAAGAAGCGTTGGCGAAAGACGCCGAGATGAAGCCCAAGCTTCTCGCCGCCATCAACGGCAAATATGAACTCGACGCCAAGGGTGTCGCCAAGCTCGATGCCTGCATGCTTGGCAACTGGCTGCACGGCGAAGGCGAGCGGCGCTTCCGTTTCCTGAAGCATTACCGGCCGTGCATCGATGCCCATGCCGCCTTTCATGCGGAACTGGAAAAGGTCGTACGGCAGATCAATCTCGGCGAGTATGAACAGGCGCAAGGGATGCTGGCCAACGGCACGCCATGCACCAAGGCTTTCGTCGCACTTGTCGGCGCGGTGAGGCAACTGAAAGCGGAAGCAAGGCTGTAGAGCTGCAGACAAGAAAAGCATGGCGTCGCGCCGTGCCGGAGTCGGCAGCTGGTAGTCAGTAGTCATAATTGCGGCGCCGAGCATCGGCCGGTTAATGCTTCATTGATTTTTCATTGACGTTTTCGGATCAGGATGACAGACCAGCACAGCGCCAAGGAACGTCTCATCGCCCAAGCCCGGCTCGATTATCGGCCCGAGCTGGTTGCCATCGATCCGCAGGCCATCGAGCGCCTGCCGGTACGCGCCGACCGCTTCAGCCAGATGTCGATGGGACTTTCCGGCCGTGCGGCCGGCAGAACTGCCGCCGGGGCCGCCGCCTACAGCATCGCCTTCAACAGTCTCAACTTCATGTTCTGGACGCCGACGCCCCAAGGCATGTCGCGCTATCACTGGCGCGGCCAAAGCGGCACCAACGGCCTCAAGGCAGCGTTCGAGCATGCCTGGGGCGAGGAAACGACAGCCGCAGGCTTGCGCAGGCGTCTCTGCTCCGGCGATCCGGAGGCGGTCATTGAGCTGTTCGGCGACATCTCGCTGCCGAAGCGCAGGGCCCACTTCCTCCGGGAGGTGCTGTCGGAAGATCGCCTCGAGCAGGCGGCCGCAGACCTGGTGTCAGCCTCGGGCAGGCTCGGCGTCGACCATGCGCAGCAGCTTGCGCGACGCTTTCCTGTCGCATTCGGCCAGGACGCCTATCTCACGCGGGCACAGCTGGCAATCATGTGGTTCGCCGGCTATCTGGCCGAGCAGGACCGTGCCATTGAATGCGATGTCTGCGTCGCGGCCAATTACCAGATGCCGCGCATCATGCGCTCCATCAAGGCCTTGCGGTTCTCTGCGGAACTGGCCGCGAAGGTCGATGCCCATACTCTTCTTCTGCGCGACAGCACCGAAGAGCGTGCGATCCGCGCGGCGACGGTGCTGGGCGTGCAGATGATGGCACGGCACCTGGGCGTCTCCGAGTCCGCCATGGTCAATGTGCTGTGGGAGAACCGGGATGCCTGCGGCGCGATGCCGCATCATTTGACCATCACCACGGATTATTGAACGCATGAAAGCGGATTGCGGATGATGCGGCAAGCGGCTCGCCGGCAGACGCCGTGAACCAGGCTGTGTCTGACAAGCTACCGCGCGGTGGGCACGTCGGCGCTTACTCCCTGCGCTGTATCCACTGAAATCCTTCGTGCTTGCTGATGGCCGCGATCTCGATCGGGCCGCCCACTACCTTGGGACGCGATACCGAAAATTTGACGAAACCGATGGTCGTTTCGACGAGATAGCGTGCAAGGTCGATCGCATCCTGCATGGGCATGGCCTCGATGAACAAGAGTTCATAGAGCTCGGGAACGATGTTCTCCCGCAGCGCGGCGGCGGCTTCCGCATCCATGCCATGCTTGACCGCAAATTCGTTGAACCGGGTGCCCAGTCCGAACACCAGCCTGTCGAGCGCTTCGTATTCGCCATCCCAGCGCAGTCCGAACTCCTGTTCATGTTGTATGCAAGCCGGCGGCGGGCACACCTCGCCCATCATGTTGACCTCCCAGATCTCCGGCAGGGGACGGCCGCTGGAATAGCCGCATACCCGTACCTTGGTCCAGGTGGTCGCGCCATGCGGCACGGCCTTCTCCTCGAACAGGAATTGCCTCAACCGCACTGCAATGCGTTCGATATCGTAGTCGTTCGGATCGAGTATCCAATCCTGATGCGTGGGGGTGGCCCCGGCGAAGCGCCGCCCGAGATCCTTGAGCAGCGTCGCTACCGATTCATTGCCGATGCCGCCCGCGCCGGTCATCATTGCCGCAACCGGAATATCTTCATGCAGCTGGACGATCTTGCGCGAACTGTTGTAGACCATCCCGCTGGCAAAGGAACTCGCGCTGTCCGTGGCCATCACCACGCCGTCGTTGATTTTTACCGACACAAGCACCGTCATTGCCAATCCCTTTCTGTCAGGCTTGCGTACCCCTGAAACATCGCTGCCGCGACCGGCCACGGAATATTCGTGCAAAAGCCGCTATGCGTCTGCGATCATTGCCAGTGAGACCTTGCGTGCATGTTTCGGTTCTTTTATCCGTCTTCGCTGCGGGAACATGCTTGCGCTCGACCAGACCAGGCTGCCTTCGGGCATCGTGGGATCGCAATAACCGTCCCGCCAGGTCTTTGTCGAAGTCGGCTAGCCAGCTGCTGTCTCCGCATGCCATGTGATGCCGCTCCCTGCCCTGGTCGGTTAACGTTTCCCCGCGGCCGTCCCTTGGACAAAAGGCGCCTCGTGGGGCGAGGTAGAAGCGCATTTCTGTGTGCGCTTGCGCACAGACCGCGCGTTGCGCTGCTGCCATGTTAGCGAGGCGGATGGTTTTAATGCATTCGCACCCGGTTCTGCGGCAATCATGCCGCGCCAGTCGATCTGCTTCCAGATCCATTCAAAGGAATTTCCTCATGAGCGCTTCACATCAGCAGTCAGGTCCCGCGACGCAAGATAAGACATGGAAGCTCATGAGCAAACGGGAAAAAACCATTTTTTCCGTGAAGCTCGGCATTATGTTCGCCAGTTTCGGCTGGGTCTTCGGCAATACGCTGACGCCTGATCCCGTCAAGGTGGCCAAATAGCGCAGACGGTAAATTTGCCCGGCTTAGCGGGCAAGGCTGGCTCCATTATTCACCGGTAAATGCCGGCGGGTGTGCGGCAGTTGAAGGCAGTTGAAAAAAGGCAAGTGCAAGCGGAGGTTTCGTGTATGCTGACCAGGTGAATCCCGGAACATTCCCGGGCGCCTACAGGAACCCGCTTGCTCCTTCCAGCCAGCCCCGCGCAAAATCAATTGCTGGCCGCCTTGCCTGCCAATGTCGGCAGCCGCCTGCTGCCTCAGCTGGAACACGTTCCCATGGAGCTGGGCAAGGTGCTCTGCGAATCGGGAAGCCGCCCGCAGCATGTCTATTTTCCGACCACATGCATTGTTTCGCTGCTTCACAGCATGAAGAATGGCGCATCATTGGAAAGCGCCATTGTCGGCAACGACGGCATGATCGGCATTGCCCTCGTCATGGGCGGAAACACGACACCCGACCGTGCAGTCGTGCGAAGCGCCGGCCACGGATATCGCTTGAAGGCGCAGCATGTCAAGGATGAATTCGACCGGGCGGGTCCGTTCATGCATCTTCTGCTGCGATATACGCAGGCGCTGCTCACGCAGATAACCCAAAGCGCTGCATGCAACCGGCATCATTCCGTGAACCAGCAATTGTGCCGCTGGCTCCTCCTCAGCCTCGACCGCCTGCCGGCACGCGACATGGCCATTACCCAGGAAGCGATTGCCAACATGCTCGGCGTCCGGCGCGAGGGCGTCACCGAGGCGGCGGGCAATCTGCAGCATGCGGGTTTGATCTCCTGCCGCCGGGGGCATATCTCGGTTCTTGACCGACCGGGCCTGGAAGCACGTTCTTGCGAATGCTACGCCGTTGTGAAGCGGGAATCCGACCGTCTTCTTTCCATATCCGCGTCAGTCGGAATGGCATGAACATCTTTCCGTGATGCATGCCCAACCTGTTATGCGCCTGGGCATACGCTGCGGTTATCCGATATGCCGACCGGCGTGGCAACGGAAGTGAGATTGAAGATAATCGCACTTCTTGCTTTCCGCGATGCATCCCCGGGGCGCCAACCCGCCAAGAGGCTGGCGATAGCTTTAATCAATGGCGCAATGCACAAAACCATGGAACGCAGCCCGCTTGAAGCGACTCCTATTCGCAGCGATGGCAATTCTGCAATGATCCGACCCGAAGGAGCGCAAAGGAAAAACCCTGACGGGCATGATGCCCGACACCGCAGCCCTGTGGCGCAGAGACACAGGGAAGTGCCAGACCGGCGGATGACTTCAAGTCGTTTGCTGATCACGGCGCGCCGGCGATCCCGTGAAGGCTGACCTGATCAGAATTGCCGGTCGCGATTCAATTCCTGTCATTGAAGCCATGACGATTCGCCGTCGAAGGAGTGGTTCAGGCAACATCCGCAATCCAGGGCCAGTCATGAAGCTGGTCTCGGGGCGGAAAGAATAAAACACGGCGGTGATGCTATTCGCTTCGGTGGAGTCTTTCATGCCTTTGGCAAGATCCGAGCTTGCTGCCGGACAGGAATGGCATCAACAAAGTTAATCCATTGTTCAAGAACCAATATGATTTATCCAAACTCTGCATCGGTCTCACCGTTACTCTTTGCCCTCGAACCTTATCAGGCATTTTGCAATTATCTGGCGGGGCAGATGAATCTTCCTGACACGGTAGTCCATGGAGATGGTCATCCGGTTCTGGTGATACCAGGTCTTGCGGCCAGCGGCATGGCCACTGTCGACATGCGTATTCGATTGCAGGATCTGGGTTATGCCGCCTATGACTGGAAGCATGGCATCAACGGCGGCCATGGCATTGATCTGGACGGATGGTTGCGGGTGCTGGGCAAGCAGGTGCAGGAGCTGTATGAAAGGCATGACTCGCCCATCTCGATTATCGGCTGGAGCCTTGGCGGCATGTATGCGAGGGAGCTCGGCCTGCTTCATCCGGCGCTGGTCCGCCAGGTGATTACGCTTGCGACACCGTTCGGGATATTGGGTGAATCTCCGCGCCCTTGCGCCGGCGCTGAAGGGGGATCGGTGCGATACACCTCCATTTATTCGCAGACGGACGGCATCGTCAGCTGGGAAAAATGCATCGGGCCGGAGACAAGCCAACACCGGAATATCGAAGTCAACGGCGTCAGCCACTTCGGCATGGTGCACCATCCGGACGTGCTCAATGTCATCGCATCCCTGCTGCAGGAGCCCCTCATTACTGATCACCCCCATCGTTACAGGAGCTGAGGTACGGCCATTGCATGGCCTGCCGGCGTTTGCATGCAGGACGGAAAGCTCTACGGGGGCCAGCAAGAGCGAGTCACCTGTTTGCCGGAAAGTTGCTTTGCGCCTGTGATGCTCGGCGCACCTTCCTGGGCGTGCGCTCGCGCGCCTCAACACAATGCAAATTCGAACCGCTGTGATGCTTGTCAGACACGGCCCAATGTCGTTTGCCCGGATATCCCGCAGATATCCATCGCCGAGCTGCCGGACTGTCTTTGCATGCGCCAGCACACGTTCCGGGAATGAAGTTTTTCATCCATGAAACAAGTTGGCCAAAGCTGTTGCGCGCATGCCGCAGCTGAGTATAAAACATGTCGTCGCGCCTTCAACGCATGCGACGCGCATCGCGAAATAAGGCATGATCTTTTCGTAAGGAGGACGGTGCGATGGATACGGTTAGCACGAAAAGTCTCGCCGAGCATCTGACGATGCTGGCGACCATGTTGAGCGCGGATGCCATGAAACTGAGTGCCCTGGGCGTGGAATCGCGCCGTGATCTGGCGAAGGAAGCGGCGGCATTGAAATTACTGGCCGAACGATTGTGGCTGACGGCGGGTGAAGTGCCACTGGCCAGTATCGAGCCGAAAAATGAATTGCGCCTGGGAAGAGATCGCCGCACTCCGCCAAGAGATCGTGCTTTCAGCCCACAATTGCCTTCCGCGGGGGACGGCATCAATAGCGCTTCGGAACACAAGGTGCAGTGTTATCAGATTGTCGCCAGGGGTTGATGCGCACGGCTTGACTTGCGCTCCCGGCCATACTCCGAACCTCTCGCGAGGCTTCTCAAACACCACTAGAGCCGCGCCGGATTCGCCTGGCGGATTTTTTGAATCGCCAGTTCCTTGAACTTGGCTTCGATTTCTATCCATGGTGCCTGGGCATAGGACGAAGGCAGCACGTCGATCAGGTCGGAATGGTTGCGATCGTTGAAGGCCGTGCGGCCATTCGAGATATGCACCAGCTGCTGCGCCGGGTCGGGCCAGGTTTCGCGCGCCCTGAGTAGCATTGCCTCCACGCTCGGGTCTTCGTAGCTGGTCAGGCCTTCCTTGATGACATGATGATGCGCATCGAACACCATCGGCACGCCGCTGGCCATGCAGATTTCGTAGATCTCCTGCGCGCCATACGCGTATTCGTCATTCTCGAGGCCGAGGCGCAGCCGTATGGCGTCCGGCAATCTGCCGATGCGCTCGATCAACGCTTCTCCCCGCGCCGATTTGCCGCCATGGACTTCGAGCAATGCCCACGGCGAACGCGGCTGGTTGAGCAGATCCATGATGTCGGCATGCATCTGCAGAATCTTGATGCTGTTCTCCACCACATTGGCGGAGTCTGAACTGAGCACCACGAACTGATCCGGATGCATGACGAGCCGGATGCTGTTGCGGGTCGCCCATTCCCCGACGCGCCCAACCACCCCGGCCAGCCTGGCAAGCACTTCGCGACCGACATCTTCATCCGAGAATGGAAACAGGGAGGAAGGCATCCGGTACAGCCGTATGCTTTCCTGCACGCAGTAGCGCAGTGCGGTATCGAGCCGCTGAAGATTGTCGCGGTAAATTTCCTCCAGCAATTTCTGCTGTACCTCATGGGATTGCTGCAGCAGGCGCTTGCGCGTGATGGTGCGATAGCGCACGTCTTGCGAGTGGGTAATGCATACCAGACCGAGATGCGAAGACATAGTCATGACCGGAAGAAATTTGACATGGTTAGATGAAAGCGGGCGCCACATGTTCCGGCCGCATTGGTGCTGGTTGCACTATCTGAACGCTTTTCTGCAGCTCTGTGGAAAATCAAGTGATGGCGCTAATACATAACCGTGACCTAAAGGCGCTGGTAAGGTTAGGCTTCCGGTTCAGTGGAGTGCTGCCCATGGCATTTTCCGGCTTGCTCGAAACCACCGCCGCACGCTTGAAGGATGTGTTCGGCGATCTTCGTTTCGTCAAACGAAAACGCGGGCTGCTGCTGTTCTGGCCGATCAAGTCCTGCATCCTTGCGGTGATCGGATGGACCATGCTCTTCGGCTATCTTGAACGGGAGCAGGCGAGGATGGAGCTGAATGCCGTCAATGAAGCCGGCATCCTCGGCCGGGCTTATGCCAATCACCTGTTCCGCGCGCTGGAAGCGGTCGACCAGCTCACCCTCTATGTCAAGTACGGATGGGAAACCTCGAACGGAAATTTCCTGCCCGGCAATTTCAGGCATCCGCGCCTGCAGTCGGTGGAGTCAGGCTTTTACATCAGCCTTATCGACCGCGACGGCAATCTGCTGACCAGCACCATTCCATCGGCCGCGCGCGTCAATATCGCGGAAGAGCCTTATTTCCGCGCGCACCAGGAAACCAGCGACCTGTTTTATATCGGTACGGCCCGTGTAGGCAATTTTTCGGGGACGCCGGTGGTGCCCTTCTCGCGCCGCCTGTCCGGAGAAGATGGCAGCTTCAAGGGCATAGTCCTGGTATCCGTCACGCCTGACTATTTCACTTCCGCTTACGACGAGATCACGCTGAAGACGCGCGGCTTCTTCGCCATCCTGAGCGCGGACAAGAAGGTCAGGCTGGCGCGCATCGGCGAGACCATCTTTCTGCCGGACGAAGAAAGTCAGGCCATGCTCCGGCAGCCCGATCTGGAGAAATGGAACGACGGCCGGCGTCTTGAGGGAAAGGAATGGTTCGTCGACGGCCGCAGCCGCTATGTCGGCTGGCAGGCGACCTCCGATTACGGGATGATCACGATGGCCGGCCTGGATCAGGAAGCCGTGCTGGCGCCGTACCACGAATGGCGCCGGACCGCCATCAGGAATGCGGCCGCAGGCACCGGGTTGCTGGCCTTGATCACTCTCGTTGCGATGGGCGTGTCGCTGCATCTTGCGTGGCGCAAGTACCAGGTGGAAATGGTCCAGGCAACCTACCGGACCGCGACCGAAGTCGGCAATGAAGGCTTCGTCATCGCCCGGCCGGTTTATGACGAACAGATGCGGCTCGCGGATTTTCAGATCATCGATTGCAACGACAGGGCTGCAAGGCTGTTCGATGTCAGCCGCAGCGTCTTGCTGGGCGCGAGGATTTCCAGGCTCTATCCGGGCGAAGCCACCGAGCGGGCGATGAAAATCATGACCCGGGCCATGAAGCAGCGTTTTTATGAAAGCGATGTTAACCTGCATGCGCTGCGGCTGAACGGTCCCCAGTGGATCAACATCCGGGTGTCGCGCCCGGACAATGACCTTGCGATCACCATGCGCGATATCAGTGAAATGAAGGCGCATGTGGCCGAACTGGAGAAGCGGGGCAATGAAGATGCGCTCACCGGCCTGCCCAACCGCCATTGGCTCAATGTTTTCCTTCCCGAAGCGGTGCAACGTGCGGAGCGGGAACAATCGATGCTCGCCTTGCTGTTCCTGGACCTCGACGGTTTCAAGACGGTCAACGACACCATGGGACACGACGCGGGCGACGAAATCCTGCGCAATGTGGCGCGCCGGCTTGAGGACGCCGTGCGTCCTCAGGACAGGGTTGCCCGTATCGGCGGCGACGAGTTCCTGGTCATCCTCGAATCGCTCGACCATGCAAACGATGCGGCACAGGTGGCCGAGCGCATTCTTGACTCATTCCGCTCCGCGTTCAGGATTGCCAAGGGCGTGTACGGTGTTGGCGTGTCGATCGGCATCAGCGTTTTTCCCAAGGATGGCGTCGACGCCACCGTCCTGCTCAACAATGCCGACATGGCGATGTATTCGGTCAAGACCTCGGGGAAACGAAATTATTGTTTTTTCGATGCCGAATTCTCGGAGCGGCTGCGCTCGCGCCATCAACGCGAAATGGAATTGAGGCATGCGATCGAGCATGATCAGCTGGTGATGCATTACCAGCCGCGCGTGTCGATGGCCAGCGGCATCACCACCAGCATGGAAGCCCTGGTGCGGTGGCATCATCCGACCCGCGGCCTGATTGAGCCGAATGAATTCATTACCCTTGCCGAAGAGGCCGGTCTCATCGCCAGGCTGGGAGAGCAGGTCATCGACAAGGTTTGCGCGCAGCTGGCATTCTGGACCAGGCACGGCAGGCAGGCGGTGCCGGTATCGGTCAATATATCCGCGATCCATTTTCACAACGCCGATCCGGTGCAGGCGCTCGCCTCCTGCATTGCCCGGCACGGCATCGATCCCCGACTGATCGAAGTCGAGCTGACGGAATCGTCGATGATGGGCGACAGCGAAAGCGTGTCGGCTGCCATTCGCTCGATCCGCGACATGGGCATCACGCTGCTGGTGGATGATTTCGGGACCGGCTATTCTTCGCTGTCGCAATTGCAGCGCATGGACTTCGACGTGCTCAAGGTCGACCGGGCCTTTACCGCGCAACTTGAACAGTCCAGGGAGGGCACCGTGTTCTATACCGCCATCATCACCATGGCGCATTCGCTTGGCATGAAAGTGGTGGCCGAAGGCGTGGAGTCGATCGAGCAGGCCAGGACGCTCAAGGCGCTGGATTGCGATGAAATCCAGGGCTTTTTCGTCTCAAGGCCCCTGCCGCCGTCCGAGATCCAGCCGATTGCGCCGAGGGTGTCGTTCGCATAGAGCGCTTTTGTCCTGACCAGACAGGCTGTGCTTGATAAGCGGTCACGCCATTCCGCCCTGAGCGGCAATCAGCCCGAGCACGGTTTCCGTTTTCACCGGCTTGACCAGGTATTCATTGAATCCGGCGCTGAGCGCGCGCGCCCGGTCTTCCGGCTGGCCGTAGCCGGAGATGGCGATGGCATAGGGCTGGCGTCCTCCGTCATGCTGGCGGATCTGGGCGATCACGCCATAACCGTTCAGTCCGGGCAATCCGATATCGCAGAGGACGATATCGTAGCTGTTGCTCTTGGCCAGCGCCGCGCCGCTCAAGCCATCGAGCGCGACGGTGACCCGATGGCCGCTCAGTTCCAGGAGCAGCTGCAGCGTGGCGCTGGTATCCGGATTGTCTTCGATCAGGAGAATGCGGCAGCAGGCGGCCGGCGCGATGAGCGGCGGCGCGCCCGATTCGGCGGCGTCCTGCGGACTTGGATGCGCGACCGGCAACAGGATCTCGAACTCGCTGCCCATGCCGCGGCCCATGCTGCGGGCAATGATCCTGCCGCCATGCATCTCCACCAGCGCCTTCGCCACCGACAGTCCGATGCCGAGCCCGCCCTCGGTACGGGCCAGCGTCCGCGGGCCTTGCCTGAACAATTCGAATATATGGGGCAGCAATTCCGGCTCGATGCCGATGCCGCTGTCCTGCACCACCAGATGCACGGTGTCGCCCTGCTGTTTCAGGCACACGGTGACGGTACCGGCTTCCGGCGTGAACTTGGAGGCATTGACGAGGATATTGCTCATGGCCTGCGACAGGCGGATCAGATCGCCTTCGACGATCACATCGTTTTCCAATGGCTCGGCCACCAGATGCTGGCGGCGCTGATCGATCGTGGCGCGCACCACTTCCAGCGACCGGCTCAGGATGTCATTTACCGTGATCCTGGATTTTTCCAGGCTGACCTTGCCGCTGGTGATGCGCGAGGCATCGAGCAGGTCGTCGATCAGCCGCGCCATATGGGCGACCTGCCGGCTGATGACGCCCTGAATCTTCGGCAGGAGGGGATGGGCGGAAGTGATCTTTTCAAGCAGGCTGGCGGCATTGCCGATCGGCGAAATCGGATTGCGCAGCTCATGCGCCAGCATGGCCAGAAATTCGTTCTGCTGACGATTGCGCGCTTCCGCCGTCTCCTGCAGGACTTGTGCCTTGACGGCGGCGAGCACCAGATGCTGGTTCGCCTCCCGCAACTGCGATACCAGAGTGACGAGATCCTGTATTTCCTCGCTGCCGCTTTGTCCGGCGCGAATGGCTTGCACGACGCTGTCGATGGCGTGCCTGACGCGTTCGTCATCCTGCGAACTCGAATTCAATGCTGTGTTCATTGCCTATCCGCTGTGTGGCTTCATTTTTTGGGAACCCGATACGGCGCGGTGCTTCGCCTTCCTTGCCTGCAGAGTGCTACCGATTGCAAGCCATGGAAGAGCTTGCAATCGGGGTTGTGATTGGTATCAGATGGGATCTCCCAGTTCGATGCCGTTCTCCAGGGTCTTGAACCGGCGCACTTCGTCGCTATGGCGACTGCCGCGCAGCTTGGGAACGGAAATGAGCTTGATCAGCTTGTGATTGATCTCGGTATAGCGCATCGAGATGATCGCATCCACGATGAAATCGCCCTGGGTAAACCCGGTGTCCGACATCGATGCGATATGCCTGATCATCATCACGGTCACGCCGCGCGCATGCAGATGCGACAGCATGCGGTAAAGCGATTCGAACATGTGAGGCCTGTATTGTGGCGCAATCGCCAGTTCCAGCGCCGACAGCGAATCGATCACGATGCGGGTTGCCCCGGTGCGTTCCACCGCGTCGAGCATGGCGCCGACCAGTTCCTCGACCGACAGGTCCAGCGAGGTCAGAACGATTTCGGTGACGCTGCCCTGGTCGATCAAGGCCTTGAGCGGCGTGTTGAACGAGGGCGACAGGATATGTTCGAACGAAACGATGATGCCGTGTTCGCCGTTCCCGGCCCCGGCATTCAGGAAGGAAACTCCCAGCACGGTCTTGCCCGCGCCTGGCGGGCCCGTGACCACTGCGGAACAGTTGGCCGGCAGGCCGCCGTCCAGCATGGAGTCAAGACCCGCGCAACCGGTGGACAGGCGCCTCGGTGCGCCGGAAGACGCCGCGAATGAAGTGACCGGCATGACGCGACCGGAAGGAACCGCCCTGCCGAGCAGGCGCGGGAAAACATGCAGGCCGTCCCCGGTGATCCGGAAGCGATGCAGGCCGGTCAGATGCGCGGTGCCGCGCATCTTGACCACGCTGATCTTGCGCACCATTTCATCCTGTTCGAAGGTCTGGCTCAGGTGAATGATGCCGTCGGCAACGGTGAAGATGGGATTTTCCTCTTGCGCCGCCTCGGCGTATTCGCCCAGCAGGAAAGTGGTGGCCTGCCAGGTGGCAAGATGGACGCCCAGCCTCTGCACGAAGTATTGCAGGCTGGCCGTGCTTTGCACGATGTCCTTGGTCGCCTGCACTACCGATTTGAAGGAATCGACGAAGATCAGCTCCGGCCCGAAATCGCGGACTTCCTTCAGGATGCGCTCGAGCACGCCATCGAAGCCTTCCCGCTGCAGGTCGTCCGCCAGGTTCAGATAGCGGATGGAAGAGCCGACCTTGCCGAGGTCGAAGAAGGAATACTGCTGCTGATAGCGCAGCATCTTGAGCGGCGGCTCGCCCATCACGGTAAAGAACAGTGCCTTGCGGCCGGGGTTGGCCAGGGCGAACATGATCTGGTGCGCCAGCGTTGTCTTGCCGCTGCCCGGCGCGCCGGTGATCACGTTGAATGAATACCGGGCGACACCGCCATCCAGCAGGGCATCCAGTCCGGGCACTCCGGTCGGCAATTTCTCGAGCGTTACTTTATTTGTCATTCTGAAACTCCCTAGTGCCGCGCTGGGCGCTGTATTCGTCCCAGGCGCACTGTAGGATATGTCCCACCAATGCTTCACCGATCATTGCCGCGACCAGTTCGATGAACCGGGTCAGCAAGGCAGTGTTGCACCGTTCCGCAATGTCATACTCCAGACCGAGAAGGTCCTGTCTGAGTTTCTGAAGGAAGTCTATTTCCTGTCCGAACTCGAAGGCGGGTAGGCCCCGACACTCCGACTGCGAAAAATGAACGGCGCGAGCATACAAGGATTCAAATCCCATCTGTCCGATAAGCGGTGTTAATTGATTTGCCAATCTTTCCCAAAGCCAGACGGCCCGGTCCGTGACGGCACTCGTGTTACCTGTTGCCGGCGAATCTAGGGCCAGTAGCTGGGAGATAAGCTTCGTACGGTCGTCAGTCGTCATCAGCAGTGTTGTTTTGCATTAGTTGAAAGCGATTGTGATAAATAAACAATAGCCATGCAATGTCGATAAGAAACATTGCAATGCTTGCAATGCATTGTTTTACTGGATTACGAACAGATCTGAAGTGGCCGCGATTTCACGGCTTCCGGCCAAGGCAGCGGGTTTGGGCTTGTATGGCTGGAATAGATCACAGGTGCGGTTCAGCCGGGATTATAGACATCCGCCAGTCGTCGTGCTCATGTTGCGCAACAAATAATTCCCTTGCGCCCTCGTATTTTTCGATGATTTTTGTCCAATGTTTGTCATGAACAAAAAACCTTTTGGATAAGCGGTGTCTAAGTTTCAAGTGTCGCGCACCGCATCCGGTTATCCGTTCCTGCCGACGGTTTCAACCGCCTGCATCGCGCCGCCACGAAAAACAGCCGGCATCGGCGGCAGCTGTCGCCGGCATGACCATGAGGAAGAACCCAATGCAGACCAATGACAGCCAGAACGGCCAGCAGAAGCAGGATGCCAAGCAAGCGGTGACCCCGCCGTTGCCCCCGGAACAGGAATCGAGCGGCCGCGGCACCGGTACCGGCAATGCCACCGGCTTCGTCGATCCGGCCCATGCCACCGAGGTGGAAAAGAACCGCGATGCGCGCAACAGCGGCGATCCGAACGATCTTGGCGCGGCCGGCGATTACAGCCGCTGACCGGAAGCCGCTGCGCCCGCAGCGGCTGAATCCGCGCAGCGTCCCCGCGCGTACAAGAATGAGCGGGGCGCTTGCCGCGCTTCGCGGACACCGAAAAAGTTTTTGCCAGGAACGCCTCTTATCAGGCGTCAACGATTGATTGAGTGCTTGCGACAGGGTGAAGGCCTGCAGCTATGATTTTCGACAGGGACGACAGGAGGGAAACCGGTATGCCCATTATTGACAAGCGGATTCCGCATTCATGCTAGCCAGCGACATTGCTGTCAGCGCCGAGCACGATTGGGTGACGGAGACCCGGCTGCTGATCAATTCCCATCTTGACGACCTGCTCACCTCGTCTCATCCCTCGCCCGTGAATGCCGCAATGCGCTACAGCGTGCTGGCCCCCGGCAAGCGCATCCGGCCATTGCTGACCCTGGCGGTCACCGACTTTCTCGGCGGCGCGCACGATGCGGCGATGCCGGTGGCCTGCTCGATCGAAATGATCCACTGCGCCTCCCTGATCCTGGATGACCTGCCCTGCATGGACGACGACCGCGAGCGCCGCAGCCGCCTGTGCACCCATATCGAATACGGGGAGAGCCTGACGATACTGGCGGCGGTGTCGCTGCTGACCCAGAGCCAGTGCATCGTTGCCTCGCATGACATGCTGGCCGGCGATCTGCGGCTCAAGCTGATTCAGCTGCTGTGCACCACGGTCGGGCCGAACGGCCTGTCGCTCGGCCAGTACATCGACCTGAAATCGAAGGGCGACATTCCGAATCCCGCCGCCATTGCCGACATGCATCAGCTCAAGACCGGCATCCTGTTCCAGGCCGCGGCGAAAGCCGGTTGCCTGGTCAGCCATGCCACGCCGGAGCAGGAAGACAAGGTAATGCGCTTCACCACCAATCTCGGGCTCGCCTTTCAAATGCTCGACGATATCAAGGATGCGAATGACGACGGCACCAATATCGTCGCCCGCATCGGCGTGCGCAGCGCACGCCGCAAGGTGCAGGATTATTTGCAGGCCGCCCATGCGGCCATCAATGGCGAAGCCAATGCGTCAGTGCTGCAGAACCTGGCGCATACGTTCTTTCGCGGCGTGACGGCCGCCGTCTAGATCGATTCCGCCTGTGCTGGCCGTGCAGGCATTGCAGGCACTGCAGCAACTTAAGCCGTCAATCGGGGTCATTGCTATTCCACCTCGTGCAGGAGCCATTCATGGCCAAGCATCCCGGCATCTTTCCCACCTTCTTCATGTCGGGCTTCGAATGCTCGACCTTCCTGTGGAAGGACCGCAAGCGCCGCAATCTGGTCGCGGAAACCCGGCATGACCTGCATGCAATGCAGGACTACCGCCTGCTGCACGACTTCGGCATTGCCGTGGCCAGGGAAGGCATTCCATGGCCGCTCGTCGATCGGCATGGCCAGCTCGATTTTTCCGTGGTGGATCCGTTCATCCAGGCAATGCAGGCCAACAAGGTGGTCGCGATCTGGGACCTGTGTCATTACGGCTATCCGGATGATCTCGATCCTTTTTCGCCGGCATTCACCGAACGCTTCGCCGCGTATTGCCGGGCCGCCGCCGAATATGTCGTGCCCAAACTGCCCGGCCCGCATTTCTTCACGCCGATCAACGAGATCACCTTCTTTTCCTTCTGCGGCGGCGAGTGGGGCTGGGTGGCGCCGTATCGCAATAGCCGGGAGGACCGGATGCAATTGCGTGTCGCCCTCTGCCGTGCGGCCATCGCCGGCGCCAAGGCCATTCGCGAGGTGGACCCTCAGGCGCGCATGGTCAACATCGACCCGCTGGTGCACGTGGTGGCTCCGCGCGACCGGCCCGATCTCATCGATGCCGCCCGTCATGAAACCCAGGTCGATACCTATCTCGCCTGGGATATTCTTTGCGGCCGGGAGCATCCGGAACTGGGCGGGTCGCCGGAGATTCTCGATATCGTCGGCGCCAACAATTATTCATTCGGCCAGATGGAATACCGCGAGCACGGCCCGCATGCCGCGCTCGATCCCCACGACGACCGCATCGTGCCGCTCTGCGAACTGCTCGGCAACGTATGGCAGCGCTATCGGCATCCGATGATCATCGGCGAAACCAGCGGCATGGGGCAAGGCCGTTCGGAGTGGCTCAAGGATGTGATGGAGGAGGGACTGGCCGCGGTGGCGCGCGGCATGGATCTGCAAGGCATCTGCCTGTTCCCCGCGGTCGACATGCCCGACTGGCATACCGGGGAATGGCTGCACAACGGGATATGCGATCTGGTGGAAGAGGGCGGCGAGCTGCGAAGAGTGCCGGACGCGCCCTACGTTCAGGAGCTGCGCCGCTGGCAAAAGGAACTCAATCGCGTCGTCGCGCTTGATGAAGATCCGTTCAGCGACCCGGTCGAGTTGCAGGATGTGGTTGACGCCGCGCATCGGCTCGACAAGAAGCCGGATGACAATTGGTCATGAACGCCGCTCCGCATTGGCTGCGAGCGGCGCCGCAACGACTGTCATCGCCTTCCCGGCCCGGTGATCGAGGTGTCTATCCGGCGATACGCCGCTTCCAGCAGACTGTAGACGCCGAAGGCGAACAGCCCCGCGGCCACGATACCCAGCAACCAGGGGCCATAGGAATGGTCGCGAAGCGCCTGCAGCGCTTCGGACGTGCCGTCTATTTCCCCGCCTTTCGCCAGCCACGCCGCCTTGATCAACAGCCAGCCGATAATCAGCCAGACCACGCCCCGGGCAATCAGTCCGAACTGGCAAACCGGCCTAGCCCAGTTCCGCTTGTCGGCCGGAATGCTCATATATCTTTCAAAGCGGGCGGTGGCGCCTTTATAGATATGCGCAAAGCCCGTTGCGATCACGCCGAACCCGGCGATGCCGAGCGCGATCTGGCCCAGGTTCGTCGTCATGAAACTGCTTCCTCCATCTTGCAAGGAGCCACCGCCGCCGGTACCCATCAACAGCTTGCCGGCCCAGAAGGCCAGCAGGATATGCGTGACGGCGCTGAGGAATAAACCGAATCGCACAGCCAGGCCTTTGCCTGAAGACCCATGGCCGTCAGGATCCTTGAAACATTGGATCAGGCGCCAGGTGGAATAGCCAAGCAAGCCGACGACGAGCAGGAAAATCATCACGCTCCCGAAAGGCTGCTCAAGAATCTTGAGTATGGCGCCTTTCGAATCGGTGGTCTTGCCTCCCCGCTCTCCAAAAGCGGCAAGCAGTGCCAGACCGCCGATCACCAGATAAATCACGCCCCTGGCGCTGTAGCCCATCCGAGCCCATCTTTTGAGCTGCTGATCAAGTTCGACCTTGTTCATGTTCCGGCCTTTATTCATGTTGATGGAGCGGGAATACGGGATGCGTAAGGCGGACGTCCGCTGTCATTGCTCCTGAATGGGGATTCAAAAAAGAAGATCGACATCCCTTCTCCGCGCTATCGGACAGGCGATGTCATCGCTGACGAATCGTGCGAAGTATCCTGACCACGATGCGAATACGAAGGTGGCAATACGAGGATACTCCTGGCAACACAGGTCGCCTTTGCACACCCGCAAGGCAAAGGGAGATAGTAATGCGGTCAGGCAGAATGGATTTCGGCCTGGCAAGTAGTCTGCCGCCGGATATCAACAGCTCGCACCAATCAACACGGCCGGCACTGGATGGCCCGCCTTTGTCCGGGAATGGTCCTGCCAGCCTGCCGCCGGCAAATGCGCCATTCGGCTGCATTCTCTTCGACGCCTGACGCGCCTTCTGATCCGGAGAATTCATGGGCCCGGTCCATCGGACCCCCGAGTCAAGTCAAGTTATGTTATGACTTGAACCCGGCATGCAGCCGACGGAAAGCCGCCCGCGTCAGGCCTCGTTGCCGGCGCGCGTCCACAAGCCGGCACGCGACGGCGCCATGTCCGCGCTCTGCCTGCGGCTGAGCGCATGGGTTGCCATCACGCTGCCATGGCACAGCCGCCACAGCTTGCGGCTGCCCGATACCTGCGTGCGCCCATCCCAGGCATGGGTGCCGGCCTTCCTGACCTGCAGCCCGATATCGCGGTAGATCAGCAATGCGCTGGAAATCGCCCAGGCGCAGCGCCAGGGCAGGTGCGCGATGCCGACGCGGGCAGAGTCGTAATACCGCTCGGCCAGTTCCACCAGCTCGCTGGCCAGTGCATGCAGGCTGTCCCGATGCGCGGGCAGCTGCAGTTCTTCCCTGGGTATTCCCTTCGCCGCGAGCCATTCCTCGGGCAGATAGCAGCGGCCGATGCTGAGGTCGTCCATCACGTCGCGCGAGATGTTGGTCAGCTGGAAGGCGATGCCGAGGTCGGATGCGCGATGGATGACATCTTCATCCTCGGCGCCCATGATGCGCGCCATCATCACGCCCACCACGCCGGCCACGTGATAGCAGTAGCGCAGGGTATCGTCGAGGGTGATGAAACGCGCCTCTTCCGCATCCATCGCGAAGCCGTCGAGCAGGTCGAACAGATGGCGCCTGGCGATGCCATGCTTGCGCACCACCTGCTGCAGCGCCGCGAAGGCGGGGATGTCGCTGCCATGGCCGGCGCAGACGCGTTCGGTTTCCTGCCGCAGCAGCCCAAGCTGCAGGAGCTTCTGTTCCGGTGTCAGCGCCTGCAGTCCATGGCCCAGCGCCTGGCCGTCGATCACGTCGTCGCAGTGGCGGCACCATGCGTAGAGCATCATGACGCTGGCGCGGGTCTCGGCATCGAACAGCATGGCGGCCTTCGCGAAGCTCTTCGATCCCTGCCGTATGGTGGTTTCGCTGTAAGCGGCCAGGTCCTGCATCAGGCGGCCCTCCTTGCCGGATAGTCATCCAGGATGATGCGGGCCGTCGCCTTGGCCGAGCCGACCACGCCCGGGACGCCCGCGCCGGGATGGGTGCCGGCGCCGACGAAGTACAAGCCCTGTATCTGCTGGTCCTTGTTGTGGGTGCGGAAATAGGCGCTCTGCCACAGCACCGGCTCGAGCGAGAAGGCGGAGCCGACATGGGCATTGAGCTCGTCGCGGAAGTCGCACGGCGTAAAGATGCGCGAGGTGACGAGATCGCGCCGCAGGTCGGGGATGTAATGCCGTTCCAGGTAGTCGAGGATGCGGTCGCGGTAGCGCGGGCCCTCGGCCGCCCAGTCAATCTCCGCATGGCCCAGGTGCGGCACCGGCGCCAGCACGTAGTAGGCGCTGTGCCCCGGCGGCGCGAGCGAGGGATCGGTGACCGTCGGCGCATGCAGGTAAAGTGAAAAATCCTCCGGCAGCTCCTCGCCGTGGAAGATGTCCTTGAGCAGTTCCCGGTAGCGCGGCCCGAACAGCACGGTGTGGTGCTGCAGATCCTGGCGTACGCCGCGCAGGCCGAAATAGATGACGAACAGCGACATGCTGAAACGCTTCTTCTTCAGGCTGGCCGCCTTGCGCCGGGCGAAGCCGTCGTTGCGCAGCAGCTTGTCGTAGGTGTGCACCACATCGGCGTTGCTGGCGGCGAACAGGCAGGGCAGGCGTTCACCGGACTGCAGCCTGACCGCGGTCACGCGGCCCTCTTCGACGCAGATCTCGTCGACCGGCGCATTCAGCCGCAGCTCGCCGCCCAGGTCCTCGAACAGCCGTATCATGCCGCGCACCAGCGCACCGGTGCCTCCTTGCGGAAAGAACACGCCCCATTGCCGCTCCAGCGCATGAATCAGCGCATAGATGGACGAGGTCTCGAAGGGATTGCCGCCCACCAGCAGCGAATGAAAGCTGAATGCCTGGCGCAGGTGCGGATCCTGGATGAAGCGGGACACGATGCCGTAGACGCTGCGGTAGCTTTCCAGCCGGATCAGCTGCGGCGCCACGCGGATCATGCTGCGGAAATCGGGGAAGGGCACATGGCCGAGACGGACATAGCCTTCTTCCAGCACCGCCTTCGAATAGTCGAGGAACTTGCGGTAGCCGTTCACGTCCTGCGGCGACTTCAATCCGATCTGGCGGTCCAGCTCCTGCTGGTCGTTGACATAGTCGAAACGGTAGCCGTCTTCCCAGCAGAGCCGGTAGAACGGGCTCACCGGAAGCAGCTTCGCATAGTCGCCGAGGTTCCTGCCCGACAGCGCAAACAATTCCTCCAGCGCGGTCGGATTGGTGATGACGGTCGGGCCGGCATCGAAGGTGAAGCCTTCGTCCTCATAGACATAGGCGCGCCCGCCGGGCTTGTCGCGGCCTTCGAGGACGAGGGTCGGTATGCCTGCCGACTGCAGGCGGATGGCCAGGGCGAGGCCACCAAATCCACTGCCAATCACGACGGCTTTGATGATGGTTCCTTTCGAAGATCGCATAGCGCCCGCAACGCGGCCGCCACGGGCACCGGCGGCTTGCCGGACAGGATGCGGAGTTGATCGAACCGTGTCAGCCGGGCGGCGTAGAAGCGCTCGATCAGCTGTTGCGGCAGGGTGTAGAAACGCTGCAGTATCCGGTAGCGCTGCGCCGGCTCGCCGGCGAAGAACAGCATCCGGTTCAGCGCGCGCAGGAAGCGCTGGGTGCGCCACTGCTCGACCGAAACCTCCCGGATATGGCGATACAGGGTGTCCGCCTGCAGGGCGTTCTCATCGAGCGCCGCAATGCCGTCGGCCAGACGCACGGCGAACAGCAGCGAATAACCGGTGGTCGCGTGGAACAGCCCGGCGCGCAGTCCGCTGCGCGGCACGGCGTCGGGCTTGTCATCCCAGTAGCGCTCGATATCGCCCGACAGCGCGATCGGCAGCACTCCGGTTTCCTCGCGCACCACGCGCTCGATCTGCCAGCCGCGGCTGGCGGCATAGGCATCGAGATTCAGGCGCAGCGCATCCGCATCCAGTGCGGGCGAGGTGCTGTAGTAGGTGTCTTCGATCAGGATGCGGCGCTCGTCGAACGGCAGCGTATAGACGAAGCGGTAGCCGTCGCGCTGCGCGACGGTGGCATCCATGATGATCGGCATCGCCTGGCCGTGCGGGCGGCTCAGCTCGACTTCGCGGCCGAGGAATTTTTGCCAGGCATGGCGCATGTGCGCGGACGATTCATGGCCGCGTCCGTCGATGACCGCCCGCGCCGCATGGTGCCGGCCATTGATGACGGCGCCGTCGGCATCGATGCGGCCGACCTCGGCATCGAGCATCACGGATTCGCCCAGGTCCTGCATCAATACCTGGCGGAAGCGCTCGGAGTCGATGCTGTAGCAGGCGGTGTGCAGCCTGCGGCCATGCGAGGGAAAGCGGACTTCGTAACCCGGCCACCGGCGCACCACCAGCGGAGCAATCCAGGCATGCTGGGCCGGGGTCAGGTCTTCCTGGTAGAACGACCAGGTATGGTTGCCGCCGAGGGCGCCGTCCCGTTCCACCAGCAGGATGCGCAGCGCCGGCCGCAGTTGCCTGAGCCGCCATGCGATGAGGCCGTTGGCGAGTCCGCCGCCGATCAGGATCAGGTCATGCATGGCCGAGCTGCTCCTCGATCTCATCGCAGGCCCTGGCCACGCCGTCTTCCCGGTGCGTTTCGCGCGCCGCGGCCGCGGCCCGCTCCCGCCTGTGCGTATCCGTCAATGCCCTGCGCAAGGCATTGCGCAGCCTGCCCGCGCCGGTACGCCTGCCGGGAATGACCTCGGCCACGCCCAGCTTGGCAAGGCGCATCGCATTGTCGAGCTGGTCATGCGCATGCGGCACCACGATCTGCGGCTTGCCGGCCTGCAGCGCCTTGAACGAAGTCGCCACGCCGCCGGAATGCACGATGACGGCGGCATGCGGAAATACCTGTTCGAAAGCGGCGTAATCCACCCGCATGGCCCAGGACGGCAACGGGTCCGGCAGCGCACTGCCCGCGGCCAGTCCGCCCATGACCAGGAGTGCGCGCGCGCCGAGCGATTCCGCCGTGCGCAGGCTCGTCTGGTAGAAATCGCCGGCATCATTGCTTGCCGCGGACGACAGCGTGAACACGACGAGCGGTCGCGATGACTCCCGCAGGAAGCGCTGCAGCTCCGGCGCCATCGCCTGCTCCTGCCGGTACAGCGCGGTGCCGGTCTGCACCGCCGGCTGCGGCCAGTCCGGCTGCGGCTTGCCGAGCAGGGGCGAGAACATCGCCAGTACCCGGCTCGGCGAATGCTGGCCTTCGTACATCGGATGATCCGGCCGCGCTATGCCGAGTTCCTGCCTGAGGTCGAGCACGGGACGCACCCATTCCTCGGTGTGCTTCCTGACGTAATGAAAGACCCGGCCATGCAGTTCCGGCGAGCGGCCGCACAGCCAGGACAGGAAAGGCAGCGGCAGATAATTCGGCCGTTCATGCAGTGAGAAGAAGGACATCGGCTGCAGCACCGCCGACACCCAGCGGATGCCGGTGCTGGCCGCCACCAGCGGCGCGGCCAGCGCCATGAGCGACTGGCTGACCAGCAGGTCGGCATCCCTGGCGGCCCGCGCCAGGTCGTCATAGCTGGTCCGGATCGCCGGCCCGAGATAGTGCCGGTACACAAATTCGCCGCCGGTCTTCGGATGCATGTAGCGCGCATGAAAGGCTGGCGTGTCTTCCGGATCGGGACGCATGTGATGAAAGTCCAGCCCAGCTTCATGCACATGGCAGCGATGAACGGCGCTGGTGGCCAGCGTCACCCGATGGCCGCGCCGCTTCAGTTCGGCGCCAAGTGCGAGAAAGGGATGCAGGTCGCCGAGCGAGCCGGTGGTCGCCAGCACGATGTGGCGGGCGGCGGGGCGAACCACCGGGCTGCCCGAGGGGCGCGGTGCCGATGCGATGCCGTTCATCGTCTGCGCGCTCCGGGCAGGCGCCACCACGGCAGTCCGGGCTGCAGGTGATGCTCATGGTGGTAACCGAAATGAAAGCAGCTCAGCAGCGACCACAGATATCCGAATTCATTGCTGCGCGCCCGGTGATGGTCGGCAAAGGGCGGCGTGCTGCCGTCTTGCGCATGGCGGTGCGGAAGAAAGGTGCCGAAATAAAACAGCTGGAACGATGACAGCAGGCCGGGCAGCGCGAAGAACAGCAGGATGTTCTGCAGCTTCGCCCCGAGCAGAAGATAGACGAGCGCGCGCGCAGCAATGCCAAGCATCTCGCGCCGGCCGAGATAGGTCTTCATGAAGCGGCCGTACCAGGCCAGCGCGCGGTGCGGCGTTTCCGGCGCGAAGTCGGGATCATCGGTGGAGCCCGGGTGGCGGTGATGCGACTGGTGCTTGGGCAACAGCCGCCGGTAGGAAAAGCCGGCGTACAGCCACAGCGCCAGCGTGCCGATCGCATCGCCCGCGCGGCGCTGTCCCGGCCAGAGCGAACCATGCATCGCATCATGCGCGACGATGTACAGCCCGACCGACAGCCAGATCAGCAGGATGACCATCAGCAGGGCGGTCAGCCATTGCGCGCCGTTGCCGAGATCAATGAAGAATACGCCGGCCACATGCAGCGCGGTCCACGCGGCCATGATCAGCAGCGCCAGCGCCGTGCCTATGCGGCCTTGCGTGGAGGCGCTCATCTTCGCGGACCATTGCGGCGCAGCTGCGCGCGTATCTTGTCCGGCGGCGGCGCATACAGGAAGCCGAAGGACACGCCATTCTCGCGCGTCTTGACGGCATGATGCAGGTAATGGGCGGTCATCAGCCGCTGCAGGTAGGCGTTGCGCGGCTTCCATTTGAAGGGCAGCCTGCGATGGATGATCACATCATGCAGGATGCCGTACAGCAAGCCATACAGAGTGATGCCGAAAGCCACCCACCACAGCGGCGCATGCTTGTCGCCCAGTGCGAACAGCAGGATGGTGGCGCCGGTAAATACCACCGCGTACAAATCATTCTTTTCCCAGACCGGTTTTTTGCCCGAGTGGTGATGCGATGCATGCCATCCCCAGCCGAAGCCATGCATCACATGCCGATGGAATAGCGTGACCGCGACTTCCATGACCAGCAGGGTCGCAACGACGATCAGCAGGCGATAAAGGATCATGCAGGAAGCCTTGAGCGCAATGAAAGAAGGGAAACGAACATGCCGGCCTCAGTCGGGCCGCATGCAGGTACGTGCATGTATGTGCACGTACCTGCATTCGACAGGTTGCTGCCGACATCGTGCGGGAATTTACCGCAGCCCTGTTTGATCGCGTTCAATGTAGACGCGACTTTGTCTTGGACAGATGGAGAAGGAAGTGGTTGCCGCCAGTTGTATGCAGGAAGATAGTAGGGAAGATCCGGAGAGGAATCAGGGCGGTGGCAACCGCCACCGCGTATTGGAGGGGAAACGCAGGCTGGAAATGCAGGCTGGATACGCGGCCGACGCAACCGGCGCAGTCGCATTTCCTTGCCGTCACTGTTTAGCTCTTGTCCTTGTAGGTCTGGATCTGGTCGAGCAGCTGGCCCGGGTTGAACTGGGTATAGTCCTTGTCAATCTCCAGGTTGACGGCGGATTTCACCTGCGGATCAAGCACCTTGCGCAGCATGCCGAGGAACTGGGGCGCCGCCACCACCGACAATTTGTCGAAGCGGCCGTCGCGCTGGTTCTCCAGCAGATAGCTGGCGATATCCCTTGCAAACAGTTCCGCCTCGCGCACATCCGGCGTGGTCGGCGGCTCATAGAGCTTGTTCGGCACCGCGCCGCCGGTATTGTGCATGCTCTTCGTGCCGGCGGTCGGGCCGCGCTTGTCGGACTCGGTGGTTTCCACCATCCTCAGGCGCGACGCCTCGTTAACCATGTCGTTGATTTCTTCCAGAGGTTCGGTCAGATTGCCTTGCGAAAAGAACCTCGCACGGCTTGCGTTAGCGGAAAGGATCCAGGTAGCGTTCATATCATCCTCATGAGTCCATTAATCAGTAAGGGGATTCGATGCGCGGGTCAACGGAATGTTCCAGCGATGTCTTTCCATGGTGGCGAGGCTTGCCGAGGGCAAATCTTGCGCCCGGCAACGACGTCATCATGCACACATGCACGCGCCCTGCCGGCCTGCAAGCCACGGCCAATTTGGCTAGACTCGGAAAATCGGATTTCCGAAAACGAAGCCGCGGCTTGCGTCATGAAGGGCATCGGCGCCGCCGGCGGGCGGGTGACCAAGAACATCACTGGAGAGAGTCAACATGTTGAAGGCAATACTGACCGGCCACAGCCGCGGCCTGGGGGCCGCGATCTGCAATGAACTGCTGGGGCGGAAAATTCCCGTGCTGGGCATTGCCCGCCAGGCGCTCGGCAATGCCGACGGACACGCGGACTTGCTGGAGCAGGTCAGTCTCGACTTGTCGGATCCGGCGGCGCTGGCCGGCTGGCTGGCGGCGGGCGAACTGTCGAGGCGGCTTGCCGGATGCAGCCGCGTCCTGCTGATCAACAATGCCGGCCTGGTGCAGCCGGTCGGTCCGCTCGGCGTGCAGGACCCGCTGGCGGTGGCGCATGCGGTCAGCGTCAATGTGACGGCGCCGCTGATGCTGGCCGACGCGGTCTGCGCCCAGGCGGACGCGGGCGAGGTGCGGGTGCTGCACATCTCCAGCGGCGCCGGCCGCAGCCCCTATCCCGGCTGGAGCGTCTATTGCGCGACCAAGGCCGCGCTCGACCATCATGCGCGCGCCGCGGCCCTGGACGGCGTGGCGGCGCTGCGCATCTGCAGCCTGGCGCCGGGCATCATCGACACCGACATGCAGGCCGCCATCCGCGCCACGCCGCTGGAACGTTTCCCGCTGCGGGAACGCTTCGAAGGATTGAAGCGCGACGGTTCGCTCGCCAGCCCTGCGGAATGCGCGGGCAAGCTGGTCGATTTCCTGCTGGACGAGCGTTTCGGCGCCGAGGCGGTGGCGGATTTGCGGACGCTGTGAAGCCGCCTATCGTCTTCTGGCAGGCACATGGAAATCGCTTGGCTCGCATTCCTGATTTTTGTGCAGACGCATAAACCCCCTTCCGGCAGATATTCCATTTATGGATCCGACCCGAAAAATGGCGCATTTCTCGGGTCGGATCCATAGGTCGAAGCGGGAACGCCGTTACGAAAAGATGATCCGAGAGTAACAACGCCGATTGAACTCTTACTCAAAGCCATGAAATCATTCTGGAACCGGATCAGGCGCCCGCGCAGCGGCTTGCGCGCCGGCAGCCGCTACGCCGCAATCGCCCAGCTGCCGGAAGGGCTCGACATGCCTTGGCTGGATCGCCTCTCCAGGCTGCATCCCGGCTCCGGCGCGGATTCGAGGGCAATGCCGCATGTGGCGGACGCCCTGCTCACGTATTTCGACTGCCTCTCCCGGACCGACCGGCCCTGCGCGTTGCCGTCGCTGGCGGCACAGGTGCTGTGGGATGCATGGGCTTCCCTCGACAGGGATGGACTGGACCGCCTGCGCGCGCATCACTTTCCATCCGCCGTCACCGACCACGCGCCGCGCATGCGCTCGGAATGGGAGCAGGCCGCGGCCAATTGCCTGGTCCAGGCCCGGATCATCGCCGGCCTGTCGCCGGCGGCTCCGGTGCTGCCGGCATTGTTTCTCCTGGACCAGCAGCTCGCCTTGCCCGGAGGCCACGGCTGGCTGGTCAGCGGCGGGCGTATCGGCTATGTGAAGCTCGATGCGCGCGGCCTGATGTCCGGCGGCGCCAGCTATCCGGAGGCGATGACGCCGGCAGGCCTGCTGCTGGCGGGATTGATTTCATCCGCGGCGTTCAATGATTTCTTCGCCACCGCGTACGCCGGGGAGCACATGCCGGGCGGGAACGAGGCCGGTGGCGGCGGAGAGGGAGGGGGCGCAGGCGGAATGGGCGGGGATGGCTGCGGCGGCGATGGGGGAGGCGGAGACGGCGGCGGAGACTAGAGCGGAGTGCAGGTGAATGGTCGGTCGCCTCGGCTTGCCCTGGGCACATGGCCGCGTTGTTCGTTGCTGGTGTGGCCCGCCACACGGCGCTCCTCCCGCCTCGCCCGAACCGCACCGACGCTTCGGTCCATAGGCATTACGCGTGTTCCACTTCCTGCGGCACCAGTTTCTCCCACCAGTCCCTGGCCCGCGCTTCCCCGCTTCTTTCTCGCAGATAGTCGTAACCGGCCTGGGCCGCGCTTTCCATCAGCCGCTGATCGTGTTGCGCGGCAGTGACCAGATAGTCCAGGCCGCGGTCATTTTTTTCATCGAGCAGGATGCGGCCGTAGGAGTAGGCCGCCTTGGGAAACGGGCCGCCGGGTTGCTCCAGCAGATGCTCCAGTACCGGCTTGGCGGCTTGCCGCGACTCGAACTCCGCCTTCAGCAAGGCAAGCTCCTGCAGATCGTGCAGGGGCAGCGCCTGCATTTGCCCGGCTGACAGTTCCTGCAATCGCTGCCTGGACCGGACGGCGTGGCGGTGCCGCGATTCCCATTCCTTTTTCTCCGCATCCCACCAGGCCTGGTCAAATTCCTGGATCAGCCGTTTTGCCATGCCGGCGCCCAGCAGCGCTTCGGCGGCGGTCATGTCAACCGGCGCCGGCAGTTGCGGAGACTGGCCGGTGGCTTCGACCCGGTCGCGCAGCGCGGGATGCGTATCATGCCATCCCGATTTCTCGCGCCATGCCTGCGTCAGTCTTTCCGCCGTCGCCCATTCGGGATAGGCCGCCTTGAATGCGGTGCGCATCGATGCGTACGGCGCCACGGCGGGACGCGGCGCGGTTCGGGCCTGGCTGTAGATGCCCTGCCAGAAGGATTCATCGAACCAGCGTCCGAGCAGGATATCGCGCACCAGGCCGCTTGCGTTGGCTTGCGCACCGACCAGCCGGGTCGCCGCCTGGTCGGCGATGTACTCGTTCTGGCGCGAGAGCGCAAAGGTATAGGCATAGTAATAAGGCATGAAGCGGTCGAGCGATGCGGCCAGAAACGCATGTGCCCAGCTGCTGTCGCGGGAATCGTCCACCTGCTCATGCAAGGCGCCGAAGGTACGGCGCTGCCGGTACACCCAGGCGCCCAGCTTGCCGTGGCTGTTGCTGAGGTGGCCGTATTCATGCGCGACCGTGGCCAGCATCTCGCTGGCGGGAACGCCCAGCATGTAGGGCAGGCCGAGCATCAGGTAATTGGTGTGGCCGCCGAAGAAGCCCCAGCGCGGCAACTGGGCGACGGCGGCGTTGAACCGTTCGTCCACCAGCACATGATGAATCGGCGGTCCCTTCAGCTTGCGGCGCATCTTGTCGAGGACCTCGAACAGCTGGGGCGCTTCTTCGCGCGTGATGCGCCTTCCTTCGGGTACGGGAAGCCGCATGAAGAACATGCGCAGCACGGTAAGGAAGACCGGGACCAGCGTCAGCCCGAAAATCGCAATCGTGAACATGCTGGCGCGATGTCCGCTGCGCGCCCAGTCGAACGCAATGTAGATGAAGGCGGCGAGCGCCGCCAGCACGAGGAAGAGCGCCGCGTAGGCGGCGACGCTGATCAGCAGCACCCTGGTCTGGAATGAAGCCGGATTGTTTTCCGCTTGCGCCTCGAGCCTTTCGACGAGGCCTTCATAGACATGACGGTCCACGCACTCTCCCTGCTTTTTTATGTTGGCAGCAAGGATAGCGCAAGTCCGCGCGATAAAGCGGTATTCGCTTCGGACCGGAGCTCGGCCGCGCCATGCAGCCGCTCGGTTGCCGCTCGGTTGCTGCTTAGTTGCTGCTCAGTTGCTGAACTGCTGCGTCACCATGATGCCCCGCCGCCCCGCATCCATGATGCCGATGCCGACCTTGCCGAACTGCGGCCGCAGGATGTTGGCCCGGTGCCCGGGCGAATTCATCAGCCCGGTATGCGCCAGCTTCACCGTCGGCGCGAAGGCCAGGTTTTCGCCGGCGAGGCGAAAGGAGATGCCTGCGGCCCGCATCCGGTCGAAGGCGCTTTTTCCTTCCGGCGAGTGATGCGAGAAATAGCCGCGCGCCAGCATGTCGGCCGAGTGCGCGCGTCCCACCGCGGTCAGCTCCGCATGCATCGTCAGCGGCTTCAGGCCGGCGGCGAGCCTTTCCCGGTTCAGCAGTTCGAGCATGCGCGCTTCCAGTTCCGGCAGCGGTTTCGTCTCCTTGATCCGGAACGGCAGCTTCACCATTTCCGACGACTGCGGCTGCACGGTCAGCATGTTCATGGTCTTGCCGATCGCTTCATCGAATACCGGCAGAAGCGCGGCTTCCACCACTTCGGCATAGCCCGCGAAGCGGTTGGCGAGTTCGCTGTCGCGTGCCTGGCGCTGCATGTCCTGCGGCAGGGGAACCGACAGCAGCAATGCGGCGGCCACCATGGCATGGATCAGGCCGTTGGCGAAGCCGGGCGCGACGCCCAGCGCCTTGTTGGCGGAATGCAGGTGGGCTTGCCGGGGCAGGCGCGAGCGGTGCGACAGGTGCGACAGGTGCGACAGGAGCAGCGCGGCCAGCAGCCGCACCGCCAGCAGGCCGGCGAAGAAGATGGCAAGGAAAGCGGCCGGCCGGCTCCAGGCAGCGGGCCAGCCGGAAACGCCCGCCAGCCATCGGGCCGCCGGCGCATACAGGTGCAGTCCGAGCAGCAGGCCGGCCAGCCAGGCGGCAAGGTCGGCGCTCTCCTGCAGGAAGCCGCGGCGCCATCCCATGGCCATGCTCAGCAGGATGAGCGCGCCGAGCAGAAGATCGATCCAGTTGAGTTCCATGGATGGATTAACGCCGGTATCCGTATCGCGGCTGCCGCATCACGCAGCCTTGTTCGACAGATGCGCGAGCGAAGCGATCAGGTCCGCGAAGCGCTGCCCCTGAATCATGATGTGATCGCGCAGCAGCGCGGCGGTGCGTTCGCCGTCGCCGGCGATGATGGAATCGACGATGTCCTGGTGCTCGGAGAACGACGTCGCCACCCGGTCGCGCACGCGCAGCTGCAGCCTGCGGTAGGGGCGCAGGCGGCGGTGCAGGTTGCGCGCCTGCTCGGCTAGGAAGGCGTTGTGGCTGCCAGCGTAGATCTGTTCGTGGAAGGCTTCGTTGCGGTAATAGTATTCGTCGGAGTCGCCCGCTTCATGAGCCTCCCTGCAGGCGTCGTGCGCCTTCTGCAGCTGCGCATGTTCCTCGGTAAACATGCGGCGTGCGGCGAGGCGGCCGCACATCGCCTCCAGCTCCGCCATCACCTCGAACATTTCCACCAGCTGCTGCGGCGCGATTTCCGCGACAACGGCGCCGCGGCGCGGGCGGATCACCACCAGCCCCATCGAGGCGAGCTGGATCAAGGCTTCCCGGATCGGCGTGCGCGAGACGCCGAAGCGGGTGGCGAGTTCGGTTTCGTCGAGGTGCTGGCCGGGGCGCAGTTCGCCGACCGCAATCTGTTCTTCGATGGCGTCGCGCATGGAATGGGAACGGCTTGTCATCTGGTCTTTACTGTTTTTCACGGATTTTTCTCGATCGCATGCCGGCAAGGCTAGGCAGGCGGGACGTGTTGTTCTTGCGGCAACCTATCAGTTGGTCCCCTGCAGAGAGAACAGTTGCACTACTTGCCTCACGGTAGTTTGACATTTGTCAGGCATTATGTATCCTTGGAGGGGCTTTGTGTATACAAGAGAGCTGCTGCAAGTATACGATAAAGTCCATAACAAGCCCTAAAAAGGGAACCGCAGTTACCACGCTGACAAACCAACCTTCTATTGGTGGAGACAATGATGATGTTCAAACACGCTTTCTTCCTCGCTGCCGGACTGGCCATATCTTCCTTTTCCGGCTTGTGCGCGGCCGATACCTGGCCGAGCAGGCCGGTCACCATCGTCGTGCCGTTCCCCGCCGGCGGCGGCACCGATGCTTTCGCCAGGCCGCTGGCGGCGCAGCTGACCAAGCAGCTCGGCAAGACCATCATCATCGACAACCGCGGCGGCGCGGGCGGCAACCTCGGCGCCGGCGTGGCGGCGAAAGCGGCGCCCGACGGCTATACCTTCTTCATGGGCGGCGCCCATCATGCGATTGCACCCTCCATCTATCCCAAGCTGGACTACGACATCCAGAAAGATTTCATCCCGGTGGCGCTGGTCGCCACGCCGCCGCAGGTGATTGTCGTCAATCCGCAGCGGGTGCCGGTGAAGGATCTGGCTTCCTTCATCGAATACGCCAACAAGAACGCGGGCAAGGTCAACTTCGGCTCGGCCGGCAACGGCACTTCGCATCATCTTGCCGGCGAACTGTTCAAGATCCAGACCAAGACCGCATTGACCCATATTCCCTACCGCGGCGCCGGCCCGGCATTGCAGGACCTGGTGGCGGGACAGGTCGACATGATGTTCGACGGCCTGGGTTCCTCCGCTTCGCATATCAAGGCCGGCCGCATCAAGGCGCTGGCGGTGGCATCCGCCAAGCGCGCGCCGGGTTTCCCGGATGTGCCGACCGCCGCCGAAGCCGGTGTTCCCGACTATGTGGTCTCGACCTGGTACGGTCTGTTCGCGGTCAAGGGCACGCCGCCGGATGTCGTCGAACGCATGGCGGCGGAAGTGAAGAAGGCGCTGGCTTCGCCGGAACTGCAGGCCAACTGGCAGAACGCCGGTTCCGAAACACCGACCCTGTCGAAGGGAGAGTTCGGCGCCATGCTGGCGAGCGAGATCGCACGCTGGAGAACAGTGGTCAAGGCCGCCAACGTCAAGATCGATTGAGTTTAATTTTCAACGGGAGAATGCAGTATGGGAGCGCGTGATCACGCCTGGAACCGTCAGCAATGCAATCGGGCGGACCGCCTGGCGCGCGCGCATTCCGCGCTCGCCGGCGGGCTGTCCGGCAAGGTATGCGCGGCCGAACGCATCGCCGACCTGCTGCATGCGGTGCTGGAACCCGGCGACCGGGTCTGCCTGGAAGGCAACAACCAGAAGCAGGCCGATTTTCTCGGCAAGGCGCTCGCCGGCCTCGATCCGTCGCGCGTCAACCAGCTGCACATGCTGCAGTCGGTGATCGCCCTGCCCGAGCATCTCGATGTGTTCGAACGCGGCATCGCCTCGCGCCTGGATTTCTCCTTTTCGGGGCCGCAGGCGGCGCGGCTGGCGCGCCTGGCGGCGGCCGGCAAGCTCAACATCGGCGCGATCCACACCTACCTCGAGCTGTTCTCGCGCTACTTCATCGACCTCACGCCGCGCGTGTCGCTGGTCGTGGCCGAGGCGGCCGACCGCGCCGGCAACCTGTACACCGGACCCAATACCGAGGACACGCCGGCCATCGTGGAGGCAACCGCCTTCAAGAGCGGCATCGTGATCGCCCAGGTCAACCGCATCGTGGACACGCTGCCGCGGGTCGACATTCCCGCCAGCTGGGTCGACTTCGTGGTGCAGTCGCCGACGCCGTATTACATCGAACCCTTGTTCACCCGCGATCCGGCGCAGATCTCGGAGATCCAGGTGCTGATGGCGATGATGGCCATCAAGGGCATTTACGCGGAGTACCAGGTCGAGCGGCTCAATCACGGCATCGGCTTCGATACCGCCGCCATCGAACTGCTGCTGCCGACCTATGCGCAGTCGCTCGGATTGAAGGGAAAGATTGCGCGCCACTGGGCGCTGAATCCGCATCCGGCCCTGATTCCGGCGATCGAAGCCGGCTTCGTGGAGTCGGTGCATTCCTTCGGCTCCGAACTCGGCATGGAGGAATACATCCGTGCGCGGCCCGACATCTTCTTCGTCGGACCGGACGGCTCGATGCGCAGCAACCGCGCGCTGTGCCAGGCGGCCGGTCACTATGCCTGCGACATGTTCATCGGCTCGACGCTGCAGATCGACCTGCAGGGCAACTCGTCCACCGCCACGCTAGGGCGGGTGGCCGGATTCGGCGGCGCGCCCAACATGGGCGCCGATGCGCGCGGACGCCGCCATGTCAGCCCGGCCTGGCTGAAAGCGGGCGCCCAGGCGCGCGAAGGCAGGAACGTCATGCCGCGCGGCCAGAAGCTGGTGGTGCAGATGGTGGAAACCTTCCGCGAACACATGCAGCCGGCCTTCGTCGACAGGCTCGACGCCTGGCAGCTGGCCGAGCAGGCAGGCATGGCGATTCCGCCGGTGATGATCTACGGCGACGACGTGACGCATATCCTGACCGAGGAAGGCATCGCCAACCTGCTGCTGTGCCGCAGCGACGAGGAGCGCGAGCAGGCCATCCGCGGCGTGGCCGGCTACACCCCGGTCGGCCTGGGGCGCGACCGGCGCATGGTCGAGAACCTGCGCGACCGCGGCATCATCCGCCGCGCGGAAGACCTCGGCATCGACAAGCGGCTTGCCACGCGTGATCTGCTGGCGGCGAAGAACATGAAGGACCTGGTGCGCGCGTCCGGCGGGCTGTATGACCCGCCGAAGCGGTTCAGGAACTGGTGAGCAGATATGCATTGCATCCGTTAAGGGAAGCTGCGCCGCACAAGGAAGGCTCCTGCTCCTTCAAGGGCGGCCGGCGAGGCGGGACGGTGGAAAAGGGATGGGCGTCATCGAGCCGCATCGAACCATCCGCACACCGCGCCGGGCGTCCCTGACGGAAGCGACCGGAATCCGCAACCCCATCAACCACCATCATCAAACCCTATGGAAACCCTGACATTCCGCTTCGAAAACGGCAACCGCCGGAACACCGCGCAGCCGCAGCTGGTCGGCGTGGTCGGCTCGGGCAACCTGGAAGTGCTGATCGAGCCGGCCGCACTGAACGGCGCCTGCGAAATCGAAATCAAGACCGCCGCGGTCGGCTTCGGCGCCATCTGGCAGGCGGTCATGAACGACTTCCATGCGCGCTGGCCGCTGGCCGATACCCGCATCTCCATCAACGACATGGGCGCCACGCCGGCGGTGGTCAGCCTGCGCCTCGATCAGGCCGCCGAATCGGCACTGGAAGGACAGTCATGAGCAGCTATCTCGAAGCCAGCGCCCGCGAGCGCATCCGCATGCTGCTCGATGCCGGCAGCTTCACCGAATACCTGCCGCCGGCGGCGCGCTTCATCAGTCCCCACCTGGCCCAGCTCGACGCGCCGGTCGCCTTCGACGACGGCGTGGTCATCGGCGCCGGAAGCCTGCAGGGCAGGCGCGTGATGGCCGCGGCGCAGGAAGGCGGCTTCATGGGCGGCGCGGTGGGCGAAGTGCATGGCGCGAAGCTGGTCGGCCTGCTCAAGCGCGCGATTGCCGAGCGCGTCGACGCCGTCGTGCTGCTGCTGGAAACCGGCGGCGTGCGCCTGCATGAAGCCAATGCCGGATTGATCGCGGTATCGGAAGTGATGCGCGCGCTGCTCGATACCCGCGAGGCCGGCATTCCCGTCATCGTGCTGATCGGCGGCGCCAACGGCTGCTTCGGCGGCATGGGCATCGTGGCGCGCTGCGCCAATGCCATCATCATGTCGGAAGAAGGCCGGCTGGCCATGTCGGGCCCGGAAGTGATCGAAACCGCTGCCGGCGTCGAGGAATTCGATTCCCGCGACCGCGCCCTGGTGTGGCGCACCACCGGCGGCAAGCACCGCTACCTGCTGGGCGACTGCGATGCGATCGTGCCCGACGACATCGCCGCCTTCCGCGCCGCCGCGTCGGATTCGCTGCAGCGCCTGGCGAAGGACAGCGTGGCGCTCACGCTGCAGGAGCTGGAAGCGGAGCAGGCAATGCTGGAACACCGGCTCGCCGCCTTCGGCCGGCACAGCGAACCGATGCAGGTCTGGGCCGATCTCGGCATCGCGCAGCCGGCCCAGGTGCCGATGCTGGATGCCCAGGCGTTCACCGAACTCGCAAAACCTCGTCGCACAGGAGCAAACGCATGAGTACCGGCATGAACTGGCAGGAACTGGCATCGCAACTCTTCCCCGGCGGGCATGACATCCGCGAATCGGAGCACTTTCTTTCGGGCACCGCCCGCGCGGGCGAGCAGACCGTCACCGTGATCGGCACCACCGGACATACGCCGATCGGCGTCGAGATCGCGCTGGCGCAGGCAAAGGCGGTGCTCGACACCGTGCGCAGCCATGAGCGGCGGCCGATCGTGATCCTGATCGACACCCAGGGCCAGCGCCTGCGCCACCGGGATGAAATGCTCGGCATCAACAGCTACATGGCGCATCTCGGCAAATGCATCGACCTGGCGCGGCGGTGCGGCCATACCGTCATCGGCCTGGTATACGACCAGGCCTTGTCGGGCGGCTTCATCACCAGCGGCCTGATGGCCGATGCCTGCTATGCATTGCCGCAGTCCACCATCCGCGTGATGGGCCTGCCGGCGATGGCGCGCATCACCAAGGTGGCGGAAGAACGGCTGACGGAGCTTGCCAAGGACAATCCGGTGTTTGCGCCCGGCGCTCATAACTACCTCGCCATGGGCGGCGTCGAAGCCATCTGGGAAGGCGACCTCGCCGCGCAGCTGCAGCAAGCACTCGCGTGCGCACGCCCGGAAGACCGGCGCAATGAACTGGGCGCGCAGCGCGGCGGCCGGAAATGGGCGCAGCGCGTGGTGCAGGCCGTGCTGTCCGACAGCCATGCTCGCGCGGCATAGCCTGGTCTGGCTGCATCCCGAGGGATGGCAGGAGGCGGAGTCCGCCGCCGCTGACGAATGCATCGCCGCCGTCCGGCAGTGGCGCCAGGCCGACTGGCCGCTGATCGCGCGCAGGCCGGATGCCGATGCCGGCGGCGAGGAATGCTGCCTTGGCCTGGCGCTGCCTCCCGATCGGGAAAGCGCCGCCAGGCGACGCATCGGCTTGCGGGTGGCGCGCAGTGCGGTGCGGCGTGTCGAGAATCCTCTTCCGGTTGCGCAGGTGATCAACTCTGCGCCCGGCGCATGGCAGTCGTCGCTGTCGCGGCTCGCCGATCAAGCCGCGTCGGCCGGGCTGTCGCTGCGGGTCTATGGCTCGCTCGCTTTGCAGGCGCTCACCGGCCAGGCTTATCTCACGCCCGCTTCCGATATCGACCTGCTGTTCGCTCCCGAAAACCTGCGGCAGCTCGATGAAGGCATGCGCTTGCTCGGCGCCGCATCGGAGCGGCTTCCCCTCGATGGCGAACTCGTCTTTCCCGACGGCCAGGCAGTCGCATGGAAGGAGTGGGCAAACGCCGCGGCGGCCAGCGATGCAATGCGGGTGCTGGCGAAAGACAACCGCGGCGTGCGGCTGGCGAAGATGGCGGAGCTGCGTGCGCAGCTGGAGGCGGCATGACGAGCGCCGGCGTGATGACTGCCCCGGCGGCCGATGCGGCCCGCTCTGCATTGCTCGTCATTCCCTCTGTAAGAGCAACGCAGCGACGGCGCGAGTTCTGCCTGCGGGCCGCGCGCATCGCGGTATCCAGTCTCTACGATGAACTGACCCTCTATCCCAAACCCGGCCTGGTATCGCTGGTGGACAACGGCAGCCATGACGACATGAATGCGGACACCTTCTTCCGCAGCCTGTTTTCCCTGCGCGGCTACTTCAGCCGGATCACGGAAGCTGGAATGGAGGGCGCGCCGTTCCCCGTGCTGAGACAGCTCGGCATCGATGCGGAAAGCCGCATGCTGTCAGCCACCGGCGGCATCAATACCCATCGCGGCGCGATCTTCGCACTCGGCTTGCTGTGCGCCGCCGCCGGTGATTGTCACGCGCGCGGCGTGCCGCTTGGCGGCGACAACCTCCGCGCCGCGCTCGTCTCCAATTGGGGCCGTGATCTGGCAATGCACGCGCGGCCGCATACCGGCGACTCGCATGGCTTGCAGGTGGCGCGCCAGCATGCGGCATCCGGCGCGCGCGAAGAAGCCGCGCTCGGCCTGCCGTCCGTCTTCAACGTGGCCGTGCCCGCCTTGCAGGCCACCCTGGCTGCCAGCGCCTGCTGGGAAAGGGCGCGCATCGATGCGCTGTTCGCCCTGATGGCGCATATCAGCGACACGAACGTGTATTTCCGCGGCGGCAATGAAGGGGCCCGCCTGGTCAGGGAGAGCGCCGCCGGATTCCTGTCCCGTGGCGGCACGGCGGCGGCGGACTGGCGCGAGCATGCGATCGCCTGCCATGAGCGCTTTGTCGCGGCCCGACTGTCGCCGGGCGGAGCGGCGGACCTGCTCGGCGCCGCCTGCCTGGTGCACAAATTCATGCGGCATGCGCACGAGGGCGGAGCCGCGGTCGCATCATGAGCCGGCGTCTTGCGATTCTCTGTCCGGGGCAGGGCGCCCAGCATGCGCAGATGTTCGACGTGCTCGGCAATGGCGGGCCTGCGGCCCTGCTTGCGGATGAATGGCGGCTGCGGGAAGCGCTAGGCATGCCGCCGGAACAGGCGCTCAATGAGGCATCACGGCTGTATGCGAACCGGAGCGCGCAGCCGCTGATCGTTGCCGCCTCGCTCATGGCATGGGAGGCGGTAAGGAATGTCTTGCCGATGCCATCACTCGTGGCGGGCTACAGCATCGGCGAGCTGACCGCCTATGCCGTCGCGGAAAGCCTGGCGGCGCAGGATGCCATCGCACTCGCCGCCATCCGCGCCACGGCCATGGATGCGTGCAAGGAGCCGGGGCAGCCGCAGGCGATGCTGGCGGTATCCGGCATTGCCTTGCCGCTGTTGCGGGAGATGCTCGCGCCCGCTGCGATGTCGATCGCCATCGAAACCGGAGAAGACAGCGCGGTGGTCGGCGGCCTGCGCCAGGATGCCGATGCCGTGCGCGAGTCGGTTGAGCAGCGCGGCGCGCGCGTGACCGCGCTGCCGGTGGAAGTGGCTTCGCATACGCCGCTCATGCATGCCGCGGTCGCGCCGTTTCTTGCGGAACTGCGCCAGCGCAAATTTTCCAACCCGCACCTGCCTGTCGTCTGCGGCATCTCCGCCGAAAACATCCGCGACAAGGAACGGGCGATCGATACGCTGGCGCGGCAGCTTTCGGAAACCATCGTCTGGCAGCAGTGCATGGACAACTTCGCGGAGGCCGGCATCACGATCGCGCTCGAACTCGGGCCGGGCAATGCATTGTCGCGCATGCTTAGCCAGCGCCATCCGCAGATCGCCTGCCGCGCCGCCTGCGAATTCCGGTCGGTCGCGGGCGTTGCCAGCTGGGTAGGCAGGCACTTCGGCGAATAGGTTCGGTCGGTCCAACCTATTTTCGGGCCGGATCCCTAATTTGGTTTGGTTTGACCCTGTCGGCAGCCGGACCAGCTGCGATAGCGGGGTTCCGGCGACCGCGCAATGGCGAGAATGGCGAGTACCGACTCGTACGACACGCTGCGCCGGTGCCGATGGCCACGCCACTGTCATTGTAAAAACTCCGGTCCATCTTGACTGGAATGGCTACGCCGGAGAAACGGGCAACATCGAACACTGTCCTGCGGCACGTGTTCCAAACGTCCGCTCAAACTCAGCATCGCCGCTTTGCGAGTTCGCTGGCATGCCGGCGGCGCGTCTTGACTGACCATGCATCGCCCGCGCATGCGTCTGCGAAGTCGAGGTATGCATCGGAGCGTGCATATGGTCATATCTAAATGGACATATCTAAATGTTCGAAGGGTGACGCCATCCGTTTCATTCACAGGCTTTCCACTGCACGACGCGGCAAATAGCCCAGGTTCCTTTGAGTGCTTTCCCGAACAGTCACTTGCAAATCCGCGGTTCCGCGCGAATGAAAGATTTTGTAACTTAGAAACTTTCGTGGTCATTTCTTCAATAATCTCTGCGTCTCCGCCAGCAACCCTTGCCGTCGCGACGAGTTGACATGTCGACGTCTGCTGCCGGCTTCCAATGGCGGCACGCGGTTGCGCTGCCGCTTCGATTGCATCTCAGCCCCTTGAACAAAGAAGGATGAACTCATGCCAGATCGACGAACACCTCTCATCCCCGCATCCAATATCCTGCTCAGTCCGGCGCAGGCCAAGCGACGCCGTCTCCTGATCGCCGGCGGCTCCGGTCTCATGCTCGGCGCGTGCGGCGGCGGCACAGGCGATGAAGCGCAAAGCACTACCGCCTCATTGCTCGAGACCGGCGCGCCGGAAATGAGCCCCGCGGCATACATCACGAACGCCGCGGATTGGGAACGGCTGCGCGACCGCGAGAAGGCGGTCATGATGGGAGTGCTCAATCAAAGCAACTACCGCCGCCCTGCTTCCAATTTGCCGCAAGCCCTGGCAGAGGCAGTGCAGGCATCGCTGCAGGACGGACGCCCGATCAAACTTCTTCCCGGTGTCACCGAGCTGGACCAGGTGCTGGATCTGCGGACCTCCGGACCAAAGCGCAAAGTAACCATCTTCAGCGATGGCGATCATTGCTTCAGGGGCCGTCATCCGGTGCAAACCAGGCTGCCGCTGCAAATCTACAACTGCTGTTTCGAGCAGGCTTCACGGCAGATCGTTTCCGCCTACGTCAACGATCTTCTACTCTGGTTCAACACTTTCAGCAATTCCAAGTCCGAATCAGTTTTCTTGCAGGCGCTCGCACTTGATGAGGGGTTCAATCGTCTGAGCATGCGCTGGAATGACTTTAGCGGCCACAGGTATGCGCTGATGGCCAATGACATGAACGATTCGCTGATCGAACACAATCGGTGCAGGCAGTCGGTCGGCCGCAATTTCCAGTGCAACGGCGGCTACGGAAACCATTTCATCAACAACGTCATTCATGGCGGAGTCACCGGGATCGCAAATCTCATTCACGGCATACCGAAGCCGGGCAGCGAAGAACATTCGCGTGCCTACAACCAATCGCACCTGGATACCGTCATCGAAGGCAATATCCTGACCGATATCACGGAAGAGGCCATCGGCTTCGACGCTTTTGGCAATAATGCCTATTCCCATCCGGTCGTCGATCAATTCACCCTGGCGCGCTACTATGGATCGCACGGGAAAATCGGCACCAAGGAAAGTCCGTCGATCCTTGTTCCCCGCAATCCCGGAGGGGCCAGCGCCGGCCCGATTCCCGAGGACGAAAACGTGTACCGCCATTACTTCGTCGTGTGGCTGACCGGTCCGCTGGCCGGTAAGTATGCGCAGATTCATCGCTCCTTCGTGCATGGCTCAAGCGGCCTGGTCGGATTCTCCCTGCGCAGTCCGCGCTGGGCGGCGAACCAGATACGGAGCGCTTCGGACCCGGCGCTGCGTCCGGGTGAACTGACCCAGGAAGACTTCGGCGCCATTCAGGACAATGTCATGGTCAACATCTGTTCCCTTGCCGCCAACTTCCGTATTCGCTACAACCGTATCGAGTGCAGTTCTTTTGCGTCCAAGTTCACCACGGCCATCTCCATGTGGGGCGGATGTTCCGGTTTCACGGTGGCAAACAACACGCTGGCAGACGTCGGTGTGCAACCCGAACGCCGACGCTTTGCCGGAATCCGTCTCTCACATCTCGCCGGATTCCACCCCAAGGTCAACAAGGCGGGTGTCCGCACGGCTTATGGCAGCCACACCCTCTGCACCTCTCCGGTCGCTTATGCCCGCGTCGAGAACAACGCCCTCGGTGGACTTGGCATTCGCATGCACAATGAGCCCTACTCCGGGGCAGGCGGCATCGTGCGGGCAATTCACCAATCTGCGGTATCGGGAAACACCAATGTGTTTGGCGGCGCGCCGGAGATCGCGAACTGGACATATCGCATCAGTAGTACCGAGCATGCGGTGATACATCCCGCGATGCCCACGTTCGTCAATAACGCGGCGAATGTATCGGGCAACAGTTGACGCGGCGAATGCTCGGAACAGGCAAGCCAAGGGGCGCCGGCCGGGAGGGCGCTGTCGTGATGAGTTCGTGGCTGGAAACAGCCTCGCCGACTGCATGACAATCCATCCGGACCGGGGTGCCTGAAGCTAGTGGTGCGAGTTAACAATTTGTTGATCAAATGGCGGATGAGAGTCATGCCGATACTGCGTCAGCAATGCGCGCAGCGAATGACAAAGGCGCGTCGACGAAGACAGTGCAGATGAACGGCAAGGAGGTGCGAAGCGGCAAGCGCCATCTTGATCGACGCTCCAGATATTCCCGCGCCATCGCCCCATACTATCGCTGCCGGTCGTCACCGCATCATCCCCGGTTCAACTGTAGCGGTTTCGTCTTGACCAGGCAGGTCAAGGCGAAACCGCTCTAGGCTGTGTTTGATAAGCCGCTTGCTGTAATCTGGGTCCGGATTCGCTCCTGCGGTGCTCGGCGTACTGTCCGTACGCGTGCGCTCCTCGGCGCGACTTCGAACCGCTCGCGGCGCTTATCAAACACAGCCTAGCGACGATAAGCCTCATGCCGGGATTGTCGCTCTCGCCTCAGCAGTATTTGCATGTCGCCTGGCGAACCCGCCATGAATCCGGATTCGCCAGCGCAGGTGCAAGCCGCATGGACCGGTACATCAACAATTCAACAACAAACGAGCAGCAGCTATGCCAGTGCCTGTACGCCGGTCGGTGCGGCTGGCATCGCAGGTGAGGGGTGCCGGTTCTGGCGCGCGAACATCCAGCATCGGAGAAAGGCGGCGATGCGCTGCTGCGTTTCCTCCAGATGGGGAATGTTGAAATGATCCGAGCCGCTGACCGTATGGTCGCCATGCACTGAACTCAGCTTGGATGCCAGCAGGTCCGTATGCACGCCCGGCACCACCGTGTCCTGCTCCGCACGCAGGATCAGCACGGGGGCCTTGATCCTGGCGGCATACTTCACCGATTCGAAGCGATGCCGGAGCACCAGTCCGATCGGCATGGTCCTGAAGCGCCGCTTCGCGATCGACAGGATGGAATCGTAAGGCGTGATCAGGACCACGGCCGCCACGGGATGATGCGCAGCCACCTGCAGCGCCACGCCGGAACCCAGGCTGCGGCCGATCACGGCGATTCTCCCGGGGTCGACCTGCGGGCGGGCCGCCAGCCAGTCGAACAGCATCTTGCCGTCTTCCACCAGGTGGCGCTCCGCAGGCACGCCGTCGGAATTGCCGTAGCCGCGGTAGTTCACCGCCAGCACCGTCATGCCGGGAAACATCGATGTCGCATCACGCACCACCCATGACACCTCTTCGGAGCGGCCGCCGAAGTAAATGACCGCCGGATGCACGCCCGGTGCCCTCGGTGTCAGCAGCCAGCCGCACAGGCGCGTGCCGTCGGCGCCGCGCAATACCACGGAACGCGTGCGATGGCCGGCGCTCTTCGGCCGCTCGCCATCGCCGAGGCGAACGGGATTGAAGATCAGCCGGTGCTGCCTGGCCGACAGCGTGGCCAGCATGCCGAGCCAGAGAGTGCCGGCCACGCCCGCGATGCCGGAAATGATGCGCTTGGTGTGTACGTTCATGATGCCCATCCAATGTCAATGACGCTGATTGCAGGCCGGTTGATGCTCATCCCAGCTTAGATGCCTGAACGCCTCGCGTTTTGCGCTGACGCATAAGCATAAGCATAAGCATAAGCCGCTGCGCGCGGTCAGCCGGATGGCGCATGCTCCAACCGCGGCGCTATAACAGCTTGCATGAACAGCTTGCATGAATGGCCGGCATCGGCATTGAGCGGGAGGGATATCCGCTGAATATGCGCATACATACAGGCAAGCGGCGATGGTGGATCTTTTGAATAGATGAATGAGCAAGAGACGATGCCAATTAATAATGCCTTCCGCAATTCATGTTGGTGACTTACAACGAAACTTGTCAAGCGCATTACAGGTTTTCATTAATCGATGTTCGTCACTTCACTTTCATCGATAGACTTTCGGTCTTTGCGAACGTCGTTGGACTTTGCGATTTTCCGTTTCTTCGTTCATCCATTTTCTTAAGCATGGGCATGTCGCACATAGAAATAGTTCATGCCTGGCAACTCAATAATAAATAAGTATGTTCATGAAAAAATATGTACTTCTGGCGTTGTTGTGCGCATTGTCCGCATGCGGTGGCGGTGGCGGTGGCGGCGGAAGCAATGACGGCGGCAGCGGCAGCGCCCCGGTTGCCAAGCAAGGCACGGGACTGCAGATTAATCTTAATACCGCTCCTTTAAGCTTCAAATTCAGCGAAGGCAGTAATCCCATTCCCGTGGTGGTCAATGCCACTGGCAGCGGCGAGATCAATCAGGATGTTTATATCGGCGCATCGGTCACCGGAGCCGGTGTCGTCACCCCGGTCGACGTTGCAGTGAATCCGCAAGACAGCAGCGCCAGAATCATGATCAGGCCCCAGACCGGATTGGCAGCGGGCACCTACAGCGGGACGGTACAGGTTGTGGCGTGCACCACGAAGGCCTGCACCCAGCATCATGGAGGCTCGCCATTCAACATTCCCTACAAGATCGCCGTAATGGGCACACTGAAGACAAATACCGGTACCGTGGATCTGGCTTCCGCTGAATCGGGAAGTAGTGCCGCCGTGCGAGTGCCCGTCACGCTGCCGGCGGGGGCGGATGGATTGCAGGCGGGCATCACCTACCACAGCTATCAAACTGGCTGGCTCAGCGCGGAAACATCGACAGACGGTGTGAAGCTGCAGGCATCGGCTGCCAGTCTGCGGGCAGGCACCTACAAGGCCAGCCTGGCATTGAGCGCCAACATGGCGGCGGGAGCCTTGACCATACCTGTGACACTGACAGTCTCCGACGGCCTGGTGGTGCCGGCCCAGAGCACATTGCGCTTCGATAGTGAAACGACAGCTGCCGCGGCAAGCCAGAGCGTGCCCGTCAATATTGCGCCCGGCGCCACGGCCACCCGATGGAACGCCGTCAGCAGTCAGCCCTGGCTTCGGCTTGACGCGGCAAGCGGCGACTTCAATACGCCGCTCACCTGGCGCATCGATGCTTCCAGCTTTGCGCAGCTGGCCAATAACGCCTCTTACAAGGCAACCGTCAGGGTCCAGGCGGACGGCGTCACCGAGCGCAATCTTGTGGTCAACGTGGAGAAGCGGCTGGCGCAGATCAAATACACCGATCTGCTGGCATTGACGCCCGGCGTCGCGGGAGAGGTCCTGGTCTTCGGCAGCAATTTCGACACGCTTGCCAAGCCCGAGGACCGCGTCCGTGTCAACGGTGTTGCGCCATTGGCCGTGACGCGGGTCAATGCCGGCCTGTTGCGCCTGTCGCTGCCGGCCATGGAGGCGGGCGACCATGTGGTCAGCGTGGGCAACGCCGCCGGACTTCCTTCTCCGACCGGCACGGTCACGTCCCTCGCGCCGCGCAGCTATGGCTATCAATCCGTTGCGGCGGCCGGCCGCAAGAGGCAGCTGGTATGGGATGCGGTTGGCCAGAATGCCTATGTCGTCAACATGGATCTCAAGAGCGTCATGCGTTACAGCCTGTCCAGCGGCGTACTCGCGCTGGCGGCTTCCCGCAGCTTTACCGCGATCGACAGCATCGGCCTGACGCCGGATCGCAGCGCGCTGTTGCTCAAGGAGGGAACGTCGCGCCTGCATCATCTTGCGCTGAGTGATCTTGCCACCCTCAAGACCATCGACCTGTCCGCAAATGGAAGCTGCTGCACCGGCAGCAACAAGGGGCAAAACCTGCCTGTCATGGGTGATGGCAGCGTGTTCATGCGCGACCACGGCTGGGTCGATCCGGAAAGCGGCGCTGTCCGCGCGCTGAACATCAACACTTACAATGTCGGCTCGCTTGCCGATTGGGCTGCGGTCTCCGGAAACGGACTGCGCATGCTGTGGCCGGACTCGGGTCTTTATAGTCCGCACAGTCCGATTTACCGCTACGAACTCACGGACAGCGTCTTCCAGGCCATCACGCCGGGCAACGACGGCACGTATTTCTATCGGTATGCGGTCAACCGGGACGGCAGCCGCTGGCTGTTCAACGACAGAGTGTATGGTTTCGACCTGACGGTGAAGGGCAATGTGCGCGTGCCCGACGGATGGTACGGCAATTGGGTAGTGATGTCGCGCAGCGGCGCCCGCTCTTACTATTACGCCCAGAGCGCTTCCAGTACCGACAAGGCGCGCATCTATGTGTTCGACACCGGCGCCACGCTGACATCAACGCTGGACTTTCCCGTCATTGGTTATATCGAAGTGGATGACAGGCCGAACTGTTCCCAGATCATGAACAGCGACTCCCATCAGAACTGCTTCCCCTTCGAAACAGGCGCCACGCTCACGGACGATGGACAGACGCTGATCCTGGCCGGAGACCGCAGCATGGTCGTGCTTCCCATTCCGGCCGAATTCCGCGCTCCGCCGCCGGGCGCTGCCACGCCGGCGCCAGTCCTGATGATGCAAAAATCCCGCTAGCGGGATAAGTTGAAAATGGGTTGAAGACGGATTGGCGACATCATGCCGGTACAAGGAAACAAGCACAGCAAGGCCGCGCCTTTGTCATTCGTTGCGCGCATTGTTGACGCAGTATCGGCGTGATTCTCGTCCATCATTTGACCAGTGGCGTGTGAACGGGCCCCAGGCAAGACGTTCCCAAGAGTAACGGTCCCGAGCAGGAACATGTTGTCTGCGCATGAACTAAATTGCAAAGCTTCTGCCTATCCTTGACGATCTCATTGACGTTGCCTTTGCAGATTCCTCATTCACAGGAGGGCATTCATGAACACGCAGCAAGACAAGCATCAGGAACACCAAGCGCATCAAGCGAAACAGGTGGCGCAGCCGGCCGATGAATCGCTCAAGAAGCACGGCGACCAGTTGGAAAAGCCGTTGCATGATGCCATCGCGCCCGATAGTCAGAGCAACCAGGACAGCCAGGACAGCCAGGACAGCCGGCGCAGGGAAGGCGATCGGCAGTGAGAAGTGCGGACCGGCCTCATCGTCCGACACCTGGCCGCCCAAACGGAAAGCTGATGTGCGTCGCATTGTCGGCAATCCTTTTGCTTGCCGGTTGCGGAGGCTATGCGCGCAATTCCGCAGGAGCGTCCGGCATCGAGGCGTATGGCAGCATTGATGCAGGCGTGCAGCGCGAACGCTCGCGTTGAGGGTAAGGGCTGTCCGCTCCCTCCTGACCCCGGATCCCTTGCTCCAGGCTCGCCGCGCCAAGCCTTGCCCGCATCGCCGCCGACGGAAAGGCCAGGTATTCCCATGACCCGGAATGACTGCGAAATTTGCCGTCGATCCGTTCGATGTGTTCCCTCCTTGGGCAACGACTTGCGGTAGCAAGTATCATGTGAGGCAACAGAGGCAGTTGCTTTCCAGCCATCGCCTATCTTCCCCAGTCCAAGGTGATCTTTCATGACAACACATCGCATCGCGGTCATTGCCGGCGACGGCATCGGCAAGGAAACCGTACCGGAAGGCCTGCGCGTACTCGACGCCGCGGCCCGCAAGTTCGGCATCGATTTCCAGTGGGACCATTTCGACTTCGCCTCCTGCGACTATTACCGGCAGCACGGGCAAATGATGCCCGACAACTGGAAGGACCAGATCGGCGGCCATGACGCCATCTTCTTCGGCGCCGTCGGCTGGCCCGACACCGTGCCCGACCATGTCTCGCTGTGGGGTTCGCTCCTGAAGTTGCGGCGCGAATTCGACCAGTACGTCAACCTGCGCCCGGTCCGGCTCATGCCCGGCATTCCCACTCCGCTGGCCAACCGCAAGCCCGGCGACATCGACTTCTATGTGGTGCGCGAAAACACCGAGGGGGAATACTCCTCGGTCGGCGGCAAGATGTATGAAGGCACCGAGCGCGAAGTGGTGTTCCAGGAAAGCGTGTTCTCCAGGAAGGGCGTGGACCGCATCCTCAAATTCGCCTTCGAGCTGGCGCAGAAGCGGCCGAAGAAGCACCTGACCTCGGCCACCAAGTCCAACGGCATTTCCATCACCATGCCGTACTGGGACGAGCGCGTCGTCGAGATGGCCAGGCAGTATCCGGAGATCCGCTGGGACAAGTACCACATCGATATCCTGACCGCGCATTTCGTGCAGAATCCGGACCGCTTCGACGTGGTGGTGGCGTCCAACCTGTTCGGCGACATCCTGTCCGATCTCGGTCCGGCCTGCACCGGCACGATCGCCATCGCGCCGTCGGCCAACATCAATCCCGAGCGCGCCTTTCCGTCCTTGTTCGAACCGGTGCACGGATCGGCGCCGGATATCGCGGGCAAGGGTCTTGCCAATCCGATCGGGCAGATCTGGTGCGGCGCGATGATGCTGGAGCACCTGGGCCATGCGCAAGCCGGCGCGGCGGTGCTGCGCGCGATTGAAAAGGTGCTGGAAGCCGGGCCGGCGAATGCGCCGTTCACGCGCGATATCGGCGGCAAGGCAGGCACGCAGGACCTGGGACGGGCGATTGCCGAAGCGATCTGATACCTTGCTGCCGGAATGAGCTTGCCCGCGATGCCTGCCGCGGACTCCTCTCACCTCAGGCGATCTGCAGAAAAACCGCGAGCAGGAAAAAGTACCCGAGCGCATACGGCGCGTTCCACGCGCACAGGCGGAAGGCGGAAACGCCCGAGATGGTCTGCGCCAGGCCCAGCGTGCCGCTGAACGGACCCAGCATGAAGGTCAGCACCGAGCCGCCGATCAGGGCGAGCGCCAGTTGCGCGGAGCTCAGGCCGAGAAGCTCCGGACGCAGCGAATCGGCCAGCAGCGCAATGGCGACCAGCGGATGCAGCCCGAGAAAGGACGCCGCCAGCGTCATCGCCGGGATCATCAATGCCAGCGCCTGCGCCCCGACGGCATCGCTCAATTGCATGAACAGCTGGTTTATGGTGGCATCCGCAGAAGACAGTCTGATGGCCGCAGCGAAGAAACCGGCGGCGAGGAATACCGCGAACTGGTCGGCCATGCGCGGAATGCGTCCCAGCGCAGCCTGCCCGCCCTCGATAATGAAGCGCCGGCCCTGCCCGATCGCCGCGCACCACAGGAAGGCGCCGGGCACGGCGACCAGCGTGACGACCGTGACCAGGCCGACGCGCAGCCTGGTTTCGATCAGCACGAAGGCGGCTACCAGAAGGCCGATCCCCAGCAGCATGGCGCCCAGCCCGCGCCAGGGCGAAGGGTCCTGGGGAGCATCGGAGGCGGGTGCCGATGCTTGTGTCCGGGGGACCGGCTTGCGTCCCTCCAGCAGGTGGAAGACCAGCCAGTTGATCAGCAGGCAGCCCATGCTCAGGGCGAACAGGCGGGGGAAGAGTGCTGCCCAGTCCAGGCGCAAGGTGTGCAGGACCACGCCGACCACGCCGGATACCGGCGTCCAGAACAGCGGCAGCACATAACCGGAAATCGAGGCGCCGGTCATGAAACGCATCCGGTTGCCGAGCGGATAGCGCTCCACCACCGGCTGCAGGCAGGCCATCATGATGGGAACGGCGGCAAGGCTCACCACCGACCCGCACAGGTAGGCCATCAGGGTGGTCAGGCAATTGAGCCCGACCAGTCCGCTTACTCGCCGCTGCAGCAGCGCCTGTATCGCCTGGCTGTAGCCGCCGAGGCGGATCGGTTCGGCCAGGACGGGCAGGGCGGCGAACAGGGCCAGCAGATAAGCCATGTCGCCGAAGGCGCGCAGCCAGTCGCCCAGGTCCAGCCCAGCCTGCCACAGCAGCAGACTGCCGCCGCCGACGAAACCGAGCGCGATGCCGCGCGCAAGCCTCGCCGCATGCGGCAGGGAGAGAGCGATGGCGATGAGGGAAAGCAGAGACAGCGGCGGGCGAAAGGCCGCATTGCCGGTGACATTGAGCAGCAGCACGCAGGCAATGACACCGAGATAGACGACGGTATGCAGGACATGGCTGCCTCGGCCGGTCGTATGGATAGCGGATGATGACGCCGGAGGCGGAGAGTTCATGGACAGGGCAGCATGGAGTGCGATCTGAAGACAGCGCACAGTATAGGCCCGATCCGGAAGACGAAAAAAAGCCCGAAAAAAAGCCCGCAGACCTGTCGGCTTGCGGGCTGAATCCAATTCAAGGAGAGTTGGAGGAGACGGAAAGCATGTTACCTGCACGGCGGTACGGCGTCCGCTTTTGATTCATGATATTGAGATATAGGCATGCCGCATATCAGCCAGCCGATGGTCGAACGGGGGCCGGCCTGTTGCGGAAGTGACTCGTCAAATGTTGAAGTGTTGAGGCGCTGCGGGAAGCGAAGCGTTTATAGCCGGCCTTCGCGTACAGTAATCCCGGCCGTCCTTGCAGCGCTTCAGACAAGCAATGGAGGCCGGCGACGGTGGGAAACTGTTTCCTCAACAGATCGACTCCTGATCATGTGCAAGCACCGGAACGATTCAAACCTTGCAACATCTATGCTGTAGTTTGCTTTCGACATATCGCATAGTTCAATGAACGTCTTTCCATCGAGAACACCTTATTCCCGCTTTCATGCTACCCGGCATTGCGTTGCCTGCCAGAATCCGTTTTTTTCGTCCCCTTCCAAGGCTCGTCTGGCCTCCCCGGCGGCATTGACTTATTCCATCCATATTGGAGCGGATTGCGGATGGATGGCCGGTCGCCTCGGCTTGTCTCGTGCGCATGGCAGCGTTCTTCGTCGCTGGTGTAGCCCGCCACACGGCGCTTCTCCCGCCTTGCCCTGCATCCCAAGACAAGCCGATTCTTCCCTACGCTCACCTGCAATCCACTCTAATAACAAGGAGGAGCAATGACGTTCGTCAGCTCCGGCACTACCCCCGAGATCATGAAGCCTTCCGTCATCCGCGAAGGCAGGCCGTTTCCGCTTGGCGCCACCTGGGATGGCCTGGGTGTGAACTTTGCGATCTTTTCCGCCCATGCCACCAAGGTCGAGCTGTGCCTGTTCGATATCGATGGCCGGCAGGAAATCGAGCGCATCGAGCTGCCCGAGTACACCGATGAAGTCTGGCATGGTTACCTGCCGAACGCCCGGCCCGGCACGGTCTACGGCTACCGGGTGCATGGCCCGTATGAACCCGACGCGGGCCATCGCTTCAATCCGCACAAGCTGCTCATCGATCCCTATGCCAGGCAGCTGGTCGGCGAGCTGCGCTGGGGACCGGAAGTGTTCGGCTACCAGCTCGACTCGCCCGACAAGGACTTGTCCTTCAATGACAGCAACAGCGCGCACCTGGTGCCGAAATGCCGCGTGATCGATCCGGCCTTCACCTGGGGACCGGAACGCCGCCCGCAGGTGCCCTGGGAAAACACCGTCTTCTACGAGATGCACGTGAAGGGCTTCACCGCGCTCAACGAAAGGATTCCGCCGGAGGAGCGCGGCACGTTCGCCGGCCTCGCCAACGCCGAGGTGGCCGCCTATCTGCGAGCCCTCGGCGTTACCGCCGTCGAGCTGCTGCCCGTGCATGCCTTCCTGCATGACAGCTACCTGACCGAGAAGGGCCTGCGCAACTACTGGGGCTACAACTCGATTGCCTTCTTCGCGCCGCAGGCCGCCTATCTGCAGACGCCGTTCACCAACGAGTTCAAGGAAATGGTGAACCAGTTCCATGCGGCCGGCATCGAGGTGGTGCTCGACGTGGTCTACAACCATACGGCCGAGGGCAACGAGCTCGGCCCGACGCTGTCGCTCAAGGGCATCGACAATGCCAGCTACTATCGGCTGATGCCGGACAACAGGCGCTTCTACATCAACGACACCGGCACCGGCAATACCGTCAACCTGTCGCACCAGCGGGTGCTGCAGATGGTGACCGACTCGCTGCGCTACTGGGTGCAGGAAATGCGGGTGGACGGCTTCCGCTTCGACCTTGCCACCATTCTCGCGCGCGAGCCCTACGGCTTCGACGAGGGCGGCGGCTTCCTCGACGCCTGCCGCCAGGACCCGGTGCTCTCCAGCGTGAAGCTGATCGCCGAGCCCTGGGACATCGGCCCCGGCGGCTACCAGGTCGGCCAGTTCCCGCCGGGATGGGCGGAGTGGAACGACAAGTTCCGCGATACCGTGCGAGGCTTCTGGAAAGGCGACGAAGGCCAGTTGTCGGATTTCGCCTCGCGCATTTCCGGGTCCGGCGATCTGTTCAACAAGCGCGGACGCCGTTCATGGGCCAGCGTCAATTTCATCTGCGCGCATGACGGCTTTACGCTCAACGACCTGGTGTCGTACAACGACAAGCACAATGAAGCCAACGGCGAGGAAAACCGCGACGGCCATTCCAACAACCATTCCTGGAATCATGGCGTGGAAGGCCCGACCGACGATCCGGAAATCCGCGCGCTGCGCGAACGCCAGAAGCGCAACCTGATGGCCACGCTGATCCTGTCGCGCGGCACGCCGATGATCCTGGCCGGCGATGAATTCGGCAATTCCCAGCGCGGCAACAACAACGCCTATGCGCAGGACAATGAAATCACCTGGCTGGAATGGGCGAAGATCGGCGCCGAAGACCGCACCATGCTGTCCTTCACCCGCAAGCTGCTGGAAATCCGCAAGAGCTTCCCCATCCTCAATCGCGGCCGTTTCCTGACCGGCAATTACAACGAGGAGCTCAATGTCAAGGATGTGGCATGGCTCACGCCCGACGGCAGCGAAATGGCGGAACAGCACTGGCAGGACCCGAACGCGAAATGCTTCGGCATGCTGCTCGACGGCCGCGCCCAGGCCACCGGCATCAAGAAGCAGGGCTCGGATGCGACGCTGCTGATCGTCTTCAATGCCCACCATGACGTGGTGAACTTCACGCTGCCCGCCGTTCCCGAGGGCAGGGATTGGGTGAACCTGATCGATACCAACGAACCGGATCGCATCGAGCATCCCTCCTTCGACTTCGGCCATGTGTACGAGGTGACCGGGCGCTCGCTGCTGGTCTTCGCGCTGATCGGCGAGGACAAGCAATTGTGGCGGCTGCGGAATGCGGGTTCGATGCGGGATATCGATAACTGGGTGGGGCCGGCCGCGTCCGAGGCTTGAGGTTTTACCGGCAGTGCGGGTAGGAGTTGCCAGCGGCGAGGTAGAGGGAGCAGGGGTTTCGCAAGGCAAGCCTTGCGCCTGCGACCTGCTAATCCTCTTTCGCCCCATCTCGCGGTCCCGGATCCGCCAGCTTGCCAAGCAGGTCCGACAGTTGCCCGCTCATCGTCGTCAGCACGCCGGTCAGGTAGGCGAGCTGCATTTCAAGCTGCTCGACTCTCTGTTCGAGGCTGGGCGGGTTCTCGTGCGCCGCAAGGGAGTCGTCGGGCATGTCGGGAGTCGGAACGCCTTCCTTGCGCTGTTCCAGGATGCGCTCGAGAATCTTCAGCGCGGTTTCATAATCGCCCTTCGTCTGGTCCAGCAAATAGCTGCAGTGCGCCAGCGGCTCGCCGGTCATCTGATGCAGCCTCAGCGCCATCTGCGCGTTTCTTTCCTGCATGGCATTCCCCATGAATAAGTCGTTGAAAGACAGGAATGCAGCCTATGCGAGATAGACGTACAGCCCTTCCACCGGCCGCCCCTGGTCGTGGCGTATCGGCGCGCGCGCAATGTCGTCCACGCGAAAGCCCGATGCCTGCGCCAGCCGGCGAACGTACTGCTCCGAATGCGCATAGCGCAGGCTGGGCAGGAGCTGCAGTTCCTGCCCGGCCCCCGCACCCTCGGGCGCTTCCACGGTAAACAGGAAGCGGCCGGAAGGCGACAGCAGCCGGCGCACGTTCCTGAACACGTCGGCCAGATCGCCGACATAGATGAAGACATCCGCGGCCACCACCAGGTCGGCCGGCTCGGTCGCCGCCGCCAGATAGGCGGCGATGTCGGCATGCGCCAGTTCACGGTAGATGCCGAGCCTGCGCGCCTGTTCCAGCATGGCTTGGGAAATATCCACGCCATCGACCACTGCCGCCAGCGGCCGGAGAAGCGGCGCGCACAAACCGGTGCCGCAGCCCAGATCGAGTGCCCGCGAGAATTTTCCCTGCGCATTGGCGAGAGGGCGCAGCAGGCGTTCATAGCCCTGGTAGCGCAATTGCCCGACGACATGCCGCTGGAAATCCGCCGCATAGTCGTCGAACAATCCTTCGACATAGCGGCGCGGCGGCGCGGGCGGGACGGCCGGCGCCGCGTTTCCGCGCACCGAGGCCAGGTAATAGCCGTTGAGTTCGGCATCGCCGCCGAAGGCGAGCGCTTTCTCGAAGCAGGCGGCGGCTTCATCGAGCCGGTTGAGTTCGCGCAGCAGGCTGCCGCGCGCACTCCAGGCCTCCGCATATTCGGGGGCTGCCGCCAGGCATTGATCGAAGGCATGCAGGGCTTCCTGCACGCGCGCCTGGCGCAGCAGGCATTGGGCCCTGCGCAATTGCAGGGTGGCCTGGCCCGGCGCAAGGCGGATGGCCTGCTCCAGCACATCCGTCGCTTCCGGCCAGCGGCCGAGGGCTTCCAGTGACAGGCCGAGGCTGGCCCAGGCATCGGCATAGGCCGGATCGGCTCCGGTGGCCAGTTCCAGCAGCGGCACCGCCTCCGCATGGCGGCGCAAATGGAACAGCGTGATGCCGAGGTTGCCGGCCACCGAAGGGCGTCCCGGCGCGAAGGACAGGGATGCCTCGAATGCGGCGCGGGCCTGCTCCAGCCGGCCGGCTTCGAAGTGTTCGACACCCTGAAAGAACAGCGTGCGGGCCTGTTCCAGTGCGGAATCCATGGAATTGTTCTCCTGCCGGCAAGGCATGACGCGGCCGGTCTGGTGATGGGTTGATGACAATGACGACGACTATGCTCGACATCACCCGGCATTGTAGCCTGCCCCGCTCTCTACCTCGCCTGCTTCGCTTACCTCGCCTGCCTCGCCGCGGCGGGCAGGCGCGCCAGGTAGGCTTCGAAGGCTTCCAGCGTCAGCGGCCGTGCCAGGAAGTAACCCTGCGCTTCATCGCAGGAGGCATTGCGCAGGAACTGCAGGGTCTCGGCAGTCTCGACGCCTTCGGCCACCACCGCCATCTTCAGCGCATGCGCCATGTCGACGAAGGCCTTGATGAATTCGGGACTGTTTTCAACCTCGTCCTGATGCATCACGAAGGAGCGGTCGAGCTTGAGCACGTCCAGCGGAAAGCGCCGCAGATAGGCCAGGCCGGAATAGCCGGTGCCGAAGTCGTCGACCGCCAGCTGTATGCCCAGGGCCTTGAGCTGCTTGAGCATGCTGGCCGAATGCGCGATGTCGTCGATGAGCGCGCTTTCCGTCAGTTCCAGTTCCAGCAGCTGCGGCGGGATGCCGGTCCTGGCCAGAATGCCCCGCACCTGCTCGACGATGGTGGGCGACTTCAGCTGCCGCGCGGACAGGTTGACCGAAATGCGCAACTCCCGGCCGAACCTGGCGAGCAGGCGCTGCGTCTGGGTGCAGGCTTCTTCCAGCACCCAGCGGCCGATGGCTTCGATCAGGCCGTTTTCCTCGGCGATCGGAATGAACTGCATCGGCGGCACATCGCCCAGCTCGGGATGGCGCCAGCGCGCCAGCGCTTCCATGCCGACGATGGACATGGTCCTGAGATCGATGCGCGGCTGGTAGTGCAGCGACAGTTCCTTGCGCTCCAGCGCATGGCGCAGCGACAGCTCGAGCTTCATCCGGGTCTTGGCTTCGACGCTCATCTCCGGCTCGAAGAAGCGGTAGCCGTTGCGCCCGGCGCTCTTGGCCCGGTACATCGCGGTGTCGGCGCACTGGAACAGCAGCTCCTTGGTCTGTCCGTGTTCCGGAAACATGCTGATGCCGATCGATGCGCCGACAAACACGTCCTGCCCGGCGATGTGCACCGGAGCGCTCAGCGTCGACAGCAGTTTCTGTGTAATGACGACGGCGGAGTCGCGGCCGGCGGAGCAGGGGGCCACCACCACGAATTCGTCGCCGCCGAGGCGGGCAATGAAGTCGCCCGGCCGCAGGTCCTTCTGCAGCCGCCGTCCCACTTCGCACAGCAGCATGTCGCCCGGCTCGTGGCCGAAGGAGTCATTGACTTCCTTGAAGTGGTCGAGGTCGATGAAGAATACCGCCACGCCCTGATCGCGCTGGGCGCTGTCGATCATCTTCTGCACATGCGCATTGAGGAAGGCCCGGTTCGGCAGGCCGGTCAGCGTGTCATGCGTGGCAAGGTGTTCGAGCCGCCGCTCGGTCTGCTTGCGGGCGGTGATGTCGCGGGCCGTTACATAGAGGGCCGCCCTGTCTTCGGCCCAGCGCGCCGACAGCGACAGCTGCGCAATGCTGCCATCCTTGCGCAGCCAGCGGGTTTCATGGTCGTGTATCGTGTTCTTGCCGGTGCGCAGGCCCGCCTCCACCGCGCGCGTCTCGTGCAGTTCGTCGGGATGCAGAAAATCGGCGTAGGGGCGGCCCAGCCATTCCTCCGGCTGGTAGCCGAGGATATCCGTCAGCGCGCCATTGATGCGCACGAAGCGGCCTTCCGCATCCAGCAGCGCAATGATGTCCAGCGAATTTTCCACCAGCGCCTTGTTCTCGTTGGCCAGCTGCACCAGGCGCTCGGCGACTTCGATTTCCTGCGTCACGTTGCGGCCGATGCCGCGGTAGCCGCGGAAAACGCCGTCTTCAAACACCGGCTCCCCTGAAATGCTGACGTAGCGCAGCCTGCCGTCGCCCGGCGAGACGCCCGCATACCGGAGATCGCGGAACGGCTGCCTGTTCGCCCGTTTTTCGAGATACAGCCGCAAGCCGGGGTCTTCGGCATCGCGGGCAAGGTGGGCGCGGGTCTTGTGCAGGAAGTAGCCGGCCGGCGCATCGAATATTTTTTCCGCGCCCTCGGAAATGAAGGTGAAGCAGCCTGCCTCATCCGTCTCCCAGTACCAGTCGGATGACAGCGTGGTCAGGCTGCGGAAGCGTTCCTCGCGCTTCTTCAATTCCTCGGTCGCCTGGCGCTCGAAGGTCACGTCGCGGCACACCGAGATCACGCCGGTGCATTCCCTGGTGACCGGATCGGTCAGCGGCCGCATTTTCGTCGCCATCCAGACGTAATGGCCCCGCTTGTGCAGTTTGCGCAGTTCCACCAGCCGGCCCTCGTCGCCGCTGGCGAGCTGGCGGCGCACTTCCTCGACGATGAGATGCTTGTCGTCCGGGTGAATATGCTCGTAGGCGGATTTTCCAATCAGTTCGGCGGGGTCATAGCCGAGTATCGGCGTCACTGAGGTTGATATATGCAGTACGATGCCGTCGCCATCATGACGGGTGATCACGTCGGAACTGTTTTCGGTCAGCAGCCGGTGCGTGGCCTCGCTCTTGCTGATCTCTTCCAGCGCCGCATGGTGGTCGCTGACGTCGATTTCACTGCCGTTATACCCGAGGAATGTGCCCGTTCCGTCGAAGCGCGGCGAGCCGGTCCCAAGCATCCAGCGTATCGACCCGTCGCTGCGGATGATGCGGTAGCGAACCTGGTATTCGCGCCTGGCTTCCATGGCGGATTGCAGAACGGGAAGGACGCGCGGCATGTCGTCGGGATGCATGAATTCCAGCCAGGCTGAAATATCGATCGTCTCGCCGTTGTCGAACAAGGCTGCGGTGCTCGGATTGATATAGATGCAGACATTGTTCGCGTCCAGCATCCACATCACCATGGGCGCGGAATCGGCGACCCGGCGGACGGTGGACTTGGTGCTGGGCAGGCTCTGGCTTGGAGGAAAATACGGATTCATTTGGCGCTTGTGATGGCGGCCCGACGGGTGAAAGCATGCTGTCGGATGGATCAGGGCCTGATGGGAAACCGAAAGGAGGCCGAAAAATCGGCTACGCAAGCCTCGTCGTTTCCGACGGAGCAGACGCGCAGACATCAGCGGATCGTGCAACGATCCAAATGATGCCACAAGGAAATATTTTAAGGGCGCCGAAAGCGTCGAACCCTTGTCTTTCCTGCATCCTTTTCAGGGAATGTCGTCGCACCAGTACAACTCCGGCGCATCCTGCTTGCTTTTCCGTCAAGTCCAGGGGAGCTTGTCCGCGCCCCGCCTCACCCGATGCAGCGGGCGCGGCGGGACGGATATCAGATCGCCGATGCCTTCGGGGCGCCTTGCGCAAAGAAATGATCGAGATTCTCCAGGACCAGCGCGGCCATCGCCTCGCGGGTTTCATGCGTGGCGCTGGCGATGTGCGGCAGCAGGACCACATTCTCCAGCGCGAACAAGGCTTCCGGCACATGCGGCTCGTTCTCGAACACATCGAGCCCTGCGCCGGCGATGCGGCGTTGCGCCAGCGCTTCCACCAGCGCCGCCTCGTCGATGACGGTGCCGCGCGATATGTTGATCAGAAAGCCCTGCGGTCCCAGCGCGTCGATGATTTTCGCGGAGACCAGATGGCGGGCTTCCGGCCCGCCGGCGCTGGCAATGACCAGGAAGTCGGCCCAGCGGGCGAGATCTTCCAGCGAGGCCTCGTAGGCATAAGGCGCATCGTCGAGCCGGCGGCGGTTGTGATAGCGCACCTCCATGTCGAAACCCGCCGCGCGCCGGGCTATGACGCGGCCGATGCGGCCGAGGCCGAGAATGCCGAGCTTCTTGCCGCTCACCTGCACCGCCAGCGGAAAATTCTTCTTCGGCCATTCGCCGCGGCGCACGAACCGGTCGGCGGAGGACAGTCCGCGCGCCACATCGAGCAGCAGGCCGAAGGCGGTGTCGGCGACCGCATCGTTGAGCACGTCGGGCGTGTAGCCCACCGCGATGCCGCGCTGCCTGGCCGCATCGAGATCGATCTTGTCCAGGCCCACGCCGAAGCTGGAGATGATGCGCAGCGAAGGCAAGGCTCCGATGAGCGCGGCGTCGGCGCCGCTGGCCGCGCGCGTGACCAGCGCGACGAATTCATGGCCGCGCTGCGCGAGAAAAGCCGCGGGATCGGATTCCTGCCAGAGCGGATGCACGTCATAGCGCTCGGCCAGCGCAGCTTCCAGACTGGGCTGCAGGCGGTCAAACTGAAGAAGTCGGTGTTTCATGCGGTTTCCCATGATGGAGAGATGAAGAGGCCTTGTCCTCTCGAAGCCGAAGATTTTCCCATAATCGCGCAAACTTGATGCAAGCCTAGACAAAAGGCCAGGTGGACAGACCCGCAGACCCGCAGACCCGCAGTCCAGCCCCAGACGCCATCACGCCGTTTATTGCGCACAACTATTCCAGCAAGGCCCGATAGCCATTACACTGAACGGCATCCGGTCTTGCGAACCGCGCCGATGCGCGCCCGCCGGCCGCCGACCACAGGGAGAATTCAATGAGCACGAACGCAACCGCAGCCGCAACAGAAACCAGCCGTCCGCGCGAAATCACGCTGCGCTTCCTCGCCGAGCCGGGCGATGTCAATTTCGGAGGCAAGGTCCACGGCGGCGCCGTGATGAAGTGGATCGACCAGGCCGGCTATGCCTGCGCGGTCGGCTGGAGCGGCTATTACTGCGTGACGGTCTATGTCGGCGGCATCCGCTTCTACAAGCCCATCTTCATCGGCCAGGTCGTCGATGTGAAGGCCAGCGTGGTGCACACCGGCAGTTCCAGCATGCACATCGCGGTCGAAGTGTCGGCCACCGATCCGCGCACCGGCGCCCGCAAGCTGACCACGCGCTGCCTGATCGTCTTCGTCGCCGTCGACGGCGGCGGCGACACCGTCGGCGTTCCGGCCTGGGTCCCGCAAACGGAGGAAGACAAGCGGCTGGAGCAGTACGCGATGCACATGGCGCAGCTGCGCAAGGAAGAAGACAACGAACTGCTGTCCCTGCCGACTCCGGCAAACCGATAGGGGAAACATGCAGTCCGATAGCAATACCGGTGCCGGCACCATCGCCGGCATTGCCGCCGTCATGGTGCTTGCGGCAAGCTCGCTGACCCGCGCCTTCGGCGGACCGTCCTGGCTGTACCTGCCCATGCTGGGCGCCATGCTGCTGCTGATCGCCGCGGGCTTCGGGCGCATCAACCAGAAGCTGCGCACGACGTCTTTCATCCTGCTCTCGGTCGGCTTGCTGGTGATACCGTTCGCCAGGGACCCGGTCGCAGCGGTGCAGCGCGGCGTGTTCGTTTCCGGCATGCTGGTCGCGCTCACGGCCAGCGTGCTGCTGATCGCGCGCTGCGCGGTGCAGAGTCCCCGCATCCAGCTGATCGGCGCCGCCCTGCGCGAACGCAAGGGAACGCCGCGCTATGCGGCGTTCACGCTGGCCAGCCAGTTCTTTTCCGGGATTCTGGGCCTGGCCGGCGCCAACCTGATGTACGTAATGGCCGCGCCGTCGACGGAAAAGCAGAGCGAGACGAGAACGGCAACCGTGGTCTCGGTCGGGCGCGGCTTTTCGGCGGCGAGCTGCTGGAGTCCGGTGTTCGGCAACATGGCGATCCTGCTGGCGCTGTATCCCACCCTGCACTGGGCGGAAGTGTTCCCGATCGGCCTCGCGCTTGGACAGCTGACCATGGTGGTCAGCGTGATCATGCAGCATGTTGCGGGCAGGCGCATGGCCCCCGGTGTGAACGCCGATATGAATACCGAAGTGAATGCCGGAGCCGATGCGGGCATCAATGCCGATGCATCCCGCGCCGCGCCGGCGACCCCGCTGTCGACGCTGCTGTGGATCGCCGCCCCGGTCGTGCTGGTGCTGCTCGGCTTCCTGGTGCTGATCATGACCCTGAGCAAGATGCTGCAGATCATGATCTCCGCCGCCATCATCATCATGGGGCCGCTGGTATCGCTCGCCTTCAACGCGGGCATGGGCGAACCCGGCCGCAGGTTCTCCGCCGGCGTGCAGGGACTGCTGGCCAGCATGCGCCTGTTCCCCGCGCTTGCCAGCGAAGCCATCCTGTTCCTGTCTGCCGGTTGCGCGGGCAGCATCATGGCCGATGCCTTTCCCGACGCATGGGTTTCCTTCATCGGCGCCCATCTGAGCGGTCATCCATTCTGGGGCGTGGCATTTCTTGTCTTCGGCATCATGGCTGCCGCGCTGGCCGGCATTCACCCGGTGCTGTCGGCGGTCTTCCTCGCATCGACGCTCACCCCGCCGGTATTGGGCATCCCGCCGATTTCGCATATGGCTGCGATTCTGGCCGGCTGGGGACTTTCCGCAAGCGTCACGCCGTTTTCAGTGCTGTCCCTGACCGCAAGCCGCTATGCCGGCGTCAGCCTCTACCAGATCAGTCTCGGCATGAACTCGGCGTATGCCATTGGCAACGGCGTCATCGTGTGCTGCCTGCTGACCGCGTACATCGCCTTTTCGACGTAAAGCGCCTGAGGGCACATGCGCGCATTCCTTCGATCCGACGCGACTTCCGAATTCCAGCGCCACAGTGATAGAGCGACAAGACGACCGGGCGAAATTCCGAAGTCGCAAGTACCCCTTGCATATCATTAATTAATTAATCGCAATGTTTAAATTTAATTAATAGTGCTGGATGATAAAGCATTAATATTGCAGGCGATTAATATTCCCAAGCTTAATTGTTGCAAGCATTAAATTAAATTAATGCAACTTTCCAATAGCTGCGCCTGCTGAAAAAATATGCAGCCGGCTACTTGAAAAAGACCGCTCGAAACACATATGAAAAGAGCGCCGGCACACTCTCCTCTTGCCTTTCCTGCAAGGAAAAAGTGAGGAAATTCAATGTGTTGCGTCCATGCTTCCGAGTTGTCACGCCTTTGTTCTTTTTGCTCCAAATATCGAAATTCTTGTTGTAGTCACTCCTCAGTTTGATTAAAATACTGTATATGCATACAGTTCTGAAAGGAACGGTATGGACAGGGCCTGGCGTGTGCCGCAGGCAAGAATTTACCGGCATGCCTGCCGGGTTTTTGGCTTAGAGGATGAAGCCTCAAGACGTTGGTGCGACATGGTCAGCTTTAATCCATTCGCCTCCGCTTGCTGTCCTCGAAACAGGTTCGGTACCGTTTCGATCATCAGCTTTTCGTTCTCGCCGACCGGTGGATTTAACCGGTCATGTTTCCGATCCCTTCAACCACCGGACAGCATGCGTCCTTCATGTGGCCGGGGTATCGGTCCGATAAATCAAGTGCGTCAAGGTCGTTCGACCTGAGGTTCATTCGCACATCTTCGCAGACGATTCGCGGCTCCTTTTCCTGCCATTCAAGGCCGGGAGGGACGGTAATCGTCGAGACATCGACATTCCTCCTCGCAAAGGGAAGGAAGACGCAGACAAGCGGCGGTTGTGTCGCAGGCCTGATGCGGTGAACGGTAACTTGATGTTGTGTGGGTTTGCGCGACCAGCCCGGTGCTGCAAGCGGGACGGGCGCGTCATACATGGACAAATTTCGAGAACGGTAAACAGGATTTATGAGCAAGACGAAAATTCATTATCCGCAGTGGAAGGACCGCGGTGCATCGAGCAACCCGCGCCGTGACATCGGCTATCGCGAACTGGTCGAGGCCATCACGCTGACAGCCGAGGTGTGCGGCCAGGCGCTGTCGCGCGCCGCCGCCGAGATGCTGGCGGACGATCTGGCGGATTTCAGCGAAGACGACGTGATGACCGCGCTGGCGCGCTGCAGGCTGGAACTGCAGGGTCCGTTGCGGGTCAAGGAAATCCTGCTGCGCCTGGAAGACGGCCGGCCGGGCGTGGACGAGGCATGGGCGCTGCTCCCGCGCGATGAACGCACCTCCGTCGTCTGGACCGAGGAAATGGCCCATGCATGGGGTGCGGTGCTGCCGATGCTCGAATGCGGCGACGTCGGCGCAGCGCAGGCGGTATTTCGCGAACTCTATGCAAAGAGCGTCCTCGAAGCGAGGCTGCGCCACGAGCCCGCACGCTGGACGCCTTCGCTCGGCAGCGACGTGAAGGCACGCGAGCAGGTGCTGCGCGAAGCGGTCGAAACGGGGCGCATGACCGCGGCGCATGCCGAACAGCTGCTGCAGGGAAGCAGCAAGGACGCGGAAGAAGTGGCATTGCTGGATCAGGCCGATATCAAGAATCTGCATTGATGCGGGCACGGCCGCAAGACTGGAAGACTGGAAGGCGTAGAAAGCGTAGCGAAGGGAGAAGCCGGGGGAATAAGCGCTGCCGAAGCAGCAGCGCGGAACGGATCTCAATGATTGGAATCGCTTGATGGATGGCCAGGCTGGAATGGATGATGGCGGCATGCAGTGGTTTGAGCAGATCGGCCGTCAGGAGCAGTTCGAGCAGTTTGAAGACGAGCAACTTGAAAGGACACGACTTACCATGGCTACATTTGAAATTCACCGCGCGACCAAGCGCCGCGCAAAACTCCGTCTCGGCATGTCGGGTCCGGCCGGCAGCGGCAAGACCTATTCCGCTCTCCAGATTGCAAGCGGCCTGGGCGGCCGCATCGGCATGATCGACACCGAGCACGGCAGCGGCGACCTGTACGCCGACCTGCTCCCGGAAGGCTACGACGTGCTGTCGCTGTCGCCGCCGTATACGCCTGCACGCTACATCGAGGCGATTCATGCGCTGGAAGACATTGGCGTGTCGACCATCATCATCGACAGCCTGACCCATGCCTGGAGCGGCGAGGGCGGTTCTCTCGACCGCCAGGGCAAGATCGCCGACAAGTCCGGCAACAGCTGGCAGGCATGGCGGCAGGTCACGCCCGAGCACAATGCGCTGGTGGAAGCGCTGCTGCAGAGCCGCTGCCACATCATCGCGACCATGCGCGCCAAGACCGAGTACGTGCAGGAGAAGGACGAGCGCACCGGCAAGCAGGTGGTGCGCAAGATCGGTCTCGCGCCGATCATGCGTGACGGCATCGAGTACGAGTTCACGACCTTCTTCGAGCTCGACGTGCAGCACATGGCCTATGCCGGCAAGGACCGTACCCGCCTGTTCGACGCCGAGATCTTCCGGCCCGACGTCGACACCGGCCGCAAGCTGCTGGGCTGGCTCAACAGCGGCGTCGACAGCGCGCAGCCGGCCAACGTGATGTCGCCCGACCAGAAGACCGCGATGATGGATGCGATCAACCGCGCCGGCAATCTCGACGACCTGTACCGCGCCTTCTCGGTTGCCTACCGTGTCGCCAATTCGCTGCCGGACGCCAACGCGCTGGCGGAGCTCACCGCGCTGAAGGACCAGCGCAAGGCCTTGCTGGAAGTGCATGACGAGGCCTACGGGATGGCTGCATGAATCCGATCTTCGAGGCGTTCGAAGTCGCCGCGCAATACCGCCAGCTGGCCGAGCTGCTGGCGGAGCGGCATGACGACGAACAGGTGATCGCGGACACGCTGGAAAGCATGTCCGAGCCGCTCGATGCGCGCCTGGAAAATCTGGCGAAGATGGTCAGGAACATCGAGTCCGCCACCCGCGGCGTCGAACAGACCATCGCGCACCTCGAAGCCCGGCATGAGGCGCTGCAGCGAGCCGCCCAGCGCGGCCGCCAGCTGATTCTCGACCTGATGCGCACTTCGGGACGCGACAGGGTGACCACGGCGCTGTTTTCCATGGCGGTGAAAAGAAACCCGCTGACCGTGGTGATCGACGACGAGCAAAAGCTGCAGCCGGAATACTTCACGCACCATGAAGCACCGGCGCCGACGCCGAACAAGCGCGCCATCGCCGCCGCCCTCAAGGCAGGCATACCGGTGGCGGGGGTACATACCGAACAAGGCGTGCGCCTTGATATCCAGTAACGGCAATTGGCATCAACCGAGCGTAACCCAGAGTCATTAGAGTAAACCCAGAGGAGATTGCAATGGCAACACTGAACAAAGTCACACTGATCGGCCACCTCGGCCGCGACCCGGAGCGTCGCGTTACTGCGAACGGTGATGCCGTCACGCAGTTTACGCTGGCCACCTCCGAAACCTGGAAGGACAAGTCCTCCGGCGAACGCCGGCAGACCACCGAATGGCATCGCGTGGTGCTGTACCGCAAGCTGGCCGAGATCGCCGGCGAGTACCTGAAGAAGGGTTCGCTCGTCTACGTCGAAGGCCGCCTGCAGACACGCAAGTGGGTCGGCAAGGACGAGGTCGAGCGCATCGCGGTGGAAATCATTGCCGAAGACATGCGCATGCTGGGCGGCCGCCCGCATGAGCATGAGGCTGACGGCGAGCATGCCGAAACCGAACAGCAGGCCGATGCCGAACAGGGCCAGGCCCAGCAGCGCGAGTCCGGCGCGGCGGCGCGGTCGAGCGCATCGCGCTACGACTTCGTGGACGATGCGATTCCGTTCTAGATTCGAAGCATTGCGTACCGAGCGAAGCAGGCGCATTCCCGCAGCACGGGGAATGCGCTTTTGTAAAGCCGGCAATTCCAGCGCACTGGGATTGCCGGCTTCTTTTTGTTAATAACAGGCATGACAGCGGTGACACAACAGATTACCGGCACGCTCACCTCCTGCCAGGTGTACAACGAGCGCTGGGGCAGGGGTATCGTCAAGCTCGAAGACGGCGATTACCTCGTGGTCACCGGCGAATCCCTGGTCGGCCTGACCGAGGGAAACCGCTACCGGATGGACGGGCGCGTCGTGGTGCATCCGCGTTTCGGCAAGCAGTTCGAATGCGAGATCGCCGCCATCGACATTCCCATCGATGACGAAGCGCTGGTGCGGCACCTGCGCAAGAACTTCAAGGGCTGCGGCGCGGCCACCGCGAGGAAGATCGTCGACCTCTATCAGGGCGACCTGACGAAGCTGCGCGACCAGCTCGTCAGCAATCCGTATGCGCTCGATTTCTCCCGGGTGACGAAACGCAAGGTATCGGTGGCCGGCGCGGAAGATCTGAAGGGCCTGGTCTATCGCGACCTGTCCACCCGCATCGGCATCATCGGCGTCAAAGACAGCATCCTGCGCAAGCTCGCGGAATGGCTGGCCGGCCGCGTCGAGGAAAAGCGCGAGCCCATCGTCGCCGCCTGGGCGCTGTATTCGAAAGACCCGTATGCGCCGATACAGGATATCGAAGGCTACGGCTTCGCCGCCGCCGACCTGATCGCGCTGCGCGGCATCGGCTTTCCCCGCTTCCATGAATTCCGCCTGGCCGCGCTCGCCACCCATGCGCTGCGCGACGGCTGCGAACGCAACGGCCATGTCTACCTCAGCCTGGAAAACCTGTCGGAGCGCATCGGCGCGATCGATCCCGACGTCAGTCCCGACACCGCGATGGCCGCCGCCAAGGCGCGCAAGGAACCGATCGTCATCGACGGCGACCGCCATTATCCGCGCCACCTGTGGAATGCGGAGCGGGCGCTGGCGCGGAACTTCGCCGTGCGTGCGCTGCAGATGGCGCCGCCCATCGTCGATGCGCCGCTGGCGGCGCTGGAGCGCGAGATCGCCGATGCCGAGGCGATGCTGTCGACCGACGGACATGCCTTCCGGCTGGACGCGTCGCAGCGCAAGGCCATCGTTGGCATTCTGACTTCCACCCATCTCGTGCATACCCTGACGGCCGGGCCGGGCTGCGGCAAGACCGCGCTGATGGAAATCCTGGTGCATGTGGCCAGGGAAAGAAAAATCCTGTTCTGCGCGCCGACCGGCAAGGCGGCCAAGGTGCTGTCGTCCCGCGTGCAGCGCTTCGATCTGTCCGCCACCACGATCCACGCGATGCTCGGCGTGACGGCGGAGGGCTTCGAATACAACGAGCACAATCCGCTCGATGCCGAAATCATCATCGCCGACGAAACTTCGATGGACGACCTGATGCTGACGCGGGCATTGATGGATGCCGTCGGACCGGAGACGCATGTGATCTTCCTGGGCGATGTCGACCAGCTGCAGTCGGTCGGTCCGGGACAGGTGCTCAAGGACCTGCTGCAGATGCCATTCGATCATCACCGGCTGGTGCATACCTATCGCAATGACGGCGGCATCCTCGACGTCGTGCAGCAGGCCGGGCGCGGCGAGGTCGATGGCGAGAACCGCGAAGACGTGAGCTTTTCGCACCGCCTGCCGGAGCCGGACGACATCGGCATCACCCGCGTCACCAATGCCTACCTGAAAGCCATCGAGCGCTATGGCATCGTGCGCGTGGGCCTCCTGATGCCGCGCCGCAAGGGCGACATCCACTTGCCCGGCTGGAACATCACCTATCTCAACGAGCTGCTGCGGCAAAGGCTCAATCCCGACGGCGCGCGCGTCGTCGGCACCACCCTGCATGCGGGCGACCGCATCATCATCCGCAAGAACATCCTGATCGAACACGGCGTCGATGCCGAGGGCAACAAGCTCGCCGAACAGGTGGTCAACGGCGACACCGGTTTCATCCGCGACTGCAGCCTCGACGACAGCGGGCGCAACGTGATCGAACTGCATCTCGAACTCGATGACGGCCGCGCCATCCGCTTTCCCGGCAAGGAAGTCGAGTCGATCGGACTGGCCTATGCGATGACGGTCCATGCCGCACAGGGTTCCGAATACGAAGTGGTGATTTTCGTCTGCACCAACGGTTCGCCCAACTTCGTGCATCGCGGCATCCTCTACACCGCGTTTTCGCGCGCACGCAGCAAGCTCTGGGTGCTGGGCGACGATCGCACCATACGCGCCATCGCCGAACGCGACATCCCGGCACGCAATTCCCAGCTTGCCAGCCGCATGCGCACCAGCATGCGCCATCTGCAGAAGATGGGCGGCGTGAAGCGGAGCGAGGAATGAATCGCCCGCCTTCCTGCTGTTTTCATGCTCCTTGAATTGGCTGCCGGCGCGCTGTTGTGGAATACCCTGCGCGCCGGTTTCAGGGAGGTAAGCGGGAATGCGCCTTGTGCGAGGCCATGGACACCGCCAGCGCCGGCTTCAGCCTATCCACCATCAGCCTATCCATCAGCCTAACACCTTGATACCGCTGCTGGATACCGCATCCGTCTTGCCGGCATACACGCCGAAGTACAGTCCCGCCGTCTCCTGGCCCAGCGTGGTGCGCTGCGTCCATAGCAAATGATTCGTCCAGGCGGCATCGCTGGCAAGCAGGGCTTCCAGTTTTTTCGAATACGCTGCCGCCCGGTCCTTGTCCCCCGACCTTTCGCACAGAGTCACTGCGGAACGCAGGGCGTTTGCGGCTTCCAATGCCTCGCCGGTAAGCTCAAAGCATTCGACGTACTGGGTATTCGCATCGCCGTTGTTCCGTGCTTCTTCGAGTTGCGCCCGCAATGCGGCGTAGGCCCTGTCGTAGGCTTCCTGGCGATAGGCATCGCCGGCATTGACCTTCTCTTTCTGGAACCGGTTCGCCACCGCGGCGGCCCAGCGGTCGAGCCTGGGCGCTACGCTGTCGATGAACGACTCCGCATCGCGATGCACGATCGCTCCGCGGCTTCCGGCACAGACTGCGTTATTTTCGATCAGCAGCGTGCGGCTGGCCGACTTGCCCCAGCGGCCGACTTCGGTCGAGGTAACGCACATCGCGTCGAGCAGGCCGCTCGCGGCCCGCTTCAGGCGGCCGGGCGAGGCAGGTTCGCCCGGCGGGCTCTTCATCGACGACGGCAGATGAAGCAACGCAGGGATCTGGCCCGTCATTGCCACGGTGTGTTGTACTCCCTGGCTGGATTTGCTGACGTTCAGCGCCGCCTTCGACTCTATCCATTCCCGCGTTTTCGCCTGCCTGGCTTCATAGCTGATTCCCATCGACGGGCCGACGGAAAACGGACCGGCGCTGGCCGCTGCGCCGCCCTCGGCGGACATGCCTTCGCGCGCAATGCTCTCGGTGTTCCTGACCATGCTCACGGCAAGCTGCGGGCAGGCCTGCAACAGGTTCTTGAGCGGCGAGTCACCGTCCTTGCCGGGCGCCCTGGCGGGGTCTTGCTTCAGGGCAGGCGAGTTGCGTTCAATGACATGCTTGCGGAACAGGTGTCCGAGCAGGGCATTGTTTGCCTGGTCGCCGGCCATCCCGCCGGTTCGGGGCAGGCGCAGCTGGACACCGCGCATCTCCGGGTTTTCGATGCCGGCGGAGGCATTGAGCGATGCGCCGGCCTTGATTCCGCCCACGCCCCTGATCTTGAAGCCCGGACCCACGCCGATGCCGCCGCCGCCCTGCAGCTTCAGCGAGCGCCGCGTGCCGACGAAGATCTGGTTGCCGCCGGCCGAGGTTTCCATTTCCAGCACCGCCTCCCGCTTGCGTATCACGCTCGCATCCACGTGCGGACGGAAAAGACCGAAGCTGGCGAAGCTGCTCAGGAAGCGGGTAGCCTCCTTCGCTCCGGCACCGATGAAGCCGCCGCTGGCGAACGACAGCTTCGAGCCCAGTTCCATGCGCGCCATCACATGTTCAATGCCTTCGCCTATCACGCCGAGCTTGTCCGGCGCGTTGCCGAGCTTTCCGAAATGCGGCGCGGATGCCGGCTCGCCGAGACCGGAGATTACCTGCCTGACTGCCTTTTCATAAGCCTCCCAGTCGGGAAGTGAGTACGCGGGAACTTCCGTGGCGGAAGCCGTCGGCTCGAAGGCCTCGTTGATCGTGGCGCGCAGGAAATCGAGGATCTCGCTTTCCGATGACGATGTGTCGTCGGACGCGTGATCCGGCTTGTTGTCCGGCCTAACGTCCAATGACGTCTTTTCATCACCGGCGGCAGGCTTTGCGGCATTGCTTGCTTGTATCGGCGCAAGCTCGGCCGGATCCTGGTTTGCCGCCGCCGCCAAAGCCGCCACCGCCGCTACCGCCGTCGCCGGATTCTCCCGCGCCGCGATGTCTTTCTTTCCCGGCCCGCCGGGCAGTGCTTCCGCCCATTCCTGCAAGCGATGCAGCGTCAACGGCCGGGTCGCTGCCGACAAGGCGCTTTCGACGGCATCGCGGGTTTCCGGGCGTTGTCCCGCTTCGCCTCCCGCAAGCCACGCATACACGCGGCGCCGGGCCTGCTCGACCGTATAGGCATCCGGAGCGGCGCCCAGCAGGAGCGTCGCGAATGGCGCCGCGCTGTTGGCGGTCTCCGTCAGCAAGGCAAGCCTGACGAGGTTGCGGATGGTTGCCGCCGACGGATCGCGAGCATTGCCTTCGGACTCGGTGCTCAAGGGGCTGCCGCCCTCGCCGCCGTATGCTTTCAGTCCCTTGACGATGTTGCCGAGTATGTGTTCCTTGAAGGCGCGGGCATCCTGGAGAATGCCCTGGCTGGCATTTTCCAGTCCCACCCCGCATTTCCTGAGTCCGCGGCCGGCCTCCAGCGCATTGTAGGCATTCAAGGGCGATTTCCGGTAGCCGGGCAGGAGATAGGGCGCCGCCTTGCGCCAAGCGGTCGATGCCGCACCATTGCCCGACGAGGCGCGCTCGCACCAGGTGGAGACCTTGCCGAGCCGGCCATCGATGCGCGCAAAGAGCGTCGGCTTGCCGTCGGCGGTTGTCTTCTCATCCGTGTACAAGCCGTTGCGGATGAATCCGATAGCCCATTCATGCTCGCCGGGCCGCACCACGTACTTGAACGGCGCCTGCGGGCTGTGCAGCACATGGTCGCGCGAGGCGACGAGATGCTTGCGGATCTGGGCAATGCCCTTGTCGAGGACCGTCGACGGCGTGCCGCCGCTCTGCGCCACCTGATATGGCGAAGGCGAAAGCGCGGATCCCTGGCCGGCGAGCATCGCGCATTTTTCGCGCGATGCCTGCAGGTAGGCATGCAGCATCATGTCGTCATGGCGCTCGATGTCGGGATGCGCATCGGCAGCGGTGGAATCATGCAGGCTCAGGCTCTTCAGTGCGGCAAAACCGGCCGGCGTCGTTTCCAGTTCCTGCGCTATTTTCCAGGCGAGGGCAAGATCCCGCTGCGTGAAGCCGGATTGCCGGCCTCCCGGCGCGTCGGCCGCCGGGCAGTTGATGCGGGGGCTTGCCACGCTCGCCGGCATGGGCTCGGGATTGCGAATACTGGCAAGCAGATCGATGTTGCGCAGGCAGCTCAGCGCGCGCGCCGCCGCTGCCGCATCGTTTCCGCAGGCCTGCATCGCCGCTTCCATCACGCAGATCATGCCGATACCCTGCATGGCTTCCATCTTCGTTCCCGCGATGCCCGGCACGCGGCTTATGTCCTCCAGCACCCGGAGTAAAACGTCGCGGCCATTGTCCTTGTCCGTTGAAGTCGCCGCGAGCCTGATGTTGAGGAAACCGAGATAGGCCTGCTTGTCGGCGAGTCGCTGCAATGCCGAGTTTTCCTTGAATTTTTCCGTCAGGCGCGCCCGGGTTGCCTGGCCATGATGCTCGGCGCTGGCCGAGGGCGGAGCAGCGACGCGTTCATCGTCGAGTTGCGCGCGCGGCGCATCGCTGTTGTGCAGCTGCGGAGCCGGCTGCAGTTTCGGCGATGTCGTACGCGTGGTGAAAGGGGTATGGGAACGTTTTCTCGCGCCGCCCGCGAAATCCGTGCCGGACTTCAGCTTGCGCGCGACCGTATTCAGGCTGTCGCGGAATGTCGCGCCGGGCTGTGAGCGGCTTGGCGTTCCGGTCATCGGCGGGGCCGGCAACCCGGAGTGCGCTGCCGGCGCACCCCGGGTTGCCGCTGCCGGCGCGGGCAGCAGGGAGCCGGCGGCGCTGTGCGCCGGATGCATGCTTGTGAAGAATGCTGGTATCGAAAACTTCGACACGGTCGTCTCTCCTCCGGTGCGCTGTCGCCACCGTGTGCGTTTGCTTCCGCAGACATGCTGCAGTGCGGGAAGCGTGAGCGTTTTTATCTTCGCTGCCTTGCGTAAAGATGAGTAGCAATAACTGGTGGATATATCCACCGGATCAGAAATTTTTATGTGCATGACAGGCTGCAGTCATGACAGGGCGCGGGACAATGGCGCTTCGGAAAAGCGGAGCGGTCGGATGCTGATAAATCTCAAGGCATCGGGCGAAAGCCTCGCCGGGGCGGATTGCGGATCCTTGCAAGGACCGCGGGCGCGAACTTGAAAAGTTTGCGCAGGGATGGCCGAACACCTGCCGGCGCGACCGCCGACAGGTGTTCATTCAGACAGGCAGACCGGCATACCGGCATACCGGCAGAGAAGCCGGCCTTCAGCCAGCGGACCGGGCTTCAGAGTTCGAGGGTCAGCTTGGTGCCGGCCGCGCGCGAGCAGCAGGCCATCATCTTGTTGTTCGCTTCCCGTTCGGAGCGCGTCAGGACCACGTCGCGGTGATCGACCTGTCCGGCGAGCACGCGCACTTCGCATGATCCGCACAGCCCTTCGCCGCAGTCGCTCTGCACATCGATGTTGGCGCCGCGCAAGGCCGCCAGCAGGGTCTGGTCGGCCGGCACCGTCAAGGTGATGCCGGAGTCCTTGAGTTCCACTTCGAACGCATGTTCCTTCGCCGGGTCCAGCGTGCCGCGGCTGGATTCGAAATGCTCGATGCGCAATGCGTCTTCCGGCCAGGAGGCGCAGCACTGTTCCAGCGCCTCCAGCATTCTCAGCGGACCGCAGGCATAGATATGCGTGCCGGCTTCGGGGGAAGCGAGCAGCGCGGAGAAATCATTGCGCCTTCCCTCATCCCTTGCATACACCTGGAGGCGGTCGCCATGCAGCTTCGCCAGTTCATCCAGATACGTCATCGTCGAGCGCGCGCGCCCGCTGTAATGCAGCACATAGTCGATGCCGAGCTCCCTGGCCCGCCGCGCCATCGCGATGATGGGGGTGATGCCGATGCCGCCGGCGATGAAGATGACTTTTTTCGCGGTCTCGTCGAAACGGAAATGATTGCGCGGTCCGCGAATCTTGAGTCGGTCTCCCGGCTTGAGCTCGCCATGAATCCAGCGCGAGCCGCCCCGGCTTTCCGGTTCGCGCAGCACGGCGATCTCCAGCGTGCGCGGATCGGAGGGATCGCCGCAGAGCGAATACTGGCGGGAAAGTTCCGGCGTTCCGCATTCGACATCGATATGCGAGCCCGGCAGCCAGCGCGGCATCGGCCTGCCGTCCGGCGCCGTCAGACGCAGGCGCATGATCTCGCTGGTGAGCGGGGTGACGCTGTCGACCACGACGGTGCGGCTGATCGCATGGCCGGACGGCTCGCCGATGCGCACCGGCGATACCGATTCCAGCAAGCCGGGATTGGCGCGTTCCGGATTCTGCGCCGGGTCCCATTCCACCCAGAGATGCTCCGGCCCCCGGAACGAGGTGTTCGGCACATAGGTGAAGCTCTGCTCGCACAGGCGCATGTGCGGCAGGCGCCTGGTGAGCTCCTCGAGGAAGATCTGCATTTCCATGCGCGCCAGGTTCTTGCCCATGCACTGGTGCGCGCCATAGCCGAAGGTGAGGTGGTCGCTCGAATTGGCGCGGCGGATGTCGAGCATGTCGGCGTCATCGAAGTGGCGCTGGTCATGGTTGGCCGATGCCATCACGATCAGCAGCCTGGAGCCTGCCGGAATGTCGATGCCCCCGATCCTGACGTCCCTGGTGGCCAGCCGCCGCCACGCCGGCACGGAGCCGTTGTGGCGCAGGCATTCCTCCACCGCATTCGGTATCAGGCTCGGGTCTTCGCAGATTTCGCGCCAGGCGGTCGGATGCTGGAGCAGCAGTTTCAGCGCGTTCGCCGTGGCGTTGGCGGTGGTCTCGTGCGCGGCGACGATACCGGCCATCATCATCGAGTGCAGGTAGGAATCGGTGACGACATCGGGATAGTCGGCCTGCTTGCGGATGCCGTATTTCATCCAGCCGGGGCCGGACGGGTCCTGCCGCATCTTGTCGAGTATCTTGCCGGCCAGCTGCCAGAAATTGCCGACCGCATGCGCCACCTTGAGCTGCTCTTCCGGTTTCGGGCGGCCCCAGGTGTTGACCGTATGGGCAATCGAATACTGGCGCAGCCTGTCCATGTCTTCCTCGGGCACGCCAAGGAAGTGCAGTGCTACCGTCAGCGGCACTTCCCACAGCATCTGATCGACCAGGTCGGCCTTGCCGTCATCGATGAAACGGTCCACGTAGGCGCGGGCCAGTTCGCGCACCATGGGTTCGTGGTGCTTGAGGGCTTCCGGCGTGAACGGTTCCATCAGCACCCGCCGGCGCGCCATGTGCGCCGGTTCGTCTTCATTGACCAGGGTGCGGTTCATCGCATAGTTGTAGGAAGCCAGCACGGCATTGGCTTCTTCGCTGGTGGGCGTGATCTTTTCCAGCGCGATCGAGGGGCTGAAGGTCAGGTTGTCCCTGAATACTGCCTTGATGTCGTCATAGCGGGTAATCACCCAGTAGCCGAGCTTGGGGCTGAAGAAAACCGGCTCTTCCTCGCGCGCCCAGCGCACGTATTCGGGCGGATCCTGCTGGTACGCGTCTTCAAACGGATCGAAGCCGGCGGCGCGCGGGCTGATCGGGCATCCGGTGGGTGCGCGCATTGCCGAGAGTGCCTGGTGGTCGATGGGGCAGGCGGGAGCGCCGGCGGAAGATGCAGAAGGTACGGAAGACGAAGAAGAATCGGAGGTATTCATGGGAAGTCCTTCCATTGGTATGACACCATTCGTTGCCTTTGGAAAAGCCTGTTCCTGCTCCGTAGAACATGGCCTTCATGGCATGCAACATCGAATCTACGCGCGCCAGCGATCGCCAACCATCTGCGCTTACGCGTTTTGCGTAATCATACTACGTTATGCGTAATTGAAAAGCACTCCATGAAAGAAACGGCCGGGAACCGTTGAGGTTGCAATTTCTCTATCGTGTAGCAGCCATCAGTTGTTTCAGGAGCCTGCTTGAAGAGGCGCCTCGGGCAGCTGCCGTGAGGACTCGCTTCAGGAGCTTGTTTTGAAAGTGGAATCTTTCCCATTCGCCAATGTTGAACAGCATGCGCCCCATACAGACCCATGAACTCGCAGTCGCTGCTGCCGCATTCGAACTTGCTCCCTATCCTCACGTACTGATTGCTCCCGACATGAGTGTGATCGGGGTGAACGAAGCTTATCTGCAGACGACGCACAAGCCGCGAAAGGAGATTCTCGGCGCCTATCTGCACACGGTGTTTCCCGGAGACGCAGCGGACTCCGGCCGCACGGATTTCGACTCCCTGATTGCCTCTGTGGAAAAAGTGTTCGCAAGCGGTGCGCCCGACACCATCATGTTCCTGCCCGGACGGGTGGCCGGTCCTGCAGCGGCCAACGGCATGGCGGAAGAAGAGCGCTGCTGGACAGTGACCAACACGCCCGTGCCCGGCGATGACGGCAAGGTGGCATTCGTGATCCAGACGCTGATCGACGTCAGCGAACTTTATGCGCTGCAAGGCGCAGTCCAGGCCGCCAATGCCGAACACGATTTCGGCCTGCTGACGGCGGACAACATCACCAGTCCCGGAACGGCCATCGCCGAACTGCACCAGGCCTTTGAACATGAGCGAACGCGGCTGCGCCGGATCTTCGAGCAGGCGCCGGGGTTCATTGCCGTATTGCGCGGGCCCGAGCATACCTATGACATCGTCAACGAGGCTTACTATGGCCTCGTCGGTCACCGTGAACTGATAGGAAAACCCGTGAAGGATGCCCTCCCCGAACTGTCCGGGCAAGGCTATCTGGAATTGCTCGACAGGGTGTATTCCTCGGGGAAGCCGTTCGTCGGAAAGAAGATGCTGGTGCAATTCAACAAGACCCCCGAAGGGCCGATGAGCGACATCTACGTCGACCTGCTGTTCCAGCCACTGTTCGGCGCCGACGGCCAGGTGTCCGGCATTTTTGTCCAGGGCCATGACATGACCGAGCAGAAGCTGGCCGAAGATGCGCTCAGGCTCAGCAACGACCGCTGGAAATTCGCCATCGAAGGAGCGCGCGACGGCGTCTGGGACTGGCATATTCCGACCAATGAAGTGATCTTGTCTTCTCGATGGAAGGAAATTCTCGGCTATGAGGATGGCGAGGTCGAGAACCGCTTCGAGGAATGGGAAAAGCGCGTTCATCCCGAGGATCTGCCGGTGGCGATTGCCGCCTTGCAGGCGAGTTTCACGGGAAAGCCGTACATCGTCGAACATCGGCTCAAGTGCAAGAACGGAGAATGGAAATGGGTTCTGGCACGGGCGGTGGTGGTGGAGAGGGACGAGCAGGGGCAGCCCATCCGGATTACCGGCACCATGATGGATATTTCGGAAAAGAAGGAATCCGAGGAATTGATCTGGCGGCATGCCAGTTTTGACTCGCTCACCGGCTTGCCCAACCGGCGCCTGTTCCGCGACCGCCTGGAACATGAAATCAAGAAGGCGCGCCGGCTGGATTCCGACATTGCCCTGTTCTTCATCGACCTCGACCGCTTCAAGGAAGTCAATGATCTGCTGGGGCATGACGCGGGGGACAAGCTGCTGAAGCAGGCTGCCATCCGCTTGAGGCAATGCGTGCGCGAATCGGATACCGTCGCCCGCCTTGGCGGCGATGAATTCACCATCATCCTGAGCGAGCTCAATGATGACGGGCACATCGAGCAGGTCGCGCAGAAACTGATATACGCCATCAACGAGCCGTTCAATCTGGATGGCGACATCGCCTATGTATCGGCCAGCATCGGCATCACCATCTATCCCGTGGATGGAAACGGCCCTGAAGAACTGATACGCAACGCCGACCAGGCCATGTACGCAGCCAAGAGCGCGGGCCGCAACCAGTATTGCTTCTTCACCAAGGCCATGCAGAAGGAGGCGCGGCGGCGACTCAAACTTGCCAGGGACCTGCGCGATGCGTTGAGCAACAACCAGCTGCATGTGCATTTCCAGCCCGTGGTCGACATGCAATCCCGGAAGGTGGTCAAGGCCGAAGCGCTGCTGCGCTGGGATCATCCGACGCTGGGCTGGGTGCCGCCGGCAAAGTTCATTCCGTTGGCGGAAGAGACCGGTCTGATCCATGAGATAGGCGACTGGGTCTTCAAGCAGGCGGTCGCGTTTTCGGTCCGCTGGGCGAAGGCGACCGGACATCCTTTCGAAATCAGCATCAACCGCTCGCCGGTACAGTTCGCCGCCGAGTCGAGCGACTCCGTATGGGTCGCCACGCTCAAGGACAGCGGCCTGCCGCCCAACAGCATATCGGTCGAAATCACCGAGGGGGTTCTGCTGAATGCCTCCGCGCAAGTGGCAGAGACGCTCCTGCAATACCGCGACGCCGGCATCCAGGTCGCGCTCGACGATTTCGGCACCGGATATTCCTCCATGTCCTACCTGCTGAAGCTGCATATCGATTATCTGAAAATCGATCAGTCCTTCGTGCGGGACATGGAGAAAAATCCGGGCAGCCGCACCATCGCGGAAACCATGATCGTCATGGCGCACAAGCTCGGGATGAAAGTGATTGCGGAAGGTATCGAGACGCTGGAACAGGAATTCCTGCTGCGGGAAGCGGGCTGCGACTACGGCCAGGGCTTCCTGTTTTCCAAGGCCATACCGGCGGAAGGATTCGAGCGGCTTCTCGTCCTTGGCTGGGGCAGGGAAGCGGATTCATCCGGCGTCTGGCACTGAGCCTCTTTTCAGGCCGCCATCAAGCCCTCATGTGGAAAAGCAGCCCCTTCCCCGCAAGCGGGAAAGGGGCAGGTAGCCAGAGAGCAATTGCGATGGCGATGGCGGGAGGTCCGCTACCGCCATTTTTCCTCAGCGGCCGCGCTGCGACATCTTGCCCAATGCAATGGCAAGGGCCGCGCCGCCCAGTGCCTTCACCAGGCCGGGGTTTTGCGCATAGAAGCGGCTCATCTGGTCGATGACGCCGGGGTTTTCACGTTCGGCATGCCGGGCCAGTTCCTCGAATTCCTCGGGACGCATGCGTTCCATGTCTTCCGGACGCACGCGCATCTGCTGCTGGCCGCCGCCCATCGCGCCGTTGAGCAGGCTGCCGAGGATGCCGCCGCCCATGCCACCGCCGAGTGCGCCGCCCAGGCCTCCGCCAAGGCCACCACCCAAGCCGCCACCCAAGCCGCCACCCATGCCCCGGTTGAGCATGGCGCCGACGACCGCAGGTCCAAGCGTGGCCAGCAACTGGTTCATCATGCCCGCGCGCTGGTTGGGATCGGCCTGCCCGAACATCTGGCCGACCATGTTGGGGAAGGGCGGCGTCTGATCCGAGCGAAATGCTTCGTTCAGGCCGTCAGCCAGGTCGTCGTGCGGCGAATTCTGTGCTACCTGGTCGAAGTGGTCTTCGATGTCGTTCGGCGGCTGGTTCGGATTGACGCCGCCGTACTGCTGCAAGATGTTTCCGATGTCAAAACCTAGTCCCATGATGCTCTCCTTCGAATTGGGTAAATCGGCGAGACAGGCGGGCCGTGCCGCAGCCCCGCAAGTGACTTGAATGGCTTGACACTGGCTGATGCTGTCATCAGCCAGTGTCAGTCCTGGACTGCGTTCTTCAGTGACGGCGATTGCCTGTCACCCGTTCCGCGCCGTAACGCACGGCGTCCTTTACCTTGTCCCAGGTGCTTCCCGGATGGTTCGATTCCCAGTCGCTGCGCAGCTGCGGTTCGACGTCCGACCACTGGTAATTCTTGTAGCGGTCGCTGCCGGCCATGGTGGTGCCATAACGATAGGCCGCGTCGTAATCCTCATAGCGTCCGCCGGACGAACCGTAGGTGGTCTGCCAGTGGCGGCGGAACTCGTCATCGCCGCCGGCCAGGCTGCTGCCCGCTCCAAGCTGCTCGACCTCGACATCGGTGCGGCGCAGGGTATCGTTGATGTCCTCGGTACGTTGCGTGACTTCCTTGCCGACCACGACTTCCTCGACGACGCGCGCGGTCTTGGCCACCACGGCTTCCTCGTCCGTCTCCCGCAGTTCGACCGAACCTTCCTTGAATGCCGCCAGGTCGGCCTGCGTGGCCGGCTTGTCGACGGCATGACGTTCCACCTTGATTTCCTCGTCGCGCAGCTGGACGGTTTCCCGCACCGGAATATCGCGCACCCGCTTGATGACCCTCACGCCGCCGCGCTGCACTTCGCGCTTGCCGACCTGCAGCTGCTCTTCGATAACCGGAATGCGTGTTTCGCCCGTGGTTGCAGTGGTCGCGGTAGTTGCGGTGCCTGCCGTTGTCCCCGACGAACGCAGGCTGGCGTAGCTGGCCCGTTCCTTCGTAATCTCATCCCTGGAATAGCGCGGCGCGGATGCGTCGTGGCTGGTCCATCCCTGAGTCTTCCAATGGCTTACGCGCTCGTCGATGTCGACCGGATTGAAGCGATTCATGATGTCGGTCGCACGATCGATCTCGGTCTGGCTATTGACGTTTACCGTCAATACATAGCTGCCGCGGCGTACCGACTCGGCATAGGTATCATGATGGCCGGTGTTCTCGTCACCGCCGAACAGGGAGTAGAAGAATCCGCGAATGCCGCTGTGCGCATCGCTGGTGGAAGAGCTGGTGCCCGAAGACGTCGTTCCATCGTCATCCCTCTCGGGATTGAGCTGAACGTCCGAACGGCTGAAGCCCGAGGAGAGAAGTGCCTGCACCGCGGATTCCGCTTCCGAGAAATTGTCGTACACGCCTACTACGGTATCGTCAGAGGTATTGTTGCCGGTATCACTGGTTGTCAATGCCATGATCGTTCTCCTTGCTGCTGCGAAAATTGGCTGGTGGCGCAGCTAACGGTTGAAGAAATGCCAATAAGCGAATATGAGGCCATTCAAGGACAGAGGTTCATTTTCGAGACATGACAAGACAAGACCACTTTCAGTCTTGTTCAAATTCAATGATTGCAGACAATTTAGGCATGTGCAGACCCGTCCCTGCATGCTGCTGAGGGGAACGGGTCTGCGCCGGCCATTCACTCCAGGCTATGGTTGAGTAGCCGCCGCGCCGGAAGGTCTGGCCTCAAAGCCGAGCGCCATGCTGATATTGCTTGCCTCGCCGTTGACGAGGGACACGATGCGGCCGTCATGGGCGGTGTCGAATCCACCGCTGGCACCCAGTGCGGTCAACACCGCCGTCACCCGCCCGGTGTGATCGAAGATGGGCGAGGCCACGGCGCTGATGCCCGGGAGCAGAGTGTCATTGATGACGGCGTAGCCTTGGGTCCGGATGGACTTGCGCAGGTTTTCCACCGGATTTCTGCCGTGCAGGGAGGCACGCTGCTCGCGGGTCGCCTGGGCGAATTCCTCGCTTGCCAGCGCCTGGATGCGGGCGTCGTCCATGTAACTGAGGAAGACCTGTCCTGTGGCCGACCACAGCATCGGCAGCACCGAACCGGCGCGGACATTGATCGTCACCGGCAAGCCCGGCTCTTCGAAGCGCAGGATGGTAGGCCCCTTGTTGCCCATGACGGCAATGAAGCAGGTCACCTGCAGCTCTTCGCGCAGGCGCTTGAGCGCAGGCTCGCCCAGCCTGATCGGGTCGCATTGCCGCAGCGCCGCCAACCCGATCCGGATCGCTTCCTGTCCAAGGCAATAGTGCTGTGTGGACGGGTCCTGAAACACCAGCCCTTCCTGGCTCAGGCTTGCCATGTAACGATGGACCTTGGCCGTGCTTTCGCCGACTTCGGCCGACACGGCGGTGAGGCTGGCGGCACCGCCGAGGCGGCCGAGGGCCTTGAGTATGCCCATTCCCATTTCGGCCGACTGCACCCTCTGGCGCCTTTCCGGCAGACGTTGTGGCACCTGCTTTGTCATTGTTGATTCTTTCCTGTGCGTTCCGGTCAATGACCATGATTATGCCGTGCAATAACGGACGGGCCCGGACATCCTGCCTTGCATCCCGCTTTGCCGCCGTGCATGACATCGAACAAGATAGGGCATCGTCAGGGCATGACAGTAGATTATTTTACGATTAGCGTAGTAGTATTACGCAAAAACGCGGCAACATAACAATCAACAATGGCGTCCCACCAATTTTCAGGAGAAGAATGTGAAGAAAATAATTGCTGCCTGCCTGCTTACGCTGCCGGCATTGATTGCGAGCACCACCGCGCATGCGCAGGCCTATCCCAGCAAGACGATCCGCTGGCTGGTGCCGTATCCGCCGGGCGGCGGTTCGGATTTCCTGGCGAGAACGGTCGGCCAGACGCTCTCCCAGCAGATCGGGCAACCCGTCGTCATTGAAAACAAGGCCGGCGGCAATACCGCCATTGCCGCTGCCGAAACGGCGCGTTCCGCGCCCGACGGCTATACCATCCTCAATGCCGACAACGGCACCATGGTATTCAACTCGGCGCTGTACTCCAAGCTGACATACAACCCGGAAAAGGACCTGGCGCCGGTAACGCTGATGGGCCGCTTCCCGATGATTCTCGTTGTCGGCCCGGCGTCGGATGCCAAGGATGCGAAGGATTTCATCGCCAAGGCCAAGGCCCGTCCGGGCAGCGTGAACTACGGCTCCGCCGGAGCCGGCAGTCCGCATCATCTGGCCATGGAATTGCTGAAGGTGAATGCCGGCCTGCACATGGTCCATATCGCTTATCGCGGCGCCGCGCCTTCGCTCAACGATGTCGTCGGCGGCCAGATCCCGGCCATGATGGTTGACCTCGCGGCCGGAGGCGGCTTCATCAAGAGCGGCAAGCTGCGCCCGCTCGCGGTGGCGAACCCGACCCGCCTGCCGCAGCTGCCGGACGTGCCGACCTTCGCCGAACTCGGCTACAAGAACGTGGAAGCGGCGGCGCTGGTCGGCGTGGTGGCGCCGGCCGGCCTTCCTGCCGACGTGCTCAATACCCTGAACAAGCAGATCGTCAGCGCGATCAATCAACCCGCCGTCAAGCAGCGCCTCATCGAATTCGGCGTCGAACCGGTGGGAAGCACGCCGCAGCAGTACACCGACCTGCTGCGCAGCGAAACCGTGCGCTGGCACAAGCTGATCAAGGATCAGAAGATCACGCTCGACTGAGCGCAGCAAGCAGCAATCCCGGTTTGCGGATGGAGTTCGCCTTCGTCCGCAAACCGCGCCGCGACCCTCCCGAGATTTTCCTTCCCGGGCATTCCGGTCAAGGCCGCCGGCGCATTGCCAGTGCATGGGGCGGCCTCGCGCGTGAATGATCCAGATCAAATTCCTGAAAATTATTGTGCCGCGTCCGGCGCTTATTTCAGTTGCCCGTCGCGCATGCCCTCATTTAAGATGCATAATTAATGCATCTTAAATGAGACTGACATGGCACTTATCACCATTGAAGGCGGCGTCCTCGACGGGCGCGAGCCGCAATCCCGGAACCGGCCGCTGTTTCGCCTCGGCTTTCGCCCCTTCTATCTGCTCGGCGCCGCCTTTGCCGCAGTCAGCGTACCGCTCTGGATCGCACATCTGTATGGCTGGCTGCGGCTGTCGGCCAACATCACGGCGAGCTGGCATGCGCATGAAATGGTGTTCGGATTCGCCGCCGCCATCATCATCGGTTTCATGTACACCGCCGGCCGCAACTGGACCGGCCTCTGGACGCCCCGCGGCAAAACGCTGGCCGCCATCTGCGCGGTATGGCTGGCGGGCAGGGCGGCGATGCTGTTTGCCGGTCCGGCGGCGGCGGCAGTTGCAGACATGGCATTCCTGCCGGTGGCCGCTTATCCCTTGTATCAGGTGCTCAAGCGGGCGGGCAACAAGCGCAACATGATGCTCATCGTCCTGCTTGGCCTGCTGACGGCCTGCAACGCCGGCTACCATGCTGCGGCCCTCGGCTGGACACAGGCATCGCCGACGACCTTCGTGGAAGCGGCGATCCTCGTCATCGTCATCATCGAAGCCATCATCGGCGGCCGGGTGATTCCCATGTTCACCAGAAACGGCGCGCCCGGTTCCGCGCCGGTCATCGATGACCGGCGCGATCGCATCGTGATGGGTGCAACGCTGGCCGCCGCGGCCGGCATCGTCGCCGGCGTTCCGGGGCCGCTGATGGGCGCGCTGGCCACCTGCGCCGCGGTTGCCCAGGCGACCCGCCTGTTCGGCTGGAGGCCGGCGGCATCGCTGCGCCATCCGCTGTTGTGGATACTGCATCTTTCCTATGGCTGGATTCCGATCGGGTTCGCGCTCATGGCATTGCATGCGTTCGGCATCGTTGCGCAAAGCGCGGCGCTGCATGCGCTCGCGGTGGGATCCATGGCCGGTCTCATCATCGGCATGATCACCCGCACCGCGCTCGGCCACACCGGGCGGCAACTGAAGGCGGGACGCATCGAAACCGCGATGTATGTGCTGATACAGGCCGGCGCGGTGGCGCGCGTCGCCGCCGCTCTCGGCATCGACCCGAGCGGCATGATCGCGCTGCTCGCGGCCGCCGTCTGCTGGAGCGCGGCCTTCGGACTGTATCTTGCGCTTTACGGCCCCTACCTGTTCGCCGCGCGCGTCGACGGCGGCGAAGGCTGAGCGTGCGGGCAAGAACGGCTGGTTCGGATGGCCGGCTTTCCTTGCGTCACGGACCGGCCTGCACAGCGGCGGGCAAGTGGCAGGCAGCGACAGGCAAGCGCAGGCAACAGCTCGGCGCCCGCATAAAGCTGTAAAATACATGCGTCTTATTGCACCAGCAGACCAACAGGCGGCCCCAAATGCGACTGACCAGCTATACCGACTACGCGCTTCGTACCCTCATGCACCTGGCCGCCAATCCCGATCGACTGGTCACGATCAGCGACATCGCCGACACACACGGCATAGCAAAAAATCATCTGACCAAGGTGGTGCACCAGCTGGGCGTGCAGGGCTTCATCGAAACCGTGCGCGGCAGAAGCGGCGGCCTGCGCCTCGGACGCAATCCGAAGGACATCCGGATCGGCGATGTGGTGCGGCAGACCGAGACCGACTTCTACATGGCCGCCTGTTTCGATGCCGAAGACCAGGGTTGCGCCTATTCATCAGGCTGCGGCCTGAAAGGCGTGCTCTCCCGCGCCACCGATGCCTTCCTCGGCGTGCTCGATGACGTCACGCTCGACAGCCTGATGCCGAAGAAGGGCCGCACGCTGAAGGGAATAGAAATCCGCGGGACGAAGCTGCCGGCCTGAGCCCGGTCCCCCGACGCACCGACCTCGAACGCAGGTACTCCGGAAAACACGCGGACATGTTCCGCGTGTTTTCATTTGAAGCACTCCCGAACCGCCCCCTCTCTCTATCTCTCCATGCAATTCCATTGACAGGCGTCAACATGAATATGCCATGCCAAAAAGCTTGAAGCCAAAATAGTTTAGAGTTAAAGTATATTGCGGTCTGCGGAATCGCAGCTTGCAGCAGCGTTTGTAACGGTGTTTGTAGCAGTGCAGCCTCGGTATCCCGACCATGCTGACCATGAGGAGCGGACATGAAGCACACGAAGCAGATGGACAGTTTTGCCATGGACAGCCTTCCGCCAAGGGAACAGTGGCCCGAGTTTCTGTTCGACCTGCCGGAACTGCATTACCCGGCACGGCTGAACTGCGCAAGCGAACTGCTCGACAAGGCCGTGGCGGCGGGACTCGGCGACAAGCCGGCATTGCGCAGCCGCTCGGAAACATGGACCTATGCCGAGCTGCTCGACAAGGTCAACCGCATCGCCGGCGTGCTGACCGAAGACATGCGGCTGATTCCGGGTAGCCGGGTGCTGCTGCGCGGCGCCAACCACCCCATGATGGCCGCCTCGGTTCTCGCGGTATGGAAGGCGGGATGCATTGCCGTTCCGACCATGCCGCTGCTGCGCGCGCCGGAACTGGCGGTCATCATCGACAAGGCGCAGGTCGGCGCGGCCTTGTGCGCCGACGGCTTGAAGGACGAACTGGAAAAGGCGCGCGAGCAGAGCGGCATGCTCGGGCAAGTCGTCTATTTCGGCGGCGAAACATCCGAAGGCCTGGAACAACTGATGAGCTCCAGGCCCGCACAATTCGAGGCGGCGGATACCTCCGCGGAAGACGTCTGCCTGATCGCATTCACGTCAGGCACGACCGGCAAGCCGAAGGGGACGATGCACTTCCATCGCGACATTCTCGCCGCCTGCGATTGCTTCCCGAAATCCGTGCTGCAGGTGCAGCAGGACGACATCATCATCGGCACGCCGCCGCTGGCGTTCACCTTCGGCCTCGGCGGCCTGCTGCTCTTTCCGCTGCGCGCCGGCGCCACGGCGGTGCTGCTGGAAAAACTGACGCCGGAGACGCTGATGCAGGCGGTACAGGAATTCCGCACCACCATCTGCTTCACCGCGCCCACCTTCTACCGGCAGATGATTGCCTTCGCCGATCGCTACGACATTTCCAGCCTGAAGAAATCGGTGTCCGCCGGCGAAGCCCTGCCCACCGCCACGCGCGATGCCTGGCAGCGCGCCACCGGCATCGCGATGATTGATGGCATCGGTTCCACCGAGATGCTGCATATCTTCATCTCGGCGTCGGGCGCCGACATCCGCCCGGGCGCGGTCGGCAAACCGGTGCCGGGCTACCAGGCCTGCGTGCTCGACGATGAAGGCCGACCGCTCGGTCCCGGCAAGACCGGCCGACTCGCGGTGCGGGGACCAACCGGCTGCCGCTACCTGTCCGATCCGCGCCAGGCCAATTACGTGCAGCATGGCTGGAACCTGACCGGCGACGCCTTCGAGATGGATGCCGACGGCTACTTCTGGTACCGGGCGCGCACCGACGACATGATTATTTCCGCCGGCTACAACATCGCCGGCCCCGAAGTGGAAGATGCGCTGCTCAAGCATCCCGCGGTTGCCGAATGCGCGGTCATCGGCGTGCCGGACGAGGAGCGCGGGCAGATCGTGAAAGCCTATGTCGTGCTCAAGCAGGGCGGCGCGCCGTCGGCGGAACTCACCAGGCAGCTGCAGGATCATGTGAAGCAAAGCATCGCACCGTACAAGTATCCGCGCGCCATCGAATACCGGGATGCCTTGCCGCGCACGGAAACCGGAAAGCTGCAGCGCTTCAGGCTGCGGCAGGAAGCAAGTTGAGAGCGGACGGACAATCGATGGTCAGCTGAAGACAGATGAAGGCAGCTGACCTAGCGCCAACCAGGAACTGATAGCCGGAACACGCAGCCGCGATCCCGGCAACCGGGCAGCAAAGGATGAAGACCCCATGAAAATCGTTTGTATCGGCGGCGGACCCGCCGGGCTGTATTTCAGCCTGCTGATGAAAAAGCAGAACCCGCGCCATGACATCACGGTGATCGAGCGCAACCGTCCTTACGACACCTTCGGCTGGGGCGTGGTGTTTTCCGACCAGACGCTGGGCAACCTGACGGCTGCCGACGAGGACACGGCGCGCACGATCCTGCGCTCCTTCAATCACTGGGACGACATCGAAGTCAATTTCAAGGGCAAGACCATACGCTCGAGCGGCCACGGTTTCTGCGGCATCGGCCGCAAGCGCCTGCTCAACATCCTGCAGGAACGCTGCGAACAGCTCGGCGTGAAGCTGGTGTTCGAAACCGATGTCGGCGACGACCGGGAAATCGCCGCTACCTACGATGCCGACCTGGTGATCGCCAGCGACGGCCTCAACAGCCGCATCCGCAACCGCTATGCCGACACCTTCCGACCCGAGGTCGAAACGCGCAACTGCCGCTTCGTCTGGCTGGGCACGAAGAAACTGTTCGATGCCTTCACCTTCGCCTTCGAGCAGACCGAACACGGCTGGTTCCAGGCGCACATCTACCAGTTCGACGGCGACACATCGACCTTCATCGTCGAGACGCCGGAAGACACCTGGAAGAAGGCCGGGCTCGACGCCATGAGCCAGGAAGAGGGCATCGCCTTCTGCGAGCGATTGTTCGCGCGCTATCTCGACGGCCATGCCCTGCTGAGCAATGCGAAGCATCTGCGCGGTTCGGCCATCTGGATCAATTTCCCGCGCGTGGTCTGCAATACCTGGGTGCAGTGGAACGAGATCCAGGGCAGGCGCGTTCCGGTGGTGCTGATGGGCGACGCCGCGCATACCGCGCATTTCTCCATCGGCTCCGGCACCAAGCTGGCGCTGGAGGATGCGATCGAACTGGCGAACTGTTTCAGCCGGCACGGCGGCCATGCCGAGGATGGAAAGGAGACGCGGCATGCGCTCGAGCAGGTGCTGGAAGACTACCAGTCGCTGCGTTCGGTCGAAGTGCTGAAGATACAGAACGCCGCGCGCAATTCCATGGAATGGTTCGAGAACGTGGACCGCTATTCCCGCCTCGACGCAGAGCAGTTCGCCTACTCCATGCTCACCCGCAGCCAGCGCATCTCGCATGAGAACCTGCGCCTGCGCGATCCGGAATATGTGCGGCGCTATGAAGACTGGATCGCCGGGCGCGCCTTCGCCCAGGCCGGGCTGGAGTATGTTCCGCCCGCCGGCGGCAAGAGCATCCCGCCGATGCTCACGCCTTACCGCCTGCGCAACACGGTGCTGAAGAACCGAATCGTGGTGTCGCCGATGGCACAGTATTCCGCCGTCGACGGCGTCGCGGGCGATTATCACCTGGTGCATCTCGGCAGCCGCGCCATGGGCGGCGCCGGCATGGTGTTCGCCGAGATGACCTGCGTCGCCGCCGATGCGCGCATCACGCCCGGATGCCCGGGGCTGTATGCGCCCGAGCATACGGCCGCCTGGAAGCGCATCGTCGATTTCATTCACCAGAGCACCGATGCCAGGATCGCGGTACAGCTCGGCCATGCCGGACCCAAGGGATCGACCCGGCGCGCCTGGGACGGCATCGACCTGCCGCTCGACGACGGCAACTGGCCGCTGGTGGCCGCATCGGAACAGCAATACATCGAGGGCGTATCGCAGGCCGCGCGCGCCGCCACGCCGCAGGACATGGAGCGCATCCTCGCGGAATTCGTCAGCGCCACGCGGGCCGCTGCCGAAGCCGGCTTCGACTGGCTGGAACTGCATTGCGCCCACGGCTATCTGCTGTCGAGCTTCATCTCGCCGCTGACCAACAAGCGCAGCGATGAATACGGCGGCACCCTGGAGAACCGCTGCCGTTTCCCGCTGCAGGTGTTCGCCGCCATCCGCGCAGCCTGGCCGCAGGACAAGCCGATCAGCGTGCGCATCTCGGCGCATGACTGGGTCGAGGGCGGCATCACGCCGGCCGACGCGGTGCACATCGCCAGGCTGTTCAAGGACGCCGGCGCCGACATGATCGACTGCTCTTCCGGCCAGGTCAGCAAGAAGGAGCAGCCGGTCTACGGGCGCATGTTCCAGACGCCGTTCTCCGACCGCATCCGCAACGAAGTCGGCATTCCCACGATCGCCGTCGGCGCCATCTATGAAGCCGATCATGCCAACAGCATCATCGCCGCCGGCCGCGCCGACCTGTGCGCGATCGCCCGGCCGCACCTGGCCAATCCCGCCTGGACGCTGAATGAAGCGGCGAAGATCGGCTACACCGGCATCGAATGGCCGAAGCAGTACCGGCCGGCGAAGATACAGCTGGAACGCAATCTCGAACGCGAGCGGCAGATGGCCGCCGCCAGCAGCGGCCTGACGCCGCAGCAGATCGCGGCCCGCCTGATGGAGGGCACATGATGCCCGGGGAACACAAGCCAGGCCCATTGAGCGGCAAGCATGCGCTGGTGACCGGCGGCGGACGCGGCATCGGCGCGGCGATCGCCCGCGCCTTGCTGGAGCAGGGCGCCGCCGTCAGCCTGCTGGGCCGCAACCGGCAGACGCTCGATGCGGCGGCGCGGGAATTGGCGGCCGTGGGTGAGGTGGCATGCTTTGCCGCCGATGTCGCCGATAGCGATGCGGTTGCCGCCGCATTTGCCGCCGCCGCCCGGCGCGGCACGGTCGACATTTTGGTCAACAATGCGGGGCAGGCGCACTCCGCGCCCTTCCTCAAGACCGATGCGCAGCTCTGGCGCGAAATGCTGTCGGTCAATCTCGAAGGCACCTTCCACTGCACCCGGGCCGCGTTGCCGGGCATGCTGGAAAAGGGCTGGGGACGCGTGGTCAACATCGCCAGCACCGCCGGCCTCACCGGTTATGCCTATGTGTCGGCCTACTGCGCCGCCAAGCATGGCGTGATCGGCCTGACCCGCGCGCTGGCGCTGGAACTGGCGACCAAGGGCGTGACGGTGAATGCCGTCTGCCCGGGCTATACCGACACCGACATGGTCAGGGAAACGGTGGCCAACATCGTGCAGAAGACCGCGCGCAATCCCGAGCAGGCCCGCGCCGAACTCACCGCCGGCAATCCGCAGAAGCGCCTGATCGCGCCCGAGGAAGTCGCCGGCGCCGTGGTCTGGCTGTGCCTGCCGCAGTCGTCGGCGATGAACGGCCAGGCCATCGCCGTGGCCGGCGGCGAAATCATGTAAGGAAGCATTCATGCCACGCAAGACAATCACGACGGCGGTACAGGACACCGGGCAGAGGACGGTGCAGAAGACCGAGCAGCGGACTGAGCCCGACTCCGCGCGGATCTTCGATCTCGAAAGCCGGCTCGACAAGAATCATCACCAGTCGCTGCGGCTGTGGCTGCGCATGCTGTCCTGCACGGTGCTGGTCGAAGACCGCATACGCTCCCGGCTGCGCGGCGAATTCGGCATCACGCTGCCGCGCTTCGACCTGATGGCGCAGCTGGAACGCCATCCGGAAGGCTTGCGCATGGGCGAGCTGTCGAAACGGATGATGGTCACCGGCGGCAACATCACCGGCATCACCGACCAGCTGGAACAGGAAAAGCTGGTGGTGCGCGTGCCCGACCCGAACGACAGGCGCGCCTACAGCGTCAAGCTCACGCCCGCCGGGCGCCGCGCCTTCAGCCGCATGGCGGCGGTGCATGAAAGCTGGATCGAGGAAATGCTGGGCGGCCTGACCGCCGGCGAAAAAGCCGCGCTCATCGAGCTGCTGTCCAAGATCAAGCATCACCTCAACGGCCCCGAGGCCGGCGACAAAGATAACCAGGAATAACGAGGAATCCACATGCGCTACCTGCCAGGAGAACCACAACAATTGCCGGGCAACCGGACATCGCTTGCCGGCTACGAGGCGCGGCACTTCCGCTTCGAAGTCAAGGAGCGCGTCGCCACGCTCACGCTGGACCGCCCGGAACGCAAGAATCCGCTGACCTTCGATTCCTATGCCGAACTGCGCGACCTGTTCCGCGAGCTGTCCTATGCCGACGACATCAAGGCCATCGTCATCGCCGGCGCCGGCGAAAACTTTTGCTCGGGCGGCGACGTGCACGACATCATCGGTCCGCTCACCCGACTCGACATGCCGGGCCTGCTCGCCTTCACCCGCATGACCGGCGACCTGGTGAAGGCGATGCGCGCCTGCCCGCAGCCGATCGTCGCCGCCATCGACGGCATCTGCGCCGGCGCCGGCGCCATCCTCGCGCTGGCGTCCGACATCCGCATGGGCACCGCGCGCAGCAAGACCGCCTTCCTGTTCACCCGGGTCGGACTGGCCGGCTGCGACATGGGCGCCTGCGCCATCCTTCCGCGCATCATCGGGCAGGGCCGCGCCTCGGAACTGCTGTACAGCGGCCGCGCCATGGGCGGGGAAGAGGCGGAGCGCTGGGGCTTCTTCAACCGTCTCGTCGCGCCGGAGAGCCTGCTTGCGGAAGCGCAGCAGTTTGCCGGCCAGCTTGCGCACGGCCCGACCTTCGCGCACGGCATGACCAAGAAAATGCTGCACCAGGAATGGAACATGGGCGTGGACGAGGCGATCGAAGCCGAAGCCCAGGCACAGGCGATCTGCATGGCGACCAATGATTTCCATCGCGCCTATCATGCCTTCGTCGCCAAGCAGAAGCCGGAATTCGAAGGCGATTGAAAAAACAAAGAACAGGAAACGGGAAACGACATGTCCGACAAAACCTACCTGAACTGGCCCTTCCTCGACGGCCGCCACCGCGAACTCGAACAATCGCTGGATGACTGGGCGAGCGGGCACATCAGCCAGCAGCATGAAGCCGATGTCGATGCCGCCTGCCGTGCGCTGGTGCGCGAGCTCGGCGCGGCCGGCTGGCTGCGGCATGCGGTCGGCGGCACGGCATTCGGCGGCGTCGGCGAGGCCATCGATACGCGGGCCATCTGCCTGATCCGCGAAACCCTGGCCCGCCATTCCGGCCTGGCGGATTTCGCCTTCGCCATGCAAGGCCTCGGCTCGGGCGCGATCACGCTGTACGGCAGCGAGGCCCAGAAGCGCAGCTACCTGCCGCGCGTGGCCGCCGGCGAAGCGATTGCCGCGTTCGCCCTGTCGGAGCCGAATGCCGGCTCCGATGTCGCCTCCATGCAATGCGCCGCCGTGCAGGAAGGCGACAGCTATGTCCTGAATGGAGAAAAAACCTGGATCTCCAACGGCGGCATCGCCGATTTCTATGTCGTCTTCGCCCGCACCGGCGAAGCGCCGGGAGCGCGCGGCATCTCCGCCTTCGTGGTCGATGCCGATGCGCCGGGCCTGGAAATCGCCGAGCGCATCGAGGTGATCGCGCCGCATCCGCTGGCGCGGCTGCGCTTTGCCGACTGCCGCGTGCCGGCATCGAGCCGGCTCGGCGCCGCGGGCGAGGGCTTCAAGGTGGCGATGGCCACGCTCGATATCTTCCGCACCTCGGTGGCCGCCGCCGCGCTCGGTTTCGCCCGGCGCGCGCTCGACGAAGCGCTGCGGCGCGCCGGCACGCGTTCGATGTTCGGCCAGGTGCTGGCCGATTTCCAGCTCACCCAGGCCAAGCTCGCGCAGATGGCAACCGGCATCGATGCCTCCGCATTGCTGACCTACCGCGCCGCCTGGCAGCGCGACCAGGGCCAGCGCGTCACGAGGGAAGCGGCCATGGCGAAGATGACCGCCACCGAAACCGCGCAGCAGGTGATCGATGCGGCGGTGCAGATGTTCGGCGGGCTTGGCGTGGTCAGCGAACAGCCGGTCGAACGGCTCTACCGGGAAATCCGCGCATTGCGTATCTACGAAGGCGCCACCGAAGTGCAGCAGCTCATCATCGCGCGCGAGATGCTGCGCGATCCGGGGGCTGCAAGGGCGGCGGCATGACGATCGACGCGCATGACGGCGAGGTGTTCCGCCGTCATATCCCGGTGCGCTTCGGCGACTGCGATCCGGCCGGCATCGTGTTCTATCCGCGCTATTTCGAAATGTTCAACGGCGTGGTCGAGGACTGGTGCGCGCAGGAACTCGGCATCAGCTTCCGCGACATGCACCTGCGCCAGCACTGGGGCCTGCCCACCGTGCACCTGGAGACCGACTTCATCGCGCCCAGCGAACTCGGCGAAGTCCTGCAGGCCTGCCTGCAGGTGCGGAAACTGGGCCGCTGCTCGCTGCATGTGGCGATGCGGCTGCTCGGCCCCGACGGCGGCGAGCGCGTGCGGGCGAAGCTGGTGCTGGCCGCAATGGACCTGCGCGAGCGCCGCGCGATGCCGCTGCCGACGGAAGTTGCGCGGCAGGCCGCCCGCTTCCGCGCTGCGGACGCAAACGACAACAAAGACGAGAAAGGACCAGCATGAACATCCTGCAACCGCCTGACTGGGCGCGCCCGAAAGGCTATGCCAACGGCATTGCCGCCAAGGGCAAGATGGTATTCGTGAGCGGCATGATCGGATGGGACAAGGACTGCCGCTTCCAGGCGACGGATTTCGCCGGGCAGGTGCGGCAGGCGCTGCAGAACGTGGTCGAGGTCCTGAGGGAAGCCGATGCCAAGCCGGAGCATATCGTGCGCATGACCTGGTATGTGGTGAACAAGAAGGAATACGTCGGCGCCTACAGGGAAATCGGCGAAGCCTACCGCGACATCATCGGCCGCCATTACCCGGCGATGACGGCGGTGCAGGTCACCGCGCTGGTCGAGGACCAGGCAAGGGTCGAGATCGAGGTGACAGCGGTCGTTCCGGACTAGTCCGATAAGTTGCATCGCGGTCCCGATTCGCGCCCGCGCTTGCCCCTACCATCCGCGTGCGCTCATGCGCCGTCGCCGCTTCTCTCGTGCACGATATGGGTCGTCATGCCCCAGCGCTCGAATTCCGGGGTGAAGTCCGGCAATGACAGCCAGCCCATCGCCGCGTGCGCGCCGGGTGCGGACAGCGTGCCGCCGGCGATGCGTTCGGCCAGGAGGATCGCCGGCATGCAGGGCAGCTCCGCACCATGATTGTCGCCGACGGTGATATGCCAGGCGTGCCGCGCCAGCCTGCCGGCGGCATTGACGCCTTCCACCCGCACCACCATGCCTCCCAGCGCCGTGCCGAAGCGGTCGAGGCATTTGCCCGCCCGGTGGAGCAGGCCGGCAAGACGCGCCGGTGACTTGAGCAGGCCGGCGCGGCGCAGGCCTGACATCGCGGCAAGCATCCATTGGGCAGCGCCGATCTCCAACGCGGCCCGGAACATGACCGAGCGAACGCCCGGATAGCGTTGCGGCAGCAGTTCCAGATCGGATATGTCGCAGAGTGCGCCGAGCCGGGGCGGCAACCGATGGAAGTCGACGCGTTCCGGTTCGGCCCAGCCATGGCGCGTTCGCCACTGCCCCTGTTCCCATACCTGTATCGGCGCGCCGCAGTCATCCAGCACCGCGGCCAGCGTCGCCGCGCCGCGCGGCGCGGTCTGGCCCGGTGCGATGCACAAGTCGATGGACCGGACCTGCTGCCAGCCGGCGCTCAATGCATCGATGACGGCGGATGACAGTGCGGGTACGGCGCCGGCGCCGGTGATGGCCATGGTGTTCGCCTGCCTGAATGCCGCACCGGTGGATGCCGCGAAATCGCAGACGAACCGCCGCCCGTGCGCGAGGTCGATATAGTGCGCTCCCGCAGCGGCTGCGGCCAGCGCGGCGCCATATCCCTGTGGCTGGAACGGGCCCGCGGCATGAATGACGAGTTGCGCTCCCAGCGCCTTCAGACGCTGCCCCAGATCCGGATCGCCGGCATCGAGATGGGCATGGCTTGCGCCCACGGGAAGTTCGCCTGCCAGCCGGGCGGCGCGCTGCGCATCGCGGCCGGCGACCACGAGTTCAAACACCGGCCGCTGCGCAAGGGCGCGGCTGATGCGCGCGCCGACATTGCCGTAGCCGCCGAGTACGATAGTCTTCAATCCTGTTGCTGCCTTCAAGTAGGTAATGACGTCAGATCCGGCCGGGCCGCCTCGTGCAATCAAGCCCCGGTGTCGGCGGCATCAGCGGCATCAGCGATCGCCACCGCCACCTTGCCGAACTGCCTGCCCGCTTCGAGATGATCGAGCGCCGCATGAATCTGGTCGAGCCGGTAGCGCGCCGACACGATGGGCCGCAGGCCGGTGCGCTCGACGAAGCCCAGCAGATCGGCGAATTCGCCGAGGCTGCCCAGCGTCGAACCGAAAATCTGCAGCTGGCGGATGAACACCCGGCGCAGGTCCGCCGGCGGCTGGTCGCCCGAGGTCGCGCCGCAGGTCACGAGGCGTCCGCCGCGCACCAGCGACTTGAGGGCGCTCGACCAGACGGCCTGTCCCACGTTTTCAATCACCACATCCACGCCGCGCCCGCCGGTCAGGGCGAGTACGGTTTTGGCGATGTCCTGCGTTCCGCCATTGATGGTGTGATCGGCTCCGGCGGCGGCGGCAAGCCTGAGCTTGTCATCCTCGCGCGAGGTCACGATGGCGCGCGCGCCGGCCATTTTCGCCAACTGCAGCGCCGCCAGCGAAACGCCGCCGCCGACGCCGAAAATCAGGACTGTCTCCCAGGGCTTGAGCTGCGCCCTGGAAAACAGCATGCGCCAGGCGGTGAGGTAAGTCACGCCCAGCGCGGCCGCCTGCGCATGCTCCAGATGCGCAGGCATGGGAAATACGTTCGATGCCGGCAGCGCGACATATTCCGACAGCGTGCCGTCGCGGTGCTCGCCGAGGTAGCTGACGGCAGTGCAGAGCACGGTGTCGCCGCGCAGGCAGAACTCGCAGCGGCCGCAGCCGATGGCCGGATGCACGACCACCTTCTGCCCGGGCGCAAGCATCGTCTCGCCGGCATCCACCTCCTCCACGATGCCCATGCCGTCGAGCCCGAGTATCTGCGGCAGCCGGTGCGTGATGCCGGCACCGCTGTCGCGCATGTACAGATCGACGCGGTTGAGCGTGGCCCATCGCATGCGCACCAGAACTTCTCCGGAGCGGCGAACCGGATCGGGCCGGTCGGCCACCCGGACCACTTCGTTGCCGCCGTGGCCGGTCAGGAATGCTGCTTTCATATTGTGTCCTCAAGTTGATGGCACTATGTCCTGCTATTCAGAAGACGTCCGCAGGGGTGCTGCGTCGTCTCAAGGCAACCCGCTCCAGGCTGTGTTTGCTAAGCGGCTGCTCGCTCAGACTGCGGCCCCGCGCCTGCGGTGCTCGGCGTACGTCGGTACGCGTGCGCTTCCGTACCTCAAAGCAACGCAATGCGACTCCGAAACGTTCGCGACGCTGATCAAACATAGCCAAGAGCAGCATGCGATCGAGGGGGCATCCCATTCATGCAGGGCGTGAATGGGATGCCCCTTGGCAGGAATATTACTCCCTGCACAATCTGTGTAACCACAGTTCAGTCCTCAAATATGAAGTGTTCAGATGAGCCTGTCACTTCCGAGGCGCGAGCAACGGTTATCCTTCAAACAGCAGCCTCAAGGTCAGCCCTCTCTTCCCTCACTATTTTCCTCCTCAAGCAATTGCAACGCAGCCGATACATCAGCGGGGTCAAGTCCAGCGTCATAAGATTCTGCAGATCTTAGTGTACGCGTACTCGGAGTCCGTGAGGATTGGCGCGCACTCCGTGAACCCGCTTCAAGATCAACCTCAAACGCGGAGCCAAGATTAGGCATTCCTATCCTATCGACTCCAGTATCAACCTCGAAATCGGAGCCAAAGTCTGGCGTTTGTAATTCAAGATCTGGCGTTCTTATCCTTTGGACGCCAGTCGTTGGAGATGCGGAACGCGTTGATGAAGCAACACCTTCACTCCGTGAACCAACACTCAGACTCCGTGAAGATTGGTCTGCACTCCGTGATCCAGCGCCTGAAGTCCGGGAGGATTGGACCGCACGCCGTGAAGCCGGGCTCGGACTCCGTGAAGGAGCCCGGTCAACCGATCGATCGTCGGCCTCGTCAGTTTCAAAGGATCGGTATTGGCTAGACACGTCGTCTCTCAGTGTGCGAACACTCGGGCTCCCTTGAGGTTGGTCTGCACTCCGTGAACCAGCGCCCGAAGTCCGGGAAGGTTGGGCCGCATGCCGTGAAGCCGGGCTCGGACTCCGTGAAGGAGTCCGGTCAACCGATTGATCGTCGGCCTCATCAGTTTCAAAGGATCGGTATTGGCTAGACACGTCGTCTCTTGAAACTGCAACATACCGATTATCCTGGATTGCGAGCCGAATTACATTAGGGCTGAAGTCTATAGTCGCACCGCCCGCTGTTCGATGGTGACCAATACCAAATTTTTGAATGTTCCCTGCTGTGTCCTGTAACTCAATAGTGGTTTGTGTCGCGATCCCAATCGCCATCAATAAAGTACCTGCTAGATTAAGGTCATCTGAAGCACTCGGGTCTAGAAGATCGTCGCTCGAAATTGACGCCGGATTGTTAACGGCTGCCACTAACCGGTCAATATTTTGACGAACATCTTCTGGCTTCATACTTTCTAAACGGGTAGCACTGAAGAGATCACTTGCCCAACCGGTGACCAACTGCGGCTGCCGACGTAGATATTCCAGCATATGCCGCCGCAGGCCTTCTCCATCCCAGTCTCGTTCGCTTAATGCAGCCGCGACAAGCCCGTAAAGCAGATCATCTTCAAGTGGAGTATCGGCGTTTATGGCGTTCAATCTCTCTGTAGCATAGGAGTTGTAATCCCGTCTTTGCTCCCTTTTGACAACTTGGGTAACTTCAACTTCATTTATCCTAACTCCAGCTGAGTCAAGGAATTGGCGATCATTAGTTATCGCTACAAGCTGCTCCAGTTCCGTTCTTTCATTCTCTTCAAGAATTTCATGTGCAAGGATTCGTCGGATTTCGTTCCTAAGATCTGCTGCAATTTCTTCGAAGCTTTCGAACTTCTTATCCTTGGTTTGCCACGTTTTGACTCTTGATTTTGTGACCTTAAAATGGTGGAGGTCGTCCATCTCGCCGATTGGCACCACGTCTGCGCCCAGCGGTCGACCCGCCCTATCGGGTTGGCGTTCAGGTTGGACGGATGCCATGGACGTTGTCCTTCTGGAAATTCTGCTGGGTGGATATTTGGTTGAACCACCATCCGCGCTCCTACCGCTCCTACTACTGGCCGGATAAACGAGATGTGCTTCCGGAGCTGTAATCACCGATGTACCCATCTGGCCAAGTCCAGGCAGACCACCTCCCACTTGAGCAACCGCAACTCGAGAGGCCCCCAAAGACGAACCCGTGCCGGGAGTACCACTCCGTCCACTGTGATCGTAACTTCCATCCGTGTCACCTTCGTCACTGCTGGCTGCGGACTCGTCTCGCGCTGCGCCCGATGGTTTCTGGCTGCGTCCAAGAAGACGGCTGATTACGGACCTTGAGTGGCCGAGCCTTCCTGTAGATGGCGAAGCTGCCTCAGGCGTATCGGTTGCCGATGCGTCACCCGCCGCCCGGTATTGCGACTCATCCGGCAGCGGTGCCCCGGTGTATCTGCAGACGGATGACATGAAAATCGTCAGCTTCTCGGGATCATCCAGTACTTGCAGAAGCCTTACTCGATCCAGTTGACCGTCGCGTGCAGTGAAGAACGCACGGAGGACGGCACTGTCTGCCCCTGCCGTGTTTCCAGTCAATTCATCCCAATGCCTTCCCATCAGAGCGATCTTTTTATCGATTTCCTGGTTGATTCGATCGATCAGTCCTTTCTTCGCTGTCTCATACTTCCTACGATTCTTCGCAATATCACTACTCTGCAGAGTTTCGATGGCTGTCTCTATTTCTTCAAGAGAGTTATCGTATGTCTGGTCATCAATAATCGGGGTGCGGTCGTGTCGCAGCCTCATCAATACGTCATTGATTCGCGCGGCATGTCGCGCGGTATCACGGCTGTTGGCCATGGGGTTCTGCAGGAATTCCCACAATTCGGATCCGCCTTCGCGATGGATGCGCTCAATCTGCTCAATGCCCGCATTTTCGTGACTTTCCACCAGGCTGCCGCCCAGGGTGAAGTACGAAGTCCCTCCATTGGCGTCATCCATATAATGCATGGTGATCGACGCGGCAGGCGTGGTCAGGCTGATGGTTCCCTTGCCGTTAAAACGGCCAGCGGAGAGGCCGGAGCTGTTGCCAGTTTCGTACCTGCGCGATTCACTGACGGAAAAGCTCTTGATGCGGATCGCTCCCGGCAAAGCCATGAAATTCGCGGTGAGTTCATCAAGCGTGAAAGCAATGCCTTGTTCTTCTAAATCTCTAATTGTTTGGTTCAGTTTTGCAAGTATTCCAGGTTTGAGCTCGAAGCTGATATTGACCGGATTTGTGGAAGCCTTCAATTTTTCCAGATGTGCCCTCATTCCAGGGTGTTGCCTAAGAAGCTCTTTCAACGTGGGAATCATTTCTTCCGTAATATCTTCGTTGGTATCCAGATACTGTTCGCGCAGCGCCTTGATACCTTTTGATTGTCCAAGCTTCGGCGGCGTTGCGGTCAGAGTGAAGCCGGCGGCCAACATCTCTTTGCTTTCGGCGTTGAGGGTCATGCTGAAACCATCCTGCTCCACCGCTTTTCCAAGCAGCTTTTTCTGAAGATGGATGATGCCAAAGAAGGGGAGCCAGAATTTCTGCTGAGGATCGAATTCCCTGACAGGTCCGTCGGAGCCATCGGGATCCTGCTGGCCTGCATTGGTTTGAAATTCATGTACGCCAATGTAGGTGGCGAATATTTCATGGTCGGTCGCGTCATGGTACGTAAGGGTTATTCCGCCGTTGCCAACCGTGGCCGTCAGCCCCGTGACTTTTTTCGTGGCGAAGTTAACCTGAAGAACCGCTGGAGCGAAGATGTATTTAAAGAGGAAGTTCTTCTTGTCGTCGATTTTGTCGACGACGACCACACCGCTGGCGAGAAGGGGTTCAAAATCGAGATTGAAGGTGATCGTATGTGTCACCGAATGCTTGCTGATGATGCCGCTGACGTTTGAATTCAACATGTCTGGCAGACTGAGCTTTCCTGACATGACTTTCTCAACCGTCGCTTCGGCTCCTCCGACATCGTCCTTTGGAATGGTGAGACGCAATTCAGTGGTGACGTTGTGCGCATAACCAAATAGTTTGAGTTTCGTATTCCAGCCGGCGTAGGCAAAGGCGATCAAAGTCAGCCCCGAAGGCATGCCGGTCTTTGCGGAAATTCCGATACCCATCTGGATTTTTGCGGCAACGATATTTTCGATGAACTGCTTGGAGCTTCCCACTGCGATGGTGTAATCGTCAGCGGTAGAGACGATCTGGAGCTTATGCGTCCAGATTCTGGCGAGTGCGCTGATCGGTTCAATCGCAAACGTCTGTATGGAGGCGGCCTTGGTCACCTCGTGCGCTCCTGTCTTGAAGAACAAGCTCGAACCCTCGAGGTCGATGCCGAAGACCTTGGACAGTTCCAGATCCAGGGTCGCACCGGGCGGCATGAAGCTGCATAACTGCCTGTAAGCCGCAGCGCTGTCTTTCACGCCGTATGTGCCAGCCAGCCCTTTCTGGCTTGGCTCCACGCCAAGCAGGTACTGGCCGGTCAGCAGTCGTCGCATCCTGTAAGACTCGTTCTCCTTCTCGAGTGCGCCTCTCATGAAATCCCAAGACTCGGTATGCGTTATCAAACGCTTGAGATCCAAGATCCCTTCATTGACAAATTGATGAAGCAAAAATGCGGTGTCCGCCATCGTGTCCGTTGCGTTACGCGCCAGGACGATATCGCCTGAGGCGACCTCTTCGGACGTTTTCTTGACCAGCTTGTATGCGGGCGCATTTTCAGTTCCGGTATCAACCGAATCGGGAACCAGTACAAGAGCGCTTTGATTGCCGTCATTGCTGTTTTCTCCGGCGGGATGCTCCCTATTTGCCTGGAACGCATGCAATAAAAGCAGTTCAGCCGTTAAGGCGGCAAACTTGTTCCTCCGAGATTTCAAAGAGAGTGAAAGGAGGTCGTCCGTTTTCTCGACCGCCGTATGACGGATGCCGTCAAAAGCCAGGAATTTATTATTTCCCAACATTCCGTCGAGCTGATTAAGAATCGGATCCTGCTCCGCGGTCATGCCCATGGCGCGGCGTGCCTCACGCAGTACATACAGTACGTTCTCGTTGGAGTTCACTTTTTCGGGAGGTGCATGATATTCAGCGGCAAGTTTCTGTGCATTGGAATCTGTCTTTTTGAGGGCATTCACATAGTGTTTCCTTATGGCCCCCTGTGATAGCGGTATGGACACCGCATTCGCGTCTGACGGTGCCTCTGAACCTTCTGCTTTTGCTATCGCTTTGGCAGGCGCATCCGCATCCTCTGCATTTGGGAAATGTTTCTCGAGGATAGGCTTGAGTTGCGCTTCGATTTCCTCTTCAGTTCGCGGCGGCTTCAGCGTGCCGGTGTAGTGGTCTAGCTGGCCTAGCAACTGTAGTGTTCGCGCATTGATCCAGGCCTTTGCCGGATCGGGTTGTTCAGCTAGAACAGACGTAGCGAGAGTGGGCCGGGCAATTTGATTGAGCAACGCGGCGCGCGCCAGAGCCGTATCTTTCTTGATGTCCACCGTGGAAAGTTTTTTTACATGTTCAAAACTTCCCTTGAACCAGTTTTTCCACCGCTCCGTCCTGTCTTCTGCGGCAAAACGTTTCGTTGCCCATACCGGAATGAGCCATTCCTTCTTCGATCGGTTGAGTACTATCCAATTCTGTGCGCCGTGGACGAGGCCAAGTCCGTTGACGGCGACGTCGCCCGCCGGCGCTCGCTTGAACTTCTTAAAGAATTTGAATAGCGCATTTGGTGCTTTATATTCCGCGTACGACCATCTGCCATTGAGCTCCAAGACCAGCGGGCGGTTGCTGGCATCGAGTCCGCCTACCTGCCCATCGGCGCGAAGGTGCAGGCTTACCGGTTGCGGTGCGGGAGGAACGACCGGCAGCTGTGGGTTTGCTTTGGCAATGACATGCTTGAGCGTGTGTGTCAGTTTCCCGGGGGCGTCGGGACGCGGACGTGTCGTCGACACCTCCGGCTGCAGGGCTTCCCATTTAAGCTGGACGTTGCCTTGCCCGGATTCGTGAACAGACGCCAGATTGCTTCTCCATCTTCTGCCGGCCGTATCGTGCAGCAGCAGCATTCCGTTCTTGTCAAAGGACATGAATCCGATATTTCTGCCGTCGGATCGACGGTGAACCTCGGGCAGATTGACAATGACGGTGCGGCCCGCCTTTTCTCCTTCAGCGGGCATGGTGTACAGCAGGGAGTCCGGCACGTCGGTGGACACAACTGCCTGGGCGCCCTGCGCCGAGACAGCGAAGTCGTAGGCTGTTTCTGGTAGCAAAGCCCCTGAGTGCCAGCCTACCGCAGCGTTCGGCTCTGGCGGAGTGCTCTTCCACGTATTGCCGTTTGCGGTGCGTATATCGATACCGCCATTGAAGCTGAAATTGATGTCCCGGATATTATGGTTTCGGGATGGATCGGTGGCGCCTTCCGGCAAGTCGATCCAGTTGATATATTCGGTAGGCTGTGCTTCATTCCGGTATTGATGGTGCAGGAATCCGATTTGGTTGCGATGTTCTGGACGGTCGGAGACGATTGCAAGGGAGCCGTCCAATGACCGTGCGAAGTTGTATGTTCCTGCTGGCGCGGTTATGGGCTGAAAACTGACCGCCTGGCCATCTTTCCTTCGCTCTATCAGCTGCCCGTTGCTGAGTATGGTTTCCTTCTTGAGTTCCACCAATGCCTGTTTCGGATGGGGTTTCTTGAGCTTCTTGCTGAGAACCGGCGGCATTGAATGCATCTCCAGGCCGCGTGATTCCTGCCATTGCATTGCAATGGACCCGTTGTTCGATGTGCGATGGCCCTCCCAGAGGGAGTTGCGCTGATCCAGCACCAGGAGTTTTCCATCCGAAGTAAAGGTCATCGAACGAATATCTTGATTTCCATCCGTGCCTTGCTGTGCTGGTCGCGGGATCCAGACGATGTTGTCGGCATTGCCGTTCAGCCGGTCCTTGTAATCGAGATAACCGATGTGGCCCGGATTTGCGCGGGAGGTGAATGCAACTGATCCCTTGAAAGACACCGCAAAGCTGGAAGTGTCCTGCGGTAGCTGGATAGACGGGAATGCATCCGATGCCTGTCCGTTCGCGTGAAGTTCAAATAGCTCGCCACCTCTTGTGAGTGCGGCAAGCTTGCGGTTTGCGCCCATGGCCAGCGAGGCTATGGGAACATCCGGCCCGGGGCTCCATACGTCGACATACGTCTTTTTTCGGGCGATATTAAGCGGACCGCTGACCTTGACTTTTTGGGCAATATAAAGACGACCGTTGACCGTACAGTAACTGCCGGCTGGCGTATGCGTAATATTCTGTAGTTCAACGCGCGGTCCGTTTGCATGTTGCGTGCCGCCGTTAGCGATATTGGCCACGGAAATGCTCGCTCCCTTGAGGGCCGAGTACCACGGCCTGCGAATACTGTCGCGTTCGGGCGTTACATTCCCATCTGGAGCGTCGCGTGAGCTTGTCGTCAGGTTCTTCAGCTTAATCTTCGCGTCGGTCGCTCTTTCCCTGAAAGACCTGCTCTTTGCAGCGATCTCAGGTTCTGCGGTTTGTTCCGGCGCTGGTGCGCGAGCATCCGTATTCCTTGAATCGCCTGTTTTTTTCCATCCAGGCAAAAGCGACGCAAAACCCTTGGCTCCCTGGGCAACCTTACCGGCTTCCTGCCGGGATCGACTTGTCTCTACTTCGGACTTGCCTCTTCTCATGCTCTTTGGGATTAGCTTGTCCGAAACCGCTCGGAATACGACGTGCCTTGAGTTCCGCGTATCGGTCACGGGACCGGCGGTATTTCCCTTCGGCGCCGGACTCGGATCGGTCGTGCCCGCTTGAAGCGCTGATTGGGGCGCACGGTTTTCGGATGGCGGATTTGTAGTAGGCCCGGGTTGACCAGAGCCAGAATTGAATATTTTTCCAGCGAGACGCATGCTTGTATCCTTCTTTGACTTAGTTTTAAGTGTGATCTACATAAACCGGCGGCTGGCCGATAGTTGAAAGGACGCTTGCACGGAAACGTCCTTTGCTCCTCCAAATACATGGCCTTAACCCCAGGGGCTCCGTGGGTGGCAGAACTTTTTCGAAAGTTCCATCTGTTGCACCATGTCGGAACATAGATAAGCTGCCAGGCAATATCCTGGAACAACTCCGCGCGAAGCCCTCCTGTCCAAATTCCCGGGCATACGACTTTTGCAGTTGCTGTACGGAACTATCTCGCTGGGACTGCCCACCCATTGAACATGAACATGTCGCTGAAACCATCGATTCCGGCGCCTTCCGCCCATCTCGGTACGCCGCTGGCGAAAGACGCCCAGCATGCGCTGAACGCGTCCGCGTTGAACGCGGCGGCCAAAGGCGCGGAAGCGCTCGGCGCGATGCAGCTGACCTCGCTCGCCGCTTTTCATGAACTCGCCGGCATGCCGCATGGGCGCGACCCGGCCGCGCGCACGGCCCGGCAGCCGCAGCAGCAGATGAACACTCCCGCGCCAAGCCAGCGCGGCGGCACGCCGTCACGCGGCGCCAGCCGCCCGCGCGGCTCCGCCGAACCACAGCAAGCGTCCGCCGCCAAGGCGGAACAGGATGAGGGCGGTATTCTGGGGAGGGAAGCCGGAAACATCCTGAAGCGCATCCGCAACGGCGACCAGTCCGATCTCGAACAGAACCTGCGCGATCAGTACGATCCGCTGGAGCGTTATCGGTTACTTCAGGAAGCGCTGAAGCAGCTTGACGACGAGGCCCGGTCCGACGAAGACAAGACGCCGCCGCGCCGGCAGATCCAGCGCCTGCTGGACGATCTGGACAAGAGGCACGGCCGCGAGATCCGGGAAGGACTGGAAGCGACCGGCGACATGCACGCGCTGCTGCAGTCGCTGGGCGATGCGTCCGTCAATACGGTAAGAGGCTGGTTCGGCACGCCTGCGCAGGGCAAGGTCCACGCACCGCTCACCCCGATCGATCTCGCCGTCCGCCTTAAGGACGCCTTCGGCGCCGGACAATGTTCGGATGCGCTGACGCGGCTTGGCCAGATAGTGGCAAAGCCATTGTCCGCGCGGAACCACCGCGCCGCCGGCGAGCCGCCCCTGATGGCGTTGTCGGACACAAGGGCATTCACCACGGTAAGAAGCTGCCACGCCAAGGCGCTGGAGTTGAAGAGGCAACTGGCCGAAATCAATGTCACCGTGCGCAACCGGCAGGAGCCGATGGAGCTGGCGGTGACCCTGATGATAATGGCCGCCAGCGGCAAGGACCAGGTTGCGAACCTGGCCGGATCGATCATCGATTTCGGCGGCTTGTCGACGCGGCAGAACAGCCGTGCCTGGGGATGCCTGCGCAGGGTGCTGTCGGACCTGCCCTTGTCCCTGTGGCCGCAGGATGCCGGCGTGAAAGCGGGGGTCATGGCCAGCATCGACGACAGGCTCAGGGAACAGGATGCGATGTCGCCAAGGAAGGCCGTGCCGGAGGCCGAGAAGAGGGAGGCCGAACTGCGCGCGCAGAGCGAACAAGCCGAACAAGCCAAACAAAACGCGAAGCCGGTGACGGCCACCCGCACCAGGTCCTGAGGGCTGCGGCGGGACGGTAACGCAAAAGCCGGTCGGAAGAAGCAAACAGGGAGCGATACATGGAAAACCTACTCGTGCAATTGATCAGGGCTGCGTTTCGGGAAAACGCCGTCGCCGCGCAGGCGCTGGCCAATGGCAGGCAACTGCTTGTCTACCCGATGGGCAGCGAAGCGCTGGTCGGCCTCGGCAGAAGCCGCGAGGAAGGCGGCGAGGCCGGCTGGCTGGAGGAGATGCTGCGCCGCCGTACCGCCAATCTGGCCCGCATGGGCGACTGGCTGCCCGCCATGCTTGCGGACGGCAGCGTATATGTGGTGCGCCGGATCGCCGCCGTCGATCCGGCCGGCGAGGCGTCGCCGCTCTCGCCGAGCGAACTGCAAGCGGCGGAGGAGCTGTTGTCATGAGCGCCGTTTCGAATAACGGCATTGGCCGCGGCGCGTCGTCTGTTCCCGTCGATGGCAGCGGCATTTACAGTTTTCCCGAACGCAACGAGGCGGAGCCCGTCGGGCTGCTTCAGCTCCGCCCCGCCGAAGCGAAGGTGTCGATGCCGTCGGAGGAGATGGTCCGGGGCGGCAATCCGCTCGGCGCGCTGACGCGCTTCATCGGCGCGGGGCTGACCGTGGCCAGCCCCGCATGGGGCGCCGACCCGGTGCCCGTGATGCGGGGCCTGCAGAAAAAGCTGGTGGAATGCTCGCTTTCCCTGAGTGAACCGGAACGCGCTCCCTGCCTGGCCGCCATATCGGTCGTCGAGGATGCCGTGCAATGGCGCCTGCGCCTGCAGCAGATGCGCATGAACCACGTGGAGCGTGACATGGAAGAGCAAGCGAGAAAGGCAAACGCGGCATGAGCACCGTAAGCAGCATGAGAACGAAGAAGAAGCGGCAGGCCGATGCCGATCCCGAACTGACGCTGGCGATCGGCCTCGTCTGGGGGTATCTCAACACCCGCCAGGTGGAAGACGCGTATGACCTTGCCCGCGGCTGCATCCTGGTCTGGCCGGAAGACTCCCGCCTGCGCCTGATGTATGCCTACGCGGCGGTGGAACTGCTGCGGCCGCTGGATGAAACCACCCGGGCCGTGCTCGAACAGAGCCAGTGCAGGGAATGGGCCATGCTGGTCAGGCGCCGGGAAGAGCTCCAGGCACGGCATGCCGCCGCGGTGCAAACCTGACGATCGAGGGACGTTTCCATGTTACTCAATCTGGTCCTGCTGCTTAACAAGTATGCCAACAAGGCCGCCAAGCGCGCGGAGCTCGCCGCCGCCGGCGTGGTGATCGCCATCGTGCTCATGCTGGTGCTGCCGATGCCGGTATGGCTGCTCGATATCCTGATCGCCATCAACCTGTGCGCCGCGGGCCTGATGGTGGTGGTGGCGATGTACATGCCGGGGCCGACCGCGTTTTCCACCTTTCCCTCGGTCCTGCTGCTGACCACGCTGTTCCGTCTCGCCATCGAAGTTGCGACCACGCGCCTGATTCTGCTGGAAGCCTATGCCGGACACATCGTCGAAACCTTCGGCAACTTCGTGGTCGGCGGCAATCTGGTGGTCGGCATGGTGGTCTTCCTGATCCTGACGGCGGTGCAGTTCATCGTCATCACCAAGGGTTCGGAGCGGGTGTCGGAGGTGGCGGCCCGCTTCTCGCTCGATGCGATGCCCGGCAAGCAGATGTCGATCGACAGCGACCTGCGCTCGGGCATTCTCACGGCCGAGGACGCCAAGCGCAAGCGCGCCGAACTGAGCAAGGAAAGCCAGCTGCACGGCGCGATGGACGGTGCGATGAAGTTCGTCAAGGGCGATGCCATCGCCGGCATCCTGATCGTGGCGGTCAACCTCATCGGCGGCGTCGCCATCGGCGTCATCCAGCGCAACATGACCGCCGGCGAGGCGATCCAGGTCTACTCCATCCTGACCATCGGCGATGCGCTGATCGCGCAGATTCCGGCGCTGCTGATCTCCCTGTCCGCGGGCATGATCACCACGCGGGTGGGCGGCGACGACGAAAAGGAAGGCGAGGAAAGCAACATCGGCCAGGCGATCGTCGGCGAACTGTTCGGGCGTCCCAAGGCGCTGCTGACCGCGGCCTTCATCATGTTGCTGTTCGGTATCATTCCGGGCATGCCGTTTCTCGTCTTCGGCCTCCTGGCCCTGGGCCTCGCGATCTCCGGCGCGGTTGGCCTGCTCAAGCCGATCGCTGAAGCGGAAGTGAGCAAGCGGGCCGCGGTGGAAGAGACGAAGAACGCGCGCATTGTCGACCTCACCGCGTTCGCGGCCACCCGGCCCTTTCTGGTCCGTTTTCCGATGACGCTGGCGGGCACGCCGGCGGCGACCGAGATAACCACGGCGGTACGCCTCATGCGCAATGCCGTCCTGGAAACCAAGGGCATTCCCGACCTGCAGCCCATCGATTTTGATTACCATCTCAGCGTACCCGCGGGGCGCGTCTATTTCATGATGGCGGAAGTGCCGCTGGTCGATGCCGAGATCCGGATTGACGAAGTGGCTGTGGTCGAATCGCTGGATCGCATGCGTGAACTCGGCTTCGACGCGGTGGAGGAATCCATCAGCGGAACCCGGCGCCGCCGCGTCTGGGTCAAGGCCAGCGAGATAGAGAACCTGAAGTCCGCAGGCATCAGATTCATGCCTTGGGCGAATGTGTTTGCCGCCGACATCGAAGTCGAGATGCTGCGCAACTGCCAGATGTTCGTTGGCGTGCACGAGGTGCAGCGCTTCATGCGCTGGGCCGACCGCCGCTTCCCGGAACTGGGCAAGGAAGTCAATAAGACGGTGACGCTGCCCCGCCTGGCGGAAGTGGTGCAGCGCCTGGCGCGCGAGGGCATATCGCTGCGCAATGCCCGCCTGCTTCTGGAGACCGTGCTGGAATGGGCGCCGAAGGAGCGCGACGCCGATGTGATCGCCGATTACGTCCGTCTCGCCCTCAAGCGGCAGCTCTGCCATGAAGTGGCGCGGGACGGCCTGATCGAAGTGGTGCTGCTGTCGCCCGAAGTCGAGGAACAATTGCGCGAAGCGATGCGCCAGACCAGCCAGGGCACGTATCTCGACCTGTCGCCGGAAGTGGAGCAGGCGTTCCTCGACCAGCTCGGCGAGCTTTCCGGCACCGGCGGCACGCCGGCGCTGCCGCCGGTGCTGGTGACGGCGGCCGATATCCGCCGCTCGGTGCGCAAACTGATCGAGGAGGAATTTTTTTCGGTGCCGGTGTTCGCGTTTTCGGAACTTACCCAGCATGCGCGGGTGCAGCCGGTGGGCATGATTGAGCTGTAATGGAACGGGATGGCAATGCGGTTGAAATGTGACTGAAAAGTGACTGAGAAGTGGGCAAGAGCCGGTGGAAACGCCGGTTTTATAGTGAGTACGGCGTTCGGGAACTAAGCATTCGTCGCCGCCACTCACCAATAAGCTCATGAAACGGGCTTAATGAATACTTGATCTTCGGAGCAGGCAAGGTTGCCAGGCATCTGGCTGATCTTTGTTTCGCAAGTTCGTCATCTGGTCAGGGGCGTCACACTTCAACAGGAGGAAATCGTGCAATTACCTACCACAAATCTCAACAACGTACCGCACATCGTCATCACCTTGACTCCGGCCGCGACCAACACCGGCCGATCCACGCAGCAATCGAACGACATCAACTGCTGCATTCACCAGCCGCCGGCGTGCCACCTTCCCGCCACTTCGTCAGGCATGTCGAACCTATCCGGCTCATCATCCAGCGGACTTCTCGACCTGCTGCAGTCATTGCTGTCGTACCTGTTTGGCGGCCGGTATGGCGATGGCGGCGGTCATGGCGACGGTGGTCATGGCGGTGGCGGACACGGTGGTGGCGGACATGGCGGGCATGGTGATCATGGCGGCGAAGACGTTCATCATCACCATCACCATCATTACCATGGAAACAACCATGAACCCCGAGGCGTCCCCGCGAGGCTTGTAAACCTCGATGAATACCTAGGGATTCCCCAGAATAATGTAAACAACAACGATGCAAACACCGGGCCCCGGAGCTACGAGGATGCGAGGACGGCCGTCATCGAGAGATTCGGCGGCTCGAATGGCTTGATCAATTACATTAAGGAGAGAAGCGGCACCTCCGACACATACATTTCCCCCGAGCACGTTCGCTATGCGATGGACAGGGAAACAGACCCTGCCAAGAAAGCCGACCTGAAATACTTCCTTGATTATTTCGGCGATATCGACAAGAAGAAGGGGCAGGTAAAACATACCAATGGCACGGACGGCAGGATCGGTGCCGGTGACGTCGAGGCCTACTTCGGATGGGGTAAAGACCCCGGGCATGTCGAGGGCGGGAGCGGCGGCAATTCGTCGCACGTGGACTATGAGAACTCGAAAACGAAACTCAATGCTCTTTTCGGCGGCGCCAATGGCCTGGTGAATTATGTTAAGGAGAGAAGCGATTGCAAGGATGAGTATATTTCTCCCGAGCACATTCGTATGGCCACCGACAGGGAAACGGATCCCGATAAAAAAGCTCTCCTGGAATACTACTATGGGCACTTCGGCGATATCGACAAGAAGAAGGGGCAGCGACGCGGCGTTGATGAACATGCCAACGGTACGGACGGCAGGATCGGTGCCGGCGATATCCAGCAGTACTACGGTTGGCCGAGCAGCAAGCTCTAAGCGACGAGACCAGATGACGACATTATTGATGCCAATCGCTTGCTGAGGGAAAAGCACGGCCAGACCAGTCCGGCAGGTCTGCGCTTGCGGTTCTCGCGCCGGAAAGCGCCATTTCCAAGTCACCATTGCAGTTCTTCCTGTGGTATGCAGGCAGCCGGCATGAACGCGGCTGCCTGCGTCCTTTTCCGATGCGGGCGTTGTCTCCCGCGAAGTGTCGCCGCCTGATGCGCTAAACTTCGCCTCATGCACAAGCTCCTCGCCATCGATGGCCTGAACATTGTCCGCCGGGTCTATGAGGCCAGCCCGGAACCGGATTCCCCGCACAAGGCGGAAACCGCCGTCAGGAACTCCACCGCCTCGTTCCAGCGCCTGCTGGCCACGCACCGGCCCACCCATGCGCTTGCCGCCTTCGACCATGGCGGACCGACCTGGCGCCATGCCCTCCATCCCGAATACCAGAAGAACGCCACTTCCACGCCCGAAGCCCTGCGCGGGGCGCTGCCGCATCTGTACGAGGCGCTTGCCGCCATGGGCCTGGCGGTGGTATCGGTGCCGGAAGTCGAAGCCGATGATGTGATCGCCACCGTGGTATTGCGCTGGCTGGGCGAAGGCCGGGGGCAGGCGATTGTTGCCTCGACCGACAAGGACCTGCATGTGCTGATCGAACAGGGCGCGGTGCTGTGGGACCATTTCAAGTCGGAGGCGCACGACCGCGCCTGGGTGGAGCAGCGCTTCGGCGTGGGGCCGGACATGCTGGCCGACTTCCTGGCCCTGGTTGGCGACAGGGCGCACGGCATTCCCGGCGTGCAGAAGGTAGGCGAGAAGACGGCGGCCAGGCTGCTGCAGTCTTACCGGACGCTGGAAGGCGTGATGAACGGCGCCGGCATTCTCAAGGATGCGCTCGGCGAACGGCTGCGCAAGGACAGGGACAACGCCTTCCTGTCGCGCGAGCTGGTGACATTGAAGACCGATGTGCGGGTGGGCGTGACATGGAACACGCTCGCCTGGCGCCACGACATGGCATAGCTTCTTTACTGCGCCCGGGCAGGCGGGCCTGAACACAGGCCGGGGCGTTGCCGAACCTGTCGTCTCAAATTCCTCCCGGTCATCGCGGGCCTGCGATGCTTGACGACCTGGCCCGGAACTCATCCGCGCCGCCAGCCACTCAGAATCATGAGAGCTATTGGCTCGACCGTCATGGCCCCTACCTGTTCAAGCGTGGCTGGGGTTAATTTCGATTTGCCAATTCAAGGAGAGCGGCATGCCTGATCCAGTCACCCGGAAAACCCATAAGTATGATCCGGACAATTTTAAGGTTCCGGAATTCAGGAAGGACAAAGACGGTAACTTTGCGCCGACGGATTATCAGACCGCAGTGGCGCTAAAGGATTTCATGAAGAGGAATGACATGTTGTTTCTCACATACGACCAGATGTGGGAAGCGGTGCAGAAAGGGACTGTCACTAACGGCGACCGGGTCACTCAAGTGAACGATCGGGAAAAGGCGATGTTTGACGCACTGAGGTGGGATGGCCTAATAGCTCGGATAGATGCCGCCGACGGCAAGGGTAACGGTGTGCATGACAAAATACTTGGCGGAGATGATATTGACGCGGCTATTAAAAATGGATTCATACACGCGGACAAGGCGTCGCCGGATCGACATTGGAAGGATCCAATGTCGCGGGTAACAATACCGAAGCCGGAGGCTAAAGAGCGTCTGGTAGCGTTTATGGAAGGAGGTCATGGAGGGCTTAGCGATGGCGACATAGTATGGGACAAAGACCGCGTTAGCGAGGCAATCGAGCATCACAGATCTGTTAACAACAAAGGATACGTTAATATTGATAACCCTGCATTGATTGAAGCATTCATGTTGTTTAACAAAGATTTCGATAATGTTGATGGTAACACTGATGGTTTTATTAATTTAGAAGAACTCAAGAACTGGAAAGTCTAGTGAGTCTAATGAAGTAAACGAAATACTGTCCTCTGCGAAATGGAAAGTATCCACCGCAGGCGAGATGGCATAAGAAGAATTCGAGGAGGAACTGGGGAGAAGTCCAGCCACGGTTCTTGTTCAAGCGGCGCGACTTCGCCCTTGAGCGCACGCCGCTTGACGAGCAACAGCTGTTGAGCGGCATGATATTGTCCCGGCGCTTTCTAAAATCAATGTGCCGGACACGTCCATCCGTTCAGGCATCAGACCATGTCGAAAGCGATATGGTGTTTCTTTCGATACTTCGAGAGCTTTGCATGATCCTCAACTGCTCGCACCTTGTTTAACGAGGGCATGCAGGCTGGTGCAAGCTTGTTGGATGCGTCTCTCCACAAGCACTGCCTTCCCCGGTCATTCCCGTCATTCCCGTTCTGCCTGAAACGCTTCCTCCACGCCGATCACCCTGCCCGACGCCGAAGCATCGTAACCCTTCAGTCCCGATACCGCCGTCAGGAAAGCCTCCGAGCGCAATAGGCCGATGGCCGTCGTTACCGTCGGCAGATCGAGCGCCTTCTTCTTGACCGCGAAGAAATAGCGTTCCTCCGCCAGTGGGATGAACTGCAGCCCGAAGCGCGCCGCCGCCGTCTCCACCCCGAAGCCGACATCGGCCATGCCGCCGGCGATGTAGGCCGCCACCGCCGCATGGGTGAATTCCGCTGTTTCAAAGCCATTGATTCGCTGCACTGGCAATGCCTCTTTCCTGAGCATCAGCTCGAGCAGCATGCGCGTGCCCGAGCCGCCCTGGCGGTTGACGAAGCGCACGTCGCTGCGCGCCAGGTCCGGCAGGCCCGCGATGCCCTTCGGATTGCCCTGCGCAACGAACAAGCCTTGCCGCCGCGTCGCCAGTTCGATGAGCATGTGCTCGGGCGACAGCCACGCCATGTACTGGCCAAGCGCTTCCCGTTCGAACTCGCCGACCGGCACATGGAAGCCGGCCAGCTCGCATTCATCATTGGCCAGCGCGGCGAGCGCCTCGGTGCTGTTGCGGTAGCGCACTTCCACCGGAAACTCCTGCGAGCGCATCAGGGCCAGCAGGCTCTCCACCGCGAAGCCGTGGCTGGCGAACAGGCGCAGCGCGGCCGGAGGCGCCGGCAGCGCCTTGCGGATTTCCGTTTCGATCTCGGACGCCAGCGACTCCAGCGTCGGCGCCAGCCGCGCATGGATGCGGCGGTCGGCCTGCAGCAGGGCGTTGGCCAGGTCGCTCAGGCGGGTGCCGTGCCCCGGGCGCTTGATGATCAGCGTCGCGCCGAACACGGCTTCGGCCTCGCGAAGCAGGCCCCAGACATGGCGGTAGGAAAGATGCATGGCCCTGCCGGCCGAGGCGATCGAGCCGAGGGACTCGATATGCGTGAGAAGCCGGATCAGCAGCGAGGTATCGATCACCTGGGCGGGGGTGCCGGGCTGCGATTTTCCGGCGTGCCAGCGAGGGGTGAGGGTGATTTTCAACATTATGCAAAAGGATACATATTTCTGGGGAGGGATTGGTCTGTTAAAGTCGCAAAAGAGACGTATTGAACAAGGCTTTGCAATGCAGGGCTGATGCGGTTGGCTCTCTTCTCCCGCAGGCGGGAGAAGGGCCGGGGATGAGGGGGTATGCCAAGACCTGCTGCGGCTTTGCAGCCGCCCTCAAACCTCAGCCCTTCTCTCGCCCGCGGGAAAAGAGGGTAACCGGCCGCATCCGTAACCTCCGGCAGTCTTGTCTGTACAGAACAGGAGCATAGTAAAAAACCAGCCCATGATATGCAAAAACTTGCATATTTGCAGCCCAAAACATTGAACCGGACCAATACCATGGACCAGCGAGTCATTCCCATCCAGCCACTGGCGCCAAGCCGCCAGCGCCGGCGCCAGGCGCCGAAAGGGCGCCGGGTCGAGCCCGGCGCGCTGCTGGAAGTGCAGCAGCTGCTCGGCGACCGGCCGCGCCGGCGCGACCTCCTGATCGAGCATCTGCATCTGCTGCAGGATCGCTACCGCCAGCTATCCACCGCGCACCTCGCCGCGCTGGCGCAGGAAATGCGCATGAGCCAGGCCGAGGTATATGAAGTGGCGAGCTTCTATCACCACTTCGACGTGGTGCGGCATGATGCGCACAATGGGGACGGCGTCGCGCCGCAGGTGCCGGCACTGACGGTGCGCGTCTGCCAAAGCCTGTCCTGCGAAATGGCGGGCGCCGGCGATCTGCTGGAGCGGCTTCCCGGTCTGCTCGGCGCCGAAGTGCGCGTGATGGCGGCGCCCTGCGTCGGCCGCTGCGAACAGGCGCCGGTGGCCGTGGTCGGCCAGTTGCCGGTGGCAAGAGCCGCTGTCGAGAATGTCCTGGCGGCGGTCGGCGCCGGGCAGACGCAGCATGTGCCCGGCGCTTATGTCGACCATGCGGCTTATGTCGCGCAGGGCGGCTACCGCCTGTTGAAGGAATGCCTCTCCGGCGCGCGCAGCGTCGATGCGGTGATCGCAGCGATGGAAGACTCCGGCCTGCGCGGCCTGGGCGGCGCGGGGTTCCCGGCCGGCCGCAAATGGCGCATCGTGCGCAACGAGCCCGGACCGCGCCTGATGGCCGTCAACATCGATGAAGGCGAACCCGGCACCTTCAAGGACCGCAGCTATCTCGAACGCGATCCGCACCGCTTCCTCGAAGGCATGCTGATCGCCGCCTGGGCGGTGGGCATCGAAGCCATCTACGTCTACCTGCGCGACGAATACCACGGCTGCCGCGCGCTGCTCTCCGCCGAACTCGACAGTCTCAGGGCCGATCCGCCCATGAGCGGCATGCCTGAGATCCATCTGCGGCGCGGCGCCGGCGCGTATATCTGCGGCGAGGAATCGGCGATGATCGAATCGATTGAAGGCAAGCGCGGCATGCCGCGGCTGCGGCCGCCTTACGTGGCGCAGGTCGGCCTGTTCGGAAGGCCGACGCTGGAGCACAACTTCGAAACCCTGTACTGGGTGCCGGAAATCCTGAGCAAGGGCGGCGCCTGGTTTGCATCGCATGGCCGCCGCGGCCGCAAGGGGCTGCGCTCGTTTTCGGTATCCGGCCGCGTCAGCAAGCCGGGAGTGCATCTCGCGCCCGCCGGCATCACCATACAAGAGCTGATCGACGAGTACTGCGGCGGCATGCTGCCGGGCCACCGGTTCTACGCCTACCTGCCGGGCGGCGCTTCCGGCGGCATCCTGCCGGCGTCGTTGAACGACATCCCGCTCGATTTCGATACGCTGCAGCCGTACGGCTGCTTCATCGGCTCGGCGGCGGTGATCGTGCTGTCCGACCATGACAGCGCCAGCGCCGCGGCGCGCAACATGATGAAGTTCTTCAAGGACGAATCCTGCGGCCAGTGCACGCCCTGCCGCGTGGGCACCGCCAAGGCGCTCGATTTGATCGAACAGCCGCAATGGAATCTCGAACTGCTGGCCGACCTGTCGTTGGTGATGCGCGACGCGTCCATCTGCGGCCTCGGCCAGGCCGCGCCGAATCCGGTCGACTGCGTGATCCGGTATTTTCCGCATGAGCTCGATGAACAGGGAGCCGCCACACCATGAATGCCATCCTTCGCCATGAACAGCTGCTGCGGGAAGCGGCTGCCGCAACGTCCGTCACCTTCGAACTGAACGGGCGCAGCGTCACCGGCGGCGCGAACGAAACCATCCTGCAGATTGCGAAGCGGGAAGGCATCGATATTCCGCATCTGTGCTACATGGATGGCCTGGACACGGCGGGCAATTGCCGGGCCTGCGTGGTCGAGATCGGCGGCGAGCGGGTGCTGTCGCCGTCTTGCTGCCGGCATCCGGCCAACGGCATGACGGTGGTGACCGACAGCGAGCGCGCGGTGAAGGCGCAGAAGCTGGTGATCGAACTGCTGCAGTCCGACATGCCGGAAACCGACTATACCCGCCACAACGAAGTCGATCAGTGGGCCGAAAAACTGGCACTGGGCAAGCCGCGCTTCGCGCCGCGCGAACGGGTGGCGGCGGACCACAGCCATCCGGCGATCGCCGTCAATCTCGATGCCTGCATCCAGTGCACCCGCTGCGTGCGCGCCTGCCGCGATGAACAGGTCAACGACGTGATCGGCCTGGCCTATCGCGGCAGCGGCGAAAAGATCGTGTTCGACATGGATGACGCCATGGGCGCATCGACCTGCGTGGCCTGCGGCGAATGCGTGCAGGCCTGCCCGACCGGCGCGCTGATGCCGGCGCGCGACGCCGCGCTGGCGGTGCCGGACAAGAAGGTGGATTCGGTGTGCCCGTATTGCGGCGTGGGCTGCCAGCTGACCTACAACGTGAAAGACAACAAGATCCTTTACGTCGAAGGCCGCGACGGACCGGCCAATCACAAGCGGCTGTGCGTCAAGGGCCGCTACGGTTTCGATTATGCGCATCATCCGCAGCGCCTGACCATGCCGCTGATCCGCCGCGCCGATGCGCCCAAGCGCGCCGGCATGCCGATGGATCCGGATCGGGTGTCGGAAGTCTTCCGCGAGGCGACATGGGAAGAAGCGCTCGACCTGGTCGGCAGGCAGCTCGCCGGCATCCGCGCCGCGCATGGCGGAAAGGCGCTGGCCGGCTTCGGTTCGGCCAAGGGCAGCAATGAGGAAGCCTACCTGTTCCAGAAGCTGGTGCGCACCGGCTTCGGCAGCAACAATGTCGATCACTGCACCCGGCTGTGCCATGCCTCGTCGGTGGCGGCGCTGCTCGAGGGCATCGGCTCGGGCGCGGTATCCAATCCCGTCATGGATGTGACGAAGGCCGACGTGGTGCTGGTGATCGGCGCCAATCCCACGGTGAACCATCCGGTCGCCGCGACCTGGATCAAGAACGCGGTGAAGAACGGCACAAAATTGATCGTCGCCGACCCGCGCCGCTCCGACCTGGCGCGCCTGTCGCACCGCTACCTGCAGTTCAAGGCCGATACCGATGTCGCGCTGCTCAATGCGATGATGCATGTGATCGTGCATGAGGGCCTGGTGGATGAAGGCTTCATCGCCTCGCGCACCATCGGCTATGACGATCTGAAGAAGAATGTCGAAGGCTACAGCCCGGAAAGCATGGCGCCGGTCTGCGGCATCGATGCCGATGTCATCCGCGAAGTGGCGCGTCTGTATGCGACCTCGAAGGGCTCGATGATCCTGTGGGGCATGGGCGTGTCGCAGCATGTGCACGGCACCGACAATGTGCGCTGCCTGATCGCGCTGGCCCTGATGACCGGCCAGATCGGCCGCCCCGGCACCGGCCTGCATCCGCTGCGCGGGCAGAACAATGTGCAGGGCGCATCCGATGCCGGACTGATCCCGATGATGTATCCGGATTACCAGCGCGTGGACAACCCCGCCGCACGCGAAAAGTTCGAAGCCTTGTGGGGCATGCAACTCGACCCCCAGCCCGGCCTCACCGTGGTGGAGGTGATGAACGCGATCCTGCAGGGCAAGGTGCGCGGCATGTATGTGATGGGCGAGAATCCGGCGATGTCCGATCCGGATGCCGACCATGCGCGCGAAGCCATGGCCGCGCTCGATTTCCTCGTAGTGCAGGACATCTTCCTGACCGAGACCGCCTATCTGGCCGACGTGGTGCTGCCGGCCTCGGCCTTCCCGGAAAAGACCGGCACCTTCACCAACACCGACCGCCTGGTGCAGCTCGGCCGGCAGGCGATCGATCCGCCGGGAGATGCGCGCCAGGATTTGTGGATCATCCAGCAGATCGCAAGGCGCATCGGCCTGGCATGGCATGATGCGGATGTGTCGGAGGTGTTCGATGAAATGCGGCGCAGCATGCCCAACATCGCCGGCATTACCTGGGAGCGGCTGCAGCGCGAGCATGCGGTCACCTATCCCTGCATGCAGGAAGGCGATGCGGGTGAACCCGTGGTGTTCACCGCGCAGTTCCCCACCGCCAGCGGCAAGGCCCGCTTCATGCCGGCCGACATCATCCCCGCCGCGGAAAAGCCCGATGCCGAATATCCGAACGTGCTGATCACCGGCCGCCAGCTCGAACACTGGCACACCGGCAGCATGACACGCCGCGCCACCGTGCTCGATGCGATCGAACCCGATCCCGTGGCGCTGCTGCATCCGCTCGACCTGGCGCAGATCGGCGTCAAGCCCGGCGAGCTCGTCACGCTGCAGTCACGGCGCGGTCAGGTCTCGCTCTATGCGCGCGCCGATGAAGGCACGCCGCCGGGAGCGGTGTTCGTGCCGTTCTGCTACTACGAAGCCGCCATCAACAAGCTGACCAATCCCGCGCTCGATCCCTTCGGCAAGATCCCGGAATTCAAGTATTGCGCGATACGCGTCATGCCTGGCGGTGAGGTGCCGGAGCAGGGAAGTTTTGGAGGAGGGAGGATATTGCGGGAAGTCGCGAATTAAAGATCCGCACCGGAGCTTGCCTGGTGTGCGCAGCGATGATTGGAAACGGGGATAGTGCATGTGCTGATTTTCTGCCTGCGCTTATATCGATGGCAAGTCGCTGACAGAACATGCGGAGAGGACGCGGCGGAAGATCGAATGCATCGGGTATGATTGTCCTGCAAAACAAAACACCGTTTTGCACAGCGAAACTAACGGATGATAACAAGGACAATATGAGACAAGCTGCTCCTCTTGCGGCATTCAGCATGCTGACGGCAACAATGATGCTCGCTGCCTGCGGTACCGCACCCGACGCACCTGCCACCCCTGCCACCCCCGGCTCCACTTCCATCTCCACTTCCACCCTTACTCCGGGCGCCGCATCGGCTGCAGCCGGCAATCAATATGCGAACCCCGATAACTGGCTTTGCCTGCCGGGGCGCGCCGACGCTTGCAGCGTGAACCTGGATGCAGTCCTGTCCGCTCGGGGCGGTGCGCCGGCCGGCCGCGAGACTTATCGTGCAGCCGCCGCTGCACCGGTCGACTGCTTCTACGTTTATCCGACGATTTCTAATGATCCGACACCCAACAGCGACATGAGCGCGGGACCCGAGGAAAGGCGTACGGTCGAGCACCAGTTCGCGCGCTTCGGCTCGGTATGCCGGCTGTTTGCCCCGGTCTACCGCCAGGTGACGATACAAGGGCTGCGCAGCAGGCTTACCGGCCAGCCGATGGCGATCGATCCGCAGCTCGCCTACCGCGATGTGCAGGATGCCTGGAACCACTACCTGCAGCATCACAACAACGGCCGCGGCGTGGTGCTGATCGGCCACTCGCAGGGAGCGCGCATGCTGAGCGATCTGCTGCGCCAGCAGATCGAGGGCAAGCCGGCGCAGAAGCAGCTGGTGTCGGCGCTGCTGATTGGTTCCAACGTGACCGTCCCGCCGGGCAAGGATGTGGGCGGCACCTTCCGCCAGGTCCCGCTGTGCCGCTCGCCCGGGCAAGCCGGGTGCGTGGTGTCCTACGTCTCTTTCCGCGACCGTCTGCCGCCGCCCGCCAACAGCCTGTTCGGCCGCGCCGCCGACGGCAACCAGGTCGCCTGCACCAATCCCGCTGCACTGGCCGGCGGCCGGGGCGTCCTGCATTCCTACCTGCCCGCCAGGACCAATCTGACAGGGCAGCCGCACGACAAGACCGGATTCGCGGCGCTAGCGCAAAGGGCGGATGCGCCGTTCGTTAGCCCGGAAGGCATAGCCAGCGCCGAGTGCGTGCAGCGCGACAATGCCTCCTATCTGAGCGTCAGCATCGATCCGGCCTACAGCGCAGCCGGTATCGACATCGCAGGCGACCTGTTCTACGGCGACCGCCTGTTGCAGGAATGGGGGCTGCATCTGGTCGATGTTGAACTGGCTCAGGGCAACCTGATCGGGATCGTGAAGCAGCAGGTCCGGGCCTGGACCGCGGCGCGCGGCGGGTAGATCCGGCAGCATCGGCGTGCCTTGTACACGCGGGGCACGCCCGCGCATTCGCCGGTTCCTGCCGCAAGCGCCGGGCAAAGCGATGTCAGGCAGGGAGACATCCTGATTCGATGGAAGGAAATATCAGAATCCCTGCAGCCTGCTGCGCAGTTCCCGCGAAAGCTGCTGACGCTCCCGATCCGGGATCAGGCGGCCCACACCGACCTTGACGCCGCTCGCTTCCAGCTGGATCAGGTCGTGTGCGCGCTGCGGCGGAATCACGCGTGTCATGCCGCGCTCCAGGCGGACGGCATCCACTTCGCCCGCGCGCACGCGTTCGATCAGCAGGTGCCGCTCATCCAGCACGATGCGGTCGCTGTCGGCCGCATGCATCGCATGATGCAGGAACGCGCCGCCTGCGAGAAGCAGTTCTATCACGGCAAAGGCGATGATCTGCGGTGCGCCGCTCAGCGCCAGCATCCCGGCCCACAGGAATGTGACGACGCACAAGAGAAGATAGGCGACGCCGAACTGGAAAGGCGTCAGCGAGCAGTTGCGCTTCAGTACCCATTCATGTTGCATGGCATTCTCCACGAGAAGACGCATGAGCCCGACCGCCGGCCCGCATCGCTTACCTGATGATCGGCGATATCTCGAAGGTATGGAAGGGCGCCGGGCTGGGCACCGTCCACTCCAATTCCTGCGCACCGTGCCACGACGGAAATGCGTCAGGCAGGCGAAGGAGCGCGCCGCAAGCTGCGCCGAAACGCAATCCCTGCCCGATATTCTTGCAGCGCGTTGCGACTACAGTGCCGCGCCCGTCAGCAATCCGACCTTGGGCTTGTGCACGCGCGGCAGGGCATCGAGCTGGGCACGTGCGCCTTCAGGCACCCGGTTGGGTATGCAGACATGATCGCGGATCTTGAATTCCTTCGCTACGAAACAATAGTCGGGCGAAAATATGGCGTAGCGCCCGCCGCGCCAGAAGAACATCGGTTTGCCGTCATCGGTGTGAAACCAGTTCAGGTCGCTGGTCTCATCGCTGCTTGCAGGCACCGCGCGCAGCAGTCGCAGCGCTTCCTTGGAAACACCAAGATAGTGGCCTGTGTTGTGTATCACGTGACCCGGAAAGCGCGGGTTGTCCTGAGAGGTAATGACTTGACCGGGAATCGAACGATCCGCCAGTAGTGTAATGATGATCCTGCCACGGTAAGCAGTGATTTCTGCATGCATATATTCTCCTTGCATTGGCTTACACCCAATGAGACATGCAAGAAAAATGCCTGCCAGGGCGGTTTCATCCTGACCTGCCTCGGCATCGACATCAGCATCGGCAGGTCAGAATGAAACCGCTCCAATGCAAGGACGAGGGCGGCGAAGAGGGTTGATGAAGTGCATTATTTGCGGGGATGGAACCGGCAGAACCTGTCAAAACGGTGCCGGCATGCAATGGAGCGAAAACGCGCTAACCGCACACCCTGGCGTGCCAGATCCGCACTGCATCCTCATGCAGGGGAAATTTCAGCCGGGTGTCATGCGGCGCAGACAGCACATCTGCCACTTCCGCGTTCCGTGGAATATGTCGCGGCAGACCCACCGGTTCCGGATACCAGGAAAAGAGCAAGAGCTTGTTGTCGGGCGTGATCGCACTATGGAAGAGCCGCCATTTCGCGGCGTCGAGTTCGAGTCCGGTTTCTTCGTAGACTTCCCTGCTGATTGCCTTGGCGGTATCTTCAAGTTCATCGACATATCCCCCGGGAAGCGCAAGCCCGCCGTCGCCGCGTTCGATGAGGATGAGATGCCCGGGCGTATGCGAAGGGATGAGGCCGACCGAGACGGGTGTTGGGTTCTTGTATGCCATGGGCGGAAAAACGACCAGATGGATGCAAAGGACTACCGGATGATCCATCCTGCAAGGCAGAAGTTCATTTGCCGGCCATCGCGAATGAAACCATACTTAATACCCGTTCCATGTCATGGAATGACTTGGGATGGGTATAAGGCAGGAGTCAATCGTTCACTGGCCCTATCCGCCGGAATGAGCGCCAGGCGCAACCCCGAACTCTCGCGCCGCTTATGACGCACGGCCTGGCGCCACCTGAATGTCGAAATGCAGCACGTCTTCGCGCACCCCCAGTTTGGAGTAGAGCGCGATCGCGGGATCGTCTCCATGATCGGCCTGCACGAAAATGACGTAGCCGCCCCGTGCCGCCGCCATGCGCTTGAGCTCCGCGATCAGCGCGGTTGCCACGCCCTTCCGCCGATGCGCAGCCGATACCGCGAGATCGTAGATATAAATTTCGCTGCGCTCCTGCTCGAACTTTTTCAGTTCATAGGCAGCCAGTCCGCCGATGACCTCTCCATGCCTGAGCGCGGCAAGCGCAATGAAGGTTTCGCTGTCGAGCAGGCGCACCATGTAGTTCTTGCCAGGCCGCTTGCCGCCATAGGTATCAGGGTCATTGAAGGCATCGCCGAAAACCGCGAGCAAGCCGTGCATCAGGCCGATATCCTGGCCGCGGAGTTGTTGGATGCTGAACTGGTCGGAAGGCGACATGGCTGGTCTCGCTGGTCGTGTCAATGCCGGTGCTTGCGCATGCCGCACAGCGGCCCGATGATCGGCAACTGCTTGCAGGTCTTGTTCAGTTCCTGGTGGCACATTTCTTCCGTCTTGCCCGAGGCAAGGCATTGCGCGGCGGCCTGGTGCGCGGCAGCAATCGCCTTGTGCTGCTCGATCAGGCTTTTTGCATGTGCCGGATCTTCGGCGGCCTGCGCGGTTCCGGCAAGGAAGGCGGCGCCGGCAAGGATGAGTGCGGCGGAGATTCGCATGATGATGATCCCGTGGTTGCTTGTTTAATCTTGCTTTGGTTATTGGTAAGGGGCCAGCATGTCGGCCTTCAGCCGGTAGCCGGAATCACCGAATTCGGTGGTCTTGCGCGCCGTTTCCAGCGTGCCGCTGACCCAGACCGCCGACATGACCTGCACTTCCTTGAGCGGCTTGACGGCTACCGCATGGATGATCTGGTTCGCCGGCGGCGGCGGCGTGTGGATGCATGCGCCGAAGTAAGGCACCAGCAGGAATTCCTTCACCTGGCCGCGCTGCGCGTCGAGCGGCACCAGGAAGCCGGCGATGCGGATGCGCGCGCCGTTGAGCGACGGCTCGACCGGCGCCTCGCTCCAGGCCTTGCGCATCTTTTCCAACGCTTCCATTGCGCGCGGGTCATTGTCGCTCAGCTTGCCGAGGTCAAGGCCTTTCATCATCTGCGAAGGATCCCAGTTCTTCGGCACCAGGCCTTCCCAGGTCAGCTCCTTGTAGGATTGCATGGCGGCCGGCGCTTTCGGCTGGGGCAGGCGTTCGCCCACCTGGTAGTCGGACTTGCCTTGCTGCGCATGGAGCGCGGGCGCGCTGGTGGCCAGCAGGGCGCAGCAGAGAAGGGCGGACAGGGTTTTCATCAAGTTTCTCCTGAGAGGTGGTCCTATATTTGTCAGCAATGCGCTTGCATTCGCGCATCCATCTTCGATTCCAGTCAAAGGCGCGGCGTCAATCCGTCCGCCAGTGACAGCCGGTAGGCCCGGTAGCCGGGCACCAGGCTGGCAAGCAGGCCAACCCCGATCACCGCCAGCAGCATCGGCAACTCGTCCAGGGACAGCAGGCGGAGCGGCAGCGACAGGCCGAAGCGCGCTTCCGCCAGCGGCCCCAGCAGCGCGCCGGCGCCGGCCAGCAGCAGGACGCCGAGGCAGCAGCCGATGAATGTCAGCAACAAGCCTTCGATCACCAGCATGGCCAGAATATCTCCGGGTTGAGCGCCGACCGAGCGCAGGATCGCAAGTTCCCGGCGTCTTTCGTTGAGGCCGGCCAGCACCACGGCGACCAGCCCGCACAAGCCCACCAGCACCACCAGTGCCGAAATCATCAGCAGGCTGCGTTCCACCACGCCGACGACCTGCCACAGCTGGTCGAGCGCCACTCCGGGCAGGATGGCCAGCAGGGGCTCGTCACGGTAGTCATTGATGAAGCGCTGCATGCGGAACACCGCGCTGCGCGATTTCAGGCCGACCAGCACCGCCGTCACCTGCTTGGGCGCAAGATCGAACTTGCGCACATGCTCGGCCGGAATATCCAGGCCCGGCATGCGCGACCCGCCCTGCCAGTCCAGATGAATGGCTTCCATCGCTTCCAGGCTGATGTGCACGGTGCGGTCCACCGGCGTGCCGGTGCGCCGCAGCACGCCGGTCACGACAAACGGCTTGTCGCCGTGCGTGCTGAGGGCGCTGTCGCGCATGCCGTGGCTGAGCGCGATCTTGTCACCGGTGTGGTAGCCGAGGCGTTCGGCCACATCGGCGCCGAGCACCGCGTCGAAGAGCTGCGCGAAAGGCTGGCCGGCCGCGAATTCCAGCGGCCTTGCATCGCCGTAGCGGAAATGCTCGAAATACGGCGAGGTGGTGCCCAGCACCGGATAGCCGCGATGCGAGTCGCCCAGCGAGAGGGGAATGGTCCAGGCCACCAGCGGATGCTGCGCGAGCCGCTGGGCGCTTTCCCAGCGGATGTTGTTGGTGGCTTCGCCCATGCGGAAAATCGAATAGAGCATGAGCTGTACCGGACTGGTCCTTGCGCCGACCACCAGGTCGGTGCCGGACACGGATTGCGCAAAGCTGTCGCGCGCATCGCGCCGGATGCGGTCGACGCCGAGCAGCATGCTGACGCTGAGGGCGATCGTCAGCATCACAAGGCCCAGGGTAAGGCGGCGGTTCCAGGCGCTGCGCAAGGCGAGATAAACGAGATGCTTCATGCGGCATCCTCCCCGCGCTGCATGCTCGCCCGGTTGACTTCGGCCAGCGCCAGCTCGCGGCTGAAATGCGCCGCCAGCCGCCGGTCATGGCTGACGAAGAGAATGGTGGCGCCGCCGGCCGAGGCTTCCTGCAGCAGCAGTTGCAGGAAGTCCGCCTGGCGTTCCGCGTCGAGCGCCGAGGTCGGTTCATCGGCGATCAGTATTTCCGGCCGGCCGATCAGCGCGCGCGCCGCGGCCACCCGCTGCTGCTGGCCGACGCTCAGTTGGGTCACCGGCTTGTCCAGCACCGAGGCGCCGAGACCGAGCGCTGCCAGCAGTCGGCGCGCCTCTTCCTGGACACTGCGCTCCCGCGCCGCGCGCGCATGACGGCGCTGCGAGAAACGGCAGGGAAGCAGCACGTTTTCGAGCACCGGCAGGTGCGCGATCAGATTGAACTGCTGGAAGATGAAACCGACGTGATCCACCCGGAAGCGGTCGCGCGAGCGGCCGGACAGCGCGGCCAGGTCCGTGTCGAGCAGGCGCACGCTGCCGCGCTGCGGCAGCAGCACGCCGCCGAGCAGGCCGAGCAGGGTGCTCTTGCCGCTACCGCTGGGGCCATGCAGGAAGACGCGTTCGCCGGGCAACAGGTGCAGGCGCTCGATATCGAGACACGGCGCCGCGGCGCCGCGCCACTGGAAATGCAGCTGTTCGACGGCAACCACAGGCTGATCGGACATGCGCGCTCCTACCAGGCGAGGCGGCGTTTCTGGCGGGTCAGTTCGGTGCCCGACTGCTTGCCGCCAGCCACCAGCTGCACCTTCAGCCGCTGCAGCCGGGGAAAGCTGTCGAACAGCTTCACCTCGAGGTCTTTCAGCGCGGCCGGCGTCTTGCATTCGAACGCGACGGCGGCATGCATGTCGGCGTGGCCATCCTTGCTGTCGCCGCCGGGCAATTCCACTTCGGCCGGCGCGGCGCTGCACTGCGCCGCGACGCTTGGTGCAAACAAGGCTTCCGGCTTGCGGAAACTGTCCTTCATCGCCTGTACCGCCTTGCGCTCCTTGTCGTTGCGCGGTTCGTGTTCGAAGCCGACCAGGCTTTCCAGCGGCGAACTCAGTTCCAGTTCGAGGCGGTTGCCTTCGGTGGCAACGGTCAGCTGGGCGACGCCATGCTGATGGGCGCCGGCTGCCGACGCGCCGCCAGCGCCGAGCAGCAGGCAGAGGACGCATCCCAGCGGGACGATGGCCTTATGCATGCGGCCTCCCTGCGAAGACAAGCGGTGCGGAAGAAGGGGAGGCGATGACAATGGCCGCCGGCGCGAGCCTTGTCAGGGGAGAAACTTGGACAAGCATGATGACTCCGTCATGTGAATATGCATGGTCAGCGGCAATGGCAGTGAAGCTGCGCCGCATCGGTGTGGCCAGTGGCGTGGCGTGCAGATCAGCGGAGCGGAGGACCGCGCGGTGAAAAATGCCGGAAGAGATGTGGACGCCAGGACAACGGCGCGGGAAGCTGCGCCTTTCCGATCTGGTTTCTCAGGCAGAGCGGAAGAAGAAAGGCGGTCTGCAGCGTGACGCTCAGCGTGGCGGCATCCAGCAGGATGCAGGAATGCGCAAGATCGGAAGAACCTTCATCGTCGGCGGCATCCACGGCATGATCCGCCGCAGGTGCCGCGAGCCAGGCATGCGCAACGCGGTGCTGCATGCCGATCCATTGGCTTCCCAGCATTGCCAGCAGCAACGTCGCCAGCAACAGCAGCGCCGGCAATGCCGCGGCGATGCGAGCGTGGCAGGAGCGGATCATGAGCATGCGGAAATAGGTTTGCGGCACAATGGGCACAATGGCGACTGGAGGTGCAACCGAGTTGCAGAATCATAGCATATGGCGCTAAGGGTCTTTTGACGGCGCTCCTGTCCGACTGCCTGTCTCGGCATGCGTTGCGACGAGCTTTCCTGATGGTAAAACCGGGCGGCGTGCGATGCGGGGGCTCGTCACCCTTCGTTCACAATAAAGTGCGTAGATATAAGCCAAATAAGCAATGAATGCGAGAATCGGCAGCAATACGACCGTTAATATTATTTTCCAAAGAACATTTGCCGAATCCGATTGCGGAATGACATGCTTGCGCAAAATGCTTCTTGTCCACACGGCGCCGCCGCCCGCTGCCACCAGGGTGATGAGATAGCTTGCAGTCAAGATGAGCAGCCCCAGCAAAGCCTCGGTCATTCCGCCTCCGCCTGCAGCTGCACGTGCGCTCATGAACAATGCACAGACGATTGCAATTCCGAGGATGAGAGGAAGCAGTCCGCCCAACATCAGCAGTTTTGCCGTATTGAGTTCGGAGGAAGGTTCGATGAACTTCATACGCCGCCGGCACAGCCACAATACAGGCATTGCAATTGCTTTGAGAATTTCTCCATGCATGTACAACAACTGAAAAACCGGGATGAACCATGCTGCGTAACAGGATTTCCATTCTTGCGATATCGCTTGTCTGCGGAATGTTGCAGGCATGCGGGTACGCCGGAATTGACGGCCGCCAGACCATCGCTGGCGGGCTGCAGTCCGAGATGCGGGATATACGGCTGCTGATGGAGCGGGAAGTCGGGGACGCCGCCGCGAAACGGCCGGAGCAGTGCCGTGCAATCCCTCTCGGCTCGAAAGCCTGCGGCGGTCCGCAGTCCTTCCTCGTCTATTCGACCGCGGTGTCCAATGAACGCAGGCTCCAGGAACTGGCGAGGCAGTACGCCGAGGCGGAGGAGAAATACAACCGTGTCACCGGCGCGGTGAGCACATGCAGCTTTCTGATGCCGCCCGAGGTGCATCTGGATCACGGGAAATGCAAGAGCAGGCCGCATCAGGCAGAGCGGCGGTGAAAGGCTGGTTTGGCAGCATCCGCCAACTTACCGGCTCGGATTGCCGCCGGAGCGGAAGGAGGTCATGGAAAGAATGGTAATGTCATCGATTGCATCAAGCGCATTGGCATCAAGCCTCTTGTTCTTCGCCGCCCCGTTCCAAGGAGTACCCATCGCATGAAAGCACGTATTACAGTCCTGACGCTCGGTGTCGATGACCTGGAGCGCGCGGTATCGTTTTATCGGGATGGGCTTGGTTTTTCTACCGACGGCATTATCGGCAAGGAATTCGAGCATGGCGCCGTGGCCTTCTTCGACCTTCAGGCCGGACTCAAGCTGGCGCTCTGGCCGCGCGACAGCATTGCCCGCGATTCCGGCATTTCCGGCATCGTGCGCAGCTCCACGGAAATGACGCTGGGGCATAACGTGTCATCGAAAGAGGAAGTCGATGCCGTCATGAAGCAGGCGGAAAGCGCCGGCGCGTCCATCGTCAAGCCCGCGCAGGCCACATTCTGGGGAGGTCATGCAGGCTATTTCCAGGACCCGGATGGACACTTGTGGGAAGTGGTGTGGAATCCGCAGCTGCTGCCGCAGGACTGATGCAACCGGACTTCATGCAGCAGGACTGCCCGGGATCGCGGTTGCCACATCGGAGGAAAGGGCTTTGTTCCGGTCTCAACGCCGAACACGGGGTCGGCGTGTTCGGTTGAAACAGAAATGCATCCCGTGAATTTGTCAGGATGCATCAGGGATGGTCGACTGCTACTGCTCGGTCTTCAGCCTGAAGCGCAGGCGGCGTTCGGCTTCAAGTTCTTCCCTGCTCATGGCGCCGGTCTTGATCAGCACGTTGTTCATGAATTCATGGCGCTGGCCGGGCGTATGCTGGAGAGCCATGACATAGCCGTCGTTCATGCCCTTGAGATGCTGGGTCTGCCCGTTGAGCTTGGTGCCCTTCTCAAGCCCGTGGCGGTAACCGATCATGCGCCCGCTCTGAAACGCGAGCCAGTAAAGCAGCCCGCCGCCGACGCCGATCACGAAAAGCAGTGCCAAAACGATATCGTTGCTCATGGAAATGTTCTCTTGCGGAAAAGGCGAATGGTACACCTTCACGGCAATTTCCGTCATGCCTTATTTCCACGCAAGGCCCTGTTGTTAAAGGGCGTAATGAAATTTGAAATACAGACTGGCAAGGCGTTTTCGCAGGCGCCGGATCAGGCTGCGATCCGACGATCCGGCAATGCGTCCAGGTGCTTCAGTGTCTCAGTGTCTCAGTGTTTATGCCGGTGACCATGCTGCGCTGCGCCTTCGGCTTTCGCTTTGTCGTAGCCGCGCAGCGCGTTATAGCGCGCGACCTGTTGCGCATCAAGAATGCCGACCTGAAGCAGATGCGCTTCGAGATGGACGCCGCGCACTCTGGCCTGCAATGCGCCGATTTCCTTCAGCGATGCCTCAAGCAGGTCCGGATTGATGGCCTTGCCGGCGAAAAGCCGGTCGAGCTTTTGTTCGGCGTCGATCAATGCGCGTCCGGCGTCGATGGCTTTCGCCTGCATCGTGTTGAACAGCGCCTGGGTCCGCGCTCTCTGTTCCGCGCTGAGCTTGAGTTGCTCCGCCAGTTCAAGCACATGCGACGGGCCCGGATAACCGTTGAGTTCCGCCGACTTCGCCAGGCCCATGCCCTTGCCGGCCAGATAGGAAGACACGTCCTCGGCGGACATGGCCTTGATCTCGCGCGTCTCCTGTCCGGCATAGGGCGATGCCGGCGCCGCCTGGCAAATGCCGGCACAGGCAAGCAGGCTGGCAGCGAGAAGAATATGACAGCGTGGTTTCATGTTTACACTCCGAGATATTTAGCCAGCGCTTCCGGCGCATCCAGCAATTCCTTCGAGTCGCCCTGCAATACCACCTTGCCCTTTTCCAGCAGCACCGCCGCATCGGTATGCGCGAGCACGGTGCGGTAGTTGCGGTCCACGATCAGGGTGCTGATGCCGGTCTCGCGTATGCGGGAAATGACGCGCCAGATTTCCTGCACGATCAGCGGCGCCAGGCCTTCGGTCGCTTCATCCAGGATCAGCAGATCCGGATTGGTCATGAGCGCGCGGCCGATCGACAGCATCTGCTGTTCGCCGCCGGACAGCTGCTGGCCGCCATGGTCCAGCCTTTCCTTCAGGCGGGGGAAGGTGTCGAGCACGCGTTCATAGGTCCAGTCGCGCCGGCCGCCGGGGCCGGGACGCGCGCTCATCAGCAGGTTTTCGCGCACCGACAGGTTGGGAAAGATGCCGCGGCCTTCCGGCACATAACCGATGCCAAGGCGCGCCATCTTTTCCGGCGGGCTGCCGGTGACGTTCCTGCTGCGCCAGGAGACGCTGCCCGACTTCGCCGGCACATAGCCCATCAGCGAGCGGATCAGGGTGGTCTTGCCCATGCCGTTGCGGCCGAGCAGGCCGATCGCCTTGCCGGCGGGGATGTCGAGATCGACGCCATGCAGGATATGGCTGTCGCCGTAATAGGTATTGAGCGATTTGATCTGGAGCACGTCGTTCCCTGCGAATGATTAGTGGTCGCCCAGGTAGGCGGCCTGTACGTCGGCATTGCTGCGGATCGCGTCCGGCAGGTCGCTGGCGATGACTTCGCCGTTGACCATGACGGTAATGCGGTCGGCAATGCGGAACACCGCATCCATGTCATGCTCGACCAGCAGCACCGCATGTCCGCGCTTGAGATTGCCCAGCAGGGCCAGCATGCGTTCGGTTTCCTCCGCGCCCATGCCGGCCAGCGGTTCGTCGAGCAGCAGCACGCGCGGCTGGGTAGCCAGGCACATCGCGATTTCCAGCTGGCGCTTCTTGCCGTGGCTCAGGCTGCCGGCCTGCATCTGCGCCATGTCGGACAGGCCGGCGTCGTCCAGCGCCTGGCGGGCAATGGCGTTGCTCTGCTTGCACTGCGCCGCCGATTCCCACAGCGCCCATGGCCGCTGCAGCGCCGCCTGCGCCGACATGCGGCAGTTTTCCAGCACCGTGAAGCTGGGGAAGATGGTGGTGCGCTGATAGCTGCGGCCAATGCCCGAGCGGGCGCGTTTCGGCTGCGGCAGGCGGGTGACGTCGGCGCCGTCGAGCAGGATGGTGCCGTCCGATACCGGGATCTCGCCCGACAGCATGTTGATCAGCGTGGATTTGCCGGCGCCGTTGGTGCCGATCACCGCATGCACTTCGCCGACATGCAGGTCGACCGAGACATTGCTGACCGCCTTGAGGCCGCCGAAGCGGCGGGTCAGGCTGTTGGCGCGCAGCAGTGCGCCGGTGGATGTGGCTGTGTTGCTCATCATTGTTCAGCTCCCGCGGCCGTTTTCTTCGTCTGGCTGCGTCCAAGGCGCCCGCCGATCGATGCCAGCCCGATCAGGCCCTTGGGCAGCAGCGCCACGAAGAAGATCATGGTCAGGCCCAGCGTCAGCTGCCAGCGCAGCGCGAAGCTGCCGAAGATGGCTTCCGACGAATAGAACTCCTTGAGCAGCACGAAGGCCGCCGCGCCGATGACGGCGCCGCGCAGCGAACCGAGGCCGCCGAGGATGATCATCAGCAGCACCGCGCCCGATTCATGCCAGGACAGCATTTCCGGATTGACCGTGCCGTTCTTGGTCGCCATCAGAAAGCCGGCTAGACCGGCCAGCACGCCGGCCAGCACGAAGGCGGCCAGCTTGTACCAGTAGGTCTGGTAGCCGGCGGCGCGCATGCGCTGCTCGTTGATGCGGATGCCGGCCAGCGCGTGGCCGAAGCGGGAGCGCTGCACCAGCGCCAGCAGGGCGAAGGTGAAGGCCAGCGAGCCGAGCGCGAAGAAATACAGATGGCGGCCCTTGTCGAGGTCGATCAGCGTCGTCTCGCCGATCACCAGCGCCGGGCGCAGCGTGAGATACATGCCGTCGCTGCCGCCGCCGATGGGGGTGTCATGGAATACGTAATAGGCCATCTGGGCGAAGGCCAGCGTCACCATGATGAAGTACACGCCCTTGGTGCGCAGACTGAGCGCGCCGACCACCAGCGCATAGGCGCCGGCGGCCAGCATCGCCAGCGGAAGCAGCTTCAGGATCGAACCCGCTTCCGCCTCCGGAGAGGCGAGTCCGGTGACATAGGCCGCGATTCCGAAGAAGGCGGCATGGCCGAGGCTGACCAGCCCGGTGGTGCCCACCAGCAGTTCCAGGCTGAGCGCGAAGATGGCATAGACGACGATGCGCAGCACCAGGTCCTGCATGTAGGAGGACAGGAAATTGGGCAGGACCGCCAGCAGCACGAGCACGGCCAGCGGCAGCAGCCAGTGGTGGCGCTGGGGAGCGGCCGGCATGACGGCATTGCTTGCGAGAATTGTGGTGCTCATGGCTTAGTATCCTTTGCTCCTGAGGCCTTCCGGACGCCAGATAAGGAGGATGGCCATCAGCACATAGATGCCGATGCCGCTCATCTGGGCGAAGAACACCTTGCCGAAGGTGTCGACGAAGCCGACCAGCAAGGAAGCGATCAGCGCGCCGGAAATCGAACCGATGCCGCCGATCACCACCACGACGAAGCAGATGATCAGCACCTGGCCGCCCATGCCGGGATAGACCGAGGCCATCGGCGCGGCGATCATGCCGGCCAGCGCGGCGAGCGCGACGCCGGCGGCGAACACGATGCGGTACAGCAGACGGATATTGATGCCCAGTCCGCGCACCATGTCGCGGTTGCTGGCGCCGGCGCGGATCATCATGCCCAGCCGGGTGCGGTTGACCACCAGGTACAGGCCGACGGCGACCACGATGCAGGCGGCGGACGCGAACAGGTTATAGACAGGATAGGTCATCACATCGCCGAGCGCGATGCTGCCGGTCAGCCATTCCGGCGCCTTGACGCCGTGCACGTCGTTGCCGACCAGGATGCTGCGCAATTCCTCGAACACGAGAATCAGCGCATAGGTCATCAGCACCTGCTGCAGGTGGTCGCGCTGGTAGAGATAGCTGAAGAACACCCATTCCAGCACGAAGCCGAACAGGGCCGACAGGATGATGCCGGCCAGCAGCATGATGATGAACTGGTCGCCGAAAAAAGGGGCGATGGAAAAGGCGAGATAGGCGCCGATCATGTAGAAGCTGCCGTGCGCCAGGTTGATCACGCCCATGATGCCGAAGATCAGCGTCAGGCCGCTGGCCACCAGGAACAGCAGCAAGCCGTACTGGATGGAGTTGAGGCACTGGACCAGGAAGGTGGAGATGTCCATGAGAATCTTTTGCTCTGGGTGGGGAGATGCGCTGCCGCGCCTTGGCGCGCGGCAGCGCATTGCAGCAGTCAGGCCCGGGCATTGAACCTTAGGCCTTAGACCTTAGACCTTATGCCCTGGATCTGATCGGCGATCAGCCCTGCTTGCAGCCGCGCGCCGGATCGGCCAGCGCCTTGATGGCCACGCCCTTGACTTCATTGTTGTTGCCCTTGACCTCGCGCAGATAGATATCCTGGATCGGGTTGTGCGCCGGCGACAGGGTGAACTTGCCGCGCGGGCTGTCGATGGCGGCGCTGCGCATGGCCAGGATCATCTGGTCGCGCTTGCCGATGTCGCCGCCGACCGCCTTCACGCCGGTGGTCAGCAGCTGCGCCGCATCATAGCCCTGCACCGCGTAGACGTCGGCATTGGTCTTGTAGGTCTTGGCGAAGTTGAGGCGGAAGGCGTTGTCGCGCGGCGTGTTGAGGTTGTCGGCGTAATGCAGCGTGGTCACCAGCCCCTGCGCCGCCGCGCCCTGGGCTTCCAGCGTGCCGTCGGTCAGGAAGCCGGGGCCGTACAGCGGGATGGTCTTGTTCAGTCCGGCGGCCACATAATCCTTGACGAACTTGACCGCACCGCCGCCGGCGAAGAAGGCATACACCGCATCCGGCTTCTGCGACGCGATCTGCGTCAGCAGCGCCTGGTATTCGACGTTGGGGAAGGGCAGGGTCAGGTTCTGGGAAATCTTGCCGCCGCCCTTTTCGAAGCCTTCCTGGAAGCCCTTGACCGACTCGTTGCCGGCGGCGTAATTCCAGGTGATGGTCATGACGTTCTTGTGGCCGCGCTCGGCCGCGACCTTGCCCATCGCATAGGCCGGCTGCCAGTTGGAAAACGAGGTCCGGAAGATGTTCTTGGCGCACATGGCGCCGGTGATGACGTCGGCGCCGGCATTCGGCACGATCAGCAGGGTATTGGTTTCCCGGGCGACCTTGGCCATGGCCAGCGCCACGCCGGAGTGCACGGTGCCCACCACCACGTCGACCTGGTCGCGCTTGATCAGCTTGTTGACATTGTCGGTGGCCTTGGCCGGATCGGATTCGTCATCCACCTTGAAATACTGCACCTCGCGTCCGCCGATCTTGCCGCCCTGTTCGGCCACGTACATCTTGAAGCCGTTCTCGATCATGTTGCCGAGGTTGGCAAAGGTGCCGGTGGCCGGCAGCATGAAACCGACCTTGATCGGTCCCTGCTGGGCAGCGGCAGGGGCGGAGAGCACGCCGGCGACGGCTGCGGCGATGGCTGTGGTGATGGCCGGCTTGAAGAGGTGTTTCATTATTGTCTCCTTGGTATTGAACGCGTCAGCCAGGGCTGACGATGAATCGAGCTGCTTCTTTCATGAGCGCTTCAGCTTGATCCCGGTGCGGCGAATGGCCGCATTCCGGGAGGATCAGCAGGCGTGTCTGAGGCGCCTTCCTCCGGATCCCGCGGATCTGTTCTAGCGTACCATACTCGTCGTCTTCTCCCTGCACCGCCAGCACCGGGCAAGTGATGTTCGGCAGTTCCTCCTCGATGTTCCATGCGCGGAACGCCGGATCGAGCCAGATATCGTTCCAGCCCCAGAACGCAGAATCCGGATCGGCATGGTAGCGGCCGAGCTTGCTTCGCATGTCGGTGGAAAGATAGACCTCCCGCGCCTGCCGGATACTGGCGACCGACACTTCCTCGACGAAGATATGCGGCGCGGCGACCACGACGCCGCTGACATCCTGCGGAAAGCGGGCGGCATGCAGAAGGGCAATCGATCCGCCGTCGCTATGGCCGAACAGCCAGGGCTTCCTGATATCGAGTGCCGACAACAGGGCCGGCAGCACCTCATGCGCCTGCGCATGCATGAAACTCGCCGGCCAGCGTTCCTCCGCCGGGCGCGGCGTGGAATTGCCATAGCCGTAACGGGAAAACACCAGGCCGGCAAAGCCGTTGCGCTCGCAGAATTGCCTCGGAAAATCCTTCCACATCGCCACCGAGCCCAGTCCTTCATGCAGGAAGACGACGACCGGGAAAGCGGTTTCTGCCGCACCCACCCACTGGTACTCCAGCCGCAGCGGCCGGCCGCGCCAGTCGATGTCTGCGTACCGTGTGACCGGCTGGCGCAGCGCACTCGTCATGCAGGCATCTCCTGCAGGGCGCGCAGCTTGAAGCGCTGGATCTTGCCGGTGGCGGTCTTGGGCAGTTCGGTCACGAACAGGATATCGCGCGGATACTTGTGCGGCGCGAGCTTGCCCTTGACGAAGCTTTTCAGGTCTTCGGCCAGGGCCGGCGTCTCCGTCTGGCCCTTGGCCAGCACCACGTAGGCCGAGGTCTTGGTGAGGCCTTGCGCATCGGTCTTGCCGACCACCGCGCATTCCAGCACGGCGGGATGCTCGATCAGGACATTTTCGATTTCGATCGGCGACACATATTGCCCGCTGACCTTGAGCATGTCGTCGCTGCGGCCGGAGTAGCAGTAATAGCCGTCCGCATCCATCACATACTTGTCGCCGCTCTTGAGCCATTCGCCGATGAAGGTGGCCCGGCTCTTTTCCCGGTTGCACCAGTACAGCAGCGCCGAACTCGGGCCGCGGATGTAGAGGTCGCCGATCTCGCCCTGGGCCACGCGCTGGCCGCTCTCGTCGCGCAATTCCACGTCGTAGCCCGGCACCGGCAGGCCCGAAGTGCCGTAGCGCACGCTGCCGGCCCGGTTGGAAATGAAGATGTGCAGCATTTCGGTGGAACCGAGGCCGTCGAGGATGTCGCAGCCGAAATGCCGCCGGAACTTCTCTCCGACTTCGCGCGGCAGCGCTTCGCCGGCGGAAGTGCAGACCCGCAGCGCCACTTCATCCTTTTTCGGCAGCGCCTCCGACGCCAGCATCGCGACATACAGGGTCGGCACGCCGTAGAAAATCGTGGGCTTGTGCTCGACCAGGCGCTTGAAGACTGCCGGCGGCGTCGGCCGCTCCGCCATCAGCACCACGGTGGCGCCGACGCTGAGGGGGAAGGTCAGGCCGTTGCCTAGGCCGTAGGCGAAAAACAGTTTCGCCGCCGAAAACACGACATCATCCTCGCGGATGCCGAGGACGGGCTTGCCGTACAGTTCCGCGGTCCAGAACAGGTTGGCATGCGAATGCACGGTGCCCTTCGGCCGGCCGGTGGAGCCGGAGGAATACAGCCAGAATGCAAAGTCGTCGCCGGAAGTATTGGCGCAGGCCGATGCCGGCAGCGGTTCGGCCGCGAGCAGGTCTTCCAGCGCGCTGATGCCTTCCACGGCGCCGGCAGTGCCGCCGCCGCTGCCGGCGACGATCAGTTGCGGGCGAGCATCGGTCTTGCCGAGCGCTTCCTGAACGCAGGGCTGCAAGGGCTTGGAAAAGATGACCGCCCTGGCGCCGCTGTGCTCCATCATGTAGGCGTAATCGTCGGCCGGCAGCAGGGTGTTGACCGGCACCGGTATGACGCCCGCCAGCAGCGCGCCGAGGAACACCACCGGCATGTCCGCCGTGTCATGCATGATCAGCAGGATGCGCTCCTCGCGCCGGATGCCGCTGGCAAGAATGCCGGCGGCGAATCGCCGCACGCGCTGCTCCAGTTCGCCATAGGTCATGCGACCGGCGTCGTCGATATAGGCGGTCTTGTCGGCGCGCCCGGCATTGATTTCCAGAATGTGGCGGGCGAAGTTGAAGCGCTGCGGCAGCGCGGCGGTTGGCTGGCTCATCTTTATCTCCTATGCGCAGCCCGGCCTTTATCGTTGATGCGGCCAGGCTGCCTCTCGCTTGGTCGGGCGGCTGTTCTGCATGCGCCGCTCCGCTGATTCATGTCGACCGGCGGCCGGTCAGATGTGCAGGTGCGCAGCCCGGCCTGCCGCCTGCCCTGCGCCGGGCAATTGTTCGTGATGCAACATGGTGGCGATCGTGCCGAACATCGGTGTGCTGGCTCTCAGGCTGCGGCGGCGGTGAACTGGATGGCGCCCTGGGGCAGCAGGTAAAGCACCAGCGCGCGGCCCTTGGCCACGGTCGGCCGGTGGGCGCTGCCGGGGCCGTACACGCACCAGCCGGCAGGATGGCCGTCGAAGCTTGCGCCTTCGGAGAGCGGCATGATCAGGTCGATTTCGCCGTTGGGATGAGCATGATGCGGGCCGGCAATGTCTTCCATTTCCACCACGTCGACGCTGAAATGATGCGTCGCCTCGGTGGCTTTGAGCACGCGGCCATAGCGGATGCCGTCGGCTTCCCGGTTGCACAGCCAGCCGTCGCGCACGCCGACCTTGCAGGCATCGAAAATCTGCTGATAAAGCTCGCTGCCTGCGCCGTGCCGCTCATTGAGGCGGGAGGCGAGGGCGGCGTCCAGGGGCAGCCCGTCGATTTCTTCGGTGAGCTTGCGGATCAGCTCGCGGAAACGGTCGACATCCATTGCACATCTCCTTGAATGCACTTGAGTGCATGGCATTGGAACAAGTTGTCTTTTTATGCCGCCGAGTTTAGGTGTACTATGTTGCATGTGTCAAGCAGTATCCAACACTATATTTCATTTTATTGAGCGCCTCATGCATTCGTTTTTTGCGATAATCGCCGGCATGATGGCTCTTTGAAATACACTGCGCCTTATTCTGGAGAAAGACTCACGTATGACCGCGCAAAATGCATTGACCGACAGCCCCGAAGAGGAAAAGGATCCGTTTCTGGTGGCCTTGGGCGAGCGGCTGCGTGCCCTGCGGTCGCGCCGCGGCCTGACCCGCAAGGCATTGGCGAGACTGGCCAACGTTTCCGAGCGCCACCTGGCCAATCTGGAATCCGGCGTCGGCAATGCCACGCTGCAGTTCCTGCGCCAGCTGACTTCGGTATTGAATTGCACGCTGGCGGAAATGATCGGCGATGAGACCGCCACATCGCCGGAATGGCTGATGATCCGTGAAATCCTGAGAGGCCGTTCCGACGAGGAACTGGCCAAGGCGCGCTCGACCCTGGCAGGCATCTTCGATGCGCCGACCAGCGAAACCGCTCGCCGGCAGCGCATCGCGCTGGTCGGCCTGCGCGGCGCCGGCAAATCCAGCCTCGGCCGCATGATGGCCGATTACTGGATGGTGCCTTTTGTCGAACTCAGCCGCCACGTCGAAACCCTGGCCGGCTGCAGCGTGGCCGAGATCCATGCGCTGTACGGCCCGAGCGCCTATCGCCGCTATGAATACCGGGCGCTGGAAGACATCATCCAGCGCTTCCCGCGCGCGGTGATCGCCACGCCCGGCGGCATCGTATCCGACCCCGCCACCTTCAACCTGCTGCTGTCGCACTGCTATACGGTATGGCTCAAGGCTTCTCCCCGCGATCACATGGAACGGGTATTGGCGCAGGGCGACACGCGGCCGATGTCGGGCAACCGGGAAGCGATGGAAGACCTGAAGAGCATCCTGGAAAGCCGCGCCGCCTTTTATTCGAAGGCCGACCAGACTTTCGATACCAGCGAGATGACGCAGGAAAATGCCTACTTCGGCTTGATGGATGCGCTGCGGGATGTGATTCAGTTGCCGGCGTGAATCCATTGGTCGAGTGGGACCGGCAGCTACACCGATAGGCTGCGGATAGTCCGGTTGCCGCAGCTCGTTCGAGCTGAGTTGAAAAGAGCTGAAATAATAGAGCTGAAATAAAGCCGGAGGCGCAAGCTTCCGGCTTTTTTCTTGTGGCGCGGGATCGTGCGCCAAACCCCGGTTTCATGCCCCGTTGAAACAGGCTTTCCGGCATGCATCTTCATCCTGCAAAAAAGTACATCTGCACGAACTGAAGTGCATTTTTGTTCTTGACACTCCATGGGTGCTGCAATATAGTGCGTTTCAAGCCTGACGAATGCACCATACTTCACCGAGGAGCATATGAGTACCGCACCCCAAGTCAATTACGAAACCTCGCCCGAGCTTTACAAGCACTGGTCCCTGGCGGTCGACGGTCCGATCGCAACCCTCACCATGAACATCAATGAGGACGGCGGCCTGAAGGAAGGTTACAAGCTCAAGCTCAACTCCTATGACCTCGGCGTCGATATTGAACTGCACGATGCCGTCCAGCGCATCCGCTTCGAGCACCCGACCGTGAAGACCGTTGTCATCACCAGCAGCCGCGACCGCATCTTCTGCTCCGGCGCCAACATCTTCATGCTCGGCAAGTCCTCGCATGCCTGGAAAGTCAACTTCTGCAAATTCACCAACGAGACCCGCAACGGCCTGGAAGACTCCAGCCGCCACGGCGGCCTGAAGTTCGTCGCGGCGGTCAACGGCGCCTGCGCCGGCGGCGGCTACGAGCTCGCCGCGGCCTGCGATGAGATCATCCTGGTCGATGACCGTTCCTCCTCGGTCAGCCTGCCGGAAGTGCCTCTGCTCGGCGTGCTGCCCGGCACCGGCGGCCTGACCCGCCTGACCGACAAGCGCCGCGTGCGCCACGATCACGCGGATATTTTCTGCACCACTTCCGAAGGCGTGCGCGGCCAGCGCGCCAAGGACTGGAAGCTGGTCGATGAAGTGGCCAAGCCGGCGCAGTTCGCCGAGACCGTGCGCCAGCATGCGGTGGCACTGGCCGCGAAGAGCCAGCGTCCCGACAGCGCCACCGGCGTCAAGCTGACGCCGCTCGACCGCAAGCAGTCGGATAACGGCATCGACTATGAATTCGTCAGCATTGCGATCGACCGCAGCAACCGCACCGCGACCCTGACCGTGAAGTCGCCATCCGCCGCGCAGCCCAAGGATGCCGCCGGCATCGAAGCCGCCGGCGTGAAATGGTGGCCGCTGCAGTTCGCCCGCGAACTCGATGACGCCATCCTGCACCTGCGCACCAATGAACTCGACATCGGCACCTGGGTATTGAAGTCGGCGGGCGATCCGCAAGCCGTGCTCGACGTGGATGCCACGCTCGCCGCCAACCGGGATCACTGGCTGGTGCGCGAAACCGTCGGCTTCCTGCGTCGCACGCTGGCGCGCCTGGACGTGACTTCGCGCTCGCTGTTCGCCTTCATCGAAGAAGGTTCCTGCTTCGCCGGCACGCTGCTCGAAGTCGCGCTTGCCGCCGACCGCAGCTACATGCTGGCCCTGCCGGACGACGCCGACAAGGCGCCGAAGATCGCGGTGTCCGAACTCAACTTCGGCACCTATCCGATGGTGACAGGCGAATCGCGCATTGCCCGCCGCTTCTATGGCGACGAAGCCGCGATCAGCGCCGTGCGCGAAAGCCGGGGCCAGCTGCTCGATGCCGACCAGGCGATGGCGCTGGGCATGATCACCTACAACCCGGACGATATCGACTGGGCCGACGAGACCCGCCTGGCCATCGAAGAGCGCGCCAGCATGTCGCCGGACGCCCTGACCGGCATGGAAGCCAACCTGCGCTTCAACGGCAAGGAAACCATGGAGACCCGCATCTTCGGACGCCTCACCGCATGGCAGAACTGGATCTTCATCCGCCCCAACGCCGTCGGCGAGCTGGGCGCGCTGAAGGTCTATGGCTCCGGCAACAAGGCGAAGTTCGATCTGAACCGCGTTTGAACGATTCGACAATATCAAGGAAGACACCGTGAGCACAATCAACTACAGCGAAAAGATCCCGAACAACGTCAACCTGTCCGAGGACAAGACCCTGCAGCGCGCGCTGGAACACTGGCAGCCGAACTACCTGCAATGGTGGCAGGACATGGGCCCGAACGGCTCCACCAACTTCGACGTCTACCTGCGCACCGCGATCAACGTCACGCCGGAAGGCTGGGCTCACTTCGGCCACGTCAAGATGCCCGACTACCGCTGGGGCATCTTCCTGGCCCAGCAGGAAGAAGGCCGCAAGGTCAACTTCGGCGAGAACAAGGGCATGGCCGCCTGGCAGGAAGTGCCGGGCGAACACCGCGCCAACCTGCGCCGCATCATCGTCACGCAGGGCGATACCGAGCCGGCATCGGTCGAGCAGCAGCGCCATCTCGGCCTGACCGCGCCGTCGCAGTACGACATGCGCAACCTGTTCCAGATCAACGTCGAAGAAGGCCGCCACCTGTGGGCGATGGTCTACCTGCTGCACAAGTATTTCGGCCGCGACGGCCGCGAGGAAGCCGAAGCGCTGCTGCAGCGCAATTCCGGCAACGACGACAACCCGCGCATTCTGGAAGCCTTCAATGAAGAGACCCCGGACTGGCTGGCGTTCTACATGTTCACCTACTTCACCGACCGCGACGGCAAGTTCCAGCTCAATGCGCTGGCCGAGTCGGGCTTCGATCCGCTGTCGCGCACCTGCCGCTTCATGCTGACCGAAGAGGCGCATCACATGTTCGTGGGCGAGTCGGGCATTTCGCGCGTCATCCAGCGCACCGTCGACATCATGAAGACCCACGGCATCGAGGATCCGGCGGAGGTGCGCAAGCATGGCGTGATCGACCTGCCGACCATCCAGCGCTACCTGAACTTCCATTTCAGCGTCACCATCGACCTGTTCGGCGCCGACCAGTCATCGAATGCGGCGATCTTCTACAGCTCCGGCCTGAAAGGCCGCTATGAAGAGACCAAGCGCGACGACGACCATCTGCTGAAGAACAACCAGTACAAGATTCTCGAAGTGCAGGGCGACAAGATCGTCGAGAAGGAAGTGCCGATGCTCAATTCGCTCAACGAAGTGCTGCGCGACGACTTCATCCGCGACTCCATCGCCGGCGTCGGCCGCTGGAACCGCGTCATCGAGAAAGCGGGCATTTCCTTCCGCCTGCAGGCGCCGCACAAGGCTTTCAACCGCCATATCGGCACCTTCGCCGGACACAAGGTGTCGCCGGACGGCCGCGTGATCTCGGAAGCCGAGTGGGCCGCCAATGTGCGCAACTGGCTGCCGAGCGAGGAAGACCGCGCCTATGTGGCGTCGCTGATGGGCCGCGTGATCGAGCCGGGCAAGATGGCCAACTGGATTGCGCCGCCGCCGGTAGGCATCAACCGCCAGCCGATCGACTTCGAGTACGTGCGGTTCAACTAACCGGCATCACCGGGCCGGACCTTGTCCGGCCCCGTTCCACCCTATCAAGACTGGCCGCCATGAATGCACCCGAACCGATCGCCTTCATCCGTCAACACCTCATCGATCCCGAGGTCTGCATCCGCTGCAATACCTGCGAGGAGACCTGTCCGATCGATGCGATCACCCACGACAGCCGCAACTACGTGGTGAAGGCCGATGTCTGCAACGGCTGCGGCGCCTGCATCTCGCCTTGCCCGACCGGCTCCATCGACCACTGGCACATCGTCCCGAAGGCCTCGGCCTATTCGATCGAGGAACAGCTGACCTGGGATGAGCTGCCGCCCAAGCAGGACATCGACCCCAGCCTGCTCGACCAGGCCGCCAGCGACAATGCCGCCGAAGCCGCGGTCGAAGAAGTGCAGGTCAATGCATCAAGCTCGGCGACGTCGCCGGTGCCGCCATGGTCGGCCGCGCATCCCTACATCAACCTGTACACGCTGAAGAATCCGATCACGGCAACCATCGCCGGCAACTACCGGCTGACCGATCCGTCGGTGGAAAGCGATATCCACCACATCGTGCTCGACTTCGGCACGCAGGTCTTTCCCATCCTGGAGGGCCAGTCGATCGGCATCATTCCGCCCGGCGTCGATGCCAGCGGCAAGCCGCATTACATGCGCATGTATTCGGTGGCCAGCCCGCGCAGCGGCGAGCGCGAGGGATACAACAATCTCTCGCTCACCGTGAAGCGCGTGGTCACCGACCATGAAGGCAAGCCCACCGCCGGCGTGGCATCGAACTATCTGTGCGATCTGCAGAAGGGCGATCCGGTGCAGGTCACCGGTCCCTTCGGCACCAACTACCTGATGCCCAACCATGCCGGTTCCAACATCCTGATGATCTGCACCGGCACCGGCTCGGCGCCGATGCGTGCCATGACCGAGCACCGCCGCCGCCTGGAATCGAACGGCAAGAAGATCGGCAAGCTGATGCTGTTCTTCGGCGCACGCAATTCGCAGGAGCTGCCTTACTTCGGTCCGCTGCTGAAGCTGCCGGATCATTTCATCGACAAGCACTTCGCCTTTTCGCGTGTCGAGGGTCAGCCCAAGACCTATGTGCAGGACAAGATCCGCGAGGCCGGCAAGCAGGTGGTCGATCTGCTGCGCGGCGATACCTACATCTACATCTGCGGCCTCAAGGGCATGGAGACCGGCGTGATGGATGCGCTGCGCTCGGTGTGCGCGGCGGAAGGACTGGACTGGAACGAGCTGTCGGCGAAGATGGTGAAGGAAGGACGCTTCCACGTCGAGACATATTGATAGCCGTTCGGAATTCGAATCGATATCCGGAAAACAGGACGCTTGCGTCCTGTTTTTCTATCCAGGGCAAGGCAACTATTCGACATTGCCCTCAGATTGCAAGGAGCTCAGCATGACCATTTCCCTTCCCGTCGAGACAAGCAACTTTCGCGTCGACATCGACGAACAGGGCATCGCCCATCTGGTATTCCAGCCGGCGGGTGGCATGCCCGTGACCGATGCGCAGGGACATGCGGCGCTGGCAGGCATCTGGCATCAGCTGTCCGCGCATCCGCAGGTCAGGGCGGTGCTGGTGCGCAGCGAAGGCAAGGCCTTCTGTGCCGGCGGCGAACTGGCGATGGTGGAAGACATGCTGGTTTCGGAACAGGCGCGCCAGCGGGTGATGCGGGAAGCGCGCGATATCGTGCGCGGCATGATCGACTGCACCAAGCCCATCGTGTCGGCCATCCATGGCGCGGCGGTCGGCGCGGGGCTCGCGGTGGCGCTGCTGGCCGATATCTCCGTTGCCGCGCGCACTGCCAAGCTGATCGACGGCCATACCAAGCTCGGCGTGGCCGCCGGCGATCATGCGGTGGTGATCTGGCCGCTCTTGTGCGGCATGGCCAAGGCCAAGTATTACCTGCTGCTGTGCGAGACGCTGAGCGGCGAGGAGGCCGAGCGCATCGGCCTGGTGAGCCGGGTGGTCGACGCCGAGCAGCTGCAGGCGGAAGCACTGGACATTGCGCGCCGCCTCGCCGCCGGCAGCCGGTCCGCGATCGCAGGCACCAGGCGTTCCCTCAACCACTGGCTGCAGGCTGCATGGCCGGCATTCGAAGCGTCGCTGACTGCGGAGATGATGGACTTCAGCCAGGCCGATGCGAAGGAAGGTGTTGCCGCCATCCGGGAAAAGCGGGCGCCGGTATTCGGCAAGGATGCGATATGAAGTACGCGCGCATGAATGAAAACTGAAGACCGACAACCGGAAGTCGAGCCTAGATAGCGCCGGGCTTCCGATGGCTGGACGAGGCACTCTCGCCGTGTCATGCCGCCTACCGCGCCACCGGCCCTAGGGCCATGGCGCCAAGCAGTCCTGACAGCAGGAAATGCCCTTCATCACCCAGCCACTTCACCGGCGAGCCGCTTATCACCCCGATCAACCCGGCGATTAACGCCTGGGCACAGGCTTATGGATCCGGCCCTCTCCCAGAGGTAGAGGCGGACGGCAGCGGCCCGGAAAATAAACCATTCTCCGGGCCAAATCAATAGAACCTGAGGCCACAGCTTGTGGGGAACGCTGCCATAGAGGAGTGCAATCACTGCTTGCCGGCACGGATGGGGATTCACTGATTCCGCCCACGCAGGACACGGCGGCAAGAGACGACAAGCGACGACAAGCGACGACAAGAGAGGGAGGAGGCGGCAACACTGCGGAATGCCCTTGATCATGCCGATGCAGCCCCCATCTCACTTCTCTGCATGGAGGGCGGCCGGAAATGCTTCGGTCGCACGAACATTCTCTCGAAACAAGTTGCTTAGTGACGAAACATGGAACAAACAATTGCCATTTCAAAATATGATCCAAACCGTTTGCTGAATACCCTGATGGAGCGGCTTGGCCTTTCCGGCGACAAGGAACTGTCGCAACGCCTGAACATTTCGACCAAGGTCTTGCGCAAGATCCGAAGCGGCGAACTGACCATCAGCGCTTCCATGCTGCTGTGGATGGCGGAATGCGCGCAAACCACTATCGAGGAACTTCGCGGCATCCTCGGCGACAGACGCAGAAAGTTGCGCCTGAGCTATGTTATCTAATCGCGCAGGATTTCATGCAAACACTGCGGCGTAACGTTCAAGCTGAATCTGCCTGGACGCTCTGGCTGCCTCTGCATCCTCGTTCTTTAGGGTATGCCGGTCACACCTGTGCTGCTGGCATGCCATCATCCTTCCCATTTCCTTCCAAAGAATAGTTGCCATCCTGTCCGCCAGGATCGCCCGCCTGTTTCCCGGCTTGCATCTCTTGTCAACCGCGACTTCCAAGGTGTTTTGAATGTTTGGCACTGAGCTTGCTTACGTATGCTTGCTGACGTAGGCAACAGCGCCAGTCAACGCGATCGTCGATGAAAGCCATGCTTTCCTTTCCGCCGAGCCCGAACAACGGTGGAAGACCGGGGACAGATCGCCGACTTGGCAAGCCACGCAGGCGTGTCACGTAAATAATGCCGGCACATCGTAAATATTCTAGTGGTGCGAGTTGAAAATCTGTTGGTCACATTTTCCTTCAACAAATTTCCAATTCATCTCACTGGATGGTCGGCGTCATCTCAAACTAATTGGTGGATACGATACATTCCGATGATGGTAAATCATGACAGTCTCAAATTTCTCCCACAACGCAGGTAGCGGGAGCGGACGACGAATAGCGACATGGAGAAGCAGGTCACGCTTGGCGACCCATGATGCGCCCGGGGTTCAGGCGCATCGACTGCTGCTTGTTGACGATGATCCCGATTTGCTGGAAATCACGTTCGAACTGTTGAGTGCGTACGGCTTCGACGTGACTGCGGCGAGCAGTGCCGAAGCCGCCCTGGCGATCCTTCAGGATCGCAACGACTTCGAGATCTTGCTGAGCGATGTGGTGATGCCGGGCATGAGCGGCTTGCAGCTCGCCTACAAGGCTAGGGAGCTGCATCCGCAACTGAAGATCATTCTGGTCTCGGGCTATCCCAATCCTGCCATCGAGTCCGGTCACGGTTATCTCGGCGACTTCGAGTTCCTGGAGAAGCCTTACCGCGTGGATGATATCCTCAGGCTCGCCGACGAAGGATAAGCGCTGTGGCATTGCATTGGAACTGAGTGCCACGCGTCTTCAACGGTGTCTCCCTCTTCGATTGCCCGTGAAGCAGCGGCAGCCTCGCCCGCTGCCGCTCGTCGAGCGCGCGGTGCTTCAATCGACCCGCGCGCCGGATGTCTTGACCACCTGCGCCCACTTCACGGTTTCCGTCTTGATGTAACCGGCGAAGTCGGCCGACTTGTTGCCGACCGGTTCCGCGCCCTGTGCAAGGATCTTTTCGCGCATCTGCGGCTGCTGCACGATGCGGCCGACTTCCTGTTCCAGCTTCGCGACGATGGGAGCCGGCGTGCCGGAAGGCACGAAGAGGCCGAACCAGCTGCCTGCTTCGAAGTCGGCCAGTTCGCCGCCGCTCTGCGCCACGGTCGGCACGTTCGGCAGTGCCGCAATCGGCTTGGCCGTCGTGACCGCCAGCGCCTTGAGCTTGCCGGCCTTGATCTGGCCTAGGCTGGAGGGCAGGTTGTCGAACATGATTTCCACATTGCCGGCCACCAGATCGGTGACCGCCGGTGCCGATCCCTTGTAGGGCACGTGCACGATGTCGGTCTTGGTCTTGCTCTTGAACATTTCACAGCTCAGGTGGATCGACGTGCCGGCGCCGCTGGAGGCGCAATTGACCTTGCCGGGATTGGCCTTCAGATGGCTGACCAGGCTTTTCACATCGGTGATCTTGTTGCGCTCGGCCCATTCGGCATTGACCGCCAGCACATTGGGCACGCTGGCCACCATCGAGATCGGCGTAAAGTCCTTGATGTGGTCAAAGGGCATCTTGGCGCCATAGAGGGCGGTGTTGATCGCATGGGTGCCGACCGTTCCCATCAGCAGCGTATATCCGTCCGGCGCGGAGCGCGCCACGTAGGCGGAACCGGTATTGGCGGCGGCGCCCGGTTTATTCTCGATGATGACGGGCTGGCTCCAGGCCTTGCTCAGCTCCCCGCCGACGAGGCGGGCCAGGACATCGGTGGTGCCGCCGGAGGCGAACGGCACGACGATCGTGATCTGCTTCGAAGGATAAGCCTGGTTTTGGGCCTGGGCCTGTGCTGCGCCGAAGGCAAGGGCGGCCATGGCCGCTGCTGGCAGAAGGTGTGTGATCTTCACGCGAGTCTCCATTGAATTGGTTGGTCACCGCTCTTGTTTGCCCTGGTATGTCAAGGCCTCTGGCGGTGTGGGAAATACTTTCACAAGTCGACCCGAGCGTCAATCGACCGCGCGGCCGATTGCCTCGCATGTACGGATTCGTCAACTGCCGGGTGCGCAGTCGATTGGAGCCCGACAGGGGGCCGGCTGCCGGACCTGGAGCGCGTCGATGCAGCGGACGCTTGAACCAATGGCGGGGAACGTGAGGACGGACTGCGGAAATCCGCCGGCGATCATGTCAATGCCCGTGCTGGCGCTCGTATTCGTCCGCCTGGGCCTTGGTCTCGTGAACGATGCCGTCCGGATGTTCCGGCGGTGAATAAATCGTGTACAGCTTCATCGGCTCGGTGGTCGAGGTATTGATGACGTTATGCTCCGTGCCCGCCGGAATAATGACCGCTACACCGTCCTCGAGCGCATGCTTTTCCCCGTTCAGCAGTGCAACGCCCTCGCCGGCCTCGACCCGGATGAACTGGTCATGGCCTTCGTGCCGCTCAAGGCCGATTTCCTCGCCCGGCTGCAGCGTCATGATGACGAGCTGCATGCGCTCTGTGGTGTGCAGCACGGCCCGGAATTTGCCATTGTCGAGAGTGTCCTTTTCGATGTTGGTGCTGAAGCCTGTCATTGGCGTCTTCCTTGAAGTGAAGTTTTCAGAGTGATCAAGATATTCGGTTTCCGCTCGTTTTTCGAGTGGATAAATCCGAAGAAGTTGCGAATCGAATAATTGACGCTGCGGCCGTCCGGCTTGGCAGACGGTCAGGAAATGGCTCACCGTCGATATATTATGTCCAAGTCAGATATTAGGGTGGTCAGAACATTTAATCCTGTACATTCCATTGGAAGCCGATGTAAGCTTGATTTAGCACAAACTTGTCTTGGTCAAAAAAATGCTAGTATGATTTCCTTGAGGAAATAAAACAGGTAAGCGAAGGCTGCCACATGGGAGAAAACAATGAGTACTGCGGATGCAACGATGATCAGCGAGAAGGACGCCGGCACGATGGCTGGAGCGGCGGGTGAAATCCGCTTCGCGCAGGACAATCTCATCCACCTGCTTGGCACCCTTGGCAAGGAAGACCTGGACGCATTGAATTTCGGCGTCATCGCCTTCGATGACCAGACCATCGTTCGCCAGTACAACCGCTTTGAATCGAAGTGCGCCGGCCTGGCACCGGAACATGTGATCGGGCAGCGGATGTTCACCAGCGTCGCACCTTGCATGAACAATTTCCTGGTGGCCCAGCGTTTCGAGGATGCGCTCGCCGAAGGCGGGGAACTCGATGACATCATCGATTATGTGCTGACCCTGCGCATGCGCCCTGTGAAGGTGAGGCTGCGTCTGCTGGCCCATCCCGCCGTCAAGACACGCTATGTTCTTGTCGACCGCCCCGGCTAAGGAGTAGCAATGGCAACACTTGAAGAAGAGCACCAGGCGCTGCTGCAGTTTCTCTATCTTGCGCCGGTCGGCCTGGCGCAGCTGAAGATGGACGGCGAGATCGTGATGATCAATCCGCTCTCGGCCCAGCTGCTGATGCCCTTGTCTCCCGACGGCAGTCTCAACAACCTGTTCGCGGCGCTGGAAACGATCGCGCCCGAACTGCGCCACCTGTGCGCAAGCTTCGAAGAGCCCTATGGCATGATCTGCGATGCCACGAGGCTGCAGGTCAATGCCGGCATCCCCGGCAGATCGGACCCGCAGATACTCTCGCTGACCCTGCTCAAGCTCGATGCGGCACGCCTGATGGCCGTCATCAGCGATGTAAGCGTGCAGGTCAAGCGGGAACGCCAGCTGCAGCAGCATGAGGCCTGGTTCAATGCGATTCTGCACGGCATGACCGATTACGCGCTGGTGTCGCTCGACGGAAAGGGCGGCATCGAGCAATGGAACGAGAGCATAGGGCGGGTTACGGGGCATGACGCGGCGGCCGTGCTCAACCGGCCGTATTCGATTTTCTTTCCGGAAGGCGCCACCACCGAAGACAGCCTGCAGGATCGCCTGCAGGACGCCGACATGAATGGCTGGAGCCTGCAGGAAAGCTATTGCCGCAGGGCCGACGGCACGCGTTTCTGGGCCAGCACGCTGATCACGCCGCTGCGCGTGCGCAACGATGCCGCACACATCGGCGCCATCCGACAGGACATGTCCGACTGCCCTTCTTATTGCCTGGTGGTTCGCGATATCGACGAGAAGCGCGAGGCCAGCGAATCGCGCCGCAAGGCGCTGCTGTGCGACCATCTGACCGGCGTGGCGAACCGCAGGGCGTTCTTCGATGCGGCCGAACTCGAATTCGAGCGCATGAGGCGGTCGCCCCGGCCGCTGTCGCTGGTGCTGTTCGATGCCGATTCCTTTAAAAGCATCAATGACCGCTATGGCCATCCGGTCGGCGACACCGTTCTCCGCCATTTCGCAGAGACGCTGCAGGACACTTTCCGCCAGATCGATATCGTGGCCCGCATCGGCGGAGAAGAATTCGCCGTGATCCTGCCGTCGACCGACATGCCGGCCGCCCTGGCGGCGGCGGAGCGCCTGCGTGCCGCGATCGAAGGCGCCTGCGTCAACATCGACGGCTTGCATATCCGCTATACGGTCAGCGGCGGTATCGCCTCGGTGGACGGCGACGTTTCCGGCATCGACGAGCTGATCAAGCGTGCCGACACGGCGCTGTACGTAGCCAAGGCCGAGGGCCGCAACCGCGTCAGGACCTGGGGCACCAGCCAGGCCAGACTCCTGGAAATGGTGGCGTCATGACCGACAAGGCAAACGAAGCCTACGAAACCCTGCTCGAGTTTCTCTACATGGTACCGGTTGCGCTGCTGCAGGTGAACGACAAGGGCGCCATCGACATGCTCAACCCGATGGCCGCGCAGCTCCTGATGCCGCTTGCCCCGGACGGCCGCATGGACAATCTGTTTGCGGTGCTCGAGCCGCTGGCTCCCGAGCTGGCCGCCACGGTGCATGACTTCGCTCCGCCGTCGGGCGTGGTATGCGAGTCGGTGCGCATCGACATCGGCCATGTCCGGCCCGAGCATCATGGACCTCAGGTACTGTCGGCAAGCATCCTGAAACTTGATGCGCAGCGCTTCATGGTGGTACTGGCCGACGCCACGCGCGACGCCGAACGCGAACAGCAGACGCTGCTGCGCGAACTGAACGACGCGGCACGCATTGATGGCCTGACAAGGATGCCCAACCGCTCGGCGGTGCGCGAAACGCTGCAGCGCATGATTGACCAGGCGCCGCCCGAAGCCAGGGATTTCGCCGTTCTTTTCATCAATTGCGATCGCTTCAAGCAGGTCAACGACAGCTTCGGCAACGCAACGGGCGACCATATCCTGCGCACCATCGCCGAGCGGCTGCGCCAGTCGCTGCGCCGTGCCGATCTGATCGGCTCCTCGCAGAGCGCACCGCAGATGGCAGCCCGTTTTAGCGGCGACGAATTCGTCGTGATACTCGACGGCCCGCAGCACGGCGAGCATGCGGCATCGGTTGCCCGCCGCACGCTCGCCGCGCTGGAATTGCCTTACCGTGTCGACGGCCATGAGATCGTCTGCAATTTCAGCATCGGTATCGTGGTGCCGGACGCATCGCGCGCCGATGCCGACATGCTGCTGCAGGACGCCAGCATCGCGATGGCGGAGGCCAAGCGGGCTGGCGGGTCGCGCCATGCGCTGTTCGATCCGGCGATGCGCGAGCGGGCGCAGAAGCGCGGCGGCATGGAAGCGGAATTGCGGCAGGCGCTGCTCAACCGACATCTGCATGTGGTGTACCAGCCCATCGTCGGACTGCAGCAGGAGGAGGGCCGCCGGCCCGCCGCCGGCGCCGAAGCGCTGGTGCGCTGGCATCATCCTCTCAAGGGGAGCATTCCACCGCCGGAGTTCATCGGCATCGCGGAAGAATGCGGGCTCATCGGCATCCTTGGCGAATTCGTTCTGGAAAGCGCCTGCGCGGACTTCATGGACTGGAAACGGCGGCTTGGTCCGGACGCGCCCGCGCTGCTTGCGGTGAACCTTTCGCGCGCCCAGCTGACCGACGCCGGGCTGGTGCAGCGCGTGCAGCAGATCCTGCATTCGACCGGCATGGCGCCGGATGCGCTGCAGCTGGAAATCACCGAAAGCCTGGCTGCCCAGGACGACATCGTGCAGCAGAGGCTGCGCGACCTCAAGGCGCTCGGCATCAAGCTGGCGCTGGATGATTTCGGCACGGGATATTCATCGTTGTCCTGCCTGCACATGCTGCCGGTCGATACCGTCAAGATCGACCGCTCGTTCGTGTGCCAGGCCGACATCAGTCCGCATCACCGGGTGCTCATCGAGGCGACGGTACGGGTTGCGCACAGCCTGAACATGAATACCGTGGCCGAAGGCGTGGAGACGCCGGCGCAGGCTGCGGTGATCCGGGAACTGCATTGCGACAAGGGCCAGGGATATCTCTACAGCAGGCCGCTCGGCAAGGATCAGTTCCAGGCCTGGATCGCGGAACGCCTTCGCCTCGCTGCATAGGTTGTGCTTGAAGTGCAGCGTGCGAAGTTCATAGAGCGGTCTTGCCATGACCGGCCTGGCCAAGGCAAGACCGCTCCACGCTGTGTTTGATAAGCTGCTGTCCGGGCCCGCGGTGCTCGGCGTACCCTGCGTACGCGTGCGCTCCTCGGCGCTGATCTGAACCGCTGGCAACGCTTATCAAACACAGCCTAGCGCAGTGCCGCCGGGAAGCCGGCGCGGATTTCGGGTATTCTCGGGTGCCCCGGTCTTGACGACCGCGGGGAGCTTCCAGAATACCAATCGCCCAATCTCCCTCATGGAACCCGCACAAGGCAGCTATCGCGTCATCGCCCTCGTCGTTGCGAGCACTTTTTTCATGGCGCTGCTCGACGGCGTCATCATCAACACGGCGCTGCCGCAGATGGCCGAGTCCTTTGGCGTGCAGCCGGTCGAGCTCAGCATCGGCGTCACCGTCTACATGCTGACCGTGGCCATGTTCATGCCCCTGTCCGGGTGGGCCGCAGACCGGTTCGGCGCGCGCCGCGTGTTCATGCTGGCGATACTTGTCTTCACGCTGGCATCGATGGGCTGCGCCGCCGCGGCCAGCCTGCCGCAGTTTGCGCTGGCACGCGCGGTCCAGGGCATCGGCGGCGGCATGATGATACCCATCGGGCGCCTCATCGTGCTGTGGCACGCAAGAAAATCCGAACTGCTGCAAGCCACGGCGCTCATTACCTGGCCTGCGCTGTTCGCGCCGGTGGTCGGCCCGGTGATCGGCGGCTTCATCACGGAGTATGCTTCCTGGCGCTGGAACTTCCTGCTCAACCTTCCGCTGGGCGCAATCGGCCTGACGCTGGTGGCGCTGGTCGTGCCCGAACAGCGGGGGAGGCTTGAGCGGGCGCTGGATGTACGCGGCTTCCTGCTGACGGCATCGGCGCTGGGCATGCTGCTGTTCGGACTCGAACTGAGCGCCCATGCGCAGCGGACCTGGCAGTTGCCGCTTGCGCTGATCGCGGCCGGCGCCGCATGCGGCGTTTTCGCCGTTCGCCATTTGCGGCGCGCCGGCAATCCGCTGCTCAACCTGTCGCCGTTCGGGGTGCAGACCTTCGCCGCCGCCTCGCTGATGGCCGGCACCTACATTCAGATCGCCATCGCGGCCACGCCCTATCTGTTGCCGCTGCTGTTTCAGCTGGTGTTCGGCCTCAATGCTTTCGAGGCCGGAAGTTTCCTGTTCATCTACTTTGTCGGCAACCTGCTGATGAAGACCGTCACCACGCCGCTTCTGCGGCGCTTCGGCTTTCGCAAGGTACTCACTTGCAATGGCGTGCTGGTCGGCATGTCGATCGCATGCTGCGCGCTGCTGGCACGGGACGCGAGCCATGTGCTGATTGCGGCAGTGCTGTTCATTGCGGGGGCGACGCGCTCGATGCAGTTCACCGCCATCAATACCATCGCCTATGCCGACATCGGTGCCGCTCAGCGCGGCTCGGCTTCGACGCTGGCGGCCATGGTGCAGCAGGTCGGCATGATGATCGGCGTGGCACTGGCCACTTTGCTGCTCAATGGCAGCAGCTGGCTGCGTGCCGCCGACGGCATCGGGCCGGAGGACTTCCGCGCCGCTTTCATGATGCTCGGCGCCATGGCCATGATCTCGTCCCTGCGCTTCATGAAGCTGCCTGCGGATGCGGGGGCGGAGATCACGGGCAGGGGCTAGGCTGTGTTTGATAAGCTGCTGCGCGGTCCGGATTCGCTCCTGCGGTGCTCGGCGTACTGTCCGTACGCGTGCGCTCCTCGGTGCGACTTCGAACCGCTCGCGACGCTTATCAAACACAGCCTAGAGCGGTATCGACCTGTAGCGCTCGGCAAAGCTACTTGGATTCGACGTCCACCACGAGTTTGTCGAGCACTTCCAGGTTGATCGGCTTGGTCAGATGATGATCGAAGCCGGCATCACGGGAACGCTCCCGGTCTTCCCGGGCTCCCCAGCCGGTGACTGCAACCAGTACCGTGCGCTCAAGGTCCGGCGTGGAACGGATGGCGCGCGCGACTTCGTATCCATTCATGCCCGGCATGCCGATATCGAGCAGTGCAAGATCCGGCTTGAGGTCTCTGGCAAGCGCCAGTGCCTGCGGCCCGTCGTGCGCCATTTCCACCGTGTGGTGCCTGAACTGCAGCAGCTGCATCAGCAATTCCGCCGCATCGCGGTTGTCGTCGGCGATGAGTATGCGCAGCGGCCGCAATGCCTGCGGCGCATGTTCGCCAGTGCCGACATGCCCGCCGCTGTCGCAATGACCGCCAGAGGCAACCGGCAGCCGCACGGTGAATCTGCTGCCCTTGTCAGGCCCGGAACTGCTCACCTCCACCGCGCCGCCATGCTTTTCAATCAGGCGCTTGACCAGGTTGAGCCCGATCCCGAGCCCGCCTTGCGCATGATCCATGCCCTGCCTGACCTGGGTGAACATGTCGAAGATGTCGGGCAGCGCATGCTGCGGGATGCCGATGCCGTTGTCGGTCACCGATATCTCGACCTCGGCGCCGCTCCTTGTCGCCTCCAGTGTGATGCTGCCTTTTTCAGGCGTGTATTTCGCGGCATTGGTCAACAGATTGCCGATGACCTGGGCCAGCCGGTCGGGATCGGCATCGAGCCAGACCAATTCCTCGGGGAGTCGAACATTGAAGGCGTGTCGCCGCGCCTCGATGGCAGGCATGGTCGTCTCCACCGCTCTCAGCACGATATCCCTGAGCGGTACGCGGCTCATCTTGAGCTGGATCTTGCCGCTGTTGATGCGTGCCAGGTCGAGCAGGTCGTTGACCAGGTGAACCAGATGATCCACCTGCCGCTCCATCATCTCGCGCACGCGCGCCACCGTCGCCGGGCTGTCCGAACTGATGCGTATCAGGTCGAGGCCGGTGCGTATCGGCGCCAGCGGATTGCGCAGCTCGTGCGCCAGCGTTGCCAGGAATTCGCCCTGCCGCCGGTTGGCGCGTGCCAGGTCCTCGGCCAGCTGGCGCAGGTCTTCCTCGGTCTGCTTGTGGCGGGTGATGTCCTTGAACAGGACCGCCACCTGCGGGCTGCTGCCGATGCGGTTGGCGTAGACATCGAACCATCGTTTCATCGACGGCGAATGATCGACGAAGCGAACGGCTTCTCCGGTCCTGGCCACTTTCGCATACAGCTCGATCCAGCGCTGTTCGATATCGGGCACCAGTTCGCGTATGGTCCTGCCGACAACCTCATCCAGTCCCGTCTGCTTGACATAGGCCGGGTTGACTTCAAGGAAGCGGAAGTCGCGCGCAAGGCCTTGTCCGTCGAAAAGCGGTTCGATGATGCAGAAACCTTCATCCACCGAATTGAACAGCGCGCCATAGCGCTCCTGCCTGGCTTGCAGCGCCTGTTCCACTTCCTTCTGATGGGTGACGTCAAGGGAGACGCCCGGCATGAACAGCGGATTGCCTCGGCTGTCGTACTCGACCTTGCCGCGCGCGATGACATGCCGGACTTGCCGATCCGCGCCGCGCACGCGGTAAGCGGCGGCCAGCGGCTTGCGCTGGTCAATCGCTTCCCGTATGGCGCCGGCGACATGCTCGAGATCGTCCGGATGGACGGCGCTCATGTAGGCCTCCAGCGGTCCTCCGTTGGCATCTTTATCGGACACGCCGAACAGGCGCGCCATGTTGCGGTCGGCGGTCATGCGGTTGCCGGGGATGTCGTAGATCCAGGTGGCGACCTCTCCGGCGTTGAGGTAGGCTTCAAGGCGGGCGCGCGCGTCGCGCAGGTTTTCTTCAATCAGCTTTCGTTCGGTGATGTCGGCGGCCGTGCCGATGACCCGCAACGGATGTCCATTCGCATCACGGTGCAGCAGTCCGGTAAATTCGAACCAGCGCAGCGAGCGGTCGGAACGGCGGAAGAATCGGCCTTCGTACTGCAGCCGCGCGCCGGTCTGGGCCGTGGCTGCGATGGCTCGGCCATAGGGTTCGGCATCGTCGGGATGAATCAATTCCGAAAGGAATTGCGCCACGCTCAACGGTTCCTCGCTGTAAGGCAAACCGAACATCTCATACAGGCGCTCGTTCTCCCATGTGACCTTGCCTGTGGCGAGGTCCCACACCCAGATGCCGAGCTTGGCGGCGTCGGTGGCGAGCCGGACGCGTTCGGCATTTTCCTGCTGCAGCGTTTCCTGCCGCTTGCGCTCGGCAATGTCGGTATTGGTGCCTATCCATTCGCGCAGCGTGCCGTCGGCATTCACAATGGGCACGGCGCGCACCGCGGTCCAGCGGTATTCGCCGTCGATGCGGCGCACCCGGTATTCGGTCTCGTAGAGGGTCTTGTCGGCGATGCACTGTTCCCAAAGCCGCCTGCTGCGTTCGCGGTCGTCCGGATGAAGGGCTTCGAGCCAGCCGTAGCCTTTGGATTCATCGTAGGTCTGGCCGGTGAAGGCGCGCCAGGAGGGTGAGTCCGCCAGCACCTTGCCGTCGGCTTCGCTGCGCCAGACCATTTGGGTGGTAGCCGTCACCAGCGAACGAAAGCGTTCCTCGCTGGCGAGAATGGCAGCTTCTGCCTGCCTCTGGCCGGTCACGTCGCGGTTGGTTTCCAGCACGATAGACCGGTCGCCGAGGTCGGTGCGCAATACCATCCGGGTTTCGACATGGATCCTCTTGCCGCCCCTCACCGCATGAATGACTTCCCCCTGCCAGCGGCCTGTGTCCGAGAGACTGGCCTTGACCTGTTCGAGCGGAGTGGGAAAAACGGGCGAAAGCAAGGACTGGCTGCGCTGTCCCACGGCTTCCTCGCTGGCATAGCCGTAGAGCTCCTCCGCGCTCCTGTTCCAGTAAAGGATTTCATCATTGTCGAAATCCCAGCTGAAAGCGGCTTCATAGGACAGGTCGAGCAGGCTGGCTTGCCGGTCTGAAAAATCGGCCATGCGCTTGCGCTGGGTAATGTCATGCAAGAGCTTGCCGAAACCGAGCAGCGTGCCATCGGCATCGCGCAGGGCGGTGGTTACGCCGTCGACGAAAAAGCGCGATCCGTCCTTGTGCAGATGCCATCGCACATCCGAAGCGCGGCCAGCGCGGCGCGCCGTGTCCAGTTCCGCCTGCACCGCCCCGGCCGCACGGTCTTCGGGAAGAAAGATCAGTGCGGCATGCCGTCCTATCGCTTCTTCGGCGGTCCAGCCGGTGATCTGCTCGACGCCGGCCGTCCATTCGACGATGATGCCGTCCGGATCAAAAATGATGACGCCATAGTCGCTGGCATGATTGCTGAAGAGGTGCAGACGCTGCTCTGGATTGAGGTCGCGGATGGAACGGCTCGGGCTCATGCCGACAACTCCAGGCCCGCCGCGGCGAACGCCGAAAGAGCAAAGGGATTGCCTGCAGGCTGGCAAGGAATGGGACGGCCTGATTCGGCGCGGAACAGTTGCATTTTGGAAGAAGGCTGGGAGCGGGCCGCAATCATGCGGTGCGGCTGCTGGCATGCACTCCGTTGCTGTTTAGGTAACGTAAACGTAGACGGAATTGGTCCGGCCAAGTTTCCCACAATGGTGCAGCGATGGCCCGACCGCAATCCATCCCGGATCGGTGGGCAGGTCAGGGTGAAAACGCTCTATACCCAGCCCCAAGGGCGGCGTCCGGCATGCCGGACACGATCGCTCTGTTCCGGCAGGTGTGGATGGTGCTGTGCCTTCAGGCGAGCAGCTCTATAGCTGCCGCATCTCCGCCGCAGGCGGCGTCCACTGGTACAGCCAGGTCTCGCACAAGGGGGCGCCGCCGGCGGTCATATAGACGCGCAGGTCGATCGGCGCAAGGCTGTCATCGTCCGGCTTGAGGTCGAACATCACCCGGTAACCCTGGATGTCATCGAGCGGGCGCGCCGAGCTCAATTCCACCGTCCCGCGCGAAGCGCTGATGACCGGCAGCACCTTTGCATCCTTGCCCAGCAGCTTGAGATTGCCGCCGACGAAGTCGATCACGAAGCGCCATGAGAAATACTTGCGCTTCTGCCCGATGACGCCGCCGATGCCGGTGCGCGTTGCCGCCACGGTCGCCAGCAGCGGCGACAGCGGGATGTTGCGTCCCCAGTGCATGCGGTAGGCATACAGGTATTCCTGCCCCGGCTGCGGTTTCTCGGCCGGATTCCAGAAAGCGACGATGTTGTCGAAGGTCTCGTCCACGGTCGGGATTTCGACCAGCTGTATCGAGCCCTTGCCCCATCCGGATTTCGGTTCGATCCACAGGCTGGGCCGCTTCTCGTAGAACACGCCGTCGTCCTGGTAGTGGTCGAAATTGCGGTCGCGCTGCAGCAGCCCGAAGCCGCGCGGATTTTCATCCTGGTAGGCATTGAAGCGCAATTGCGCCGGATTGGTCAGCGGCCGCCAGATCCACTCGCCGTTGCCGCGCAACATGGACAGGCCGTCGGAGTCATGGATCTCGGGCCGCCAGTCGTTGGCGGCTGCAATGTGGCGGTCGTTCTCGCCGTACTGGAACATGCTGGTCAGCGGCGCGACGCCGAGCCGCTCGATGGTCTTGCGCGGATAGAGCGCCACATCGACATCCATCACGAAATTGGCCCCCGGTTCCATCTCGAAACGATAGGCGCCGGCAACGCTGGGCGAGTCGAGCAGCGCATAGACGATCAGCCGCGTCGAATTCTTTTGCGGGCGCTCCAGCCAGAATTTGGTGAACATCGGGAATTCCTCGGGCCGATCCATGCCGCAATCAATCGCGAGGCCCCGCGCCGACAAGCCGTACTGCCAGTCCGATCCGACCGCGCGGAAATAGCTTGCGCCGAGAAAGGCGGTGACATCGCGCGTGAGGTCGGTATGGAAATTGAGCCGAAAGCCTGCAAAGCCAAGGTCCTTGGGCAGCTTGCGCGGATGCAGCCCGCTCTTGCCATAGTCGAACATGGCCGGATCGTAGGCGATTTCCCTTGCCTGGCCGTTCGCCAGCTCGTGGATATGCACCGGCGTCTTGAAGAACAGGCCGAGATGGAAGAACTTGGCCTGGAAAAGCGAAGGCTCGCTGGCCCACAGCGCGCGGTCGGAGCGGTACTGGATCGCCTGGTACTGGTCCCAGTCCAGCTTTTCCACTTCGTCCGGCAAGCGGCTCGGCGGAGCCTTGTAGGGATTGGCCGCGAGTTGCTGCGCATGCCCCTTGAGCCATGCATAGTCGAAGGCTTGCGGCTGGCCAACGTATTTCAGCGGCTTGGGCGCCGCGGCTGCGGCAAGCAGTGGGGATGAATGAAAACCGGCCGCCGCCAGGGCCACCGCGCTTCTCAGAAAATCGCGTCTATGCATAAACTCCCTTTTTCATTGTGCAATCTCTGCCGGATCGGGCATGCCATGCTCATGCCGCATTCCGGCCCGCGCTTGGTATGTTCCGGCAGCGCTGCCTTCCTTCGTTGGAGGGCGTCAGGATTGCCGCGTGGTACGCGGCGGTTGGATTCTTGCGCCGCGTTCTTGCCGGCGCAGATGGTGATCTGTCACTAATTTGCTGCAATGCTCAGGCGCTGTACCGGACTATGCTGTCCGGGATGCCGGGCTTAAGACTGGAAAGCCTCTCGCGGATCGATGGTCACGGCGCGTCCAGGCCGATGGGCGCCGGCGCCGATATATTCCGCCAATGCGCCCTCGGCTTGCGGCGTGCTGCCATCGTGGACGGCGAGCGCAGTGAAAAGCGTCTTGCTGGTCGTCATTTCTGGATCCTCGGTGGTTTGTCGTCGGGAAGCATGGGGCAGGGTCAATGCGGTAAATCGGCGATGCCGTTCCGCCTGCCGTGCCCTGCGCAAAGAGACGTGGGCAAACTTCGCAAGTTTAATCGGCAAATCCGGTCAGGCAGCGGCGCGTGAAAGCCTGTTTTTAAGTAGATCAAGGATCTTTCGCTGCGGCATTGTTTCCGCTGCGCGGAAGAGGAAGGGCAATGAGAGGAAGAAGCGCGGGAAGGGATGGCTGATACGCGGGCGGGAGAGGCACGGGCGCATGTTTCGTGCGCCCGTGCGGGATGCTTCAGATGTTATGCCGGAGCGACGGCATTGGGAGCAGCCGGATCGGAAGGACGGGTCTTCTTTTCCGGGATCTCGTACTTCGGCGGACGCGGCTCATTGCCTGCCATGATGTCCTTGATCTGGTCGGCATCGATGCTTTCCCAGTCAAGCAGGGCCTTGGTCATGGCTTCGACCTTGTCGCGGTTCTCTTCGAGAAGGCGGCGTGCCAGCGCGTACTGGCGGTCGATGATGTCGCGGATCTCGGCATCGACTTTCTGCTGCGTCTCTTCCGAGACCGATGGCGTCGGTCCGAACGGCGACTGCTGGTCGTCGTCCACATACACCATCGTGCCCAGCGTTTCGGACATGCCGTAGCGGGTTACCATCGCCCGCGCCAGCTTGGTCGCACGCTCGAAGTCATTCGAGGCGCCGGTCGACTGCTGATGCATGAAGAGCTCTTCCGCGATACGGCCGCCGAACAGGATGGAAATGTCTTCCAGCATCTTGTCCTTGTACATGTTCACGCGGTCATGTTCGGGCAGCTGCCAGGTCAGGCCGAGCGCAAAGCCGCGCGGCATGATCGTGACCTTGTGCACCGGATCGGCCTTGGGCAGCAGCGAAGCGACCACCGCATGACCGGACTCGTGGTAGGCGGTATTGCGGCGCTCTTCCTCGCGCATCACGGCCGACTTCCGCTCCGGGCCCATGATGATCTTGTCCTTGGCATCCTCGAAATCGCGCATGTCGACGACTTGCTTGTTGCGGCGCGCGGCGAACAGGGCGGCTTCATTGACCAGGTTGGCCAGCTCGGCGCCGGAGAAGCCGGGCGTACCGCGTGCCAGCACATGCGGCTCGACGTCGCGCGAGATGGGGACCTTGCGCAGATGCACGTTCAGGATCTGTTCGCGGCCGCGGATATCGGGCAGGCCGACCATCACCTGGCGGTCGAAGCGGCCGGGACGCAGCAGCGCCTTGTCCAGCACGTCGGCGCGGTTGGTCGCGGCGATCACGATGACGCCGGAATTGCCTTCGAAGCCGTCCATCTCGACCAGCAGCTGGTTGAGGGTCTGCTCACGCTCGTCGTTGCCGCCGCCCGTGCCGCTGCCGCGCTGGCGTCCAACCGCATCGATCTCGTCGATGAAGATGATGCAGGGAGCGTGCTCCTTGGCCATGCGGAACATGTCACGGACGCGGGAGGCACCGACGCCGACGAACATTTCGACGAAGTCGGAACCGGAAATGGTGAAGAAAGGCACGCGGGCTTCGCCGGCGATGGCGCGGGCTAGCAGCGTCTTACCGGTACCCGGAGGGCCGACCATCAACACGCCGTGCGGCACGCGGCCGCCGAGCTGCTGGAATTTGCGCGGGTCGCGCAGGAAATCGACGATCTCGCCGACCTCTTCCTTGGCTTCATCGCAGCCGGCGACGTCGGCGAAGGTGATGCGGTTGCTTTTTTCATCCAACATGCGCGCCTTCGATTTGCCGATCGACAGCACGCCGCCCATGCCACCCTTGCCCTGCGACTTGCTCATGAAGAAAACCCAGACGCCGATAAGAAGCAGCATCGGGAACCAGGAAATGAACAGCTGGGACAGGAAGGAGGGGCCTTCCGGATTCTTGACGTCGAAGCGCACGTCATTGTTGATGAGATCGCTGATCAGGCCGCGGTCGAGCAGCGTCGTGGTCGAACTCAGTACGGCGCCGCTGCCGGTCACCGCGGTGATGCGCTCGCCTTCGATGGTCGCTTCCTTGATGTTTCCGGACTTGATTTCCGTAAGCAGCTCCGAATAGGGAACCGACTTGGCGGATGACGGAGCGCCGCTGCCGCCGCCAAGCGACTGTCCGAAGATGAAGAAAATGAAAAACATGATGGCAGCCCATATCGCGGCCTGCGGGTATTTCTTGTTCACAACACCTCCTCGGAAGCACAGCGCGCCTGTTGTGAGATAAGGCGTGCTGTTGTATTTAACTACTCGACGCAGGATAGCTCACACTGGCTTGGGCAAAAACCGAGGTTTATAGCTGACTTGCTTCGGTAATCTAGGAATCTCAGATGAGGCTGCACGCTACGCTTTCAAGTGGACCCATGTAAAAAGAAGGCGTTCCCGCGGGGGATGCGGCATGGAAGGTTTTTTTTTCATGCGCCATGCGGCTCGGCGCGCTACAGAATAGCGAAAGAGAATGAAAAAAGGGCAAGCCGTTGCGGCTTGCCCTTTTCGCCTGATGTCCCGTCGAAGTCGCGAGACCGGGGATGACCGGTTTCGGCGGGCTGCCGGCTGGCTTCAGCTGGCTTTTGCCAGACCCAGGCTTTCGACGGTTTCCTTCTCTTCCTTGAAGGTTTCCTGGGCAAACTTGGTATAGGCGGCGCTATCCATGTAGATGATCGGCTGGTCGAATTTCTCCAGTACGGCAATGACGGATGGATCTTCCAGCGTTTTCTTGAATGCATCCTGCAGGCGCTTGACCAGCGCCGGGTCCATGCCTTTCGGCCCGCCGATGCCGAACGGGGAATCCGAGACGGTCTGATAGCCTAGTTCCAACAATGTGGGAACGTTCGGCCAGCGCTTGGTGCGCTTGCTGCCGTAGGTTGCCAGCAGGCGCGCCCGGCCGGCTTCGACTGCGGAGGCCCAGCCGGTTGCGTCGCTGTGTCCCATGACATGGCCGCCGAGCAGGGCCTGCATGCCATCGGCATTGCCCTTGAACGGGACATGCAGCAGCTTGATGCCGGCGCGCCGGGCGAACTGTTCGACCACCAGATGCGGCGTGGTGCCGGTACCGGTGGAACCGTAGGTGAAGCCGTCGGGATGCGCCTTTGCATACTCGACGAGTTCCTTTATCGACTTGATCGGTGAGTCGGAACGCACCACCATGCCGAAGGTATAACCGGTCATGCAGGCGATGTAGGTCAGGTCCTTCATCGGATCGAAGGATACTTTCTGCATGTGCGGCAGGCGGAAGATGCCCAGCGGCAGCTGCGACAGGGTGTAGCCGTCGGGCTGGGCGCGGGACAGTTCGCCGGCGCCCAGGATGCCGCCGGCGCCCGGCTTGTTTTCAATGATGACAGTGCCGCCGATCTGCCGCGAGAAGCTTTCGCCGATTGCGCGCATCACCACATCGGTGGAGCCGCCGGCCGGCCAGGGGCAAAGCAGGCGGATCGGACGGGACGGGTATTTGTCCTGGGCGATGGCAGGAAAGGCGACCGTGGCGCCGAGCGCCAGCGTACCCTTGATGAAGTTGCGGCGCGGACGATGTGGAAACGACATGATTGATTCCTTTGATGTTGTGGCGTGGATGAAGAATCCGGTATATGCCGGGTGGTGCACCGGCAGAAGTAGGCATTGGACCGTGGAAGTCCGCAGGCCTAGTGGCGCGAGCCGGAAATGTCGGAACGGAAACAAGTCTTCGACGCCACGGCGTCAGTCCGGCGCGTGGCTGCCGTCGCGGCCGCTTCGCCGGGCCGCATCGTTGTCATTTGGATGTGATGCATCTTGTCTCCCAACTGTTCCTGAAATGCCTGTTTGTCAGTCGATCGCCGCGATGCGAGATAGTGGTGGCTGGCGCTGCGAACGATCGTGCATTTTGTTTTCGCGATTATAAGGACACTTTTCCCAGATGTGCAAAATATCAGAATAGAGTTCTGCACTGCAGTCCTTACGAGCTTCGTTATCGAGACTTCTTGTCGTTTTGGCTGTCTGATGTTTTCTGCACGCAAGAGTGAACTTTTTCATAGACGCCATTTAGTCTTTGCTTATAAACTTGTACGCAGCATTACTACGGCAAAACCGAGTTCTGCATTGCAGTATTAAAACGCGGCAAACGTGAATTACGGAGACAATCAATGACTAGAAAAATGACGTCCGCGCTTTGGCTCGCGGCGGTTGGGGCTGTGCTCGCCGGATGCGGCGGCGGCGGCAATGACAGTGTGGCAAGTTCGGGTGGTGCCAGCACCACGCCGACACCCCCGCCGGCAGAAGCAAAACGTCCGCAGGACAGCCGGACTTTTTCCGTGGCTGAAGCCAGTCTGCCCTTCGAGGCATTGGCCGGCGCACCGGATGCCGACCGCTGGTGGGGCGTTCACCAGGGCTCGGGCTACCGGATCGAAGTGCCGAAGAACTGGAACGGCAAGCTGGTCATGTATGCGCATGGCTACGCAGGCACCGGCCCGGCGCTCACCGTCAGCAATCCCGGCATCCGCCGCCACCTGCTCGAGCAGGGCTATGCCTGGGCCGCATCGAGCTACAGCCGCAACTATTACGACGTCCGCGCCGGGGTGGAAGACACCAACGCGCTGGCGCTCGCCTTCAACAAGATCGCGGCGGAAAAAGGACGGACGCTGCCGGCGCCGAGCAAGACCTATATCATCGGCGTCTCCATGGGCGGCCACGTTACCGCAGCCGCGGTCGACGAGGAAGCGCTGCAGACCGCCAACAACAAGGTGAGTTACGCCGGCGCGGTACCGATGTGCGGCGTGCTGGGCGATACCGAGCTGTACGACTTCTTCGCCGCCTACCAGGCCGGTGCCATGCAGCTGGCAGGCCTGCCGGCCACGAGCTGGCCCACCGCCAACTGGGCCGAGATCGAACCGGCGGTGCGCTCCACCTTCTTCAGCACCTTCCCGGGCGCGACCGTCAACGGCGTGACGACTGCGCAGGGCGACAAGCTCAAGCAGATGGTGAAGAACCTGACCGGCGGCGAGCGTCCCATGTTCGACATCGGTTTCGCCGGACCCTACACCGCCACCGCATGGGGCACCTTCGGCCGTGACGGCAAGATGCTCGGCATCCTGAATGAAGATGTGGTCAGCACCAGGAATTTCGTCTACCAGTTCGATAACGACCTTGCGCTGTCGGCAGAGGAAAGGGCTTTCAATTCCTCGATCTTCCGCGTGCAGGCAACGCCGGATGCGAACCGTCTGCGCACCGACGGCCTGCGCTGGGTGCCGAAGACGAATGCCCGCATCAACGTGCCGGTGGTGACGATCCATACCCTGGGCGACATGTATGTGCCGTTCAGCATGGAGCAGATCTACAAGCGGCGCGCCGATGCGCTGGGCACGTCGAAGTGGCTGGTGCAGCGCGCGATTCGCGGCGTGAGCCATTGCGACTTCACGGTCAACGAGCAGGTCTCGGCCTTCCAGGCGATGATCAACTGGGAGCAGAACGGCGTGAAGCCGGAAGGCGACGATGTGCTGACGCCGGCAACGGTCGCCAGCCCGACCTATGGCTGCAAGTTCACCGACAACACCCTGACCGTGGATGAGCCGGCAACGTCGGCGATCGCAAGATCGCGCGAGGCGCTGAAGGTTTCCAATCCATGTCCGGCCTCGTGATCGGGTAATCGTTGTTCCAGTCTGCAAGGGGCGCCGCCCGGCGATGCCCCTTGCCTGATTGCCGCCCGGCGCCATGCCCATGCATGCCGCCGGGCGTTTTTCCGCATGGCGCCGCAGAAAGGCTGCTTGCCGGATGCGGTACCGCGCTATCGCGTGACCGGCGGCAGTTGTGACGGTTGTGGCAGTTGTGGCGGCTGTGACTGTTCCGGCGGTACATATCCGGCGGCGTCCGGCTTCTCTCCCGGCGGCGCCAAGGTTTCCTGCGTTCCCGGCGCCTGGGCAGGCAAGTCCTGGTTGCTCAGCGCATCGTTGATATCGCTGATCAGATCGCTCCTGACCTTGAGCCAGGCATCGAGGTCGCTGGTCCAGACCCTGAGTTCAAATTCAAAGGCATCGACGCCGCGCTTGATGAACAGCACGTCCGGCGCCGGCGTTTCAAGCACCTGCTTGTTCCAGCGCGACACCTCCAGCAGCGTGCTCTTGAGCCTGGCCACATTGATGTCGGGCTTGGTGACCACGGGAACCGCGATCTGGCGCAACTGGCTCGACAGGGTCCAGTTGGTCACCTTGTCGGAGATCAGCTTGCCGTTGGGGATGATGACTTCCGCTCCGGTGGTGCTGTGGATCACCGTGGCGCGGATGCCGATATGCTGCACCCGGCCGACGATGTTGTCGATTTCCACCGTATCGCCCACCTTCACCGGCCGCTCGAACAGCACGATCAGGCCCGACACGAAGTTGTTGACGATGTTCTGCAGGCCGAAGCCGATGCCGACCGTCAGCGCACCGGCGACAATGGTGAACTTAGTCATGTCGACGCCGATCGCGGTCAGGGCCAGCACGAAGCCGGTCAGCAGGATGATGTAATGCACGGTGGTCGAAACCGCGTAAGGCAGCCCGCGGTCGAGGCGCACCCTGGAAAAGATTTCCTCTTCCAGGAAGAAGCGGGACAGGCGTGACAGCTGATAGGTGGTCCAGAGAATCAGGATGAACAGCACGATATCGCTGACGGCCAGATTCAGGCTGCCGATATCCAGGCTGGCCTTCCAGAGCACAACCGACCAGCCGATCGCCTGCTGCAGGAAGCCGGTGGCCTGCAATGTAAGCGTCACCCAGAGCAGGAAAGCCAGCCATTGCGTCCAGCGGTTGATGCGCATGGCGATGCGGGCGCGGTGTCGCCGCACGCCCGCCAGGAAGGATAGCGGCGGGAGATACAGCAAGCCATGCATCAATCCTTCGCCGGCGCGCGTCAGTACATACAGCACCGCGCCGGTATAAGCGCTGGCGAGGGTGGTACGCATGACCAGGTCGGCCAGCCGCGCGTAACCTCCCGCATTGCAGGCCAGCACGATCGCCGACAGCAGGAGCAGCGCCCAGCTCCCGTAATGAATGGTGCGTGCCGCGGCGCGCGACTCGAGCAGCGCACCGCGCGCATGCTGGCGCAGCGCCGTGACGATCACCAGCACCAGGCCAAGCGCCTCCACCAGCAGCATGAAGCGGTGCACGCCGGGCAAGGGCGCGAACAAGGCCCGCACGCGATCGAGCAGGTAGAAGATCACGACCGATGACAGCAGCGGATAAAGGCGCACGTCGACCATGCGGCGCGCAAACACGAGCAGCGGCGCGGAAGCCAGCACGCCCATCATCAGCCACAGCGCACGCGGCGGGCGCGGATAGAACCAGGTACTGAAGAGCATCGACAGCAGCAGCGCGGTGACCACCGGCATGTCGTAGATCTGCCGGTTCCTCTTCAAGCCTTCGTCGCTCTCGCACAGGCTGTTAACCCGGCTGCGCGCCGCCGACAGGGCGATGACGAGAAGCCCGAGAAACCCGGCATGAAAGATGAAATTCCTGGCATGCGTCCGCGCGTAATCGCCGAGAGCAACCGCCTGATTGACAAGGTTTTCCCCGGCTTCCACCGAAAAGCTGCGCAGCCATGCGGCCCAGAAGGCGGAGGTCCACAGCGGCGCACTGTCGCGGTAGAGCAGGCGCGTCACCGCGCGTTCGCTGGCATCGGCCAGCATGCGCCGGATGTCGGCGAGCTGGGTGCCGATATCGGTGGCACGGCCCTGCAGCGCAAGCACCTTGGCGCGGTCGTCCAGCACGCTTTTCTTGGCATCGGTGATGGTGCGGCTCAAATCTTTTGCGCGGTCCAGCACATCGGCGGGCGCTGCGGCATCGGATGCCGCCTTGATGGTGACATTCCAGATGGCTTCCAGCCGTTCCAGCTCTTTCAGATCTCGGTCGACCTGCAGCGCGGTGCGCGTCAGGTCGCGCCGCACGGGTGCCGTGCGCAGCTCGATGTCGCGCAGTTCCTCTTCCAGGTTCTGAATGCTTTCCAGCGAAAAGGCGACCCGGTTGAGCCGGCGCGCCAGCTGCACGCGAAAGCCGGTTTCCCGCTCCAGCAGCGGCAGGCGATCGGTCGCGGTCTGGATCACGTCCTCGATGCGGCCGCGGTTCTCAAGCTGGCGTACTTCGGACAGTGCGGCTTCGGCCTGTATGGCAATGTCCGAGATGGCGATCGGCTGCGGCGCCGGCGGTTGTTCCGGAGGCTTGGGAGCGGCTGCCGGCGCCGCAGGGGCAGGAGCCGGGGGCTTGGGCGGTATCTGCGCCGTGGCGGCGCCTGGCAGGCACAGCAGGGCCGCCAGCAAAAGTAGCACCGGCAGCAGCGTCAACATTGGCAGCATCGGCAGTAGCGGCAGTACCTGAAACCGTCGCAGGCGCGTGTGCGGGCAAGGCGGTAGATAAAGAGAAAATCGATTCACGCTTGTGTCATCCGGTAATGCCTGGAATGACCCGGGGGCCAGACCAGCCTGGAGATCCGGGTTCGCTGTTGAAAGGCAAGATGGAAATGGGGCTTTTCGCGCATGATACTTCATGCTGCCATGTCGTCTCTTGGGCGCCGCTGGATGCGGTGCCGGACGAAGGAAGGACCGTGCCGGTTCCTTATTGCCCGGCCGCGGCCGGGTTGCGCATTGCCGAGACTGCCGCAGCGATGTCGCGGCTGATGTTCGCCACCGCGCGCGCAAAGGCATGGGCGATTTCTTCGTTTCCGGCGCCCCGCACCGGCTCGCGCGAGGAAGACTGTCCTGCGACCGGCGGCCGGTTTGCGGCAGGCCGGAGCGACCACAAGGCCTGGACTGTCACCGCCTCGCCCGGCACCGCCTCGAAGCGGCTGATGTCGACCGTGACCCGGACATCCGCATTCTGCGCGGCGGCGTCGCGGTCGAGCGCGATGCGCGCCGACGGCAGGTGAGCACGCAGGCCGCTCGCGATCGCCTGTGCGATTTCCGCCCGCAGCGGCTGGGCCCAGCGATGCTGCTCCAGAAGGTCCACCTGCGTCGGCCCGCGCCGCACCACGAGCTGCGGCCGGTCGACAATTTCCGGCACCCGCACCGGTCCGACGGCGACGCCGAATCCGGCATTGGCACCAGCACCAGCACCAGCATCCGGAGCCGACGACGCCGGTATGGCGGCTGCCGGATTGAGCGTATAGAAGTGCTCGCTGGGGTTCGATGCGCATGCACTCAGCAGCATGCAGGCAAGCAGCATGGTTGCGCGAATGTGGTGGGGAACGGGCATGTTATTCATCTTCCTTTTTTCCTCGCAGCAGCGCTTCCGGGTGGCGGCTCAGGTAATCGGTGAGTTCGCGCACGGACTGTGCCGCGCGCCCGACTTCATTGAGCGTATCGCGCAAGTCCTGCTGGACCGGGGCATCGGTGGCCAGCGTGCGCTCCGCGTTGCCCAGCGTCTTGCGCGCCTGTTCCAGGGTCTGCTTCACTTCCGGCAGCACATTGCTGTCCAGCTGGCGCACCAGCTTGTCGGCACTTTCCAGCGTGGTGCGCAGGCTCACCAGCGACTTGTCGAGATTGCCGCCTATCGTATCGAACGGCACCTTCTCCAGCTTGCGGGCAATATTGCTCAAGGTTTCCTGCAGGTCCTCGAAGGCGCCCGGCACGGTCGGCAGGGTAGCCGGCGACTTGCTCCAGTCGATCTGGGTGCGGGGCGCATTGGGGAAGAAGTCGAGCGCGATCAGCAACTGGCCGGTCAGCAGGTTGGCCGTCTTGAGCTGGGCGCGGAAGCCGCGCGCCACCAATCTGTCGAACAGCACATGCGGCTCCCTTTCCATGGCCGACAATTGCGGCGCCCCCGGCCGGTAGCGCGAGCGCATGCGTTCCGGATAAATCTCGATTTCGACGGGGAAACGCAGGGTCTTGCTGTCGCGGTCGTACTCGACGCTGACAGCCTTCACTTCGCCGATCACGATGCCGCGGAAATCCACCGGCGCGCCCGGCGCCAGGCCACGCAGCGATTCGGTGAAGTACAGCAGATAAGTCTGGACTTCCTGGCCGACACGCTTGAGCGCGGCCTCCTTGTTGCCGAACAGCGTGAAGCTGGCTTCGGCCGTCGCCGGCTCGCCCGGATCGCCTTCCGGCGGTGCCTGGAAGGCGATCCCGCCGACCACCACCGAGAGCAGCGATTCCGTATTGAGCTTGAAGCCCGATCCTTCGAATGACACATCGATGCCGCTGGCATGCCAGAAGCGCGTGTTTTTCGTGACGAAGCGATCGTTCGGCTCATTGACGAAAATCTCCAGCGTCACGCCCTTGCCGTCCTCGTCCAGGTTGTAGGCGGTCACGTTGCCCACCTGCACGCGACGGTAGTAGACCGGCGCGCCGACATACAGCGAACCGATGTCTTCGGAACGCAGCGTGAAGCGCCGGCCCGGCGCATCCGAGGTCACCGGCGGCGGCGTGTCGAGTCCTGCGAAATTGCGTTTGGATTCTTCCGACTTGCCGGCGTCAACCCCGATGAATGCCCCGGAAAGCAGCGTGCCGATGCCCGTCACGCTGTTGAAGGTCACGCGCGGGCGCACCACCCAGAAGCGGGTGTCGGCAACGATCAGATCCTCGGCCTGCTTCGTCATTTCCGCGGTCACGATGACCTGCGACCTGTCCTTGGAAATGCTGATGTTCTTGACCGTGCCGATGTCCACATCCTTGTAGCGCACCTTGGTCTTGCCGGCTTCCAGTCCTTCGGCATTCTTGAAGGTGATGGTGATGGTCGGACCCTGCGACATGATCTGCTGTATCGCGACCCAGCCGCCGAGCAATGCGGCCACGATGGGAATGAGCCACACCAGCGATACCCCCCAGCGCCGCTTGCGCACGGCGACCGCCTGCGGTATGTCGGGATGGTGTTGGGGCTGATCAGTCATCGTTCTCCTCTGCATTGTCGACGCTGTCCCAGATCAGCCGCGGATCGAAGGACTTCGCGGCCAGCATGGTCAGGATTACCACCGCACCGAAGGCGGCGGCGCCGACGCCTGCCTGCATCGAAGCCAGCGCCTCGATCTGCACCAGCGCCACCGACATCGCCACCACATAGACATCGAGCATGGACCAGCGTCCGATGAACTCCACCATCCTGTAAAGCCGCGTGCGCTGGTGCGGACGCTTCGCCGAGCGACGATGCACCGACACCAGCAGCAGCGTCAGCGCGAACAGCTTGGTCAGCGGCACGACAATGCTGGCGATGAAGATCAGCGCCGCAATGAACCAGGAGCCGCCGTTCCAGAACAGGACCACGCCGCTCATGATGGTATTGCTCTGCGACTCGAATACCGAGCTGGTGTAGAGGATGGGATAGAGATTGGCCGGAATGTACAGGATGTAGGCGGCGATCAGAAGCGCCCAGGTGCGCGCCAGGCTGCCGGGCTTGCGCAGATGGACATCGGCATGGCAGCGCGGGCAGCGCAGCTCCTGCGCAGTTCCGGGCGCGCGGCACAGCAGGCCGCAGGCATGGCAGGACAGCAGCCCGAGCGAGGCGGCGGAGCGCCACGTGCCGGAAGAAGAGCGCGGAATCATGGCACCGCCTTTCGTTCGCCTTCGCGGGCCGCTTCCACCCAGTGCCAGAAATCGCGCGTGCTGAACGAAGCCGACAGCCAGGAAAACAAGACGATCATCCCGCAGAAGGACCAGAAAGCAATACCGGGGACGATGGTGGCGAGTTCCGACAGCTTGACCAGCGTGACCAGAAGGCCGAGCAGGAACACCTCCAGCATGCTCCATGGATGCGCGGCCAGCAGCAGCCGGAACGCGGTGGACAGGCTTGCCGGCACGCGTCCGAAGCGCAGCGGCAGCAGCATGTACAGCAATGCCGACAATTCCAGCGCCGGCACCAGGATGGTGGTGACGAACATCAGCATGGCGACCAGAGGACGTTCCTGTTCCGTCAGCACATGCACCGTGCCGAACAGCGTGGTCGACACATCGATACCCTGCGTCGACAGCGCCGCGATCGGAAACATGTTGGTGACCAGAAACATGATTGCGCAGCCGAGCGCCAGCGCAATCATGGTATCGAGCCTGGCGCGCGAGCCGCGGTATAGCACGGCGTTGCAGCGCGGGCAATGGGCGTCGCTGCGCTCCGCGAGATCGACTTCGCGCTGGAGGAGGTCGCATTGCTCGCATGCGATCCATCGGTGGCGGGCTGCGGTTTCGGCAGCCTTCATGGTGGTGTCCTGCATCGGCTTGTTCATCAAAAGAGGGCGGTCGTTCAGGTTGCGCTCAAGCACGAACCCCGCGCCGCCCGGATAGGTCTACCCTCCATTGACGTCCATCCATGCCTGAAGTTGCTCCTAATTAAATTGCGGCTGCGCTGGAACAAAGTCCCCCGCAGACGTGAAGGCGAATTTTGCTTCCTCGAGGAAAGACGACATCGCGCAGCCGATGTACCATGTGCGGCAACGCGCGCAGCATGGCAGCCGATATGGTGCCGGCTGTGTGGAACGACAAGCGACATAACCAATCACCCCATGCCCACCGGCGCAGGTATGCACATGCTGAAACTGACCCTCGAAGCTCTCCAGATCGTTGATGCGATCGATCGTCTCGGATCCTTTTCCGCGGCGGGCAAGGAAGTCTTTCGCGTGCCGTCCACGATTTCCTATACGGTGGCCAAGCTGGAAGAAGACCTCGGCGTTGCGCTGTTCGAGCGTTCCGGTCCCAAGGTCATATTGACAGCTGCCGGCAAGGAGTTGCTCAAGGAGGGAAGGCATTTATTGCGCGCCGCCGGCGACCTGGAAATGCGCGTGAGGCGAGTTGCCTCAGGCTGGGAAACCGAATTTGCCGTCGGCATGGATTCCATGCTGAGCCCGATCGCGCTGAAAGAGGACATCCAGGCGTTTTACCAGGTGGCCGACCAGACCCGGCTGAGGATCGTGCAGGAAGCGCTGTCGGGAAGCTGGGAAGCGCTGCTCGACCGGCGCGTGGATCTGCTGATCGGGGCGGCGGGCGAGGGCCCGTCCGGCGGGGGCTACAAGGCAGAAGCCATCGGCACGGTGCGCTTTCTGTTCGCGGTCGCGCCTTCGCATCCGCTCGCCGCCATCGACCGCCCGTTGCGCAAGGATGACCTGCGCGGCTACCGTGCCATATCGGTGGCCGATTCCGTGCGCCAGACGCCGGCACGCACTGTTGGCCTGCTGCTGGGCCAGGAAACCCTGACCGTGCCGGACATGCGGACCAAATACCATCTCCAGATGGCCGGCCTCGGATTCGGCTTCCTGCCGGAAGCCTGCGTGCGGGAGGCACTGGCCACCGGTGCGCTGGTGGTCAAGGAAGTGGAAGAACCGAGGGCGGAGGAAGTGTTCTACCTGGCCTGGCGCACCGGCGAGGAAGGCGCGGCGCTCAAGTGGTGGCTGGAACGCGCGCGCCGGTATGCTTCACCGGAACGCTTCGCCGGCCTCGTGCCCGCCTGCTGACTTCCAGGCGGCAATCGATCGAACGGGTCAGCTCCTGTCGAGCAGCTTGCGCACCGCCGCATGTTCCATGACCACCAAGGGCTCCGCCTGCAGTATGTCGCGGTAGCGCAGCGTGAATGGCCCGGGCTGCGCGGTGTCGCTTCCCGGCAGCAGCAGCTTTCTTGCCGCGCCGTGCGCCGCCTGCGCCTCTTCGGCGCCGATGCTCTCCTGGTCGGTCAGTTCATCGATATAGGTCATCAGGCCGCTCAATTCCCGCAGCCATTCGAAGCCGGGATGCTTGGTCAGCAACTGCAGCAGCTGGCCCGGGTCGACTTCACCCCATTCCGCCTCGTACTCACGCCGTGCGACGCCGACAAGCGACTGATGCAACCGGCGCAACGCGTGCGAGAGCGCGATCAGGTCTTTTCTTTCATCCATGGTCCAGTCCTTCTGTCGATTGGGAACGCGACATTGTGCCGCATTGTATAACGGAGGTCTTGTGGATTTATTTTCTGCCCCATGCTACTCATGTATGCAGGATGTTAAAAAGCGCATCAAGGGTTACTGGCTGCGCGTCTGCTTTTTTAACCTATCGATATCGAGGCAAACATGGGAATTCCAGTCAATAAGAATCATGGAAGCAATTCCGTTCAGACACCGGATAACGTCAAGGAAAAAGTCCCTATCACCAAGACGGTCGAAGTTCGCAATTCGGAAGAATTGAAGGACGCGATGGCCAATGCCGAATCTGGCACCAAGATTCGTCTTGCCGACGGCGTGTATGAAGGCAACTTCTCGCTGAAAGGCAAATCAGGAGTCACGATCGAAGGCTCGAAGGATGCCGTCATCAAGGGCGGCGACGACGGGTATGCACTGCACCTGGATGACAGCAACAACAATACCCTGAGCGGCTTTACCGTATCGGGAGGCCAGAAGGGCATCATGCTGGACAAATCCAGCGACAACGTCCTTGACGGCCTGACAGTCAAGGACACGGGACAGGAAGGTATTCACTTCCGCGAGAACAGTTCGCGCAATCTGCTGCAGAATTCCTTGATCGACAATACCGGCCTGAAAGACCCGGGTTTCGGTGAAGGCGTGTACATCGGCTCCGATCCGAAAAACCTCGCCAATGATCAGAGCAATGACAACATGATTGTCAACAATGTGTTCGGACCCAATGTCCGCGCGGAGAATATCGACGTCAAGGAGGGCACGAGCGGCGGCATTATCCTTAACAATATCTTTAACGGTTCCGGTCTGAGCGGGGAGCATTACGCTGATTCGGTGGTGGACATAAAGAGCGGCACTTCCGGATACATCATTGATAACAACCCGACGATAGCCGGTGGTGACGGCATCACCTTTGAACCCGGCGCGCGCGCCAGTAATTTGGTGGGATAAAGGGGGATACGCTGACGGGTGGTGCCGCTCCCGTTCGGGGCCGAATATTCGGCCTCGCATCGCAACCGCAACCGCCTTTGGCTTTTCCTTACTCTCTTTCCCTCTAAATCATAGGGAGAGTAAAGAGACCGGATGGCTCGGCAGGGACAAGCATGGTCAGATATTGCGGCTCTTCACGTGTCGGTGCGGTATCGGCCGGAGATCCGGTTCCATTGAAGGCACGGTTGACAATCCGGGGGAGTTTTCCGGGCTGACCCTTCAGCCTGGTGCGGACATCCCGGCATGCCTCGGAAAATTCCGGGTCGGCCTTGCGCGGCTTTACCGCAGTCTCGAATTCGGCCAGCAGGCGCGCCCGCGCAGCCTTGTCGAGCTGTCCGGCATGCCGGGCGATGGCGTCGCCGAAAGCTCGCACCGCGCTTGGACGACCTGCGTCTTGCTGATGGGGCAGCGATCTGGCCAAGCTTGTCAGCACCCGCTCCAGGGAGGCATTATCCAGGCCACCGGCGAGGAGCGTGATTCCCGCGATCGCATCCGCACGCGACTCCGCAGGCGCCGAGATGCACTGGTCCGCCGCACTGATGATCGCGCTGTGGTACCAGCCCCCTCCCGGCGCCTGGCGAAGCAGCGGCGCGCAGGCCCTGACGGCGCTGCCGCGTCCTTGCCCGACTGCCTCAGGCAGCCGCTCTACCGCCGCTTTCAACTGTTCCTGATCGAGCGAGATCGATAATTCCGACATCAGCATGCGCAAGTCCTCGATCTCCGCGGCATCGTTCTGTTGCAGGGCGAGATCGAGCCGGGAGGCAATCCGGTCGGCCGTATACTTTTTCCGAATGGCTTGTGTGGCTTGCTGGCGCTCCGCAGCCGTCGTACGGTACGTGAGCAGGCGCATGAATTGCTGCACGGCCCGCGCGCTTGCTCTGGATTCCACGCCAGGGCATTCGCGGGCGGCCGCGATGATGATCTCTGCGCAGTAATTCCGGTCGCCGATGTAATACATCTGCCGGCGAAGATAGGAGATGGCTTCGGCATCGCCGCCATGCAGCGCGTCTACCAGCGCCCGGCGCATGCGGGACTTGACGATTTTTGCCCGCGTCTGCAGGTGGTTGACGCTATTGTCGGCATCGTGTGCATCCTTGATCAACTCGAGCGCCGGAGTCGAGTTCTCCCGTGTCGACCCCCAGTCCGTGATCGAGTCCAGGTCGGACATCCTGGGAGTCTTGTGAAAGGAACGTGTCACGCTCGTCCAATCGTGCGCTGGCTCGTTCGATTCGATGGAAGCTTTATCAAGCTCGCCGCCGGCCCTGCCGGGCAATGGCGAATCCGGAATCGACCCGAGATCGTCGAAACCTGTTTTGCTGTAATGAGAGGATGCGATGCTGGACACGCGATTTGGTTCGGGCAGCGTGTATCTGTGCGACGAACCTTCCTCGGACGGCGATTTTGCCGGCGTGAATGGCTCTTCTCCTCCCGTAGCATAGCCTGAGTCGTCGGTGATCTTTCGGACAGGTTGATCCACCAGCCTTTCCATGCGGCGCCGGTCGCGTGCCGCCTTCGCGGCAGGGAGGCCATTGTTTCTTGCCGGGATCGCAGGCGCCACCGCTGCTGGCGGCTTGCCCCCGTTCTGCGCCGGTGCGTGCTGCGTGGGCTGTGCCTGCATTGAAGTGGTGGAAAAGGTGCTGATCCTGGTCATGAGCTGTAGTCCTTGATATTGCTGCGTGCCGCAGGACCGGGAATGTCGCAGGCGCTGGAATAGATCCGGCACCGGGGCGGCTTTCCGTGTCCGCTGGAATGCGACAGGTGAATGCACCGCACACCGCGGGCCGTTTCCGCCAGCACGCTGAAAGAGCGGCGGGAACGGCGGACCCACTCGTGAGTGGATGGGCGCGCGACATAGTTCCAGCTCTCATCAGGGGCTGTGCCCGGCCGGTTTCCTCGGTATTTTCAAAATTTTCGAAAGTAGGACGGCAAACTTTCCGCTTTTTCAACCTGGTTCTCGTCCCCATAATACTGACATGCCCGATACGAAACGGGGCGGCGAGAGAAAAGCAAAGCAAGGAAATTCGAAAGTTTCGAACATCATGGATATTCAAAAGGAGTCGATCATGTTGGAAGTACGTAAAAGCACAGAGCGCGGCGCAGCCAGTTTCGGTTGGCTCAATTCCCGTCACACCTTTTCCTTCGGCGAGTATTTCGATCCCCGCCAGGTCGGCTTCGGACCTCTGCGGGTCATCAACGAGGATGAGGTCGAGCCGTCCCGCGGTTTCGGCACCCATGGCCACAGCAACATGGAAATCATTTCCTATGTGCTGGACGGCGCGCTGGAACACAAGGACAGCATGGGCAATGGATCGGTGCTTCGTTACGGCGACGTGCAGCGCATGAGCGCGGGCACCGGCGTGCGGCACAGCGAATTCAATCATTCGGCAAGCGACCGCGTGCATTTCCTGCAGATCTGGATCGAACCCAACCTGCGAGGCATCGAGCCGTCCTATGAAGAAAAGCATTTCGATGCCGAGTCCAAGCAGGGCAAGCTGCGCCTGATCGTGTCGCCGGACGGCCGCGACGGCTCGGTATCGGTGCAGCAGGATGCATCGATCTATGCGTCCATTCTCAATGGCCAGGACCGCGTCGAACATCGCCTGACCGAAGGAAGAACCGCCTATGTGCACGTGGTGCGCGGCCGTATCGAAATCAACGGTGTCGTCCTGGGCGGCGGTGACGGCCTGAAGATTTCCGGCGAAAGCCTCGTTTCGCTGAGCAATGCCGAAGCCGCCGAAGTGCTGCTGTTCGATTTGCCTTACTGATCTGCTTGCGGTCCGCGGTTGTTCTCTCCTAGGTTCTTGAAGGCCGCCGCGGGCCGTCGAGGGCCGCTTGATTTTCATCCGATGGCCTGACCAATTGCCCGAAATCGGCCATGTCTGCCTGCCGGGCAGATGAACAAAGTGTCTGCTGCAGTGCAAAGAATGTGGCGAAGCGGTGTTTTCCCTCGCGTGGGGCTTGACTACGGGCACCGGTTTAGTACTATCCACGACGGGCGGTAACGCCTCACACCACAGCTAAACAACAGATGCATCATCGGAGATTGAATTGAACAAAAGCGAAATCATCGACACCGTCGCAGCCGAACACGAACTGACCAAGGTGAAAGCCAAGGAAATCGTCGAGCAGGTATTCGGCTTCGTGGGCGCTGACCTGAAGAAGGAAGGCCGTTTCTCCTTCCCTGATCTCGGCACCTTCACCGTGTCCCAGCGCGCAGCACGTACCGGCCGCAACCCGGCGACAGGCGAAACGATCAAGATCAAGGCTTCCAAGAATGTTCGCTTCAAGGCCGCGCCGGCCCTGAAGGAACTGGTCGCCAAGGTCAAGGTCGCCAAGTAATCGGCCCGCGACAGCAGTCCGATCAAGACGGGGCGGAAGGAAAGACAGCTTTCCTTCCGCCCCGTTGCGTTTACCCTGGCGTTTCCGCGCTGCCCCTCTGGTACGCAGGTACGCAGGCACGCAGGCTTCAGCGGGAATCTCAACCGAAATCGAATTCGCCCTGTCCCGGCGGGCTGACACGCAAGGCGCGCGAACGCTTGCGCGGTGCGGCAGTGACAGGAGCGGGCAGCGCCTGCGTCTTGAGCATCATGCGCAAGCCGGTCATGCGCCTCGTCTGCCGTCCGACGGCGCCGTCCAGCACCGCCGCATTCGGTGATACCAGCGTGAAATGCTGCTTGGCGCGGGTAATGCCGGTATACACCAGCTCCCGCGTGACGACCGGTCCGGCTTCTGGCGGCAGCACCATCACCGCATGCGCAAACTCCGAACCCTGGGCCTTGTGCACCGTGGTGGCGTAGGCGGTTTCCACCTGCGGCAGCCGGCTCGGCAGCACGCCGGCCACGCCTTTGCCATCGAGCAGATAGACGCGCAGCGCCTCCGGGCGGTCGGGATCGGGAAGGGCGATGCCGATATCGCCGTTCGACAAGCCGAGCGCGCCGTCATTGCGGGTGATCATGACCGGCCTGCCGACATACCATTCGCCGCGGCGGCGGATCAGGCCCTTGGCATCGAAATGTTTTTCGACCGCTTCGTTGATGCCGTTCACACCCCATTCGCCTTCACGCACCGCGCACAGCAGGCGGAAGCCTTCGAAGGCCTTCAGCACCTCGTGAGCCCAGGCCGCGTGCGCTTCCCTGTCGCCCCTGGGCTCCCTTTTCAGCAAATGCAGATAGGCGTGATAGCCGCCTTCCGCGCCGGCCCGTCCTTCCAGCGCCAGCTGCAGCAGATCGGTCTGGCGCGCCGCATCGATCCACGATAACACCCTGCCTTCGGCGCGCCGCAGGCAGGCGGAAGATTCGATGGCATCGCCGCGGTTGATGGCGGTTGCCAGCACGCCGACCGGGCCGCCGAAACGCCGGCTCTTGCGCAGCATGACCGTTTGCTGGGACAGGATGTCGCCGCCCCTGACCATTGCCGCCGGCAGCCTCTCGCCGCAGGCCGCGGCGATATAGTCGGCGGTCTCCTGCAGGTAGTTGCCATGCTCGGCCTCGGCGCACAGGTCGCCGAGCACCGCGCCGGCTTCGACCGAAGCCAGCTGGTCCTTGTCGCCGAGGAGGATGACGACCGCATGCGCGGGCACCGCGTCGAGCAATGCGGCCATCATCTCCAGGTGCACCATCGAGGCTTCATCGACGATCAGCACATCGATGTCGAGCGGATTGCCGGCGTGATGGCGGAACGCCCTGGTATCGGGCCGGGCTCCCAGCAGGCTGTGCAGCGTGCTGGCCGCGCCGATGCCGGCAGGAAGAGGTAGCGGCATGTCGCCGGCCTTGCCGTCGAGGTCCGCGAGCGCGGCATCGATCGACTGCTTGAGCCGGGTCGCGGCCTTGCCGGTCGGCGCGGTCAGGGCCACGCGCATGGCTTCGGGTTTGTCGGCGAGCGCGTACAGCAAGGCCAGCAGGCGGGCCACGGTATAGGTCTTGCCCGTGCCGGGTCCGCCCGTGATGATGGCCAGGTGGCTGCGCGCCGCGATGGCGCAGGCCATCTTCTGCCAGTCCGGATCGCCTTCGCCGCCGGCGCCGGCATCGAACAGCCGGTCCAGCCAGGTGCGCACGGCTTGCACGTCGATGTCGCGCCGGCGTGCCGCGCGGCCGGCCACCGCGGTCGCGACCAGGGTTTCATTGCGCCAGTAGCGGCGCAGGTAAAGACGTTCGCCCTCGAGCACCAGCGGCTGTCCGCGGTCGGCGCTGCCGGTTACCCAGACATGATCGCAGGCCGCCAGCGCCAGCTGCCAGGCGGCGGCCGAATCCGGCACGCCGCCGGCGGCATCGCACAAGCCTTGCCATTGTTCCGGCGGCCAGCCCAGCAGCGCGCACGGCGAAGTCACCAGGTCGGAAAGAAAAAGGCAGCTGTGGCCGCGCGTTTCCAGTTCCGACAGCACGGCGCATGCCAGGGTGACCGGCGGCGGCGTGCGGCCGAGCGTATCGATGAAGCGCGCGAACGCGCATCCCAGCCTTTGCAGCAGGCCTTCCGCGACGAATGTCTCGAACTGCCCGAACAATGCGGTGCTGTCGATCATGCCCATGTTTCCTCTTTGTCTTCGGCCAGCAGCGCTTCCAGTTCATCCAGCAGCGCGGCATCGGCCGGCATGTGGTGGCAGCCGCGCGTCTGGCCATTGTTGATGCCGCGCAGGAAAAAGAACACCACGCCGCCCAGCTTTTCCGCGGGATCGTAATCGGCGCCGAGCCGGCTCTTGAGCAGCCTGTGCAGCGCCAGCAGGTAGATTGTCCCCTGCACGTCGTAGCGGTTGGCGACCACGGCCTTGGCCAGCGCATCCCGGTGGTAGCCGGCATCGTCGCCGGCCAGCTGGTTGGACTTGTAATCCATGACCCAGTAGCGGCCGTCATGCTCGAACACCAGGTCCTGGAAGCCGCGCAGCATGCCCTGCAGCTGGCGTTCGGCCAGCGCCGGCCGGTCTTCCCCAGGCAGAAGATGGGTGCGGCACAGCAGATCGATGTCGCGGCTGCCCACACGCTCCAGCGGCACCCAGAATTCCATTTCCGGAATGGTCCTGGCCAGATCGGACAACGCGGCCCGCAGCGGCGGCAGCTCGGTGGTGCATGCGGCAATCACCCATTCGATGGTGTCTTCCTGGTGATTTCCCCATCCGGCGCGCTCGCAGCGCGCGGCCAGCCGGGTGGCGAAATCGGCCTCGTTTGCGGCGGCGAAGCCTTCGCCGGCCAGCCACTCCAGCTGGGCATGCAGGAACTGCCCGGGAAGCGAGCCGCGCGGGAAGCGGTGCCAGGGTCCGTCGCGCCGATGCAGCGCCGGAAGCGACGGCAACGGCTGCACGTCGTCGTCCTCCAGCAGCTTGTCTTCGGCCGGGGTGCCGGGTGCGGCGGTAGTGGCCAGCGCTGGCGCCGGGCCGAGATCGCGGGTGATCGAGGTATAGCTCGATACCGACCAGCCGCGCTCGAATTGCGCGTCGAACTCGGCAGCCTCGCCCAGCGCCGCCTGCTGCTCGTCGCGCGCAAGCGTGGTGCAGCCGATTTCCTCGGTGTTGATGACCTCGATGTCGATATGCGCGCATGACGCGCAGGCATCGCGCATGGTCTGGGTCAGCGCCGCCGCGACCACCGGATTGCCGCCGGCGAGCAGATAGCCGAACGCACAATGATGGAAGGCGCCGTCCAGCGACGCCACTCCCATCCACAATGCATGCCGTGCCCGCGTCAATGCCACGTAGAACAGGCGCAGTTCCTCTTCCAGGCGGGACTGGTCTGCCAGCGCGATGGTTTCGGCCGCCAGCGCAAAGTCGATGCGCCGCGTGCCGCTGCGCTCCGCGATTTCCAGGAAGCGGCTGCGGCCCTTGGCGATGCGCCGCGCCGATACCGCGAACGGCAGGAACACCAGCGGATACTCCAGCCCCTTGGATTTGTAGACGGTCACGATTTTCACCAGCTGGTCATCGCTTTCCAGCCGCAGGATGCGTTCATCGTCGGATTCGCCTTCGCCTTCGATCTGCGCCGCCAGCCAGCGGATCAGCGCCTGTTCGCCGTCGAGGCGGGTGCCGGCCTTCTGCAGCAGCTCGGCAAGATGCAGCAGGTTGGTGAGGCGGCGCTCGCCGCTGGCTTCCTGCAGCAGTCGGGCGGGAATGTCCAAGTCGTGTATCAGCTGGCGCAGCATGGCCAGCACGCCATGCCGCTGCCATACCAGCCGCCATGCCTTGAGCTGTTCGATGCAGGCATCCCAGCGCGCATCGTCGGCGGCGATCTCGGCCAGCAGCGGCAGGCTGAAACCGACGGTGCGCGTCGCATAGGCGGCGCGCCCGAGGGCGCCGTCAAGCGGATTGGAGACCGCATGCATCCAGCGCAGCACGTCGGCGGCTTCCTCGCTGTCGAACACGGAATCCTTGTCCGACAGATAGACGCTCGGCACGCGCCGGCGCTCGAGCTCGGCCCTGATCGCTTCGGCTTCATAGCGGTCGCGCACGAGGATGGCAATGTCGGCGGGACGCAGACGCTCGAAGCCCGCATCGGAACTGAAGCCCACGCCCGGGTTGCCGAGCAGCGTGGCGATTTTCTCCGCGCACTGGGCGGCGAAGCCGGTACGGTAGGTTTCCTGCACCAGGCCGTCGTTTTCGTTCGACCAGATCGTCAGCGCGGCAATGCCCTTGCCGTCGGCGACCAGGCATTCCTTGCGGCCGTGCGCGGTGACTTCCTCGAAAGGGAGCGGATTGATGCCGCTGTCACGGAAGCCGAACGCGCCGCGCGGATGGCCGGAAGCCGCGTCGCTGCCTTCCGCATGCAGGAAGAGATGATTGACTGCGCGCACCACGCCTTCGGTTGATCGGAAATTCCGCGTCAGCCTGAAGTGGCGCCCTTCGGTCGCGCGCCGTGCGGCCAGATAGCTGTGGATGTCGGCGCCGCGGAAGCCGTAGATCGCCTGCTTGGGATCGCCGATCATGAACAGGGCAAGCGAGGCATTCTCCTCTCCGACCCGGTACAGCGCGTCGAAGATGCGGTACTGGTCGGGCGAGGTGTCCTGGAATTCATCGATCAGGGCCACCGGATACTGGGTGATGATGCGCTTGCGCAGCGCCTCGCCGTTGTCGCCATGGAGCGCGCTCTTGAGGCGCGACAGCATGTCGGCGAAGCCGAACTGGCGGCTGCGCTGCTTCAGTTCCGCCATGCGTTTCGCGATCGTCACCGCCGAATGCGTGAGCAGCGCATGTTCCAGGGGCGTGATCGCGTTCAATGCGTCGAGCAGGCCCTCCAGCTCGGCGCATTCCGCCGGCAGCTCCACGTTCTTGCCCTTGTTGAAGGCGGCCTGCAGCGCGGCGGGGACCATTTTCGGCGCGCCCTTGAAGAACTCCGGGCGCGGTTTCACCAGCTTGTCGCTTGCCGCCCATTCATGCAGGGCTTCGAAGAATGCCGCCGCCGTGCCGGGCTGCAGCTTGGTGCCGCTGATCGCGCCGCGATTGTCCGCCAGCCATGCCTGTAGCGCGGCGGCCTTGCCGGCCCAGCCCTTGCGCAGCTGGTCGGCGCAGCGCCGGTTTTCCTGCTCGATGCGGGCCAGCATCGCCGACAGGGTTTCCTGCTGTGCGCATTCCAGAAGGTGAGCGCGCTCCACCAGGCTGCCCAGTGCGTTTTCAAAGGCGTCGAGATCCATCCAGCACTGCTGCACCGCTGCCAGCGCGGCACGGTCGAGCGAATAGACATGATGCCGCCAGTAGTCGCGCACCGCGTCCTTCTTCAGCTGGCGTTCGCTGCTGATGAGTTCTTCGTCAAACAGGCAGCCGCTGTCGAACGCATGCTCGCGCAGCATGCGCTGGCACCATGCATCAATGGTGAAGACCGCCGATTCATCCATCGCCTCGGCGGCCAGCATCAGTCGCCGTGCCGCCTGTTCGCGCATTGCCTGTTCCGGATAGCAGTCGGCAAGCTGCAGCAGGAAGTCGTCTTCGGCCACATGCTCGCCGCGGAAGAAGGCGGCGGCTTCCACCAGGCGGGCCCGGATGCGGTCCGACAGTTCGCGCGTGGCGGCGCGGGTGAAGGTCATGACCAGGATTTCCGATGGCTGCAGCGGCTTGCTGAACCCGCATTCGCCGCCATGGCCGAGCACCAGCCGCACGTACAGCGCGGCGATGGTCCAGGTCTTGCCGGTGCCGGCGCTGGCCTCGATCAGGCGCGCGCCGTGCAGGGGAAAATCGATGGGGTCAAGCAACTGGCTCATGCGGCCTCCTGTTTCTGCGCCGGCACCGCGTCCAGCGGAAAATCGGCGACGCCGCTGACGACCCATTCATGCAAGGGGCCATAGAGGCGCTGGCTGCAATCCTGCCAGTCGGGTTCGGCGGAAAGCGCTTCGAAGGAGGGCCACAGCCGCCCGAGGCAGGCATCGCTCACTTCGCCACCGGTCTGGAAACCGCCGTCGTAAGCGGTGCGGGGATCGCCTGCGGCAAGCATTTGCAGCGCCGTCTTGCAGGCCGTCGGCAACGGCCGGTCCATGCCGGCGCGCCACAGCGAGACGAGCTGTTCGAGCGTGCGCTGCGAGATTTCCCGTTCCAGCGGCGCCAGCACCAGCAGCCGGTCGCGCGCCACGATATAGCCGGTCACGCTGTAGCCGGCGGCGGCCGCGGCAAGCTGGCGCAGCCAGGCATGGATCAGCTTGTCGGCCCGCAGCACGTCCTTGCCCTTGATTTTCCCGAGGACCTTTCCGGGATCGATGTCCAGCCAGGCGGTCTGCTCGCCGTCGCTGTGCAGCTTGTCGATCCAGTCCTCGAGGCGGATGCCGCCGCAAGCGATGGATACCGGCAGGCGCGGCGCGGGATGCGGATACTGGCGACGCAGATCGACCCAGACGCTGCGCACCGGCACCAGCGTCTGCACGATGGCGTCCTGCCATTGCCTGCCCGCATGGCCGATTGGCAGGATGCCTTTCCTGCCCAGCCGCTCGGCGCGTTCGCGCAGCAGTTCCTCGACGCCCGATGCGGCTTCCTGCGCGCCGTTGTCGTCGAGCAGGCTGCGCACCACCTGATATTCCTCGAGCTTGTTGAGGAAGAAGGGCTCATCGTCCCGGCCGATTTCCACATGCTCGGAGAAATAGACGCCCAGCCTTTCATGGAAGAAGGCCGCCGCCGGCTGGCGGATGAAACGCGCCAGGCTCTTGAGGCCGAGGCGCAGGTCGGCACCCGGGTTCCAAGGCGGGATATCGCGCGCCGCCTGCAGTTCTCCGCTCCTGTGCGCGGCGCGCCATTCGCGGGCGAAGGTGCGCACGCCGCTGCCGTCGAAATAGCGGCGGCTGAACGGCTGCAGGGGATGCTCGGTGGTCAGCGCGGCCGGGTCGATGCCCCAGCCCGAGCGAAGATAGTCCTGCAGCTGCGAAACCAGGATCGATGCCGGCTGCGGACTGTTGTCGCGCACGTCGCGGCCGACCCAGCTGATATAGAGCTTGTCGCGGGCTGCCAGCAGCGCTTCGAGCATCAGGTAGCGGTCGTCGTCGCGCCGCGAACGGTCGCCGGGACGCGACAGGCCCGGCTGCGCCAGCAGGTCGAAGTCGGCATGCTGGGCGCGGCGCGGATAGTCGCCGTCGTTCATGCCGAGCAGGCAGACGACGCGGAAGGGCACGGCACGCATCGGCATCAGCGTGCAGAAGGTGACGCCGCCGGAAACGAAGCGCTGGTTGAGCGAACTCTCGTCGGCAGCGCCGATCCAGGCTTCGCGCAGCACGGCCAGCGGCACATCCTCGTCAAATCCGGCCTGGGCGCAGTCGTCCAGCCAGGTCTGCAACGACTGGTCGAGGCGCACGCAGGTCAGCCTGTCCTGCTCCTCCTTGACGTCGAAGAAATCGCGCAGCAAGGCGCGCGCGCGAATGCCCCAGATATTGGGACGGACCGGCTGCGCCAGCAGCTTGCGCCATCCGAGCAGGGTATCGACGAAGCTGGCCAGCGAACCGGCGAGAGCGGCGTCGAGGCCGCCCACTTCGCCATAGGGTTCGATGCCGGCATAGCTTGAGTCGGCGCCGTTGGCATAGCCGAGCAGCATGCGCCGCACGCCGAAGATCCAGGCATTCTGTTCACCGGCCGGCGCCAGTCCGAGCGCCTCGCGATGCTCGCGGTCCAACCCCCAGCGCACGCCGGCGCCGTCCAGCCATTGGCCGATGCGAGGCAGGTCTTTCTCGTCGATGCCGAAGCGGGCGGCAATGGCGGGGACTTCCAGCAGGTCGCGCACCTCGCTCTGGCGGCAGCGCTGTTCCGGCAGGCGCAGCAGCCATTCCAGCGCGGCCGGCAGCGGATTGAGCGCGCGGTCGGTGACGTCGGCGATGGCGAAGGGAATATGGCGCGGATCGCCCGAGCGGCTGTACTGGCCGAACACCGACTGGATCGCGGGGGTGAAGTTTTCGATGTCCGGCACCATCACCACGATGTCGCGCGGGCGCAGGCCGGTCCTTGGCGACTGCGCCAGCATGCCGAGCAGGGCGTCGTGCAGGATTTCCACTTCACGCTGCGCGCTGTGGGCGACATGGAATTCGATCGAGCGGTCGTCCGCTTCCGGCGGACACTGCGGATGTTCGTCCGGCGGCAGCATGTCGCGAATCGCGGACTGCACCTGTGCCAGCAGATGGTCTCCCGGCCCTTCGCTGAACAGGTCCAGCCGCAGGTTGGAAAAGGATTCGACGGTGGCCTGGGCGTTGTCGAACTCGTCGAGCATGCGGATGAAGTCGCGGCCCTGCCTTCCCCATGCCGCCAGCAGCGGGTTGCAGTGCGAATGCATCTGCTCGTAGGGGACGGAGGACAGGTCCTTGCCGTCGCGGAAAGTCTGGCGGCGGCGTTCGGCGGCGAAGAGCTCGCGGCCTTCGATGATGTCGCCCCAGTAGTATTGGCAAGGATTGGGAATCGCGAGGATGACCTGCACCTGCTGCGACAGCGCGGCCAGCGCCTGCATGGTCTGGTAGGGCAGCGCGGAGATGCCGAACAGGATGACGCGCGACGGCAGGCGTGTCTTGGGAGCGGCGCCTGACTGGAGCGCGTCGACAAAGCGCTGATGCACGCCGGAGCGGCCGGTAAGCCGCTCGGATGGCGGCAGCTCTTCAATGATCGTGCGCCACAGCGCGGCTTGCCAGCGCTGGTCTTCGGCCAGTGCCGGTGTTTCTCCTTTCAGTCCGCGCACCACATCCTGTCCGTTTTCCCAATCGGCCAGCCAGTCGGCCCGGTAGACCTGGTACAGGTCCATCAGGTCGGACAAGCGGCGCGCAAGCTGCAGGCGGCGTTCCGGATCCTGATCCGACAGAAAGCGACGCAGGGGTTCGAAGCCCGGCTTGGCGGCAACCTGCGGGAGCAGGCGCATCAGTCGCCAGACCAGCGGAGCGCGATCGAGCGCCGACCGCGGCGGGATCGCCTCGCTCCCCAGAACCGCACGGTAGGCTTCCCACAGGAAGCGGGCCGGCAGGGTGACACGCGTGGCCGCGCACACACCCATCTGCCCGGCGAGTGCGATCTTCAGCCATTCGGCGACGCCATTCGATTGCACCAGGATGATTTCCTGCTCCAGCGGATCCAGCGGGTGCGTACCGACCCAGTCGATGACGGCGCCGCGCAGGTCTTCGAGACGGTTGCCATGGAGAGTGATGAAGCCGGGGATAAGGGCAGAAGGCATAGGCATGAGGCCGGCGGCCATTCTTGCGGATGGTCCCGGCCGATGATCGGTCTTGTTATTGACAGGCTTTGCAATTCCGGCAACGGCCCGGGCGTCCGGTCGCGTTGACCACCGACATACTACTTGTTACCCACAATAAATTGAAGTTGCTTCGGGTGATTGTTGTTTCGGGTTGTGAAGAGGCTTGCCGCATATGGGTTTGCCGAATATACGGGCCGGCGGTGTTGCGGCATCCGCCGGGAAGCCCGCCAAAAGCGAGACAAAAGCGGCGCGAGACCACACTCACTTCAAAAGTGAATTAACGGCGAGCGGTTGTTTCCAGCAACCCGGCTGCTTTGGAGAGTTTTGAGACGATGTCGTCGTCTCCAATTTGGATCGGGTATGGTCTTCACCGCCGTTTTCAAGCAGGCCAATTCCCTCGATAAAAACGATAGCTCCAGACACCCATCGTAAAAGCCAGATGATCGGCGGGCAAAAGTTCAGAAGGAGAACAGGTATCGCACCCGAGTTCTTGGCCTTGCGCCATGTTTTCGACCGTTAGTTCGAATTTCTTCCGTTGCAGACTATCCCTTACCTTTTCAATATGATGAGGAACCCAAAGCGAATCGTGGGCGGGGTACGGAAGAATCGGCTTGCATTGGAATGCAGGGCGAGCGACAGAAGTGCTGCGCGGGGTGAACCGAACATGAAGCGAACAATGCTGCGCCGCGCCCAGGGCAGGTCGTGGTAGCCGTATGCGCTTTCGCAATCCGGCACAATTTCATTTTCGGTGAAGGAGATATGCCAGACTGCAGAACCCAGCGCAAACAATCTGTCCGCGCCGACACTCCGTCCGGTGAAAGGGTTGCTGGCCACCGTCCTTTGACACGATAACCATCAGCAAAACCATGACCGGGTCATGCACCGGAAAACGTGTCGGAACGACAAGGAATGCAGCAGTCAAGAAGGGAAAACAGGAAAGCAATAAGCCGCTCAGCCCAGGCTGATACTCTCTATTTCCTGCTCGGGGAAATACCGGCGCAGTTCGCTCGGGTCGTAAATGATTGTCAGGTGCGAAAAACGGCGGCTCGATTCGCATACCTCAAAGATGACAATGCCATCGACGACGACGATCTTGCCATTATGCCTGGTCCAGGTGTACGCGAAATGCAGCGCTACCGCGCTCGCATTGCTTAATCCATAGAAAACATTCTTGAGGCGGGCAATCGTCTGGCGGTTGCGCTTGAGCAGGCGCACATGAAAATCCCGCGCATTCATCCTCCCGAAAATGGGAGCGCACACCATGGCATCCGGAGTAAAAAGATTCAGAACATCATCGAGGCACTTGCGATTCAGTGCCACCTGATACCGCCTGCATAATTCGTGTGCGTACATGTCTCTCCGGTCTCGGGTCATCCAACTTCCGGCAAAGTCGCTAGCGCGATTTCGCCTCGATCGGGCTGCGTTCGATAAGCGTTGCGAGCGGTTCGGGGCCGCGCTGCATTCAGAAGCGGGAGCGCACGCGTACGGACGTACGCCAAGCGCCGCAGGTCCGGATCCGGAGCACGCAGCAACTTATCAAACACAGCCTATGCCAGTCAGGGTGAAACTGTTTTATGGATACAGGGTAACGGAAGAGTCCCATCGAAAAATATGACCTGGGTCAAGAAGGTGCCGAATGTGCCCGCTGCAGCAGATGTGCTGCATTTGATCTGGATCATTCAAGCTTGTGCCGGCCGCACCTAACATGAATTGCTCTTCAACGTCGCAGGCAAACCATGTCGGCAATGGTCAGGGGCATCGATGCTCCCGGTTCGTTGTCGGAAATCCAGCTCGCCATTGGTCCGCGTTCCCGGCGGGTCTCTGCAAGCGAGACGGCAACCATCCCTGATATTCCCAGTACAAAAGCGCCAGGGCCAGCCTTACCTTTTACCTTACCGGAGCAACGCCATGCAGGGCATTTGGAACAATCATGCCGCGCCGTCCGGCGCGAATTATCCGGATGAATCAGCCCGGCGCCTGCTGGAAATGCTGCTCCAGGCATTGCAGCGGCCCGATGATGAATTCCAGCGACGCTATCCCGAATTGGTCGCGCAGGTCGAAAGGGATTGCCGGCAGCAGGAAGACTGGCTGGACTCCTTGCCGGAGGCGGCGGCCAAGGAACATCTGGAAGAACATGCGCGCATGTTGGGCGTGTTGCACCACACGGCGCTTTGCGTCATGCAAGGCGATATTGCAACGGGCCGCACCGCAGCTTTTCTACTGATGGACTGGATCCGGATGCATGTCGAAACCATGGACCGGCCTCATGCCGAGGCCGCCGTGCGCCATCGTCCGCGCTGCCGTATCAGTAATGATCTTATTGATATCCACTGATGCAGCGTCAAGCTCCTGCCCTTACCGCTTTTTCCTGGAAAAGACATCCGTCTCACCTGCCTTCAGAACAACAGGCGTTACTGTTCATTAACCAGCGCTGGCCGAGCCCTGTAAAAGCAGGGTAAGATACGGCCTCAATTGCCTGAGGGAAATAATATTATCGTATTTCCGATGGTGCGGGTCGCGGTGGCTGCTGCGGCAAGAGTAACAACGCGTTGTCATCTGAAGGAGACGCTGATGAATTTGCGCAACCTGCGTATCGGAATCCGATTGGGCGCCGGTTTTGCCGTGGTCCTGGGTCTGCTGATCCTTGTCGTTCTGGTAAGTACCTTTCTCATCACCCAGAACAAGTCCGCTCTCAAGCATGGGCTGGAGCGGGCCAATCTCAAGGGCGAGCTTGTGGTCGACATGAAGAGCGCCCTCCTGCAAAGCGGTATCGCCATGCGCAACATGCTCGACATCAGCACCGTCGAACAGCAGAAAGCGCGCGTCGATGCGCAGAACAGGCTGTACGCCGAAGCGCAGGCGAAGCTGGTCAAGCTTCCCTTGTCCGACGCCGAGAAAGGCATTCTGGCCGAACTCGCCAACATGGAAAAGCGCATCGAGCCGCAATACAAGGTAGCGATTCGCCAGGCGGAGAACATGAATTCCGAAGGCGCAGCCTCGGTCATCACCAAATACATCGATCCGATGAACGCCAAGGCGGTCGCCGAAATCGACAAGCTGCTCAACATCCAGCGCGCCGCCGAGCGCAAGGTCATGCAGGAATCCGAAGATGCGGACCGCATGCTCCTGCTGTTGCTGGCGGGGATTACGGTGGCGGCCGTGGGCATCGGCGCGGCCATTTCCTGGCGCATCACCAGCAGCATCACCAAGCCGCTGACCAATGCCGTCACGCTGGCCAGCTCGGTTGCCGCCGGCGACCTGACGCTGCGGATCTCCCAGAGGAGCAGCGATGAGATCGGTCAGCTGCTCGACGCACTGGCCAAGATGAACGACAGCCTCAACGGCATCATCGGCAATGTGCGCAATACGACGGACACCATCGGCGGCGTTTCGCAGCAACTGGCCGCGGGCAATTCCGACCTCTCCGCGCGCACCGAGTCGCAGGCGGGCGCATTGGAGGAAACCGCCTCCGCAATGGAAGAACTCACATCGACGGTGCGCCAGAATGCCGAGAATGCGCGTCAGGCCAACACGCTAGTGCAATCGGCCTCGGATGTGGCGGTGCGCGGCGGCCGCGTCGTCGGCGACGTGGTGCAGACCATGAATTCGATCAAGGAAAGTTCGGGCAAGATCGTAGACATCATCAGCGTCATCGACGGCATTGCCTTCCAGACCAATATCCTGGCGCTGAACGCCGCAGTGGAAGCCGCGCGCGCCGGCGAGCAGGGCAGGGGCTTCGCGGTGGTTGCTTCCGAAGTGCGCAACCTGGCGCAGCGCTCGGCGTCGGCAGCCAAGGAAATCAAGGCGCTGATCGACGATTCGGTGGAGAAGGTTGACACCGGCAGCGTCCTCGTCGGCAATGCGGGCGCAACCATGGATGAAGTGGTCAGCAGCGTCAAACGCGTGACCGACATCATGGGAGAAATTCTCGCCGCCAGTGAAGAGCAGAGCGCCGGCATTGAACAGGTCAGCAAGGCCATCACCGAGATGGACAAGGTCACCCAGGAAAATGCCGCCCTGGTCGAGGAAGCCGCCGCTGCGGCTAGGACCATGCAGGAACGCGCAGGCAATCTCGCCGATGCGGTCGGCGTTTTCAAGCTGCATTAAACTTCCTGTCGCAAGCCGGATCGTTTCCGGCTTGCCGTCTTCATTTCCTCCTGCGCAATCCCGCGTCATCACGTGCCATGAGACCGCACCCTTTTCCGCCTGGGCGCGTTGGGCTCGCCCTCCATTGTTCATAGAGTGGTTTCGTCCTGACCTGCCTCGGCCTCGCCAGTCGAAACATCCATCGATCCCTTGCGGCATGAGCTGAGGTGGGATTGCATGAGAACTTCGATCGTGAAGTTTTGAAGTCGACCGCCTGTCCGTGTTAATGAGCACGAACAAGTACGAATAAGCACGAATGAGCAGGAGCGAAAAAAAACCCGCAGGCCTTAGCGGGCTGCGGGTTCAATCCAATTCAAGGAGAGTTGGAGGAGACGGGAGCAACTATAGCGGTGGACATGCTCACTGTCTGCTTTATTTCTTGCATATGAGGTATTCAGTTTGCTTATATAACACGGCTGGCGCCGTGTGCTTTGGCGCTCCGGCCTGTACCAATGCGACATCGGAGACGCCACCGACCGTCACGCCACCTCCGTCTTACCTCCGCCCCCTTTGTTCTACGTCAAACGCATCCCGGCAATTCGGTAGCAAATTTAGCAGCATGTAATGTCATTTCCGGGCGGCGTCATGACCCGGTACTGGCATGAATGGATAAATCGCCTATCCCGGCAACATGCGCTGCAGCTGGAGCGGATCACCGGGCACTGATGATCTATCGTTGTTTGCGAACGACGCACGGCTGAAGGTGATTTGAACCATCATGAACATCAATGATGAGCGCACGGCGTCACCCATGGCCGGTGACCCATCCGACCGGGTGCGCACCCATGCCAATCCGGGCGAGGGGAATGCGCATGGCGACATGCGCAGCAGCACCGACGATCCGCAATGGGGCGGCCTGCACGGCGGATGGAATGCTCCCGACGATACCGGCGCTTATTCCCGATCGATGCCGCCGTTTGCCGTTCCTGCCGGGCGCTCGGATTACACCAGGCATGAATCGGCCTTTTTCCTCGACTACTTGAGAAACAACCTGCCTGCCATCCTGATTGTCTGCATCGTCGCGGCGGCGATCGGCGTGGCGGCCGGGGTCTATTTTGCGGCCGGACCCGATGGCCATGCCGCCGTATCAAAGCCGGCAGAGGCGAACCCGAGGCCGGTCCGTATATCGGAGTCGCCATCGCCTTCCGAAAAGATGATGCTTCGCATTGAAGAGATGCGGAAGATCGCCGCCGAGGATGCTGCGGACACGGGTGCCGTTGCCTCCGGTCCCGGCGCCGGCAGCCCGCTGACCGCGGTCGGGCGTACGGAAAAAGCCAGTGATAAAGGTATGGAAGCGCAACTGCCGCAACCAGCCACGACGAACCAGCCGGGTCGTCCGTGCACCGCCGCCTCCATGGCGCTTGCACTTTGCGATCACCAGTGAAGCCGGCATGGGCTGCGACTTTTTGTCGAGACGATGTGTTGCGCGGTAGGGTTCAGAAGGGAGGCCATTCATGAAAATGTCTGTGTTAATGCTTTGCCTGTTGCTGACAGCGCTGCGTCCTGTGCATGCCCAGTCGGAATTCAAGATCGTGACCGCCTCGGAGCGCGGCACCTACATCCAGATAGGGCGTGATCTGGCGAAGTGGGCCGCCCAACCGGCGAAGATCGACATGGAAGTGCTGCCCTCGAAAGGCTCCTCGGAAAATGTGCAGCGCCTGCGGTTCGAACCCGGTGTCAGGCTGGCGCTGGTGCAGTCCGACGTATACCAGGCTTTCGTCGATCAGGCGGTTGGCGGCAATGCCGCGGCCGGCCGGATGATCAGCCCGCTGCGGGTCGTGCTGCCTCTGTACAACGAAGAGATTTATTTCGTCACGCGTGCCGACTCGCCGCTCACCTACATTCATGAGCTCAAGGACAAGAAGATCAATGTCGGTCCGGTGGGCAGCGGCACTGCGCTCAGCGCGACCACGCTATACCGTCTCATGTTCGGTGCTGCGCTGCCGGAAGCCAACGCCAGCTATCTGTCCAATGAAGATGCGCTGCTCAAGCTCACCAGCGACAAGTCCCTCGATGCCGTCATCATCGTTGCCGGGCAGCCGGCGAAGCTGTTCACCGAAATGAAGCCGGAAGCGCGGAAGTATATCAAGCTGCTGCGGCTGGATGACAATGCGAAGGAGACCGAGCGTGCCGTGGCAACCTACTTTCCCGCCACGATACGTACCGCCAGTTATCCGAACTGGATGTCCGAAGACGTGCCGACGCTGTCGGTGAAGGCCTTCCTCGTCACCTACAATTACGGCAACGAATCCACCCAGACGAATCTGAAGCATTTCGCCGAGGCGCTTTGCGCCAACTTCGATACCCTGCAGGCGGAAGGACATCCGAAGTGGAAGGAAGTGCAGCTCGACATGCCGGCACTGGGCAAGGGCTGGAAATACTTCGCTCCGATGGAACGGACGCTGCGCACCTGCATGGCGCAGCGCACCCGCGCCGTACCGGCGGCAATGCAGGCTCCGGTGAAGAAAGATTGCAGCCAGCAGGAAAAGGTGCTCGGCCTGTGCCGGATGTAATGCCGCGCCTTCGGCGAAGACATGCAATTTGCGGGCGCAATGCAATGCCGGAGCGTCTTGCATGGTCGCGCTGCCGTACAAGCCCAAGTCATGGCAACATGGTTGAGATCAATGGATTGATTCAATGCACAAGGCTGGGCCTGCACCTCAGGAGTCCATGGCCGGGCCATCAACAATGATGGCCGGGTGCAACCCGGGCAGCCGGAAAAGATGCGGCCCCATGTGATGCAATGGCTCCGGATCGGTATTACTTCCCTGTTGCCGCCAGAGGGAAGCCCAGCAATCCCTGATCCTGCGTATTCCAGATCAGGCTGATGCGTTTGCCGTCGCTGACCAGATGGGGCTGGTCCGATGCGCCGGACGTCCTTGCCAATTCCCGCTCCGACCAGGATGCGCCGCCGTCCGCCGACAACCTGGCAATGATCGAGGTTGCCTTGCCGTCGAACTGCTTCCATGCGACCGCAACATGCTTGCCGGCGGCCGCGACATCAGGATGCGAAGCCTGCTCGGATCCCAGGCGCAAAGGCCGCTTGATCGTGCCGTCGCCAGGGACGCTTCCATAGAACGCGCCGCCGCCTTGCTCCTTGCCGTTGAACCAGACCTGGTGCCGCCGCCCGTCATCGCCAAAGGCCAGCGACGGACCATGGTGGGGACAGGCATCAATCCGCCAGTCATCCTGCGTGACGCGCTTGAGTGCGCCGGCCTTCCCATCCGGCGCCAGTTCCGAGAGTGCGTGATCGCGGGCATTCGGCGCAAAGACATGCCGCCACATCACCACCGGCTTGCCCTGCTGATCCAGTGCAATGCCGATGCGGCAGCATTCGCAGGCATTATCGGCAACGCGGTAATCGCCTTTGAAACTTGCTCCGCGGTCCTCCGACACAGCGTAGTACACGGCCGAACCGGCATAACGCCGCTGCTTTTCCTTGGCCTCTGCCGCACCCCGGCCGTCGATCCACGCGATGTAGATGCGTCCCGCGTGATCGACAGCCATGCTCTCGAAACTGTGCGTGATGCGGTCCCGGTTCGCATGGACGGTCATCGGCCGGGAAAAGGTCTTGCCGCCGTCCTGCGATCGGATGAACCGGATGTCGCCGATATGTGGCGGTGCCACCGTGCTGGTGTAACTGACATAGATGTCGCCCGCTGGCCCCATCACGATATGCGGGCGGGCTTCGCCGCGGGCGGTAATGGGTTCGGAGGGATTGTCGATGCGCCGCTGTGCCGACCATGTCTTGCCGCCATCGCCCGACGTCCGCAGGGCAAGGGCCTGGTCCCCCTTGTCGGCCTGCCTTGTGACGGCCCACAGCGTGCCGTCGGCGGCGAAGGCCGCGTCGGCTCCGAGTTCCGGCCTGGCTGCATGGCTGCCATGCCCCTGACCATGGCCATGTCCGTCCGCGGCCTGCGCCGACGGAAACAGGGAGATCATGGACAGGAGGCCTGCCGCACATGCCAGCTGCCTGATTGAAATGTTCATGCGTATTTCCTTTCTTGATAATGCCGGAGCCTCTGGCAACTCATCATCAGCCACGCGCTCCGGGGAGTCGGATCAGTATTTAAGCTCGATGCCCGCATACAGAGAGCGGCCGTCGCCCGGATAGAACTGCCTGCCGTCGAGTCCGCGTGCATCGGCAAGCACGTTGGTCGTTGCGGCATATATCTTGTCCGTCAGATTCCTTGCATCGATGAACCACGACATGCCCTTGCCCAGCGCCTGTCCGACCTTCAAGCCGATCACGCCATATCCCGCCGCCTTCAGCGTATTCGCATGGTCGACCATGGAAGCGGAAGCCGCTCGCAGGCTGGGCCCGAAATACAGGCCGTTGCCGGCGCGGTATAGCACTTCGGCGGCGGCAAACTGCCGCGGCACCCCGGCCAGGCGCCTATTGCCGTAGCTGCGGTCGCCGTCGAAGCGGAAATCATTGAGCTGATAAGCAAGACGCAGCGTCCAACGGTGGCCGATATCCGCTTCCGCTCCGGCTTCGATGCCCTGATGTATGGTCCTGGCCGCATTGGTAGTGCCGAGGGGATTGCCGGCGGGATCGTTGAGCGCCAGCAGTTCATTTTTCACGCGCGCGCGATACAGCGCCACATCCCAGCGGAGGGCGCCCCATGCATGACTGCGTTCCCCGCGCGTTCCCGCTTCGATGCTCCGCGCACGCTGAGCGGCGACCGGCGTCACGCTCGGTCCTCCGGCCAGCTCGCCAAAGCTTGGCGGCTCGTAGCTGCCGCTCACGTTGGCGAATAGTTGCGTCTTCGAATCAAGGTCCTGCCGCACGCCGATTTTCGGGGATGCATGCCGAAAACGCGCATCGACGCTGTTGTCGCCGTCTCCGAGGAAGCGGTCTTCGAGCTTGCGCGTCGCATGGACGGCCTGCAGTCCGGTGACGAGCGCGGTGGACGGCAGCAGATAAAGCTGGTTCTCCGCGAACAAGGTCATGTTACCCGAGCGCTGTTGCGATTCGCCGGTACGCGCGCCGGGTTGGCCGCCGACATTGCGGAAACGGTCATCCTGCAGCCGCCCCGCGGCCAGCGAGGCGCCGACGACAAGCTGGTTCCGGCGGCCAAACACCTGTTGCCGGTCGATGTAGCGGACCGAGATGCCGTAGTCATCCGAATCCTGCCTGAGCACCTGAAAGATGGGATGGAACAGCGACTTGCGCGAATAAAATGCGCCGAACTCGAGCCGGCGGTCATCATCGATGACAATGCCGGTACGGTTCGACAGGCGGACCAGATCGAAGTCGCGATGCTGATCGCCGGTCACTGCCGCAGGGTCGGCCCGGCGGGGCCCGCTTCGCATCTCGGCGCCGGTCAATGCACCCGGCAGTTCGGAATTGCTCTTCACCGCATTGACGAAAAATCGGGTTTCCATCGCGTCGCCAAGCTGCCAGCCCAGATTGCCGGAGATGCGCCGGGTATTCTGCCGCGCATGAGCACGGTAGCCGTCCTGATGAAATTCCGATCCGGCAAGAAACCAGTCCACCGTATCGCCATGGCCTGCCGCCGACACCTGGGCGCGCCGGTAATCGAAGCTGCCGGCTTCGACGCGTGCGGCAAAGGCGGGCGATGCCAGCGAGCTCAGGCCCGAAGGGCTGATGAAGTTGATCGCGCCGCCCAGCGTGGTCGAGCCGTACTGCAATGCATTCGCACCGCGATACACCTCGACATAACGGGCGGACAAGGGCTCGACCGCCTGGAAGTCGACACTGCCGTCGGCAAGATTGAGCGGAACGCCGTCCTGCAGCAGCTGAATGCCGCGCATGTGAAAGGTGCGTTGCAGCCCGGAGCCGCGTATCGACAGCCGCGTTTCCTCGGCACCGAAGCGGGGCGCCGCGAATACGCCGGGCGCAAACTGCAATGCATCGGACAGGGTGGAAACCCGTCCTTCCTTGTACTGTTCCGCATCGACGATGTTGGCGCCGCCCGCCGTTGCGGCAATGTGTCGCCTGGCCTCGGTGATGGGGGCAAGCGTCATGCTTTCAACCGGCTGGGCGGTCACCGTGACCGCCGGCAGTACGCTTTCCTGTGCCTGCGCGGAGAGTGCCTGCGCCGCCCATAGCGCGGGCAGCATCCAGCCAGCGGCGCCGATTCTCCTGCGATTTCCATTTATCGATAATGTTCGGGGATGGGGGGCCATGGTTCTTCTGGTTCTCATGGCGGGCCTATCGATTCGTATGGCTGGCGGCACCGGGGGCACCGGAGGCAGCGGAAGCACCGCTCAGCGAGCGCGCCTTCAACTGCACGGAAACGCTCTCCCGTTTTTTATCGGCCGTTTCCACCACCAGCGTCAGCGGCACGGCATCGCCTTCGCCGACGGAGCGCGTCAATCCCACCAGCATGATGTGATACCCGCCGGGTTTGAGTTCGACCGCCTGGCCCGCCGGCAGGGCGATGCCTGCGACCGGGCGCATTTTCATCACGTTGTTCTCCATCTTCATTTCATGGAGTTCCACGGTTTTGGCGATGGGAGACTGAACATCGACCAGACGCGCGTCCTGTTGCGCGGTGATGCGCATGAATGCTCCGGTCGCGGGCTGTTGGGCGACAGTGGCGCGTACCCATGCTTCGGTGACGGCAATCTGCGCCATGGCGGATGCGGACGTGCCGACGAGAAGGGCGGCGGCGATGAGGGAAAGTGGTTTTTTCATGATTGGATCCGGTTGCGACATCGAACACCCGGCAGGCGCAACTGCATGCGGCCGGCCAGGCGAGTAAATGATTGGAGGACAGGGATGCGAGGGCACCGTTGATGCCGGAACGCCGGCTTGCTTCAACGCCGCAAGGCGGCAGGCATCGCACCGTTACCGCGGCATGCAGTACGGTTCCCGGGCCTTCTAGAACCGGTAAGGCGGGGCGCGCGGCTGCGCGGATGCCCATGCAAACAGCGGCCTGGGGGACTGATAGAAGAGGGATGGCAAGGGGAATGGATCGAGCGGCAGATATGCCGCCAGGTCCGTCATCGGCGGCAGGCCATGCGAGTCGGCTTGCAACCGGCAATACGAACAGTCTTCGCCATGAGGATCATGCTTGTCCGGGGACGATGTTTCGCTCTTGTGGACGTCGACCATGACGACAGTCTTCACCGTCGATGTGGTGCAGATCTCGGTCGGTATGGACACGATGGCACGCTTGCCTGCCATGGAAGAATGAAAAACCGACGGCAATACCGAAGCAAACAGAAGCGCAATACATGCGATCCATGCGGCAAGGTATCCTGTCTGTCGGCTGATGATCATGCGGACATTTTAGCATTGCGGGTTTTCGCTTCCGGTGCGACGCAAGGCCGGACGCGCCATGGTGTTTGATCAGCTTCAATGTCGGCATCCATGCATGATCGGCGTCGCCGGTATTCTTTCGTTTTGCGGCAATGGAAACAGGCCGCAATTCAAGGCGATAGCGCCTATCTCAGGGTGCTTATATACGGACGCCGCCTTGTTTGCCAGAATAGAGCAGTCCACTAGATTAACGATGGAACACACATTGGATGGAGAACATTTTGCAGCGCACGCTTCCCATGTTCACCGCCTTGCTTTTGTGCAGCCTTTCCCAGGCTGCCGAAGTGCATGTCGCGGTCGCCTCGAATTTCAGTGCTCCGATGAAGGCAATCGCAGCGCAATTCGAAACGGATACCGGGCACAAGGTCATGATCAGTAGCGGAGCGACCGGCAAATTCTATGCGCAGATCCGCAATGGCGCGCCTTTCGAACTGCTGCTCGCAGCGGATGACGAAGTGCCCGCGAGGCTGGAAGCCGAAGGCCTGGGTATTGCGGGCAGCCGCTTCACCTATTCGATCGGCAAGCTGGTGTTGTGGAGCGCCAGGCCGGGCCTCGTCGACAGCCAGGGCGAGGTGCTGAAGAAGGCGGCATTCGACAAGCTGTCCATCGCCAATCCGAGGCTTGCGCCCTATGGCGCCGCAGCGGTGGAGGTGATGAAGTCGCTCAATGTGTATGCAGCCGTCGAGCCGAAGCTCGTCATGGGGGAGAACATCGCCCAGACCTATCAGTTCGTCCATGCAGGCAATGCCGCGCTGGGCATGGTGGCAATGTCGCAGGTGTACGAAGACGGAAAACTCAGGTCCGGGTCGGCTTGGATCATACCTTCACAGCTCTACCGGCCGATCCGGCAGGATGCGGTGCTGCTGCAAAAAGGCGCCAACAATCCGGCGGCGCGAGAACTGATCAGGTTCCTGAAGGCTGAGAAGGCCAGGGACGTGATGCGGCGCCATGGCTACGAAGTGCAGGACGGATCGTCGATCCGGTAACTGTCCCAAGCGGCTCCATTACGTGTGATCGCGTCTTTCTCCTCCCGGCCAGCATAAAGCCGTTGATGACATCCTCCGGCGGGCCGGCACATCGCCGTTTCCATAGCAAAACACAGACGATAGAACTTCGAGACGGTGACGGAGTGCTTGGAAACGCTCTGCTAATTTCCGCGCTAAAAACCGGGGACTGCCGAAACGGTTCGTCTTCCTCCATGTTTGTCAGCTGACATGATGTCACCTGGCGCTGCAGGCCGGGATTATCTGTGTACCGATATCCTGCTTGTCCATACCCAAAGAATTCGGCTTGACGATGGCTCACGAGGCGGAAAAGGCTGCTCAAGAAGAAAATGCGTATAATTCTCATTTAGATTTAAGGTGTGGACGGCCTGCGCGTGCTCCGGCTCCCTGCCTCAACCAATAACAGTCCCGAAACTGCCATGAATGCGCCACGCCGACTATTTGCTCTTGCTTTTTTCTTCTTTTTCACCCAGCTGGCCTGTGCGCAAACATCCGGACAGGCGACGGAAGACAAGGCGAGGCAGATCTGGCAGTTGCTCGACTATATGGCGGTCGATTACGGCGGCGCCGTGGCGGACGGCAACATCACGAACGCGGACGAATACGCCGAAATGCAGGAGTTTGCGCAGGTTGCCCTGCGCCAGCTCGCAGAGCTTCCCGACAAGCCGGAACGCAAGGCCTTGCTGCAACGTGCCACGGCGCTGAAGTCCCTTGTTGCCAACAAGGCGGCACCGGCAGATGTGGGCATGCATGCGCGCGGCCTGGCCCAGGCGCTGCTGGCCAGCTATCCGGTGCCCATGGCGCCCGCTACCATTCCCGGCCTGCGGCAGGGGGCCGCGCTGTATCAGGCGCAATGCGCATCCTGCCATGGTGCGGAAGGGCGCGGCGACGGTCCGCTGGCAGCCAGACTGGATCCTCCCCCAATCGCATTCACCGACCGCGAGCGCGCTCGTGAACGCAGCCTGTTTTCCCTGTACCAGACCATCAGCCGCGGCGTCGAAGGCACTTCCATGCCGGCGTTTGCGTCGCTCACTGACGAAGAGCGCTGGGCAATGGCGTTCTACATTTCCACGCTGGCGTATCAGGACAAGGAGCGCGCAGCCGGCGCGCAGCTCTGGCAAGCGGATCCTTCGCTGAAGACCGCGATTCCCACGCTGAAGGCATTGACGCAAGCCTCCGAATCGGAGCTGGCCAAGTCGCTGCAGGCGGAAAAGGCCGCGGCGCTGCTTGCTCACCTTCGAAGCCATCCCGAGGTCTTTGATCAAACCGGCGGCGGGATCGATGGCAGTGTCGCGCTTGCGAAGAAGCGGCTGCAGGAAAGCCTCGCCGCATTGGAAAACAGTGATCGGGCGAATGCCACCCGGCTCGCCTTGTCGGCCTATCTCGATGGATTCGAGCCGGTGGAGCCGGCGCTGGCAGTCAAGAACGGGGACTTGCTTGCCGCCATCGAGAAGAACATGGGTGCCTACCGCGCCGCCGTCAGCGCCGGTGACCCGGTGCAGGCGCGCAGCGCAAACGCACAGTTGCAGGCCCAGTTGGATCAAGTGCAGGCGGCATTGAAAACCGCCAGTGACGACCCTGCCGGCATCTTCCTCGGCGCCCTGACGATTCTGCTGCGGGAAGGCATCGAAGCCCTGCTGGTGGTGGTGGCAATGATCGCCTTCCTCAAGAAGGCCGATCGACGGGACATGCTGCCGATAGTGCACGCCGGGTGGGCGGCTGCGCTGGCCGGCGGCGGCCTGACCTGGTTCGCGGCAACCTACCTCGTGGAAATCAGCGGTGCGAGCCGGGAACTTACCGAAGGATTTTCCGCCATTTTCGCGGCCGTGGTGCTGCTTTGCGTCGGCATCTGGATGCATGGGAAAAGCGCGGCCGGCCGTTGGCAAGCCTATATCCGCGACAAGCTGTCAACGGCCATGACGCGCCAGTCGGGGCTCATGCTTTTCCTGCTGTCCTTCATTACCGTCTACCGCGAAGTCTTCGAAACCGTGCTGTTTTATGCAGCCATGTGGAGTGAGGGAAACGGCGCTTATCTGCTATCGGGTTTCGCTACGGGCGTCGCCGTCCTGGCTGTCATTACCTGGGTCATGCTGCGCACCTCTTCACGGCTTCCGATCGGGAAATTCTTTGCCGTCAGTTCGGCGCTGGTGGCACTTCTGTCCTTTGTGTTGATCGGCAAGGGCGTGGCCGCTCTGCAGGAAGCCGGCGTGCTGGATGTTTATCCTGTTGCCGCACCGAGCATTGATCTGCTTGGCATCTATCCGACTTTGCAGTCATTGCTGGCCCAGCTGGCGGTCGTGCTCGTCATCGCGGCGAGCATGATATTCAATGCACGCGCCAACCGGCTGCGGCGGCAAGCAATCTAGTGGTGCCAATCAAGTATTCGTTGGTTAAATGATGAACAGGAATCGCGCCGATAGCGCGTCGACAATTCATTCATGACTCACACGACTAGCGGCGAACAATAACCAACACCGGCGTACCGCCGGCGCGGATGAGTGTCCGCGATGATTTCGATGCATTTTTTCACGCAAGCCAGCAACAGTCTTCCGACCATAGCCAGCCACCATCAATTAAATAACAACAGGGAGGGCCGATGGCTATCACAACAAACAGGCTGGCGCTGCTCGCGGCGCTGGCTATTCAGCAGGCATTTCAGACAACACAGGCGCAGGTCGCCGCCGCCGAGACGGAGGCAATGCTGCCTGCCGTTCGGGTAAGCGGGTCGCGCGACCTGCCCCCGACCTACAATGCGCCGACCGCGAACACCGCGACCAAGATCGAAGCGCCCCTGCGCGATATTCCGCAAGCGGTCAACGTGGTGCCGCAGCAATTGCTGCGTGATCAGCGCGCGACTTCCATGCAGGATGCAATGAAGATGGTGCCGGGCATCGGCCTGTCGCATGGTGACGGACAGCGCGACCAGGTCACCATACGCGGCTTCACCGCCATCGCCGATCAATTCATCGACGGCCTGCGCGACGACGCGCTGTATTTCCGCGATCTGTCGAACATCGAGCAGGTCGAAGTGATCAAGGGGCCCGCTTCCGTGCTGTATGGCCGCGGTTCCTCCGGCGGCCTGATCAACCGCATCAGCAAGAAACCCGGCATCGACAGGAGCGAAGTCGTCACGCAGATCGGCAGCGACAATCAGCGCCGCGGGGAATTCGACCTGGCGCGCAGCTTCAGTGACAGCGGCATCGCCTTCCGCGTGACCGGCGCGATCGAACGCGCCGACAGCTATCGCGACCAGCAGTTTCTGAACCGGGAAGCCATCTCGCCCTCGCTCTCGGTCAAGCTCGGCGCCCAGACCGACTTGCTGCTGCAGGCGGAATACCTGTCCGACCGCCGCGTCACCGATTTCGGCATCCCCGCCTACCGGGGGCGCCCGGTCGATGTCGCGGCCAGCGCCTACTATGGCGCACGCAATGCGCGCGACGTCGATACTTCGCAGGCCGATGTCACCGCGCTCGGCTTCACGCTGGCGCACCGCTTCAGCGATACGCTGTCGCTGCGCAATGCATTGCGCCACTATGATTACAAACTCAATCGCAACAATACACTGGTCGGATCGGTCAGCGAAACCGCATTGACTGCTTCCCTCAACCGCAGCAATGTGCGGCGCGAGGAAGACGGCTATTTCAACCAGACCGAACTGCAGCAGAAGCTCGCGCTTGGCGGCACGGTTCACCAGATGCTCTATGGCGTGGAAATCGGCAAGCAGGACAAGGACCAGCTGTTCCGCACCCAGACCAACATCGCCACCGTTGCCCTGTTCAACCCGGTGCTGCCCATCCTGCCCCTGAATGTCAGCGCCGCGCCATCGACCGACAATCTCGGCATCCTCACCACCAGCAGCGCCTATGTGCAGGATCTGATGACCCTGTCCAGTCAATGGAAAGCGCTGGCCGGCATCCGTTATGACCGGTTTGAACAGGAAACCCGCGAGCGGCGCGCCGGCCAATCCAACCTGGCCCGCACCGATACCGCATGGAGTCCGCGCGCCGGCCTGGTATATCAGCCGGCGGCGAACCAGTCTTACTATCTGTCGATGAGCAGGTCGTTCCAGCCGTCGGGCGAGATTTTCCCGCTTGCCGCCAACAACGCGCAGCTGGCGCCGGAAGAAACGACCAACAAGGAGATCGGCGCGAAATTCGATTTCCTCGACGGCCTTGCCTCGGCCACGGCCTCGCTGTTCCGCCTGGAGCGAACCAATATCAAGGCGACCGACCCGAGCAACACCAGCCGGCTGATCCCCATCGGCGTGCAGCGCAGCGACGGCTTCGAGCTGACCTTCACCGGCGATTTGCCGCGGGGCTGGCAGCTCTGGGCCGGTTATGCCTACATTGATGCGAAGGTCACCACGTCCACCGCAATCGATGCGGGGCAATCCGTGCAGGGCAAGCGCGCGACACTGACGCCGCGTCATAGCGCCAATCTGTGGGCGACCAAAAACTTCGGCGGCGGCTACCGGGCCGGCGCCGGCTTCAATTACGTGGGCGACCGCTTTGCCAATCCGGGCAATACCGTGACCTTGCCATCCTATACCACGGTGGATGCGATGCTCGGATACCGATTCAACAAGCTTGACCTGCAGCTCAACATCAACAATCTGTTTGATCGCGGCTACATCGTTTCCGGCCATGGCAGCGCGGCAAATCTCAATCTGCCTGGCGCGCCGCGCAATGTTCAGTTGACTGCCCGTTACAACTTCTAGGCGATGCCCCTCCTTGCATCCTCCTCCATGTTCCTGCTTACCGCTGATTGACTGCAATGCCCATGTCCGAAACATCCGTTGCCTATAAATCGCTGCCGCATCAAGCCGACCAGGCCGATGCGGAAAATCGCCGACTTGCCCGCAAGCGCCCGCGGAGCAGAAAGGCGGTCTTCCTGACATGGTTGCGCAAGACGCATCTGTATGTCGGCTTGTGGGGCGCGGTGCTCGGGCTGCTGTTCGGCGCCACCGGCATTCTGCTCAATCATCGCGCCATCATGAAAATTCCGGTGGAGAAAACCAGGCAGCACACAGTGCAGCTCCAGGTTCCGCAGCAAGGCTTCACGTCTCCCGCAGACATGTCTGCCTGGCTTCAGCGCGAACTCAGGTTTTCACCCGTGTCGCCGCCGGTCATGCGTTCGCATGCTGGACAAACCTTCGTCTTCAACGAAACGGAGGTCGCGCAGCCGCAGCGATGGACCGTCACCATGAACCGGCCGGAAGGCGGCCTGAGCGCAGAGTATTTTGTCGGCAACCGTTTCATGAAGGTGGACCAGACCGACGCCACGCCGATCGGCATGCTGGTCCGGCTGCATATGGCGGTCGGCGTCAATGCGTTCTGGGTGCTTCTGTCGGATACGATTGCCGCCGGCATGATTGTTTTGTCAATTACCGGCCTGCTGCTGTGGACGCAGCTGCATACCGTGCGCACCGCAGCGACGCTTGCCAGCATCGGCGCACTGTTGCTTGGCCTATGGTTCATGTGGACGGTATGAGTCTGGCATGATCGCCGCACCTTCCCGAAAGATTGTGCTTTTGCAAACCGTAACAAGCCTGGGGACGGCAAGGACGGGGGCATCCTTGTTGCATCCTGAACGTCCACAGGTGCGGCGAATTCGATGCGGCGGGTCTTCCGTCGGTCCTGATGCTTTCCTTGCCATGGAAAAACGTCTATCCTCTCCATATCAACCCGGTGCGAGCCGGTGCGAACATAACGAGAATGCTGCGCAATCGGAGAAGATTTGGAGACCGAGAACAAGACCGATGAGGTCCGGAGTGCGCTAACACAGCTACGCTTCCTCAAGAGCAGTCTTTGGCTGATCATCGGCTGGCCCGTGGCCTGCATGGCGCTTGCCGCCGCGGTATGGATGCTGTCCCTGTCACGGGTCCAGGCCGAGAAAGACAACAGCCGCGAGCAGGCATTCCGTGATGCTCGTTCCCTTGCCAGTTCCTATGCCGAGCAACTGTCCCGCAGCGCCGACCATCTCGACCAGATTACGCTGACGCTGTCGTATTACTGGAAGCAGAGCGGCGGCAAGCTGCGGCTTGAGGAGCAGGCCGGCCAGGGCTTGTATCCGGTCAGCGACGATTTTTCTCTCGGCGTCGTGGACAAGCATGGCAAGGTAGTCACAGGCCTGCTCAAGCGCCCCGGCAACGTCGACTTGTCCGACCGCCCTTATTTCCTGGCGCACAAGAACGGTCAGGCAACCGGTCTGCAAATTTCGCGGATCGAGCATGGCCGCATTGTCGGCAAGCCCATCGTGATTTTCAGCCGTGCGCTGACCGACAGCCAGGGCCGTTTCGACGGCATCGTCTACGCGGGCGTCGCGCCCGCATTCCTTGCCTCTTTCTATGAGAAGGCTTCCGAGGGATCGAACGACGTGCTTGCCGTGCTCAACGACAAGGGCGATATCATCGCCTTGAAGGCTGGCAAAAATCTGCGCCAGTATTCAAGGCTGTCGACCGCTCCGGCGGTTTTCAAGCGTGCACAAGGCACCGAGGTGGCTCCCGCCGAGCGGTTCGTGGATGGCAGATCGCGCATCGTTGCCTGGCAAAAGCTCGAAAAATATTCTTTCGTTTCCGTCGTGGCGATGGCGGAGGAAGATGTGTATGCCACTTACGAGGCGCTGCGCCGCGATTACATGGGACTCGCGGCTGGCGGAGTGGCGCTGCTGGGACTGCTCGGCATCATGGGAAGCATCTTCTTCGGCCGGCTGGCATGGCGCAAGCACCAGACTGCGGTCATTACCGATACCTACCGTCTTGCAACAGAGGGCGCGCAGGAAGGCTTCTTCATGGCCCGGGCGCTGTATGGAAACGATCACCGGATCACCGATTTCGTCGTCGAAAACTGCAATGAACGCGGCGCGCGCATGCTGGGGCTGGACAAGCACCGGGTGCTGGAGATGCGCTTCTCGCAACTCTATTCCGGAAAGATGGGGGACCGCGTCATGCAGGTCTACCGGGACGCAATGCAGAAGGGATTCCATCAGGATGAATTCCGCATGCCGATCAACGGCACCCAGGTCTGGGTTCACCGGCGGCTGGTGCGTTCCGGTGACGGTATCGCCATCACCATGCGCGATATTACGCAGAGCAAGCAACATGAACGTACGCTGAACGATCTCGCCAACCGCGATGCGTTGACCCAGCTTCCCAACCGCCACTGGCTCTCCCAGCATCTCCCGCTGCTGCTCAGGCAAGCCGAACAGCAGCAGGCCTCTCTCGCGGTACTCTATCTCGATCTCGACAATTTCAAGGACGTCAACAACTCCATGGGGCATTCGGCGGGAGACGATATTCTTCGCCAGGCCGGCCAGCGCATGCTTTCGGTATTGCGTCCCGGCGATCATGTGGTGCGCCTCGGCGGCGATGAATTCACCATCGTCCTCGGCCGGGTCCCGACCCGGGAGGATGCCTCCAATGCGGCGGCGCGCATCCTGCGCCTGCTCTCCGTTCCGTTCCAGGTAACCGGCGGCTTCGAATACACGATGCAGGCATCGGCGGGCGTGAGCCTGTTTCCGGAAGACGGTACGACGATGGAGGCGCTGCTCAAGCATGCCGACACCGCAATGTACGTGGCAAAGAACAACGGCAAGGGACATTTCGCGTTCTATACCCGGGAACAGACTGAACGAATCGTGAACCGCATCGGCGCCGAACATGCGTTGCGGCATGCGATCGAGAACAGGGAATTTCTGCTGCACTACCAGCCTCGGGTCAATGCCACCACGGGCGAACTGACCAGCATGGAAGCGCTGGTGCGCTGGATGCATCCCGAGCGCGGCATGGTGTCTCCGGGGGAATTCATTCCGCTGGCGGAAGAGACCGGACTGATCGTGCAGATCGGTGAAATCGTGATCGACCGGGCCTGCGCACAGATTGCCGCCTGGCAGAGACAGCAATTGCAGGCGGTCCCGGTCTCCGTCAATGTCTCGCCGAAGCAATTCGCCCATGCCGACTTGAAGTCGGTGCTCATGTCCAGCCTTGATCGCCATGGCGTCGCGCCCTCGCTGCTGGAACTCGAGATTACCGAATCCTGCATGCTGCAGGACAGCCAGAAAGTGGCGGAAGACATCAATGCCATCAAGTCATGTGGCATCCGGGTTGCAGTCGACGATTTCGGCACAGGCTATTCCTCGCTGGCGCAGCTGCAGCGGCTCGACCTTGATGTGCTCAAGGTGGACCAGGCCTTCACCCGCGAGCTCGCCAAGGGCGAGACGGGCGAAGCCTTCTTCATGACCATCGTGTCGATGGCGCATATCCTCGGCATGCATGTGGTGGCCGAAGGCGTGGAGACGGCGGAGCAGCTCCAGGTGCTGCAGGCGCTTGGCTGCAACGAGGTGCAGGGGTATCTGGTTTCGCGCCCGGTGCCGGCGGGCGAGGCAACCCACTTCCTTGTCCGGCGCAGGCTGTTCCGGCACATGACGCAGGAAGTTCAGGCCGACGGGCTGGTACTGCCGGCCTGAACTTCGCGTTGCACTTTCAGGTCAGCGGCGCATCTTCGGCAAGCCGCATCTGCGGCGTGATCTGTCGTGGATCGACGCGCAGTTCGATGACCGCCGGTTTTCCGCTGCGCGCGGCGCGTGCGAAGGCTTCGGGAAACTCTTCATCCGCATTCACCTGTTCCGCATGGGCGCCCATCGAGCGCGCCAGGGCCGCGAGGTCGGGCGGCTGGATGGTGGTTGCGCTGATGCGACCCGGGAAGCGCTTTTCCTGGTGCATGCGGATCGTGCCGTACATGCCGTTGTTTACGATGATGACGATGATGGCCGCGTTGTTTTCCATCGCGGTAACGATTTCCTGCGGATACATCAGGAAGCAGCCGTCGCCGGCGAAGCAGATGACGGTGCGCTCGGGGTGGCGCAGCTTCGCCGCGATCGAAGCCGGCAGCCCGTAACCCATTGCGCCGCAGGTCGGCGCGAGTTCGGTGCGCGGCCGGCGGTACTGATAGAAGCGGTGTACCCAGACCGTATAGTTGCCCGCGCCGTTCGTCAGGATGGCGTCATCCGGCAGCGTCTTGTTGAGATGGTCCATCACGAACGACATGTTGACGCCCTGGTATTTCTCATGCGGCGCAGGCGCCGTGATGAAGGCATCATGTTCGGCGCGCATGCCTTCCGTCCAGGCGGACCATGCGGATGCACCGGACGCAGTGGGGGCCGGCAGGCCGGCCAGCATGGAAGCTGCCTGCGGCATCGATGCATTCATCGCCAGCGCCGGCTGGTAGACGCGGCCGAGCTCGCCGGCGTCGGCATGGATGTGGACCAGGCGCTGCGCCGGCTGCGGCGGCAGGAGATGGGTATAGCCGTTGGTCGTGATATCGCCGAGGCGCGTGCCGACCGCCAGTATCAGGTCGGCCTGCTGCACGCGCGCCGCCAGCGTGGGATTGACTCCCAGGCTGAGATGGCCGACGTAATGGCGGTCGCGGTTGTCGAACAGGTCCTGGCGCCGGAAGGCGCAGGCCACCGGCAGGTTCCAGCGCTGGATGAAGCCGGCGAAATCGCGCGTCGCCTGTTCATCCCATCCCATGCCGCCGAGAATGACCAGCGGCTGTTTCGCTGCCTGCAATTCCTGCAGCAGCAATGCGCTGTCCTGCGGCGCCACCGCCGGCTGGGTCGGGCGGCAGGCAGGCACATCCTTTACCGCAAGCATCTCGCCAAGGATGTCTTCCGGCAGCGAGATCACCACCGGGCCGGGGCGTCCCGTGGTGGCGCAGGCAAACGCGCGCGCAATGAATTCCGGAATGCGGGCCGCATCGTCGATTTCCACCACCCACTTGGCAAGCGGTCCGAACATCTGCACATAATCGACTTCCTGAAAAGCTTCACGGCCGAGATGCTCGCGCGCGACCTGGCCGATGAAAAGAATCATCGGTGTCGAATCCTGGAAGGCGATGTGCACACCAATGCTGGCATGCGTCGCACCCGGCCCGCGGGTGACGAAACACACGCCCGGCCGGCCCGTCAGCTTGCCGTCCGCTTCGGCCATGTTGGCCGCCGCGCCCTCATGCTTGGTCACGATGGTTTCGATTTCAGGGACGTCGACCAGTGCGTCGAGCACGTCGAGATAGCTTTCGCCGGGAACGCAAAAAACGCGCTCCACACCCTGAAGTCGAAGCGCATCGACAAGAATGCGGCCGCCGGAGCGGGGCGCCGTGTTTCCGTTTGCCAAGACGGTGTTCATTGCAGCGGTGTCGGGATGGTTCATGGACGGATCATGGAAGTTGAGAGGGAACGGGGCCTGCATGCATGGTACTGGAGCGGTTTCACCTTGACCTGCCTGTCGATCCCGGACCGATTGCCGCTGGCACTGTGTTGTGACGCCTTGCCATGACTTGGCCATGTCGCGTCGTCACGCCTTGTTCCAGCGGCAATCCGCCTCGGCCTCGACCAGGCCGGTCAGGGCGAAACCGCTCTAGCCTACTCCGTTGACCGCATTGTTGCAAAAACCTTGGTCAAGCAGTGACGGCATTCATGCATTTCTGCTATGCGCCGGATGCAATGCAGGTCTTGTCTTGCGCCATCGCATTTGGCGTATATTTTCCGCATGCCGGGCAAGGACCGAAAACAACGGCGGACATTCAGAACAGTACTGGAGACAATCATGAAGGCAAGCAAGTATCTGAGCGCATGGGCATGCGGCGTGGCACTGGCCGCTTCGGCATTTGACGCGCTGGCGCAGGAAAAATGGCCGTCCAAGAACATCAACTATATCGTTCCCTTCGCCGCCGGCGGCACGACCGATGTGCTGGGGCGCCTGATCGCCAGCAAGCTGGGCCCGGCGCTGGGCGCGGTGGTGGTGGTTGAAAACCGGCCTGGCGCCGGCGGCAACATCGGTTCCGACTTCGTTGCCAAGGCCGCACCCGACGGCCATACCCTGGTCGGCGGCACCATCAGCTCGCATGCGATCAATGTCAGCCTGTACTCGAAGATGCCCTATGACCCGGTCAAGAACTTCCAGCCGGTCACCCTGATCGGTACCTTGCCGAACGTGCTGGTGGTCAATGCCAACAGCCCTTACCGCAGCGTGCAGGATGTGATCGCGGCCGCCAAGGCCAAGCCGGAAGCCGTCAACTATGCCTCGTCCGGCAACGGCACCTCGCAGCACCTGTCAGGCGCCTTGTTCCAGTCGATCACCGGCACCAAGATGGTCCATGTGCCGTACAAGGGCAGCGCGCCGGCGATGCAGGCCCTGCTGGGCGGCGAAGTGGATCTCGTGTTCGAAAACATCCTGGCCGCCGTGCCGCTGATCCAGTCCGGCAAGCTCCGCGCGCTCGGCGTCACTTCGGCCAAGCGCTCGTCGCAGTTGCCTGATGTACCGGCGCTGGCGGAAGCCGGCGTGCCGGGTTACGAGATCGTGTCATGGCAGGCCGTATTTGCTCCGGCCGGCACGCCGCAGCCGGTGGTGCAGCGCCTGTCCGCCGAGATCGCCAAGATCATCCAGGATCCGGAAATCAAATCGCGGCTGACGGCGCTGGGCGTCGAACCGTCGGGTGCGGGGCCGGCGGAACTCGGCAGCTTCCAGAAGGCCGAAGTGGCCAAGTGGGCGCAGCTCATCAAGACCGCCAACATCAAGGTCGAGTGAGGGGCGCCGCATACCCGTGCATGAGCGCGCATCGTCTGGCGTGCCGACATCAAACCTAACGAAGAATAGAGTTTCCATGAGTGAACGTCTGATACCAACCCCGGCGCTGCGGCAATGGGTCATCGACCTCTGGCTGGCCGCCGGCTCGAGCCCGCAGGAAGCGGCGCTGACCGCCGAACACCTGGTCGGCGCCAATCTCGCCGGCCACGATTCGCACGGCGTCGGCATGGTGCCGCGCTATGTGAATTCCTGGCTGGCGAATGAATTGCAGCTCAACCAGCATGCCGAGACCGTCACCGACGGCAGCACCATGCTGATGATGGATGGCCATCGCGGCATGGGACAGGCGGTGACCTACGAGGCCATGGAACTCTGCATTGCACGCGCACGCGAGCATGGCGTCTGCGTCATGGGCCTGCGGCATTCGCACCACCTGGGCAGGGTAGGGCACTGGGCCGAGCAGGCGGTGGCGGCCGGCATGATTTCGGTGCACTTCACCAACTCGGTCAGCAAGCCGATCGTGGCGCCGCACGGCGGCACGCAAGGGCGGTTCGTCACCAATCCGTTCACGGTCGGCGTCCCGGTCAAGGGCCGCGAACCGGTGATCCTCGATTTCGCGACCAGCGCCATCGCGCTGGGCAAGGTGCGGGTGGCGCATAACAAGAAAGTCAGCGTGCCGCCCGGCTCGCTGCTCGACGCGCAGGGCATGCCCACCGATGACCCCGGCGTCATGTTTCCTGCGGCCGGAAGCGCGCCCGGCGCATTGCTGCCCTTCGCCGGCCACAAGGGTTATGCGCTGGCGATGGTGTGCGAACTGCTGGGCGCCGCGCTGATCGGCGGCGAAACCACGCGGCCGCAGTACCTGACCATGAAGCATGCGATCTGGAACAACATGCTCACCATCGTGTTCGATCCCCGCAAGATGGGAACCGGCGACGTGTTCGGCGAGGAGTTCAATGCCTTTGTCGAATGGGTGAAGTCGGCGCCGCTGCAGCAGGGCAGCGAAGCCATCCTGATGCCGGGCGAACCGGAGAAGGCCATGCGCGAAGCGCGGGCGGGCGCCGTTCCAATCGATGAGGAGACGCTGGCGCAGATGGACCAGGCCGCCGCATCGGTGCTAGCGCAGCGCGGCAAATCGCCAGGGCCGTTATCGGCGCTGGCATTGCGCTGATTGGCATCGGGGCGCGGCAAATCGGGTTGAATACCTCGCCGCCGACAATTCGGCGGCTGCATTCACGGTGCGCAGCGGGCAGCCTCCGCCGTGTCGATCAATTCCGCACCCGGCCATTCGCCGCCGGCAACGCAGTCGACCACTTCTCCGCGTATGGTCTGGATGACGTTCCAGAGCTGCGCCACCGGCGGACGATTCTTGGCGGTCGCGATCGCCACGTCCCGCACCACTTCCGGATTGATCAGGCGAGCGGTGCGCAGGCGCCCCTGGGCGACCTCGGCGGCCACCGCGGCCTGCGGCAATATCGTGCATCCGCAGCGCTCCTCCACCAGGCGCTTGGTCACGCTGGTGGAGCCGTCGCATTCGAGCGCGATGTTCAATGCCGTACCGGCCCTGGATGCGAGGGATTCCGCCAGCAGACGCAATCCGTGCGGAGTGCTGGGAAGGATGAGCGGCAGTTCGCCGAGGCTGGCGATATCAAAGGTGTCGCCCTCGTGCGGATGATGCGCCGGCATCACCAGCCGCACCGGTTCCCGCAATAGCATGTCGACCTTCAGCCCGCCCGCATGCGCGGGCATGTAGAGGATGGCGATGTCGATCTCGCCGCTTGCCAGCCATTCGAGTATGTGAGTGCCCAGACCTTCGACGAAGCGCACGCGCGTCTCCGGGAACTGGGCTTTCAATGCGCGGCCGACGCGTCCAAAGGACATTCTCGCAATCGTCGGCTGTGCGGCGATCACCACCTGACGCGGCCCCTTCGAGGCATATTCATGCAATGCATGCCGCGCCTGCTGCAGGCTGGCCGCGACCTGCTTGGCCTGCTCCAGCAGCACCATGCCGGCCTCGGTAAGGACAACGCCGCGTCCGCTGCGATGGAACAGCCGTGCATGATAGGCGCCTTCGAGCCGCGCCATGTGCCGGCTCAGCGTCGAGGGATCGGTACCCAATTCCAGCGCCGCACGCGAAAAACTGCCGGTCGCGGCGACACGGATGAAGTATTCGAGGTCATCGGAATTGATAGTCATGGGCTGGCGGCGATCATTGTTCGAATGCCGCCTTCATCATGGAAGACGGCGGATTGCGGATGCAGGCCTCATGATAGCCTGCATTTCCGATCCGCCGCGCCATGGCCGCCATAGGCCGTCAGGTGTTCTGGTCGTCAGGTCATTGCGCAGGAAAGCTCGGCATTCGCGGGAACCATCACAGCGGAGGAAACCGCGGGAATGGCGGAAGGAACGGAAGGAGCGACAAGCTCCAGCGCAATATCCGAGCGCGAACAATAAAGCTTGTCCTTGTTGATTTTCCCGACGGCTTCATAAACCTTGTCCCTGCACTCGGCGGCGTCGAGCCCATATCCGGTCACGCAAGCCAGGCGCCCCTGGCCGGAGGAGATTCCCGAAGGGTTTGTTCGGAAGATCGATCCGAAACACATGACGCCTTCGGTTTCGGGAAATGGGAGCTCAACCGGGGTTTCGTTTATCTCGGTGGGATAGCCGGGCGGCGCCACTGCGACGCTGATGGCGCATCCGTCACGCCATTTCAAGCGCAGGTCTTTTACGCTATCCTTGCCCGCCCTGTCGACTACATCAGAAAAATCCTCGTCGAGCAGCATGAGTATCGTTTCCCCTTCCGTGTCGCCCATGCGCGTGTTGTACTCGAGCACCCACGGGTCGCCCTTGTCGTCGACCATGATGCCGATGTAAAGAAATCCGCGATACTGCAAATTTTCCGCGCGCATGCCGCGCACGGTCGGTATCACGATTTCGTCCTGGATCTTTTTCTCGAGATCGGCGGTAAGCCAGGGTACGGGTGAATAGCTTCCCATGCCGCCGGTATTGGGACCTTCATCGCGGTCGCCGAAGCGCTTGTAATCCCTGACCGCGGCGAGCGGAACCCAATCGTTTCCATCCATCAGGATCGTGTAACTGACCTCTCGGCCGGCCACGAAGTCTTCAACGACGACGCGCGGCTTCTCTTCGTATTCCATCTGCGCAGCGAAGATTTCCAGATACGCCCTCATTGCCTGGCTCTTGTTCGTGACCACAATGGCGCTCTTGTCGCTCGACACACGCACGTCGGCCTTGAGGACAATCGGGTAGCGCGCCTTTTCCAACAACTTGCAGCCATCCGGAATGTTGGGGCTGACAATATGGCCAGGCGTGCGAATGCCGTGTCTCGCCATGAAACCCTTTCCGAACAGTTTCGAGCCTTCCAGTTCGAAGGCGGCCTTGGTGGCGCCGAGAATGGCCAGTCCCTTGTCGAGAAAAACATCCGCGACTCCGGATTGCATGAACGAGCTGTCACCTACCAGAGTGCAATCGATCCGATTGTCGATGGCGAACTGCGCGAGCTCTTCAAACGGATGCTTCGGAATCAGATGCACCTTTTCGGAGAACGCCATGGCCAGGTTGCCGCCACGGACGTAGACTGCCTCGACTTCGGGCGATTGCGCCAGCTTCCATGCATAAGCATGCTCCCTTGCCTCATGGCCGACTATCAGATAACGTTTTGCCATTGGATTCCCTCCTCCGATTGTTTGCGCGATTCGCTTCTTCGATGCTCGGTTTGCTTAATGAATTTGACTTGAAAATCGAAAGGCGCCCGTTTGATGAGCAACCTGCGGACGTCAGCAGCCCGACGTCCGCCGGCGCACGGGCGGCTGATTGTTATACCGGGCCGGGAGGAGCCACGTTGACAGAAATCTGGTCAGGATTACTGCTTTGATCGGGTGCAGGATTGTTCTTCCCTTCAGCCTTCAATCCCAGCTTGTCAGCTAGCTGCTGCTCCTCCGGAGTCAGAGGCTGACCGCTCTGGATTTTTTCCAGAAGCTTCTTCAGCAGTTCTTCCAGGGAGCCGCCGCTGCCGCCGCCCGCTTTCTTCTCGTCGCCACCGCCCCCGGATTTCTCAGTGCCTTTCTCAGGGCTTTTCTCCGCCTTTTCGGGCATCAATTCACCGAGACGCTTCTGAAGCTCGGCAAAGGCCATTTCCTTGTCCTGGCCTGTGCTGTTCTGCCAGTGCTTTACAAGGTCGGGGGTCGGCATTGTCGCAAGTTCTTCCTGTGACTTTGGCGCGCTCTGCTGAGAGCCCGGCACCTGGAAGTTGCTCTGGCTGCTATTTACGTTGCCACTAACTGGGCCCATTGTTTTTTCCTTTCAATCGCATTCGGTTATATGGTGACTGCAATCGGATGCAGTGCTTATGTGTGGCGGGACGGGATCAATCGGTTCCCCTAGGGCCTGTTCACACTTCCTTCGGGAGTGCGAAGGCACCGTAGGCGTTGCAGGGCTAGACACGGCGACGCGTCGTAGAGGTGCTACGGCAGGGAGGACTCGGCGTCCCTCGTAACGTCGCCACGCGCCGCCGTGAATATGCGTTTTGATGCGAACGCATCTCCCGAATCAAGTGCGAGAACGCTCTGAGAATCGGGTCGGCGGTGGATTGAGTGCCAACTTGGCAGTTCACCCGTCGCACTCGCATGAGAATGGAATCGAAAAGAAAAAAGGCGGCCCGCGGGCCGCCAAAACTGATTTCAGGAGGATCTTGCTGACGGAGCGGGCCGAGGCAAGGCACCGCTCCGCGAGTTGCCGGCTTATTTCTGATTGATGCCGGCACGGTTGCCGGAACCGTGCTGGTATGTCGTGGCAACGTGGCCGTTGCCGTTCTGTGCGATCACGGAGTAGTTGCGGGAGAAGCCAGTACCGATCTGGGTGGAAGTTGCGTGGTTCTTGTTGCCAGCTTGCGTGATGAGCGAATCGCTGTTGAAGCCGCTCTGATTGGCGCGGGCGTAGTTCTCGTCGCCGGTCTGCTTGACGAGGGCGTCATTGCTCAGGCCGGACTGATCGGTGTAGGCACGGTTGGCATTGCCATTCTGCTTGATGGTTGCGCCCAGATCGCCGCCGCCCGACTGCGTTGCATTGGCGTAGTTGTTGCTGCCGCTCTGTTCAACGCTGATATCGCTGAGCGCTACGAAGCTTTGCGAGGCATAGGCACGGTTGCCGCTGCCAACCTGGACCGTATCGATGCTCGAGCCGGAGCTCCATGTCTGCGACAGGCTAGCAAAGTTGCCGTTGCCGTCCTGGTAGGCTTTGGCAGATACACGGCTGCTGTTGGACTGGTCGATGGCTGCATCGTGGTTGTTGCCATCTTGGTGGATGATTGCCGAAGCACCCAGAGCAATCGAAGTCTGCTCGATGCGAGCGTCGTTGTCGTTGCCGTGCTGGTAGATGGTGCCTGTGGCGAATGCGGTCGAGGTTTGACGCAGGCCTGCATCGTTACGGTTGCCAAGTTGCTCGATGTAAGCGGTGGAGCCTGTGGTGTTCTTTTGCAGGATGCCGCCTGTTCCGCCTGTTGGTCCCTGCTGATTGCCCGCAGAGTTGCCACGGCCGTCCTGGAGGGTGCGGGCTGTCGAACCGGTTGCGTTATCCTGTGCGGTGAATGCATCGTTGCTGGAGCCGTACTGGGTGATATGTGCCTCGGACGCGACTGCTGCGCCGGTTGCAAAGGCCATCGAGATTGCGAGAGCGATAGTTTTGAAGTTGGCTTTCATTGGAATACCCTTTTTATAAGTTGAGTTTGTGTTAGGGGGAACATGTATTAATGAAGCAGCGCCCCTTTATCGCTGGTTCATTGACGCATACTGGTTGTTGCCGTACATCTGGATCATTCCTTGCAAGCCATTCCCCGACTGCTGGATGCTGGCCCTGTTGCCTGTACCCGACTGCAATACTTCTGCTGCATTTCCAGAACCCGACTGTGAAATGTCGGCCTGATTCCTGTATCCGCTTTGTGATGCCCAAGCCATGTTGTTGGCGCCTGACTGAATAATGACCGCCATGTTTTCCGTTCCCTGCTGGCTGAGAGCCGCCGAGTGGCCGCGTCCGTGCTGGGCGATGTTGCCGATATTCGAGATGCCTTGCTGGTTGATCGTTGCACGGTTGATTGCGCCGAACTGCTCGACCGTCGCGGTGTTGTAATTGCCGTGCTGCGAGACGGCGGCGCGATGATTCGCGTTGCCCGCCAGGTCCAGGTCCGCCCCGGCCAGTTCATGTCCCGCAAGATCGGTGGATGCAATCACGATCACGGGTAACAGGATGGCCGCCAGTGACATCATGCTGAATGTTTTCTTCATCTCATCGTCCTCATCGCGCGTTGATTGGCTGCAATACGTGCCTGCTCAGGAGTGGAGCCCGCCCAGTCCTCCTCATTCATCTCGACTGCGGCAACCTGTTCGGGAGCCAGGTGCCTGGCGTTCTCATCCCAGTATTTCTTCAGGATCGGATGGTTGACATCATTGGGATTCTTGAGCGACCAGGAGCGGCTCTTGATCCCGCTTGCCACCAGATGCATGACCGCCGCTTCAATCGCCTCGGCCACGCAGAGCTGCGCCGGTTCGTTGCGTGTCATGCCGGCCTCGAACTCCACCAGATCCTTGAAGTTGACGAACTTGAACACGCTCGGGCGAACTTCATAGGAGTAGATCGTCTTTGTGGTCGAGATGCTGTGAATGATTTCACCGTTGCGGCTGTTCACCGCGCGCACATTCACGGTCACCTGATCCACCCGGTATTGGGTCGACAGGCCAACGCCGAGATATTTCGCGCCCACGCCGCCGGTGCGCACATTGCTCTCGTAAGCCACGACACCGCCCTCCAGGATCAGGGAAGCCGAGAGCAGGGAAGGAACATTGATCTTCTCTGCGTCGGCAGCCTGCGGCGTTTCCAGCGCGCGGATGATCTTGCGTTCGGTGAGCAGGTTCTGCAGGTTTTCACGCTCGACCGGTATGAACCAGCCGGAATCCTTCAGTGTCTTGACCAGCAGTGCCGTGCCGCCCTGGGTCACCGCAGTCGAGAAGGAACTGTCGGGCGCCGGCTTGTATTGCCCGGTCTGGTCGCGGAATCCGTAGACTGCCACCGCAATGCGGCCCGCCGGTTCGGGAAGCTGGCTCAGTTCCCTCGCAACCGGAGACGCCGGAGTCAGATGCGCATTGCCGCGCACCTCCGCCGGCGGATGCGATACTGCGCATCCCGACAGGATCAGAGCCGCCATGATTGCGGACAGGGAGAGGATCGATCTTTCGCGTTTCATTTGCCCACCACGAAAGAAGACGATGCACCGGTCACCTTGTCCGTCGTGGTGACGGTCAGCGAACCCCCACCCGTATCGATGACATTGATGCGGAAATTCCCTGTCTCTATGTTTCCGGGAACCAGTTGACCGTTGTTCAGGATCTTGGAAGTCGCGGAACTGGCCAGCTGGCTGAGCACCGCGCGTTCAAGGCTTTCGTTGAACTGGTTGAGCGGGTCCTGGGACGCTGCGCCGAAGGCCTTCGCCTCGGGATCCTTGTGCTTGTTCGTCGCTGACGCCGTGCCGAGCAGTACGCTGCCGTACAAAGGACTTCCGCCGAACGATGGATTAATCGGCACATAAACGAGTTCGGTGGCTTGCGCGGTCAGGGTCGTAAGCGCGGCAAGCGCGCAGCCGATCCCCACCATGCCTTTAATGCATGTCGGTTTCATGACTTCTCCCTGGTGATGCTTTTAAACTCTTGAACGCTTTTAAATTTCTTCTTTTGCGAGGTCGCTGTCGACCAATGTGGCTTGTTCCACTTCTGTGCTGACAATCGCTTCCTGAACAACCGATGCCGCTTCGCTCCCCAGCTTTCTGATCTGTTCCCGCGACGGAGGAAGATTGGTCTGGAATACTTTTGTCCGGCTGTATTCAACCCAGACAAGGTTTCCCAGCCGTGCCGAAGGCTGCTCCCTGACAATCACGATGACCCGCTCGCTGAGCGGCGAATCCCGCCACGCCGCAGAGAAATGGCGGAAGAAATCCTGTCCCCCCACCGTTATCGTCTGATTCAGCACGACGCCCGACGAGGGATCCGGCGCGGCCTTCACGACATCACCGGCATGCGCCACGCCTGTCCAGACGGTCGCAACGGCGATGACCGCTGCCATCTTCCAACCGGCTCGTGCACTGCTGGGCATCGCGTTTCCCCCTCGGTTATTAGTTATATCTTGTAACTTAAATTTACAATTAGTTACTTGGGTGATGCGTATATTCACATTTCCATCAGTAACGAATTTGAGAAAAATCATGTTGAATTCGTTTTCCAAATTACAATTTTTTCTTTCCTTAAGGTAACAAATTAAGAAACATTTCCACCCCGTAATAATGGCTTTCGGCAATGTTTCATCGCAGGGACGAACAGCGCATTTTTTATAAATTAAATTAATTGTTTATAAGATTAAGAAGCGACTCGAGTTCAGAGTGCGGTACGGAATGCGGGAATTATTGCGGATGGCTGATGGAGGAACGGCAAGATGGCGGCATGACTGTCAATGCCTGATGCGGGAGCACGGTGGTTGACATAACTGGTTGCTGATGCTGCTTCGAACCGCTCGGCATGGCACCAACATTAATCTTGTTCTTGATTCTCTCCGGATCGCATGTGGATAGGATGTTGGCCAACAATCCTGAATAATTAATAATGCGATTATTAATTATTTTATTAGCCGGATTTCTAAAGTTTAAATATATCGTTTCGTGTCCATGCCGGACTTGCGCTCGGGATGGGGCGGACCGATCGGACGGCAGGTCCGGGACGCCGCCTTTAGCGAGTGGCCAAATTGTCGCCTCGCCGGCATTGGCTTCCGGACGGGTGATCAAAAGTCACTTTGAAAGTCACTTCGCGCGGAGCGAACGCGGCGGTGGGGAAGATGGAACGTGGAAGGCGGCGCGGCTCGAAGAGAGCGCCGCCATGGGAAAACGAATTATTTGGCGAGAGCCTCGGAGACCGGTGAAGCGTCGGGCACGGTGATTTCCCGGTATTCCCGATAAATCCCTCCACCGGATACGCTGCCGCTGACCGTGCCTTCGCCCAGCGTGCGGCGCCGGCATAGTTCCTGGTCGGTCGTGGGCAGGGCCTGGCAGCGAGCGAGCGCATTGCGTTGATACTCGTCGTTCCTGCCCTCAGGAAGTTGTCCCGACCGCACTTCCGCGCGCGCCGCCGCCGCTTCCCTCAGGCAGGCGGACCGCGATTCGGGTTCGGCTATCAACGCGCAGGCTGCGCGATCCGCCTCGTAGCGTGCCGCCGCGGAGTCGTTTTTCCCTGCCTGTGCGGATGCTTCAATTGCGGTTGCCATGCCGAGCACTGCCAAGGCGAATGAGATTTTGCGGAAAGGCATCATGACAAGCTCCAAGGTTTAACAGGTTCCGGATTTTCCAGGCGGCGATGAAGCGTGCCGGCTGCCTCCATGCTGGCTGGATTGCCGCTTTCATTTGACGCTTCCATGTTAGCGTGCTTCCCTGCGCCGGCCTTGATCCTCCGCCATTTCCCGACGATTGCCCGCGTACCATGCCGGCGATCAGTGCGAATCATCGCGGCTCCCGCTGCGGATGCAAGGAATCCAGCGCCTGCCTGCCCACCGCGGGATCATCCGTAAAGAAGCCGTCGATCCCGGTTGCCAGGAACGTCCGGATTTCCGCCGCAAGATTTCCGCGCTGCGAGGGTGACGATGGATCACCGGTGCGCAGCTCTGCGGGCAGGAAGGGATTTTCCGGGCGGAAGGTATAGGGATGAACCAGCAGTCCTGCCGCGTGTGCATCCCGCACCAGCGTCGTTGGCGCGGCGGACTTGTTGCCGGCGCCCCGCGGTATCACCATGTCCTTCGAGGGTCCGATGCCGTCGGCGTAGCTTGCCACCTCGCGCAGGCCGCGCGGACTCGCAAGATCGGCATAGGTCCGCCTGTCACCCGACAATCTGAAGTCCTCAGGCCTTCCTCGGGAAGCCAGCAGCTGCACGACGGAGAGGTCGGTCAGCGCCCGGATGTCCTTCAGGCTGGACACCTCGAACGACTGCAGAAAAACCGGCGCCGTTCTGCCGCGATAGCCGCTCGCGTGCAGGGTATCGACCAGGCGTTTTTCCATCGGCAGCCCGATCGACTTGAAGTGGCTCGGATGCTTCAGTTCCAGATAAAGGCCCACGGTACGTCCTTTCTCCCTGGACATGCGCTGTGCAAGATCAATCACTTCCTGCAGCGCCGGAATCTGAAAGAGCCCGTCGTAGCGGGTGTTGTCCGGACGGTTTGCCGGGATGCGTTCCCTTGCCCTGAGCGTCTTCAGCTCCGCCAGCGTGAAGTCCTCGGTGAACCATCCGGTAACGGACAGGTTGTCGATCAGCCTGGTGGTTTTGCGGGAGGCGAATTCCGGTCTGCCTGCGACATCGGTCGTGCCCGATATCTCGTTTTCATGACGGGCGACGAGGATGCCGTCGCGGGTGCTCACCAAGTCGGGCTCGATGATATCGGCGCCATCTTCCACGGCTTTGGCGTAGGCTTCGAGCGTATGTTCAGGAAGCAGGGCGCTTGCACCCCGATGTCCGATCACGACGACGGCAGGCAGCCTGCCGTGCGCGAGATCCGCATCCGCTGCGAGCGGTATGGAAGGCTGCATGAATAACGGTCCGGCGATCAGCGCGATGCGCCATGGGTATCTCATCGATCTTTCCTTTCCCGGATGCTGTGTCTGTCTTATTGATCAACCTGAAAAATGGTGCATTGTTCAGGCCGCTGATCTCACCCTCTACCCCCTGGAAGAAGGCCGGGGCGAGGAGAGCCGGCCCCACATATTTTCAGACCGGATCCATAAGCATGCATGAACTTCATTATCCACCGGGCTCGCAGCGAGTCGATGCCGATTCGGTGCCGCGCCCGGCCGAGGCATTTCATGGTTGATGCCGAAATGGAAGCCACAAATGGATGAATAGACATATTTTTGTGCGTAACGGAAAAGTTTCCCGGCATCCTTTGCGGTATCCTCGATTCCAGAGCGCTTCCTCGAAAATGGCCTCGAATCCGCCATGAATCCTTGAAGTGCGCCAGATTTCTGCTCCGAAAACCTGCCGAGCGCCAGATACTTACCCATAATTCACTGAAAGATTGGAGCAAAGCTCATGGAATTTCATTTTCCTGGCGGTGGCAAAGTTGCACTGTCCATTGTCATCGCATTGCTGGCAGGCGGCTGTGCCGGCCTGCAGCATGAACAGCAGGGAACACCGCGCAAGGAAACCGTTTATGCGGTGACGGCGACCAATCAGCTGGTGAAGTTCAACGCCGGCCAGCCCGGCATGATCCTGTCCCGGCAGCCACTTGCCGGCCTGCAGAGCGGCGAGGTTCTGCTCGGCATCGATTACCGCGTTGCCAAGGGCTGGCTGTATGGACTGGGAAGCAGCGGCAGGCTCTATCGCATCAATACCGGCAACGCCACCGTGACGCTGATGGGCAGCGGCGCGATTGCCGTCATGCCGGCCGGCGCCGAAATCGGCTTCGATTTCAATCCGACGGTTGACCGGATCAGGGTGGTCGGCAACAGCAAGGGCGAAAACATGCGCCTGCATCCGGATACCGGCGCGGTCGTGGACGGCGACGCCAATACGCCCGGATTGCAGGTGGACGGCACGCTGGCCTATGCAGCCGGCGATGCGCATGCGGGCCAGCCGCCGGGAATCGCCGCCGCCGGGTACACCTACAACAAGCAGGATGAAAAACTCACAACGAATTTCGCAGTCGATGCCCTGCACGGCACGCTGGTAACCCAGGGCAGCCGCGAAGGCAGGACGCCTGCGGTATCGCCAAACACCGGCCAGCTGTACACGGTGGGCGCACTGGGCACCGGCCCAATCGAGAAAGTGTCTTTCGACATCGCCGATGTATCGGGAGCAGCCTTCATGGCCGCCAGCAGACCGGGCGAGGCGAAGTCGTCCTGGTATGAAGTCAATCTCGACAGCGGCAAGGCGACGCGCATCGGCGCGATCGGCACGGCGGAACGCGTGGTCGGCATCGCCATCGAGCCCTGAGCGGACAGCCCTCCGGCGCGTGTCAGGGGATCGCCCCGCACACGCGCCAAAACCATGGCAGCGGCTTATCGCATGTTCGAGCTGCATCCCTGGCCCGGGACGATAAGACATGTCTTATGGACGGAGTGATATGGAGGTGGAAGGAAGAAGTCGGTATATTTCCTCCCGGCAATTAATGCGCATGAATTGAACGGCGCTCTTCCGATCCTCCTTCATTCTGTACACATGGCAAATCCAACATCGATACGGCCGGATCAGTCACAACTCCAATTCCTCGCCTTCAAGCTCGGCGAGGAAGAGTACGGCCTCAACCTCCTCAAGGTGCAGGAAATCCGCGGTTACGATACCGTCACCGCGATCGCGAACGCACCCGACTTCATCAAGGGCGTCATCAACCTGCGCGGCGTCATCGTGCCGGTCATCGACATGCGCATCAAGTTCAGGCTGGACTCCTGCCTGTATGACGCGTTCACCGTGGTCATCATTCTCAATGTCGGCCGGCAGACGATCGGCATGGTGGTGGACGCGGTATCCGACGTCATCACCTTTCAGCCGCAAGACATCAAGCCGGCGCCGGAGATGGGCACCGTCCTCGACACCAATCATTTGATCGGCCTGGGCACGTCGGGCGAACGGATGCTGATCCTGGTTGACATCGACATGCTGATGTCTTCCCAGGACATCGGTATCGTCACCCGCCTCGCTGCCTGATAACGCCTCCGGCCCAAACCCCGCCGGAGCGCATACGTTTTTGGAAGGAATAAGCATGTTTACATCGATGAAGGTCGGCACACGACTGCTGCTTGGATTTATCACGCTGACACTGATCGGCGCCATCGTCGCCGGCATCGGCATCTACAATATGGGCCAGCTCAACGACAAGGCCGATGATCTCTACCGCACTGAATTGCTCGGACTGTCTTATGTGAAAGAGGCGAATGTGGAGGTGATGGATATCGGGCGCGGGCTGCGCAGCGCCATGCTGTCTTCCACTCCAGAAGAACGCGCCCGGTTCGCTGCCGCAGTCCAGAAAAACATCACCGAGCTGAAAGACAATCTCGACCTTGCCAGGCCGCTCTTTACTTCCCCCAACGGCAAGCGGCTGTTCACGGAACTGGAAGGCGAACTCAAGGCCTATGTGCCGCTCGTTGAAGAAGCGCTGAAGAAGATCAACGCCGAGGCGCTGCTGGAGAACCGTGTCGCCGTTGAATACCTGTTCAAGACGGTGTCGCCGATCGCCAACGCGGTCGACGTCAAGATGAGCGAAGTGGCCAGGAACAAGGAAACGCGCGCAGAGCGGGCGTCCGGGGAAAGCCAGGAATTGTACGAAAGCAGCCGCAGCCTGATGATCATCCTGGTGGTGCTCAGCGTGCTGACCGGCATAGGCATGGGCATCCTCATTACCCGCAGTCTGACGCGCCAGCTCGGCGGCGAGCCGGCGTATGCGGCGCACATTGCAGAGCGCATTGCGGCTGGCGACCTGACGGTGGCGGTGAACCTCAAGCCGGGTGACCGCGGCAGCATGCTGCATGCGATGCGCGGCATGCGCGACAGTCTGGCCAGGATCGTCGGTGAAGTGCGTAGCGGCACGCAGGCGATCGCTTCGGCATCGAACCAGATCGCAGCCGGCAACATGGATCTGTCATCCCGCACGGAAGAACAGGCCAGCTCGCTGGAAGAGACCGCTTCCTCGATGGAAGAGCTGACTTCCACCGTCAAGCAGAACGGCGACAACGCGCGCCAGGCCAACCAGCTCGCCGTCTCCGCGTCGGAGATCGCCGGCAAGGGCGGCGCGGTGGTGGCCCAGGTCGTCGATACCATGGGCTCGATCAATGAGTCGGCCCGCAAGATCGTGGACATCATCAGCGTCATCGACGGCATTGCCTTCCAGACCAATATTCTCGCGCTGAACGCGGCGGTGGAGGCGGCACGGGCCGGCGAGCAGGGCAGGGGCTTCGCGGTGGTCGCGTCGGAGGTGCGCAACCTGGCGCAGCGCTCGGCATCGGCAGCCAAGGAAATCAAGGCGCTCATTGATGATTCGGTGGAAAAGGTGGACTCCGGCGCCAAACTGGTCGACCAGGCCGGGCGGACGATGAGTGAGATCGTCGACAGCGTCCGGCGCGTCACCGACATCATGAGCGAAATCGCAGCCGCAAGCCAGGAGCAGACCGCGGGCATCGAGCAGATCAACCAGGCCATCAGCCAGATGGACCAGGTGACGCAGCAGAATGCTTCGCTGGTCGAGGAAGCCGCCGCCGCATCGGAAGCCATGCAGGGACAGGCCGGCAAGCTCGCCGATATGGTCAGCGTCTTTACCGTCGATGCATCGGCCGCGAGCCCGATGCAGGCCGTGCCAAGCGTACCAGCCGCACCGGCGGCGCGGACCGCGATCCCGGGTGCCAGGGCAGCCGCATTGCCGGCGGCCCGTCATCAGAAGCCGGCATTGTCTTCCGCCGGTTCGGATGACTGGGATGAGTTCTGAGCAAGCCATGCGCTGATGGACTGCGGCGCTGCGCATCGGCAGGTCAGCCCATCGCCGCATCGCTGCATCAACGCGCAATGACCCTTGACTGTCGCACCTTGCGCTTCAGTTGCAGGATGCCATAGATCAGCGCCTCGGCTGTCGGCGGACAGCCGGGCACATAGACATCCACCGGGATGATGCGGTCGCAGCCGCGCACTACCGAATAGGAATAGTGGTAGTACCCGCCGCCGTTGGCACAGGTGCCCATGGAAATCACGTATTTGGGTTCCGGCATCTGGTCATACACCTTGCGCAGTGCCGGCGCCATCTTGTTGGTCAGCGTGCCGGCCACGATCATCAGGTCCGCCTGGCGCGGACTGGCCCGCGGCATGATGCCGAAGCGGTCCATGTCATAGCGCGATGCGGCTGCCTGCATCATTTCTACCGCGCAGCAGGCCAGCCCGAACGAGAGATACCAGATGCTGTTGCTGCGCGCGCCGGCGAGCAGCGCATCCACGGTGGTCAGCAGGTAGCCGTCGGTTTCCAGCGAGGGAGCATTCATGTCGGTTTCCTTGGTTGAGACCGGAAACCTTAAACGCAACGCGGTGCAAAAGATTGTACCGACACGACATGGCTGCCCGATGCCTGCCGCCAGCGGGATTGCGCATCATTCAAGCCGGCGCACGAGCAGCGTGAGCCGGCTGAGATTTCCGGCAGGCTCAGGTCATGGCGGCCGACAGCGGCGCTTCGGCGGTGATGGGCGAGTAGTCCCCGTAGCCGTCGGGCCAGGACGTCAGGACTTCGAAGCCGCTTTCCGTCACCGCCACCATGTGTTCCCACTGCGCGGACAGGGAGCGGTCCTTCGTCACCACCGTCCAGCCGTCCGCCAGCTGCTTCGTTTCCGGTTTGCCCGCGTTGAGCATCGGCTCGATGGTGAAGATCATGCCGGGCTCAAGCACCAGGCCGGTGCCTGGCCGTCCGAAGTGCAGCACTTGCGGCTTGTCATGATAAATGGTCCCGATGCCATGGCCGCAGTATTCGCGAACGACGCTGAATCCTTCCTGGTGCGCGACAGTCTGGATGGCATGGCCGACATCGCCCAGCGTCGCGCCGGGTCGCACCGCAAGAATGCCGGCGCGCATCGCCTCGTAGGTGGTGCGCACCAGCCGCCTGGCAAGTATCCCCGCCTCGCCGACAAAATACATGCGGCTGGTATCGCCGTACCAGCCGTCCTTGATGACCGCGACGTCGATGTTGATGATGTCGCCATCCTTCAGGCGCTTGTCCGAGGGTATGCCATGGCAGACGACATGGTTGACCGAAACGCAGACCGTCTTCGGAAAGCCGCTATAACCCACGTTGGCGGGAATGGCTTTCAGTTCATTGACGATGTAATCATGGCAGATCCCGTCGAGTTCATCGGTGCTGATCCCGGGCCTGACATGCGCCCCGATCATCCTCAGCACATCCGCCGCCAGTGCGCCCGCGCGCCGCGCCATCCCGACCTCCGCCTCGGAACGCAGGGAAACCTTGCCCCTTGTCGTCATGCTGCCTCCGGCTCGGCAACGGGCTGGACGGCTGGCGAGACGAGTTCCCCGGATTGTTGCGCCTGAATCAGCAGCTGGCAGATCTCGCCATAGCTGAGCTTGGGATTGAGTTCGGCCAGCATCCCGACCCGCAGCCAGTGTTCGGCCTGCGCATTGATGGAGCGGCTGAGCGCAGCGCTGGTGGAGCGCAGGTTTTCATGCATCTGCTCGGAGATTTTCAGGATTCCCATGGTTTCGGCTTATATATGGTTTGTAGTCGGTTCGTATACTAACATGGGATCGGGCCGATTGCCCGATTGCCTCATTACCCGGTGGCCCGGCGGCTCAGTCGAGGAAGGACGGCAGCTCCGAGGCATTGAACTGCCACAGCCGATAGATGGAATCCTCCTCCTGCCTCGACTTGAGGAAGCGGCCGGGGGTGTCGCCGACAAACTGGCGGAAGTCGCGAATGAAATGGGCCTGGTCGACGTAATGGGCATCGACGGCGATGCGCGCCATGTTCATGCCGGCCGGCGATCCGGAGAGCAGGGGCGCAAGGACTGTGGAGAAGCGCGCCAGCCGCCGGTAGTCGCGCAGCGGCATGCCATAGTTGACAAGGAACCGGCGTTCCAGTTGCCGCGTGCCGAGCGACAGTCCATCCGCCAGGTCGGCGGCCGGCATCAGCAGCCGCTCAAGTCCAAGCCGCGGCAGTGTCGGTTCCCGCCTGCGCCCGTCACGCAGGCACCGCAGCAGGAAAGATTCCGCGGCATCGACCACATCATGCACCTGCCTTGCTGTAAAGACTTCTTCCATCCACCGTGCAGCGGTTCCAGGTGAAAGCGCGTCGCACAGCGCCACGATGCGGTCGCGGAAGAGATTGGCCGGCATGCCGAAGCAGGAGGAAAAGCCGGACGGGCGGAAGGTGATGCCGACGAAGCGGCTGCCGATGTCGACGCTGAACCTGCGCGGCATCAGGCACGGGCCGGTTATGAAGGCTTGCGGCATCGTCTCCACCGATGCCTCACCGATCAGGGATGCTCTTCCCTGCAAATAAATGACGAGCTGTACGTCGGGCGTTGCCGGCAGGTGGCTGCCCATGCTGGAAAATTCCCCGACCATGATGTTGCGGACATGCGGGCGCAGCGCGGGCGAAGGCAGGATGACATGGCGCATCATGATGCCGCGCCCTCCCTGCCGCTCACGGACGACAGGCAACCTCCCCTTCCGGCTTGCCGCTCGATCATGTCTTCCGTGCCTCCTCGTACGCGGGAAGCTGGTCGGCGAACCTTAGCCATTGCAGCTTGCTGCGTACATAGGTGTGATCCTTCGGGGACAGCCGGTCCGGCTCGTCAAGGCTGGACATCGTCACATCGATTTCATCCGGCGTGCCGTCGTTCTCGAACGTGAGCTGCGTTCCGCAGTCGGGACAGAAGCTGCGTGTGCCGAAGGCGGTCGAGCGGAAGCGGACGGGCGTGCCAGAGACGAGCCGGAATTCCGCTCGCCGAACGCTGAACCATGTCACCAGGGGCGCTCCCGACGTGCGTCTGCAGATCTCGCAATGACAGCTCGTCTCATGGAAGGGGATGCCATCCGCTTCATAGCGCACCCTTCCGCAGAAACATCCGCCGCTCAGCATCGCTTCCTCCCAGCGGCATGGTCCGCCAGGCACAGAGGAGCAAGGCATAGCGGTGAAAACAGCGGTTTCCTGGCTGGCATCGGGATTCCCGGCATGGTCATGCTCCTTGGTGCGCTGCACATGTCGGCAGCAGGTAAGACTCCTGATTTTACACAGACGGGCCATTCCGGGTTCAAGCCGCCGGCGGATTTCCGGAATGCAATCCAGGCTTCAAAGTCATGGACCTTACTGGCGAGTAAGCTGCTCCGGCGGCTTGCGATTACGCGTTGCGCACCGCGGATATTCTCTGCGGTTCCTGCAAAGGCCCAACGCCGGCAGCGCGATTCTCGAATGCAAGCAAGGAATCCCCGCCTCAGAATTTTTTTCTTCGCCTGCGCGGGAATCAAATTTCCTGTGCTAGTATTTTTCACGTTACTCGCGAGTAGAAAATAAAACAGCCGCGAACAACGCTCACAATCCGGAACAAGCATCGATGCGCTGCATAAAAAGAGGAGACAGGCTTGCAGGCAGTAGCGAATGATTCCATTCTCGACGTGCGCGGCGTCACGCTGCAGTTCGGCGGCGTCAAGGCGCTGGATAACGTCAGCTTCAGCGTCGCCGAGGGCAGCATTACGTCCGTGATCGGTCCCAACGGGGCGGGCAAGACGTCGGTGTTCAATACCATCTCCGGTTTCTACAAGCCGGCGGCCGGAGACATCCTGTTCCGAGGCAAGAGCCTGTCCGGCGTGGCGCCGCCCAGGCGCGCGGCGCTCGGCATGGCGCGCAGCTTCCAGAACATCGCGCTGTTTCGCGGCATGACGGTGCTCGACAATATCAAGCTCGGCCGCCACTGCCACCTGAAGACCGGACCGCTGTCGGCCCTGTTCTTCACCCCCCGCGCAAGGCGCGAAGAAGAGCAGCTGCGCCAGGAGATCGAGGAACGCATCATCGACTTCCTGGAGATTGACCATATCCGCAAGGCGCCGGTAGCCTCCCTGTCCTACGGCTTGCAAAAGCGCGTCGAACTGGCCCGGGCGCTGGCGATGAAGCCGCAGATCCTGCTGCTCGACGAACCGGTTGCCGGCATGAACCGGGAAGAGACGGAAGACATGGCCCGCTTCATCCTGGAGGTGCGGCGCGAGTGGGGCGTCACCATCCTGATGGTCGAGCATGACATGAGCATGGTGATGGACCTGTCCGACCATGTCGTGGTGCTCAATTTCGGGCAGGTGATCGCCAGCGGCATTCCCGCCGAGGTGCAGGCCAATCCGGAAGTGATTCGCGCCTACCTCGGTTCCGGCGACGTGCATGCGCTGCGGGCGAGATACAAGAAGACGGGAGCCGATGCGGCGGGGCAGGGCGGCAAGACGGGAGGTAAAACAGGCATCCGGAGCGCGGCATGAACTTCGACTGGCTCTTCTTCTTCGAGATTTCCCTCGCCGGCCTCGGCACCGGCGGATTGTACGGCCTGACCGGGCTGGCCTTCGTCATCATCTACAAGGCCACCCGGGTGGTCAACCTGGCGCTCGGCGACATGCTGATGGCGGGCGCCTACCTGTTCTTCGCCTTCTCGGCGGGTGCCGGCCTGCCGATCTGGCTGGCGGTGCCAGCGGCCCTGGCGGCCATGGGCGTGCTCGGCATGGTGCTGGAACGCACGGTGATACGGCCGATGCTGGGCGAGTCGCCGATCGCCTCCTTCATGGTCACGGTCGGGCTGTCTTCCATTCTCGTCGGCCTGGTGGAACTGATCTGGACCGCCGACCAGCGCCGCCTGCCGGAATTCTTCCCCTCGGCGCCGATACGAATCGGCGAAGCCTTCCTCGCGCCCAAGATCTTCTACGGCTTCTGGGTCGCAGTGGCGCTGATCGCCGCGGTGCTGCTGGTCTTTCGCTACTGGCGCGGCGGCGTCGCGCTGCGCGCCACCGCATCGGACCAGGCCGCGGCCTATTCGATGGGCATCAACGTGCCGCGCGTGTTTTCGCTGGCATGGAGCTTCGCCGCGGTGATCGCCGGCGTGGCCGGCATCGTGGTCGGCGCGATCGGCGGCATTTCCTCGACCATGGGCGTGTTCGGCCTGTCGGTGCTGGTGGTGGTGATCTTCGGGGGTCTCGACAGCGTGGCCGGCGCGCTGGTCGGCGGCCTCATCATCGGACTCATCGAGGCCTGGGCCGGCGCCTATCTCGGCGGCGAATACAAGCTGCTCGCCACCTTCATTCTGCTAGTGGTCATCCTGCTGATCCGGCCCTACGGCCTGTTCGGCACCCATGAAATCGAGAGGCTGTAATGCGCATCGGATCCGCCAAGGAAAGCTACGCCGCCGACGAGGCCTTGTTCGACAGCGCCACGCAGCGCGCATGGCTGATTGCGCTGATGGTGCTGCTGGCCGCGTTTCCCTTCTTCGCCGGCGAATACTGGCTCTATCTCGCCTGCCTGGTTGCCATCAACATCGCCAGCACCACCGGACTGAACCTGCTCACCGGCTACACCGGCCTGGTCAGCCTCGGACAGGCGGCATTCATGGGGCTCGGCGCCTATACCGTCGCCATCCTGCAGATCCGCTTCGGCACGCCTTTCCTGCTCAACCTGCTGGCCGGCGGCGTGGTGGCGATGATCGGCGGCATCATCGTCGGCCTGCCCTCCCTGCGCGTGAAAGGCCTTTATCTCGCCATCGCCACCATCGCGGCGGGTTTCATCACGCACTTCGCCTTCTCGCACTGGGCCAGCCTGACCGGCGGCACCGGCGGCCTTGCGGTGCCGCCGGCGCAATTGTTCGGCCTCGCGCTCGACACCTCGTTCCGCCTGTACTGGGTGATCATGCCGCTCACCATCCTGATGCTGTTCGGCGCGGCCAACCTGTTCCGCACCCGCATCGGCCGCGCCTTCATCGCCATCCGCGACCGCGACATCTCGGCCGGCGTGCTCGGCATCCCGCTGCTGCGCTACAAGCTGATGTCGTTTGCGCTGTCGTCGTTCTATGCCGGCGTGGCCGGCGGCATGTTCGCTTACTTCTTCCGCATCGTGACGCCGGAAAGCTTCCCGCTCATCATGTCGATCTTCTTCCTCGCCGCCGTCATCGTCGGCGGCATGGGCACGATACGCGGCGGCATCTTCGGCGCGGTCTTCATGACCATGGTGCCGGAACTGCTCAAGATCGTCATCGGCTGGCTGCCGATTTCCAGCAACACCACCCTGATCCTGTCGCCGGTCCGCACCATCGTGTTCGGCCTGCTGATCGTTCTGTTCCTGATCTTCGAACCGCACGGACTGGCCGAAATCTGGCGCCGCGTCCGCCGCACTTTCCACCTGTGGCCATTCCGGACATAGGGCACAACAAGAGGAGACGACACATGTTTGGCAATCCGATCAAGAAATGGCTGGCGGCACTGGCCGCGGCCGGCACCCTGGGTTTCGCCGCGAGCGCATCGGCACAGCAGGGCAATCAGCAGGGGGATATCGTGCTGGGCGGCTCGATTCCGATGACCGGGGTGTTCGCCTTTGCCGGCATCGGCATCGACGCCGGCATCAAGGACTACCTGAAAATCGTCAACGATGCCGGCGGCATCAAGGGACGCAAGATACAGTACGTGCCGGAAGACACGGGATACAAGGTCGATGTCTCGATGGCGGCCTTCAAGAAGATCACCAGCCAGCACAAGGTCAATCTCTACTACGCGGATTCGACCGGTTTTTCCAAGACCGTCAATCCCGAGCTGGAGCGGGCCGGCACCATGCTGATGACCGGCGCCTCCTTCGCCAAGGAGCTCAACGATCCGCAGAAATATCCGCTGCAGTTCATGGTCGGCCCCGACTACACCGAGATGGTCGGCATCCTGCTGAACTACATTGCCAAGACCAAGCCGGGCGCGAAGGTGGCGCTGGTGTATTCGGATACCGAATTCGGCCGCGACCCGGTGGAAGGCACGCGCGCCGCCACCAAGAAGCTGGGCTTGAACCTGGTCAGCGAAATCGTGACGCCGCCGTCCAGCGTGGACGTCTCGGCGGAAGTCATCAAGCTGCGCCGCGCCGATCCCGACTACACCATCTTCCACGGCTATGTGCTGGCGCCGATTCCGGAATTCATCAACCAGGCCAAGTCGATGGGCATGAAGTCGGCCTTCATGGGCACCTTCTGGACCATGGACAATTCCACCGTGATGCGCATGGGCGATGCCGCCGACGGCTTCATGGGAGTGATGCCTTACCGCTACCACTACGATACCGAGGGCAAGTCGCCGATGATGGAAAAGATCCGCCAGATGCGCCCCGAGTACCAGAGCACCGCCTACATGCAGGGCTTCCTCGCCGCCATGCTGATGACCGAAGCCGTCAAGCGCACGCTCGACGCCGGCAAGCCGCTGGACGGCAAGAATCTGAAGGCGTCGCTCAACTCGATCCAGAACTTCGACACCGGCGGCATCATCGGCACGCCGATTTCGATCAAGGGCAATTCCATCCCGGTGGGCCGCATCTACAAGGCGGACATGAAGCAGAAGAAGATGCTGCCGGCCTCCGACTGGATCACGCTGGGCCAGTAAGCGAGGAGCCGCAATGAGCATGGGCGCAAGCGAAGACATGGTCCTCGAGGTGAACAATATCGAGGTGGTCTACAACAAGGCGGTGCAGGTCCTGCGCGGCCTGTCACTCGCCGTCCCGCGCGGCAAGATCGTGGCGCTGCTCGGCAGCAACGGCGCCGGCAAGTCGACCATGCTCAAGGCGATCTCCAACCTGCTGCCGCTGGAAGACGGCGCCGTCACGCGCGGCGAAGTGCGCTTCCAGGGCAGCGCCAGCACCCATGTCAATCCCTATGAACTGGTGCGCTCCGGCCTGTTCCATGTGATGGAAGGACGGCGCGTGTTCGAAGACCTGAGCGTGGAGGAAAACCTGGTGGCCGCCAGCTATGCGCTGCAGGACGGCAAGAAGCCTAACTTCGACCTGGTCTACGAATATTTCCCGCGCCTGCATGAGCGGCGCAACGGGCTGGCCGGCTATCTTTCGGGGGGCGAGCAGCAGATGCTGGCCATCGGCCGCGCACTGATCGCCGAGCCCAAGCTGATGCTGCTCGACGAGCCTTCGCTCGGCCTGTCGCCGGTGCTGGTGGAAACCATCTTCGACATCATCGCCCGCATCAATGCCGAGCGCGGCGTGTCGATGCTGCTGGTCGAGCAGAACGCCTCGATCGCGCTGGCGGTGGCCGATTACGGCTACATCATGGAAACCGGCAAGGTCGTCATCGACGGCAGCGCGGAAAAGCTGGCATCCGACCCCGATGTGCGCGAGTTCTATCTCGGCGTCGGCGCCGAGGGCGCGACCAGGGGTTTCCGCGAGCTCAAGCATTACAAGCGCCGCAAGCGCTGGCTGTCCTGACACTGAAACGCCGAGACTCCGAGACACCGAGCCATGGAATCCATCGACCTCACCAAGACACAGCCGCAGATGCTGCGCGAGCATGCCCGCCTGCGGCCTCACAGCGTCGCCATCCGCCAGAAGGAATACGGCATCTGGCGGCCGCTGAGCTGGAGCGGATATTACCGCCGCGCGCGCCATGTCGGCCTCGGCTACCGCGCGCTCGGCCTGCCGCCCGGCGGCCACATCGCCGTGATCTCGGAGAACCGCACCGAATGGGTGCTGTCACAGCTGGGCGCGGGACTGGCCGGCGCCGTCACCGTCGGCGTCTATCCGACCAGCCCGGTCAACGAGATCGCCTATGTGCTCAACCATTCCGATGCGCAGATCATCATCTGCGAAGACCAGGAACAGGCCGACAAGGTGCTGGAGGCCAGCGGCCAGCTGCCGATGCTCAAGACCATCGTCGTGATCGAGAAGAAAGGCTTTGCCGATACCCGGGCGCGCGATCCGCAGCGGGTGATCAGCTTTGCCGAACTGGAAAGACTGGGCGCCGAGCATGAGCGCGAACACCCGGAGCTGATCGATCATTGCCTCGACGTTCAGACCATGGACGACATCGCGCTGATCATCTACACCTCGGGCTCGACCGGCAAGCCCAAGGGCGCGATGATCAGCTATGCCAACATCGCCGCGATGGCGCCCGGCGTGATCGAACGCCTCGGCTTGCGGCCGGATAGCACGCATCTCTCCTACCTTCCGCTGTGCCACGTGGCCGAGCAGATGCTGACCGCGTTCGTGCCGCTGTATCTCGGCTCGCGGGTCGATTTCGGCGAGTCCATCCGCACCGTGCAGGAAGACCTGCGCGAGGTCGCGCCGAGCATGTTCCTCGGCGTGCCGCGCATCTGGGAAAAGCTGCATTCCGCCATCTCCATCAAGATGCAGGAGTCGGGCGCATTGCAGCAATGGCTGTTCGCGCAGGCAATGCGGCATTGCCTGCCCTTCGCGGAAAAGGCGGCGCACCAGCGCAGCACGGCCGAGCGCCTGCTGTTCGGCGTGTACTATCTGCTGATCTTCCGTGCATTGCAGAATTTCATCGGCCTGCGCCGCGCCCGCATCGCGCTGACCGGCGCCGCGCCGATCTCTCCCGCCATCGTGCAGTTCTTCCGCACCATGGGCGTGCCGCTGATCGAGGTTTACGGCATGACCGAGTCGAGCGGCATGGTGCTCGGGCAGCGCGCCGATGCGGTACGCCTCGGCAACGTCGGCGTGCCCACCGTCGGTGTCGAGGTAAGGCTGTCGGAGCAGGGCGAGCTGCAGCTGCGCGGGCCGGTGGTCTTCAAGGGCTATTACAAGAACCCGGAAGCCACGGCCGCGACCATCGTCGACGGCTGGCTGCATACCGGCGACGTGGTGCGCGAGGAAAACGGCGTGCTGAAAATCGTCGACCGCCTCAAGGACATCATGATCACCGCCGGCGGCAAGAACCTGACGCCATCCGAAATCGAGAACACGATGAAATCCAGCCGTTACATCAAGGAATGCATCGTGGTCGCGGATGCCCGCAAGTTTGTCTCGGCGCTGATCCAGATCGATTATGATGCGGTGGCCCAATGGGCGGAGGCGCGCAACATTGCCTTCACCCATTTCCGCTCGCTGGCCGAATCGCCCGAAGTGCGCGAACTGATCCAGTCGGAAATCGACAGCGGCAATGCGCGCCTGGCGCAGGTGTCGCAGGTGCGCCGCTTTCACCTGCTGACCAAGGAACTCGACCATGACGACGGCGAGGTAACCGCCACCATGAAAGTGCGGCGCGCCAGCATCTACAAAACCTATGCACAGGAGATCGAGGCGCTGTACGCCTGATCGCCGTGCCAATCGGAACACGACAGAAACACGATTGATGACTTCAAGGAAAACAGCAGCAGCCAAGGCAGGCGCCGCCTTAACCGCAGGCACGCCGGCGGCGGGGTCGCCCTGGAAGAAAACACGCGACATCGCGAAGGAACGCGAAGCCAAGCGCGACGCGGTACTGCGCACGGCTGCGCAGATGTTCAACGAAAACGGCTTCCATGCCACTTCGCTGGACGACGTGGCCGAGCGCCTGCACATCACCAAGCCGACGCTTTACTACTACGTCAAGAACAAGGACGACATCCTGTTCCAGTGCGTCAGCCGCGGGCTGGCCATGCTGCAGGATGCGATACGCGACGTCGCGCAATCGGGCGGCACGGCCAAGGACAAGCTGTTCGCCGCCATGCGCCAGTATGCGGAAATCGTGACCATGGATTTCGGCATGTGCGTCATCCGCGTGGGCGAGGATCCGCTGCCGCTGGAAAGCCGCAAGAAACTGCGCGCGATGAAGCGCGAGCTCGACATGGAGTTCCGGCAACTGATCCAGCAGGGCATCGAGGAGGGTTCGATGGCTCCCTGCGATCCGAAAATGGCGGCCTTCACCATCGCCGGCGCGCTCAGCTGGATAGGCCGCTGGTATTCGCCCGGCGGTCCGCTGAGCGCGGACGACATCGCGCGGCAGATGATCGATCTTTTGTCCCTCGGCGTGTGCCGCACCGACACGCCGCAAATAAACAGGCAGATACCGAAGCAGATATCGAAGCAGGAAAAGCCGGCCCCGGCCCGCAAGCGCGCAAGGAAGGCCGCATGAAATTTTCAACCAGGAGACGAACATGGCTCAAGCAGACAGTCCCGTGTTATTGCGGCGCGAAGGTGCGATTGCCTGGCTGGTGCTGAACCGCCCGCGCAATCACAATGCGCTCGACGTGGCAGCGGCGCAGGCGCTCCATGCCTGCTGCAGCGAACTCGCCGCCGATGCCGGCGTGCGCGCAGTGGTGGTCAAAGGCGAAGGCGGCTCCTTCGGCGTCGGCGGCGACCTCGCTTCGCTGCGCAACGACCCGCCGGCCACCGCGATGGCGCTGATCGAGCCGCTGCATGCATCGATCCGGATGCTCGCCGCGCTGGATGCGCCGGTCATCGCCAGCCTGCGCGGCAATGTCGCCGGCGGCAGCATGAGCCTGGCGATGGCCTGCGACCTTGCCATCGCTGCCGACGACGCGGTGTTCAATCTTGCCTATATCAAGGTGGGCGTCAGCTGCGACCTGTCCGGCTCCTGGCATCTGCCGCGCCTGGTCGGCCTGCGCAACGCGATGGCGATTGCGATGCTGGGGGAAAGCCTGGATGCGCAGGAAGCACTGCGGCTCGGGCTGGTGAACAAGCTCGTGCCGGCGGCGGAAATCGATGTTGCCACCGATGCATTGGCAGCCCGCCTTGCCGCAGGCCCCACGTTGGCGTACGGCAAGATGAAGCGCCTGATGCGGCAATCCTTCGATAACGACTTGTCGACGCAGCTCGATGCGGAACGCGACAACTTCCGCGCGAGTGCGGCGACGGAAGATTTCCGCGAGGCGCTGGAAGCGTTCTTCGGAAAGCGCCCGCCGCAATTTTCAGGGCGTTGACTCTGCAGAATGACAAGGCTCGAAGAAAGTAACCCCTCTCCCGCAGGCGGGAGAGGGGCAGGGGAGAGGGTGACAGCGCAATGGCATGAGGTCTTGCAGAAGCTCGTAACTTCAAGCCTCGCCAAGCACCCCGAGACGCTGGACGCAAGCCGGATCGGCAAGGGCACGGCGGACTAGCGGTTTGCCCACCCTCCTTCGTTCCGCCTGCGGAACAAGGAAGGTTCACCAATTTGTTGACTTGAATTCATATCTGGAAAAGGAACCACCATGGCTGAAGCCTACATCGTCGCCGCCGTCAGAACCGCCGGAGGAAAGCGCGGCGGCCGCCTCTCCGGCTGGCATCCGGTCGACCTGGCCGCAAAGGTACTCGATGAACTCGTCGACCGCAGCGGCATCGACCCATCCCAAATCGAGGACGTCATCATGGGTTGCGTCAGCCAGGTCGGCGAGCAGTCCACCAACGTCGCGCGCAATGCCGTGCTGGCATCGAAGCTTCCCGAATCCGTCCCCGGCACCTCGGTCGACCGCCAGTGCGGCTCTTCCCAGCAGGCGCTGCATTTCGCGGCCCAGGCCGTGATGTCGGGCACCATGGACGTGGTGATTGCCGCCGGCGTGGAAAGCATGTCCCGCGTGCCGATGGGTTCACCCTCCATCCTGCCGAAGAAGAATGGCATGGGCTACTACATGAGTCCGTCCATCCATGCACGCTATCCCGACGTGCCCGATTTCAGCCAGTTCATGGGCGCGGAAATGGTGGCGAAGAAATACGGCCTGAACAAGGATGCGCTCGACGAATACGCCTACCGCAGCCATCAGCGCGCCATCGCCGCCACCCGCGAAGGCCATTTCAGCCAAGAGATCCTGCCGATCGAAGTGCGTACCGCCGACGGCAGCGCGGGAACGGAAGCCGGCATGCATACCGTGGATGAAGGCATCCGTTTCGAGGCCACGGTCGAAGGGATCCAGGGCGTGAAGCTGCTGCAGGAAGGCGGCGTGATCACCGCCGCCAACGCCAGCCAGATCTGCGACGGTGCAACCGGGGTAATGGTGGTCAGCGAAAAGGCATTGAAGACATTCGGCTTGCAGCCGCTGGCTCGCATCCATCACCTGAGCCTGCTGGGACATGATCCGGTGATCATGCTGGAAGCCCCCATCCCGGCGACCCTGCGCGCACTGCAGAAGGCGGGCATGAAGATTGACGACATCGACCTGTTCGAAGTCAATGAAGCCTTCGCGCCGATTCCGCTGGCATGGCTGCAGGCCACCGGCGCCGATCCGGAGCGGCTGAATGTGAACGGCGGCGCGATCGCGCTGGGCCATCCGCTCGGCGCGTCGGGTACCAAGCTGATGACGACGCTGGTGCACGCGCTGAGGAAGCGCAACAAGCGCTATGGCCTGCAGACGATGTGCGAGGGCGGGGGGATGGCGAATGTGACGATTGTTGAGCGGCTGTAGGTGGCGGATATATCCGTATTGGATTGACGCGACGGCTTCTCTGCACGAAGTCACTGCTCCTGCGATCAGGACCTTGACTTCCGCTGAGCCTCCTCCAGGACTCGGATCGTGTAGGCAATGCTGGAGTTGCCGGGGTGCTTCTGTTGAGCCAGCCTGGCTAAGTCGAGGGGTGTTCGCCCGTCGCTGTCGCGAAGGTCGATGCGGCCGTCGTACCCGAGCAGGATGGAGACCTTTGCCGACGGTTCTCCCATTGATACGACATATACGACATGCAGGGCGGTCCATCCCCTGCTGTAGGGATCACGTGCGTTGATGTCGATTCCCCGTGAAAGGAACAGGCGGAGCATCTCGAATAGTCGACGTTGATCGTATCTTCGAAGTAGGGGATTTGCTGCGTGAAGAACGTCGTAGCGAAGTCCCACGAAGGAATACCGAAATTGCGCGAGGCCATGGCAACCGCTACAGAGGTGTTGGAACGCACACTGGCAAAGTGATGTTCTGTAATGCAATGGCATTGCGTTTTCTCAATTGGCATCGCATTTTTACCTTGCGGTTAGTCAGCGTTTAGTCCCTGTTTTTAGGTCATCGCCGCTCCGTGGCTTCAGGCATGCTACCTACAGTTTGACAGCCGATGTCGAACATTGGTCATTGGTTATGCATGTCAATGCCGTACCAGGAGAGACGAATGCGAGGATTGGAAGCACGCGTACAGATGGCACTGCACACCGTCTATTTCGGTATTGGACTGACTGCGCCGGCGGCAAGGGCTTTGCTCGACGCGCGCGCGCTTGCTTATCAAGAGGGCGAAAGAGCTTCGACGGAAGAAGGAGTGCCGGTTCCTCCGCTTATCGCGGATGATAGCCAATTGCACCAGGCCTATCAGCAAGCTCTTCTGACTAGGCGGGAATAATACCCGCCGTTGCATCAAGCTGAGTTGCACTGGAAGACGACGTCAATGAAGCCGCTGCGACGTGCCCACAGCCTAGGCGCGACAGCATTGCACAAACCGCTCGGATGGAAGGCTATGACGTTACCAACTATCCTTGGTCCGCCGCCAGATTACTCTGCCTGACCTCCGCGTTCAATGACACCAACTCCGCCATTGTGGAACTCAACATTGCCAGGCTGAACGGCTTGGGAACATGTCGGTCAAAGCCAGCTTCTTGTGCACGTATTTCATCATGGGGCATAGCAAATGCGGTCAATGCAATGCTGGGAATTCCGGCGATCCTGTCGTCTTCGCTTTTTCGCACGCGCCGCACGAATTGGTAGCCATCCATACTTGGCAACCCTATGTCGCAGACAAGGACATCAAAAGGGCCATGTGCTTCCAGTATTTTCCATCCCATAAGCGCATCTGCCGCATCGGTCACTTTGGCACCCAAAGCCATGAGGGCGTCCCTGGTGACTTCGCGAGCCTGTTCGTCATCTTCTATCAGTAGAACACGCACATTGCCAAACTGCCCGAGCAGCAGCCTTTGTTCCTCATCCGCCGTCGGGTCATCCGGATTGGCATCGGTCTCAATACGAGAGAAATCCATGGTGAATACGCAGCCCTTGCCTATGCCACTGCTACGGGCATGAATAGTGCCGCCTTGCAGATCGACGAGACTTTTTACAATAGCCAAACCCAAGCCGACCCCGCCCTTCTTTCGCGATATGGACGAGTCTTGCTGCCGGAAGCGATCGAATACATGGGGCAAGAATTCCGGATCGATGCCGCACCCGGAATCTTCGATGATAATGGAGACCCTGCCTGCCTCAGTAGGTGTAGCAGTCAGCCGAATCCGCCCGCCTTTGTCGGTGAACTTGAGTGAATTGGACACGAGGTTGGCAAGGACCTGATCCATGCGCCGGGGGTCGGCTTCAATAAGCAGCGGATGCCGTGGAATGTCCATCTCCAGCTTCACGTCTTTGTCGGCAGCCAGTTTGGAAAAAGCATCTCGCACATTAACAAGCAGTTGGGCGACATCGGTTGCCTGTAGATCGAGCGAGACTTTTCCGGCTACGATGGCACTCATGTCCAGCAAGCCATCAATCATGGTCACTTGCAAGTCAATATTCTTTTGAATGATGCGTGATCCCTTGAGCACATACTCCGGATCTACCGGATTGAGTGCCAACATTTGCGCCCAGCCTCCGATGACATTGAGAGGTGTTCTGAGTTCGTGAGACAAGGTAGCCAGAAAATTATCCTTCATGGCGTTGGTACGCGCCAGTTCGGCATGCGCCGCCTGCTCTCGTGCCAACAAGCGTTCTACCTCTTCCGCTGCCCGCATCGTGTCCTGAACACTGCTGAGCGTCCCAAGCCAACGCAGTACTTTCCCGTCATTGCCTGTCACAGGCAGCGCACGCATACGGAACCATTCCGGCGTGCCAGATTCGGCAGTGACAAAGCGTGCCAAAAGATCCAAAGGTTCACCCGTTTGCCTTGCCGCTTCCCATGGTTCAAAGAGTGCCTTGCGATCGTCTTCCGGCATACGCTGGACCAGGTGCTCCAGCGCCATGCCTTCACTTAGTCCGAACTGGGCAATCCATTGCTGGTTGACGTATTCCAGTTTTCCATCCGCATCAATTTCGAACACCAGGTGCGGCAAGGAGTCTGCGAAGGCTGCAAATCGACGCTTGCGTTCTTGCAGTTCCTCGTTCTGGCGCTGCTGGTCTAGCGACAGGTGCGATAACGTGCGGCGGACCTGTTCTATTTCACCAACTGGAGCATCATGTGATGCCGCCCGTGTGGTATCTGGCGCTAACTGGGTTGCATAGTTCGCCAGGTCGTACACCGGGCGAGTGATTCTGCCGGCAGCGGCCCATGCCAGCACGGCGGCAAGGGCGCCAAGCAGTGCCGCACCAAAAAAGAACGAGTCGCGCAAGCGGCTGGCAGGGGCCAAGGCGAACTCTTCTGGCTGACGCGCCACTACGCGCCACCCGAACCCATCGAATGCGCCATCTGGAATCACCCGAGCGGAGGTAGTCAGGTAAGACAAGCCATTGGCCCAGGAATGCAACTCGGCTCGATCCGTCATGTTCGTACGGACCAATTCCGCGATCGGCTGCCCAACCTTGATCTCTTCGTTGGGAGTCAGCACGATCTTGCCAGTTGTGTCCACCAGCATGATCTCGATGCCGCGTGCATCCCTGATGGGGGCGAGCACCTGCTCGCGCAGTTGACGGGTCCATTCAAAACTAATATGCCCAGCCAGTACCCTCGTAGGCTGGCCACCGTCATCCAGGATGGGAACGCTGACATCCAGAAAGCGCAAGCCGTCCCCGCTAGGTGGCTTGGGCAGTAATTCCGCTAATCGCACCGCGGGATGGACATCACCGAGAAACAACCCTTTTTTTCCATTCTCAAAAATCGGGCGTCCAGTAGCACTGCCGCCTTCAAACAGTCCCGCGTTCGCTGCGAGTACGCGGGCGCTATCCACGTCGATGACGCCCAAGTAGGAAAATTCGGGATGATGTGCCACAAACCGGTCCAGAATCGACCGCATGTCGTCAGCCTTGGTCGATGGGTTCCGCAAAGTTGGAATCTGCGCCTGAGTTTCGATTTCTATGGCGAATCGGCTCATGCCGGTCGAAATTTCGCGTGCCATCTGGCGGCTGATGTTCTCCAGATTTTGGGCACTGAGCTTGGCGACTTCACGGCTCGCCACGTTTTCCAGCACCGCCGCGATACCTAATGCAAGTGTCAAGACCGTGACAGCGAGTGCAACGGCAAATCGCAAGCGAAGATTTGGACGGAACTGAAGAGGGACGGAAGAGGGTGGGGGAAGGGGCTGCTTGCCGACTTCTGTGGTTGTCTGGTTGTACTGGGCCATGGCGTCATCCAGGCCAGAATTAAATACCCAGCCAAAGGTGCCAGCATACGCGATTTTTTGAGAACCGAATTTCGATGTTTTGGCAAGTCTGGTCGCTAATCGAGCTTGGCGCTGGCAAACTCCTTGCGCAGCCTGCTGTATGGGCACTTTGGTACTGTGGCCACATCCACCCTTACAAGCCGGGGCGCCTCAAGACTGGCATTACGCAAGCCTTTGAGCCTGAATGCAGCAATTCAATTCGGCATTGTGTTTGCCATTGTTCTGTTGGCGGTGAAATTCACTCCAGCTTATCTCACTGCGCAGTGTTCATCCGTACGCGGCGGGCACGTCGCGACCGCATGTGACGGTAGGATATAGTAAAGATCCTGGATCCAATACAAATACAAGGAGACACCATGAATCTTTTCGCGAAATTGCAGGCGCGTGCCCAGCAGGGAAAGCCGTTACGGATCGGACTCATCGGCGCCGGAAAGTTTGGCTCCATGTACCTTTCCCAAGTGCCACGGACGCCTGGCATTCACTTGACAGGGATCGCCGATTTGCAACCGGCGCGGGTGCGCGAGTCGCTGAAAGGCTTGGGCTGGACCGAGGAGCGTTGCTCCGCTGCATCACTGGAACAGGCGGCCAAGAGCGGTGCCACAGCCATCATAGAAGACAGTCTTGCACTCATCGCCTCGCCCCACGTCGATATTGTCATCGAAGCGACCGGCAACCCGGCAGCGGGCATTGCGCATGTGCTCGCTTGCTGCGACCACAACAAACACATCATCATGGTCAACGTCGAAGCCGATGCGCTCGCGGGGCCGTTGCTCAAGCGCAGGGCTGACGAGGCAGGCATCGTTTATTCGCTGGCCTACGGCGACCAGCCGGCTCTGATTTGCGAAATGGTGGACTGGGCCCGTACGGCAGGCTTCGAGATTGTCGCGGCAGGCAAAGGAACCAAGTATCTTCCGGCTTACCATGTCTCCACGCCCGCAACGGTATGGCAACACTACGGCCTGTCAGCCGAGGATGCAAAACGCGGCGGCATGAATGCGCAGATGTTCAACAGCTTCCTGGATGGCACGAAAAGCGCTATCGAAATGGCCGCCGTTGCGAATGCGACCGGCTTGCAAGCTCCAGCGGGGCTGACATTTCCGGCAGTGGATGTGGACAGATTACCTGAAGTCCTCAAGCCGCAAGCCGATGGCGGCATCTTGTTGCATCGCGGTCAGGTAGAAGTGATTTCAAGTTTGGAACGCGATGGCTCTCCGATACCGCGCGACCTGCGCTGGGGTGTCTACGTCACTTTCGCGGCGGGCAGTGACTACGTCAGACGGTGCTTCAGCGAGTACGGCCTGGTCACTGATCGGAGCGGAGAATATTCGTCCATGTACAAACCGTTTCATTTGATAGGTCTTGAGCTGGGGATCAGCGTTGCCTCGGTCGGCCTTCGCGGCGAAGCCACCGGTGCACCGATATGTTGGCACGGCGATGTCGTGGCAACCGCAAAGCGCGATCTGGCTGCCGGGGAGATCCTGGACGGGGAAGGCGGGTTTACCGTTTATGGCAAGCTGCTTCCCGCAGAGCAGTCCCTGCGCCTGAAAGGCTTGCCGCTGGGCCTGGCGCATGGCATCACACTGAAGAACCCCGTCCCGGCCGGGCAGGCGGTAGGCTGGGAGGATGTCGATTATGACGCGACGGCGCTCGCGGTTCGTTTCAGACGCGAAATGGAAACGGTTTTCTCGGCGGCATAGTCCGGCAAGGCAAGCTATTTTCACCAGGCGGCGATGCCTCGTCCGACAGAGCATCGCACATAGCTCCCGCCATGCTTGTTTCTGCCAGTACGGAGCGATGCGGGTACCAAGCGATTGCATCCCCGGTAGCGAAAGCCGGGGCCGTGCGTGCGTTGCTGATGCCGATGTCGATGCCGTTGTTGACGTCGCATCGGGACGATTTTCAGCCGCACTTGACTGACACTTTCTTAACGCGCGGTACCAGACCGCCCTGCATCTCCGCTCGACGAACATCCACGCCACGCACATCCCGCGTCGTACATACGCGAAGTCTTTTCCAACCGTCCCATCCAGTGCCACCACCGGTTCGCGGACTTCGTCAATCAACTATTTGAGCTGCTCATCCATGCAAACGACTGGATGACGTGCATTGTAGGATTGGGCGTAGACTTTCAGCACCTGCTCCATCTGGCAGGCAAATTCGGCATCTTGTGCCGGCGGGATGCACCATTGCTGTTTCAGCCAAGGTTCGAAATTATTTTTTTAAGTGTGCGCCGCCCGGTTTCGCGTGAAATCGCCTCGACAATGCGCGGTTTCCCCGGCTTGTCGGCCAACAAGTTTAATGTCCAGCCAGCCGATCTTTCTGGCGCGCGAACAGGTCAGTTTGACTCACTGCGCTTCGCTTGCGCCAATTCTCCAAACTGCGGCTCGTCATGCCGAACGCCCCGGCAATGCACGCATCCTTCCAGCCTGACCCGTTTTTCCTTGGTCCATCTTGAGCAAGGCATGCGCCAGCCGGATCTTCCGTGCCCCGGATTTGCCGGTGCGTACCATTGCTTCCATCCATGCCCGCTCTTGCGCAGTCAGTTGCGGCACATATTTCCGGTTCATCACAGTCTCCTGCAGAGCCAATCGCCTTGGGCCGATTTGAAATAGAAAAGTGAGCCATGTCGGCCTGGCAGGCGACTGCTGGCGGAATCCCGGAATCAACTTTACAGAGTCGGTACAAAAGCCATAGTCGTCAGTGGCATGCAGATAAATGTTTGTCGGCGCAATGGATTCATGTATTAGCTTGTCCCGTACATAACGTCGATCAATCACAATATTTTCCATATATTAATAGTGGTGTGCCGCAGCCAATGCGTCGAGGCGATCGTCACCTTAGTGGCCCTTTCTTTGTGAGACGGTTCGTAAGTGTCAGTGTTAGCCTTGGCGGGATAGGAAGATTCATGATCGCGTTTTGCGTGTTCAGCGGCGCGATAAGAGCCGGTCTGCCAACGTGCCTTCATCTCATGCCACCAGCCATGATTGCTAATCGATCCAGAGGCATGCGCACGCCATGGAGTGATTGATTAAGATCAAAATACATCTAAGGCCTGCTGCTACCGTTTATCTATCTATCTCAGTAACCCTAATGTCAAGAATAAGTAAAAGGAGGAGATATCATGCGTCTTACCAAACTCGCCAGCTGCATGCTTTTCGTCGGAGCCGGCATTGCTGTTGCCGGCGGTGCTAACGCTGCGGCGCCAACTTTGGCGTCAACTACCGTCCTGACCAAGTTGAACAATCCATGGGACATGGCCTTTCTCCCGGACGGCACCATGTTCTTTACCGAGAAGTGCCATGGCCTGTCAGTGCGTACCGCCGAGGGAAAGGTTAACCGCCTCCTTGGCATGAAGGACTCCAAGGATTACGGCACCACGGCTGGCGATCTGTTTTGTGAAGGCCAGGCCGGCATGAATGGCGTGGCTGTCGACCCCGACTTCGCTAAGAACCGTTTTATTTACGTCTACTCCGCCTCGGACATGGCTCAGCCGAAGACGAACCGCGTGATGCGTTTTGTCGTCAGCGAAGATCTGACGAAGGTATCGGATCGCAAGGACATTGTCACCGACATTCCATACAAAGCGGCGGCGAGCGACCATCCCTTCGGTGGCCCCGGCGCCCACAACGGCGGTCGCGTTCGCTTCAGTCCCGGCGACGGCTTCCTGTACGTCACGACTGGCGACACCCACAACCACGAAGTTCCGCAGAGCCCGACACGTATAGGCGGCAAGGTGCTGCGCATCGACCGCGAAGGCAATGCGGCGCCTGGTAATAATGCGCCGAAAGGGTTCGACCCTCGTATCTACACTTACGGTCATCGCAATCCTCAGGGCATCACGTTCCGACCGGGTACCAACCAGCCGTTCACTGCGGAAAACGGTCCATGGCATACGGATGAAGTTACCGCGCTAAAGCCCGGTGGCAATGCGGGCTGGGACCCGCGTGCGAATGTCAACGGGCGCGGCGATTGCCCCGATAATTACTGTGGTTATAGCCCGAATCAGATGGCTGCGGTCGATCCTAAGGAACGGTCGAAATTCATGCCGATGACCGACCTGAAGACCTACCCGAAGGCAATGAAACCGGCCTGGACCAACGAAGGCCTTTCTCAAGGTATGTCTTCCGGCACTTTCCTTAGCGGTAAGCAATGGAAGGAGTGGGACGGCAGAATGGTGGTCTCCTACATGGGCATCGGCATCCATGGCACTCCAGTCGGCAATCGGTTGGACGTACTGGATATTAGCGCCAACGGTGAGAGCGCCAAGCGTACCAAGGTGTCGCTGCCTATGCCGGCAGGACGTTTCCGATCTGTAGTGCAGGGCCCGGACGGCAACCTGTATGTGGCAACCGATGAGGGTGAAATCTATAAGCTGACCCCGAACTGATATCCCTGTCACCGTACGGCCGAGCAAGCAGTACGGTGAAAAGCGGATCGTTTTCGCTGGCGCTTTTTGAGCCCATCGGTATTTGCGCATCAGTCTCCACGTGTCGCCGCAGCATGGCGGCGGTGGAGTCGTAAGCTCGCAAGAGCGCGTTCTATATGAGTAGCATGTTCATGCATAAAATCCTGACTGTATGCGTCGCATCTAGCATCCTGCTCTTTGCGGGATCCACCTATGCTGATGCTGAACTGTTCAAAAAGTCCAACTGCATGGCTTGCCATGCAGTTGATCAGAAGCGGTTCGGTCCTTCGCTTAAAGAAGTGTCCGCCAAGTACGCCGGTGACAATGAAGCGGTCGATAAACTGGCAAAAAAAATCAAAGCCGGGGGCTCTGGCGTATGGGGCCAAATGCCTATGCCGCCTCAAACCCAGCTCTCGGATGCCGACGCCAAGCTCTTGGCCGAATATGCGCTATCAATTAAATAACACCGACTACTGATGCATCATGCATTTGTCTGAAGCAACTTCGTGGCGTTAGCTGCAATTCGCCTATCGTGCCATGGACAGAACCTATCTTTTGCTACTGGCCAGCCCGCTTCTCGCCGCCGCTGCCGATGTTGCCGCACAGCAGGAGAAACAGCTGGAAGAAGTCGTCGTCTCCGTCAGCCGCGGCGAACAGAAACGTTTTGACGCGGCCGCATCTGTCGACGCCGTCCAAGTTGATCCACTGCGCACCGCCTCACCGCTCATCAATCTGTCGGAACTGCTTGGCACCGCGCCTGGTATTCAGGTCCGCGAGCGGCAAAACTATGCGCAAGACTTGCAATTATCGGTGCGCGGCTTCGGCACGCGTTCTACCTTCGGCGTGCGCGGCGTGCGCATTCTCATCGACGGCATCCCCGCCACCATGCCCGATGGGCAAGGCCAAGCGTCCACGGCCACATTGAGCTCGGCGCGGCGTATCGAGATCCTGCGTGGACCAGTCGCCCAGCTCTATGGCAATGCGGCCGGCGGAGTACTCCAGGTGTTTACCGCCGACCCACCGCTGTCGCCGCAGGCACCTTACGCCAGCGCCTCGGCCGGTGCCGGCAGCGACGGCCAGCGCCAGCTTGGATTTACACTGGCGGGGGGCGGCGAAACGCTAGGCGGCCTGCTCGATGTATCGCGTTATGAAACCGACGGCTACCGCGACCACAGCGCCGCACAGCGCACCCAGGTCAATGCCAAGGTCCTGTGGCAGCCTTCCTCGTCCACCAAGCTCACCGGCATCGTCAACATCTTTGACCAGCCGCTGGCGCAGGACCCGCTCGGACTGACGCGCGCGCAGTTCGAGCAGAATCCGCGCCAGGTTGCGCCGGTCGCGCTGACTTTCGATACCCGCAAGACCGTCGATCAGCAGCAGGCCGGCCTCGTGCTGGAACACAAGTTCGACCGCGGCAATACCCTCAATGCGCGCTTGTACGCCGGCACGCGGGAAGTCTTCCAGACGCTGTCGTTCTCCGGTGCCGCGGCCAATTCTTCCGGCGGCGTGGTCGATCTTGACAACCACTATCGCGGCGCGGGCATCAGTTGGACCCATGCAACGCAGGCCGGCGGCATGCCGCTGAACTGGACCGTCGGAATGGAAGCCGACGATCTCGATCAGACTCGGCGCGGCTTCATCAACAACAATGGCTCGCCAGGCGCGCTGCGCCGGGATGAGCGCGACAATGCCAACAATGTCGATGTTTTCGGCCAGGTGGACTGGACCTTCGCGGAACAGTGGAAGGCTACCGCCGGCCTGCGCTCCAGCCGTGTGCGGCTATCGGTCGACGACCGCTATGTGACCGCTGCCAGTCCGAATGACAGCGGCAGTGTCGAATACCGCAACACCAGCCCGGTGCTCGGGCTGGTCTGGTATGCGAACGACAGTCTCAATGTCTACGGCAATATCGGGCGCGGATTCGAAACGCCAACGCTGGCGGAATCGGCTTATCGCAGCGGGGGGAGCGGTCCCAACCTCGGCCTGCAGCCATCGACGAGCCGTCAGGGCGAAATTGGCATGAAATGGCGCTCCGGTGCGCAGAGCGCGACGTTGGCCGTGTTTACTGCGCGCAGTCGCGATGAGATCGTGCCGCAGGCCACCGAGAACGGCCGCTCGATCTTCCAGAATGTCGACCGCGTGGAGCGGCGCGGGATTGAAGCAGCGTGGGGCAACAACATGGGCAGCTTCAGCACGGAAGTGGCCTATACGCTGCTCGATGCACGTTTCAAACGAAGCTTCACCAGTGCCAACGGCGTGGTCGATGCCGGCAACCGGCTGCCTGGCGCGCCGAGGCATAGTCTTTTCAGTCAGGTTGAATATCGGCCCTTGGACGGCTTGAACACCGCGCTGGAGATGCGCATCGAGAGCAGGACCTATGTTGACGACCTCAACAGTGAAGCGGCGCCAGGCTATGCGGTGTTCAATTTACGCGTTGCGCAGGAGCTTCGGACAAATCGGGCGCGATGGACGCTGTTTGGTCGGATTGACAATGTGTTCGACCGCCACTATGCGGGGTCGGTGATCGTCAATGACGGTAATCGCCGTTTCTATGAGCCAGCGCCGGGTCGCCGTTTCTTTGTGGGAATCCGAACTTCGCTCTAAACGATATAAATAATAACGAAAAGGCGACACATGAAGATTGACCACGGCCAGTCGTTGGAAAAGTCGCGCCGAGCGTGCACGATGCGTTAGTTGGCCGGGCAAGATTGCGTATCTCCACCACGCACGATGTGTCGTCTCCTCAAGCGTCCTCAGCAGCTGCGTCTGAATCCGTATTCGCCGAGGGATTTCGCCGATTCCGTCGAAAACAGCATGGCAGCATCGATCATTTCGAATCACCGGCATCCTCCCGTGGATTCACTACTAACAGGCAGGCGCACTGAAGGCAACGCGCAGTATGAGACGCCCTCGTCTGAGGGTAGCCGCCTTACCAAATCGGAAACATTGGCAATCTCCATTCGATGGCGTACATCCCCTTCTTTGCGGCCACTATCGATAAAGTGCCCTTGAAGGACAGCCTCTCCCAGAGGGATGCCCTCATAGCGTACTGCTACAGGAATACGATCTCTCTCCAGTGTTATTGAGCTCCCTTGGTCCTCTTCCGGCTTCAGTCTACCTTGCAGGCAACAGAGGAAGCGAGGCACGAGCGCTCGCTATCGCACCATCCCTGCAAATATAAGCAATATGGTCTTCATGGAAGCACTGCAAACCCTCCGCAACAAGGTGACGGGATAGTCTCATTACCTCCATGCCTGCGATAGCTCGGGCGCAAGCGTTAGCAATATACAATATTACTCCAAGGAAACATATGCAGTACAATTATGTATGGAAAATGACATAACTAAAAGAATATATTGGAAGGGGCATAGAAAAATGGCTGCATTTAATGCTGAAGATGAAAGAATGCAATTCTCTAAAAGACTTCAACAAAGTCTCGATCGTGCAGGGCAGGTTCATGATAGCCCCACCGCATTAGCTCGATTCTTTAACTCCCGATATGACGGCCAACGAATCACCGTCCATGCAGCTCGAAAATGGCTTGTAGGAGAGGCAATACCTACTCAGGAGAAGCTTCGTGTCTTGGCACAATGGTTGGAAGTACCTCTTGATTGGCTTCGGTTCGGTGGAGACAGGGCCGGAACACCCGTCGACCGCAGTACGTATTCCAAGCTAACTCCAAAGGACCAAGCCATTCTTGAGAACATTAGAAAACTGGACAATGCTCATCAGGAAATTGTTATTACGCTGATACACTCGCTCGTTAGGGTTAGCAAGGGGATTGAATTGGTCCCGTAGAATGAATCGCCGCTACCATCAATTTCCAAAAGGACCCATGCGAGCCAAGCACAGTTTTATCGGAGCTGCACTAGAATATCTGGACGGTATAGGTTCACCTTTAACGAAAGGAAAGTAATGCCATGAAAGGCAGCTTTGTAGTTGAGCTAGCCGGCGACATGGCTATTGTCCGGTTCCGCGGTGAGGCAACAGAGGCCCTACTTCTGGAATGCCATGAACGCCTACTTGATGTAGTAAAGAATGCGGGTCGCCGGAAGATTCTTTACGATGCTCGTGAGATGACAACGCCGGACTTGGATTTGGTGTTCTTGCAACGGCACCTGGTAGACGCACAATATCTTGGCGATTCTCTACGGCGAGCAATTGTAGTGTCCAATACAAAGCTCGCTTATTTGGCCCGCCTTGCTTTCGGCGACGGTGAGTACGAAGTTTTCTACAACGACCTGGCGTCAGCAACTCGATGGCTTGAGAGCGCGCCATCAAAATAATCACTTCCCCGACACATTAACTAAACCCCATCCATGCACCGAGAACGAGCTTTACGTCGAGCGGTCGCATCAATACTCTGCGCGCAGCGGCCAAACGCATTATCGAAGAATTCTGGCCAGTTATTGGAGAATTAATGGACGACTTCGTTGAGCAAGAGTGTGATCGATGTATTCGCCATGTCGGCTGTGGCCAGTCAACGTGAAAATGCTATAGCGTGCATCGTACTCATGCCTCGAAGTTAGCGCAGCGGAGTGGAAAAACATTTCGCCGCGAATACGTTAATACAGGTCATCGTGTGATGTCATTGCACCGCGAGTCGTTGTAATTGGTTTAACCTTGGGAAGACAAAACTTTATCATCGTCTATCGCGCCGCATTCCTTTCTGCTGAGACCGCTTGATCTTGACAGCCTTATTTCCACTGCCTTCGGCATCTTCTTCACTCTTCATCACGCCTTGGCCGTGCGTATCATCGGGCGCGAAGATGCCTGACTAGTGGGCAATGATTAATCAATGCCGGGCTAAGAATTTGCACCAGGAGCGGTGGTGTAATGATTTTACGTTACGCTTCCTGCATATCGGGATAGCCCGGCGTTTGACTGCATCGTGCTTTTACCAAGTTCAACTTTAGGAGCGGGGCCGTTGCGCTAACGCAGAAGTCATTCTTAAAGAAGACAGGCGCCACCCTGCATATCGCCAGCATTTTTCCTAGACTGACTTTCCGTGGCCGCGGATCTGGTGCGGCCTGGACAACAATGACACGGAAGGAAAAATCATGATTTCATCCACCTTGATGCGTCAGGTCGGTACGGCAATGATCGGTGCCATCGCCAGCACCTTTGCAATCCAGTCTTCCCTTGCGCAAAACCGAACGACGACCGACTTCGAGCTCATGATGACCATACAGGAAAGCCTGTCCCAGGCGGCGGGCTGCACAGGAATTGCCGTCACGTTCAAGGGAGCAGGCCTTTCTCCGCAGTTAGGAGTAGTCGATGGCGAGGGATCGCACTGCGCGACGCCGGACTCGCAAGGCAATATTTCGGCGCCGGAAGGCACGATGACTCTGAAGACTGCCGCCGGGGATGAGATGCGTGTCCGTTTTGCTTTCCATTTGACGCCAACCGCCACGCCGCCCGTGTATCAGATCTGGGGCACCTACCAGATCGACAGCGCAACCGGTCGCTATGTGAACGCGAGCGGGCGCGGTCTAGTGTATGGACTGGAACAGGTGAACCTGGCGCAAGGCCAATCTGGTCCATTGATCCTCCATGCGAAAGGCACGCTGTCTTACTGATCGGGGCCGATCATCAACGACAACATTGACATGCGAGGAGATTAACATGGCAACCAACGTCATCATGTTTGGCTGGAACCGGGCACATCCCGGGCGGGAGTCGGCCGCGATGGAGCAGTTTCAGGAATTCGCGGCCCACCTGGGTGCCCTGCAGAGCAAGGGCGAGATCGATTCCTTTGAGCCGATTCTTTTTGTCCCCGGCGGAGGCACTCTCAACGGCTTCTTTCTGATTCGAGGTGACCATGGCGGGCTCGATGCATTGATGGCCACGGATGCATGGCGCTCTCATGTAATGAGATCAATGTTGCATCTTGACGGCCTGACGATAATGCGTGGCTCGACTGGAGAAGCGTTGCAGGAAAACCTGGGGCTGTGGGCGGGTCACGCATCCAAGCTCGCGCGGTCGCCCTAAGCAGTGCCCGATTTCGTCTTGCGACTTACCTCAGCTGCAGAGGAGAAACCAATGAAACATCGTGCTTTGCCTGTGCCTGTCGCACTTGCCGCTCTGGCTGGCGCCCTATGTACGCCACTTGCCCACGCTGGTTCCAAGGACGTTCCGCTCAAGGCAACGCTGAATGTCGAAGAACATTTGGGCCAACTTCCGAAGTGCATCGGCGCCAATAATGAGGCGCCGGGACCTGGGGGCACAATAACCGGCTCGGGCCAAGCCTCGCATCTGGGTTCGGTGACACTCAATGCCTCTCATTGCATCGCGCCAGGCAATGGGACACAACTGGTGATCTACCGCGGCGAGCTGATGTTTACTGCGGCAAACGGAGATCTTGCCTACGGGCGCTACAGCGGCGTACTGACGCCGACAGCACCAGGAGTTTTCCGCTTCCAAGGCGATTTCCATATTACCGGCGGCAACGGTCGGTTTGACGATGCCAGCGGCAATGGGCAATTGAGCGGTACCTATTACGGCAGCCCGGCAACAGGGGTGATTGCGGGAACCATAACCGCGAGCGGGCGTGTCAGTTACTAGGCACCTGGATCAGCGCGCGGACGGACCATCTGCACGCGGGTGCAGATGGTCCATTGGATGCTCTGCAAAACGGCCTTGCGCTGACCTAAAGGAGGAAGGCAACCAATGTAGGATGCCTCTGGCACTGGAGTCAGAATGTGTTCATAAATCGGATATGAGACATTAGGCGTATTACTCAGTCGGGCGTGCATCAATTTCCTGGCAGTTGATCCCATGTGCTCCCTCAGTCTCTCGACGATAGTCGTCAGTGGCGCTCAAATACATGCTTGCGGTCGCAATGGATTCGTGTCCGGGCTTATCCCGTACATGACCCAGGTAAATCGCCATAGCGGCATTCGTTTCGTGACACCAGCACAGCGTCATCAGGAACAGGACAAGCCCTTGTTGAAGCCACGTAATGAGCTCTGCCAATCTGGTCGGCAGGCGCATCGCGAACGCTGGAGCAATGCGACGCGAAACTGGATTGCTTTATCCAAACTCAGTTCAGCGACGATCTTCTTCAGGCGCTCATTCTCTAGCTGCAACTGCTGCAACTGCTGCAACCGCTTGAGTTGACGGGCCTGATCACTGTCCAGTTCGAGGCAGGCCTTCTAAACGCATTTTCCGCGTTCATTTAGCAGAACACCGTCGGGCCCTCAAAGCCGGCGTCATTATTTACCGTCAAGCGAATGAGTGTTAGCTGGCAAGTTTTGCACCAGTGCCTCCAGCGCATAGGTGCACACGGTTGCTCATGAAGCCAATTTTCCAAGTATTGCTACAATAGGTACTGAAATTTGTATGGAAGTGCGTGCCGACATCAGAGTACGTCCGAATGCATTTTTCCATTGCGATAACTATGGCGACATTGACGTATACCCGGTGGCAACGTATTGCGTTTCTTGGACTCCAACGGAGGCATATTGTCGCTCTCTTAATGCTGCCCATTATTTCATTGGTTTTGGCAGTCATTGCATGGTCTAGTCTTCTTTTTAATCTGCAAACAAAGGAAGACCAAGCGATACAGGAAATTTACGCCCGCACGGACGGGCTGGCACAAAACTATGCCGAACGCCTGGATAGAACGATTGATGCGTTCAATCGAATTCTGCTGCATGTCAGGCATGACTGGGCTTTATCAGAGGGTAAGACCAGACTCGAAGATGCGGAGAAAGCCGGAATCTTTCCTCGTGATGCTGTCATCATGGTTTCTATCTTTGACGATAACGGGAATGTGCTTACAACGTCACATCCCATAGCTTCCCAATACACGGTCTCTGACCGACCGTACTTCCGGTTCCATAGGGATGTGAATGAAGACCATCTCCTAGTAGGCCAACCGATGGTCGGACGATTTTCTAATAAGGAAGTCATATTGCTGTCACGGCGCCTGAATCCCGATAGTTTAAGCTTCCAAGGTATTGTGGTTGGCGGTATCAGTCCGAGCTTTCTCACTGCAAACTATTCAGAGGCTGCATTTGGTGAATATGGCTACTTAGGGGTTCTCGGTGTAGACAAGCAGATAAGAGTTGCGAGAATTGGACATGAAGTGACTGCAATTCAACACGCATATCCAGTAACGACATTCTTTCCGGATGCCGAGAGCGAGCGCGGCGCAACCTGGCTTGACGGAAAGTATTGGTTCGCCGACCAAAGGAATCGCTTTGTAGCATGGCGCAAGGTCAAAGGGACCCAGCTCATTGCAGCTGTGGGTCTGGACGAACAGGAAGCGCTTGCGAATTTTCACTATGAACGCAGCGAGGTGCTAAGAAATGCCTACTTAAACACATTTGGTTTAGCGATATTCACGTTAATGGCTATGGCATTGGCATATGTACTTTTGAAAAAAAAGTCCGACCTTGAGTCGGCTCGCATCGCTTACCGTGCCGCTACCGAGGAAGGCGTCGACGGCTTTTACATCAACCGGCCTTTACGCGATAAAGACGGTGAAATCTACGATTACCTCGTGGTGGATTGTAATAACCGCGGCGCAGAAATATTTAAGCTAAAACGCAATGAATTAATCGGTAGAGCCATATCGGATTTCTACGAGGGAGCAGTCAAGAAAGCAGCATTCGCACGCCTGCAGGAGGCGCTTGAGAAAGGCGTACACGAAAGCGAAGTCAAAGTGTCCGTGCGAGACAGGCTCAATGCAGATTGGATTCACTACAAAGCAGTTCGTTCCGGTGACGACTTGGCCGTCACTATAAGGGATATAAGCGAAAGCAAGGCTCACCTTCAAGAACTCGAAAGACGCGGTAATCAAGATGCCCTGACAGGGCTCCCTAATCGCCACTGGATACAGAACTATCTACCCATTGCGATAAGGCAGGCAAAAGAATCTCATACCGAGATTGCACTCCTCTTCATTGATATCGACGGGTTCAAAGCCGTTAATGACGCACTTGGACATACAGCAGGGGATGACCTGCTCAAGATGATTGCTAGTAGATTGAAGAGAACAGTTCGTCCTCAAGACCACGTAGTACGACTTGGCGGCGACGAGTACGTCATCTTAGTTGAGGAGGCTGGCGGGCAAGAAGAAATAAAGCGGGTAGCAGAGCGTGTTCTACATGTGTTTAATGAACGATTCCAAATCTCGCGTCAATTCCACACCGTCGGTGCCTCCATTGGAGTCAGCGTTTATCCGCATGACGGCACTGATGCTGAAACCCTTCTAAAGAATGCGGACATCGCAATGTATGCAGTTAAGAAGGAGGGTAAGGGAAATTATCAGTTCTACCATAGTCGCTTCTATGAAGCGTTAAAAAGTCGCCTGAATCAGGAAATAGACCTGCGTCACGCCCTTGAATCTGACGAGTTCGAGATGTATTACCAACCCCGCGTCAATATTCACGACCTATCCATATCGAGCATGGAGGCATTAGTACGCTGGAAGCATCCTACGCGAGGCATTATCAATCCAATAGAATTTATTCCATTGGCGGAAACGACAGGACTTATTCTGCCGCTTGGCAGTCTGATTATCGAGAAGGTATGTCAACAACTTGCGGCGTGGGCACGTGCCGGCGAATCGATAGTTCCTGTTTCTATCAATGTGTCGCCACGACAGTTCAACGAATCAAACATGCTCGACGTTTTTACGTCAATGCTTAAACGCTACAGCGTCGAACCTGATTGGATTCAGATTGAGATAACCGAATCAATGATGATGCAAGAAACGGACGAGGATGCAAGTGTCTTATCTTGTCTTCGGGAGAAAGGAATAAAGCTTTGCTTAGATGACTTCGGTACAGGATATTCCTCTCTCTCCCAATTGCAAAAGCTTGATTTTGACGTGTTGAAGATTGATAGGGCGTTCACTGCAAAAATTGAGAACGAGGAAGGTAGAATACTTGTCACTGCCATGATTATGATGGCACATTCACTTGGAATGGTGGTTGTCGCGGAGGGTGTCGAAAGCGAGGCACAAATGAAGAGCCTTAATGAGCTTAAGTGTGACGAGGCCCAAGGATATTTGATTTCAAAACCTATGCCTGCCCACTTGATACAGTCGTTTTCAAATAAGGTATCAATGAGGCAAAGAAGTTAACCGAAGTCAGCTTCGTTCCTAAGCAGGTAAAGGAAGGTATTTTAACCTACCCCCGTTCCAGACATCTGGCATGAGGGAATGTCCATGAACGGAATCCATTTAACTGCAAAGGAGCAAGAGCAACTTGCCAGGAATACCATCGCGCTCATTCGAAACGATGTTGCAATATATTGAATGAACGTAAGGCGAAAGTGGGCGACAACTGAGGGCATATGGTTAAAGCGTTATGTCAGAAGACTCCATGTAGACGATTGCCGGTTCAGGCGTACCAATGACGACTGAACTGGCCGACCCGAGTACTGTTTTAGCAAAGAGGGCCCAATGATTCGACCGTCTAGCCTGTGTCTGATAAGCTGCCGCGCGATCCGGATTGGCGTCTGGGGTGCTCGGCGTACCCCGCGTACGCGTGCGCTCCGCGGCGCCAATCTGAACTGCTCACAACACTTATCGAACCCAGCCTAATTAGGCGCCCTTAAGACACCGCGGTCAGCAAGATGCCAGCGCCACCAACAGCACTTACTGTTCCCAAGCCTGCTAAGAGTCGACTATCGGTCCGATTGTCCTCTGCGCGCTCTCTGTAAGCGCACCAGAAGAAGCATAGAGCCAAAACACCTATAAGAACCGCATATATTTCCATCGCGCAGACCTTTAACAAAGTTGGTTTAACTTCCCATACGATTGATTAGGCCAAGTAAATTCGCCCCCCAAAGACTGCTCGGGGAATTCTAATGGATGACGTCTTGTGAAAAATATCCTATTTCGGTACGGTTTCTCAAAGAAAACGGAACAAAGCCGCTTAAAGAGCACGAGACACGGCATAGTTCAACCTTGCCACGGTCAACCTGCGGGTTAGCGGTATCGCCCAAGGTAAAAGCATCCTGACGCGCGCCAGGTCATGCAGCGCAAGACGCGCCGGCCGGTGCAGTTCGAGACCACCGTGCAGACCCGGCAGTCGGTCTCTGGCTGGATTGAGAGAGCCCATCTGGACTCCAAATAGTAGCTCTTTCCAAGCCGGGTAGCTAACGAGGTTGACGATGCGCCTGAGATTGCTGAGCAGATGGAGGTATAGCGCGACGTTGACCAGCCATAAGAGGACACATGAGTAGAGAGTTTAAGTCCATCAGCTGTTCAGATGCGCCTCTTGCCCGCGCTTGGACGTCATGGAACTATCGTCGTGAACAGGTAAACCGCGAAAATCACCAGATGCACTGTACCCTGCATGATGGTGGTGCGTCCTGTACCAAGGGACAGCGTGGCGACGATAAGCGACAACAGAAGAAGAGCAGTGGACTTCACATCGATGCCGAGAGACAGCGTCAGTCCGGATGCCAAGGACACGATGGCGACAGCCGGGATTGTGAGGCCGATGCTTGCCAAAGCGGAGCCAAGTGCGAGGTTGAGGCTGGTCTGCAATCGGTTGGCTCGCGCAGCTTGGTATGCAGCGATACTCTCTGGCAGCAGCACCACAGCGGCAATGATGATGCCAACCAGCGCCTTCGGCGCGCCAGCAGCGGCAACCACCGCTTCCAATGTTGGAGACAAGGACTTCGCAAGCAGCACGACACTCGCTAGACAGACAACCAGGAGCACCGCACTCATTATCGCCATCTTTACAGGTGGCGGAGGCGCATGCGCCTCCTCATCGCCCGACTCTGCCTCCGGCAGAAAATAGTCACGGTGGCGTACGGTCTGGACAAGAACGAATGTTCCATATAGGACGAGGGATACGACGGCGATGAAGGCCAGCTGGCTGCTGCTGTAGGCCGGCCCTTGCGCGGTCGTCGTGTAGTTGGGCAACACCATCGTCAGCACGGAGATGGCCGCAAGTGTGGCCAAGGCAGCCGAGACACCGTACAAACCAAACGTTTGTTCGCGGTGCAGCCGCCCGCCCGACAACAAGCATAGTCCCACCATGCCGTTGAGGATGATCATCACTGCGGCAAATACGGTATCGCGCGCCAAGCCGCTGGTCGCTTCGCCGCCGGCGATCATGAGCGACACGATGAGCGCGACTTCGATGGCTGTTACGGCAAGCGCGAGAACTAACGTGCCGTAAGGTTCGCCAACCCGATGGGCCACCACCTCTGCGTGGAAGACAGCAGCGAGCACGCCGGCAAACAGACCGGCGGTAAGGAGAAACGTGTACAGAACGCCTATCGCGTCGCCAGCGCCCAGGTAGGCGCCGGCCAAGAGGAGCCACGCCGTGCCTGGGGCAGCAACGGACCATAACGGTAGCGAGCTGGATAGTTTCATTCGTTGTTTTTTGTTTGAAAAACGACGTTATCATAACAACGATTGCCATGCTCAGATGCTTCATCTGGACGCTTTGCTACGGACGAACTCCGCAAGAGATCTTGCCTCATCGGATCGTCATCACTTCGCTTCCAGCTTACTTTCGCCATCACGTCTTGAATCAAGGTGATACGCTGGCTTGTATCGGTAGTTGTTGGCTCAAGCAAAAGAAGCAGCTGATGATCAAATGATGTTCCTGAAGAAAATTAACCGGTCAGGCCATGCTGGTCGGATACGGTCGAATCGGTCGCCGGACCGCCGCTGACCATGGCTGGCTATGCAGAGGAGCCGGAGTACTCAATCAAGCAAGTATCGCGCGGGCTGCCGCGCCGGTAACGGGAACTCCCGACACGTTTCACGTGAGGACGATGATGGAGGCTGCCCCTACACTCAATCCGAAGATCCTAGAGCGTTTTCGCCCTGACCTGCCTAGTCGAGGCCGAGGCAGATTGCTGCTGGAACAAGGAGTCACAGCGCAGTGCCAGGGGCAATCTGTCCGGGATCGGCAGGCAGGTCAGGATGAAACCGTTCTAAAGTGCCGACTGAGCGGTTTTTAGTGATCGCTGCGCTTCACGGACACGACGGCATCAGCCTCCTTGACACATCAATCGCAGTCGAATCATCCGCCCCCGCAGCATTGCGCGTGAACGTACATCCATAAGCCGGATTGGCCACCACGGCCGGCGTCAGCACATCATCGCCCGCCGGCTTCACGCCGGTCTGCTCCCAGTTCACCATCGCCTGGAAGGCTTCCACCTGTTCCGCGTTGGTGAAGTCGCAATGTCCCGGCGCGCGGATCGCGCGCTGCACCAGCCATTGGTCGCTGCCGTTGGTCTGGGCGCGGCGCTTGTAGATCTGCTGCATGCTGAACGGCACGAACAGGTCGCCCAGTCCATGGATGGTCACGACCGGCACACTGAATTGTCCGTTCACCTTCGGCACCCAGCGCAGGCCGTCGGCGCGCAGCGGATTGGCATCCGGCGCCGGTGTCACCCGCAGGATGCTCGCATTCATCGCCTGCTCCGCCGCCGACTGGGCGGGGTCGTCATCGAGCTGATAGACGAAGCCGCGCGTGTCCACCACGTTCTTGTTGAGAACGCCTTCAAGCGTGCCGTTGTCGCCGAAGCGCCGCCACACGCCTTCCTGCAGGGGCTTGAGCTTGAAGCTGTCTTCCGCGACGGGGCGCGGCCCGCCGGTCAGGTTGATGAAGGCGGAGCGCAGCTGGCGGCCCTTGTCGGTGAGTATGGAAGGATAGAGCAGCCAGAGCTCTTTCTTGATGTCGTCTTCCTTGCTGTCGAAATCGGTCACCGGGAAACTGGCTGCCGGCTGACCCGCGATGTACTGCGCCGCCAGCTGGTAGGCATTGGCATAATTGAAGAGCTCGGTGTCGCCCACCACGCCGCACATCGACACCACGCCGTTGTACGCCACCTTGTTTCTTGCGGTGGCCTGGGTTTCGCGCTCGACTGCGGCGGCGGCGACATGGCCGCCCATCGACGCGCCGACGATATAGATGCGCGATGGTGCCGGCAGCGCACGGTTGTTCTGCGCGGCAATGGTGGTGAACGCCAGCGCCAGCGCATTGGTGTCTTCGACGCCGGCGCGCACGTCGTAGCCGTTCTTGCTGAAGGTGGATGCGGCCCAGGCGTAGCCGTTTTCAATCAGGTGGCGGCGAATCGGAATGTCGGACACCTTCAGCCCCGGATCGAGGCCTTCATAGCCGTGCGCATACATGACGAGGCGACCATTCCAGTTGCGGGGCACTTCGATGCGGTAGCCGCTGCCGTTGAGCACGCCGGCCCAGCGGTCGGTTTCCACCGCGGCGCCGGCGAGCGGGCCGAAGGGCAAGGTTGACTGGTCGAGGGTAAAGACCAGGGAGTCCTGCAGGCGGGTGTCGGCGCCCGCGGGGTTGGCAGGATTGGCCGCAGGGGCCGGGTTCGCCGGTGCGGTCGGGTTGGCGGCAGGAACGGTTGCTGCCGGCGGCGGTGCGGTGCCGGCGGTCCCCGCGGTCGCGGTATCGTCGCTGCTGCCACCGCAACCGGCCAGCAACAGCGCTGCGGGAACCATCGCCTTGAGCAGACCCTGAGCGAAAGAGGGGGAGAAAGCGGAAATCTTGTTCATTGTTCTTGCCTTTTTCTTGCTTGTTTGAATGAGCGGCGGCGCATGCCGATGCCATGGCGGGGCGCGCATCTTCAGGCGCCCGAGGGCCAGTTGCCGCCTGCCTGTTGAGCAGGCGGCTAAAGCATCAAAACATCGGACGGAAACGATCCAGACCGCTACCGCGCGTTGTTGCCTTGTTGTTTCGGTATGTCCTGTTGAGTTATTGAGCGGACGCAGGGTTTTTGTTTCCGCGTAATCGCGGTGCGCATGAGCATCGTCAAATGTCCGTGGCGGATTGGGCTTGTCTGGATGCAAGTTTGCAGGCGAAGAGATTTCGGCACCGGCAACCAAGATTTCGGTTGACTTCAAAATATGATGGTCATAATATGACGCTCATCATATTACGGATCCTGCCTTCTCCCAGAGGTAGAAGGCCAGATCAGCGGCCCGGAAAATGAAACATTTTCCGGGCCGAATCAATAGAGAGCCCGGCCATGCCCCAGTCAGTCAAGCCCAGCCGCAAGGAGCTTTCCCATGAGCGCATTCTCGAAGCCGCATCGCGCGCGATCAGGCGGCAGGGCTTCGACGGCGTCAGCGTGGCCGATGTCATGAAGGAGGCGGGGCTGACCCATGGCGGTTTCTATGCGCATTTCGACACGCGCGAAGACATGGTGGCGGCAGCGATCGCCTATGGCGCGAAGCAGAGCGGCGAGTCGCTGGAGCGTGGCGTCGCCGTGCGCTGCAGGCGGGGCGCGACGCCGTTTCGGGCGTTGATCGAAGCCTATCTGTCCGAATTGCATATCGAGTCGAAGGAGGGCGGCTGCGTCGTGGCGGCGCTCGGCTCGGAGATGTCGCGCCAGTCGCCCAAGGTGCATGAGGCCTCGGCGGAACGCATCATGGGACTCGTCAGGCGGGTGGAAGCCACGCTGGCACCGGAGGTACCGAAGGAGCGGGCCATGGCCATTGCCGGCACCATGGTCGGAGCGCTGCAGATGGCGCGTGCGCTGGGCGGCAAGGCAGGCAAGGAGATGCTTGCCGCAAGCCGCGAGGCATTGCTCGAACAATACGACCAGGGTCATCCGTCCGCCATGGCGGACAACGATGGATAGCAAGATGGAGTGAAACGGGAAGGCGCGTTGCTTCCCGCGTAACACTCCTTTTTATTTCGCCATAAATATGATGGTCATCATATTTTATTCCGCGGTTGGCGCCCGGGGGCCCGCCGTCAGGCAATGCGGCAACATGAACTTGAAAGGAAACGCTATGAAACTCCAGGGTGCAACCGTATTGATCACAGGCGCGAACAGGGGCCTCGGCCTGGCCTTTGCCCGCGAAGCGCTGGCACGCGGCGCCAGCAAGGTGTATGCGGCGGCGCGCGATCCGTCGCGGGTGACGCTTGCCGGCGTCACGCCGATACGCCTCGATGTGACGAAGCCCGACGAGGTCGAGCAGGCCGCGCGGGAATGCGCCGACGTGACGCTGGTCATCAACAACGCCGGCATCGCGGGCTTTGACAGCGTGACCGGGCCCGACGCCGAGGAAGCGCTGACCCGCCATTTCGAAACCAATGTGCTGGGCGTCTCGCGGGTCAGCCGCGCATTCGCGCCGGTGCTCAAGCGCAACGGCGGCGGTGCGCTGCTGAACGTGCTTTCGGTGGCGAGCTGGAAGAGTTCGCCGATGCTCGGCGCCTATTCGGTATCGAAGGCCGCGGCATGGGGACTGACCAATGCCCTGCGCGCCGATCTCAAGCCGCAGAACACGCAGGTGACCGCGCTTCATGTCGGGCTGATCGATACCGACCTGACGCGCGACATCGATGCGCCGAAGTCCTCGCCGGAAACCATCGTCGGCCGCGCTTTCGACGCGCTGGAGAAGGGCGCAAGCGAAGCGCTGGCCGACGATGTGACGCGCCAGGTGAAGCTGGGCCTGAGCCTTGAACCCGCCGTGTATCTCGGCTGAGCCAACCTGGGAGAAAGTCATGACAACTCCGCTTCAAGCAGCCGTTCCCGTTCCCGCTGACGTCGCCGATGCCGCTGCAGCAACCGCGGTTCAGGCACGCCCGTCGCCCTGGCCGACTTTCTGGATCGCCAGTATCTCGGTGCTGCTCGTCTCCATCGATACCACGGTCCTGTATGCCGCATTCGGCTCGCTGCGCCAGGCGTTTCCGGCCGCTTCGCCAGCGGACCTGTCCTGGGTACTCAATGCCTACACCGTCATTTATGCGGCAATGCTGATTCCCGCCGGCGGTCTGGCCGACCTGCACGGACGCAAGCGCATGTTCCTGCTTGGCACCGCGCTGTTCCTGATCGCCTCCGCCGCCTGCGGCGCGGCGACCAGCGTCACGGCGCTGGTCGCCGCGCGCGTGCTGCAGGCGATCGGCGCGGCATTGCTGACGCCGGCGTCGCTGTCGCTCATCCTCGACGCCTTCCCAAAGGAGAAGCGGGCGGTGGCGGTCAGCCTGTGGGGCGCGGTCGGCGGCCTGGCGGCAGCCATCGGCCCGAGCGTGGGCTCGCTGATCGTCGACATGATGGGATGGTCATGGGCTTTCTATATCAATCTGCCGTTCGGCGCGATCTCGCTGGCGGCGGGCGTGTACATCCTCAAGGAATCGCGGGGCGTGTCCGGGACCGCCGGCAAGCGATCGCTGGACCTGGTCGGCATGCTGCTGCTGGTGCTGAGCGTGGGTGGCATCGCGCTGGCCATCACCCAGCTTGAATCGCGGACCTGGGAGCATTGGGAAGTGCTGGCCGTCGGTGCGGCGTCGCTGGCCGGGCTTGTCGCCTTCGTGGCCTGGGCGCGCGTCGCCTCCCGGCCGCTGGTCGACCTGGCCCTGTTCCGGAACCGGACCTACAGCGCGGTCAACCTGGCCACGCTGTCATTCGCGATGGCGTTCGCCATGATGTTCTTTGCCTTCTTTTCCTACATGATGGAAATCTGGCACTACAGCCTGCCGCTCGCCGGCATCGCGGTCACTCCCGGCCCGCTGATGGTGGTGCCGACCGCGATCGTGACCGGCCGCATTGCCGGCAGGATCGGGCATCGCAAGCCGCTGGTGATCGGCTCGCTGGTGTATGCGGCGAGTGGATTGTGGCTGGCGCTGGTGCCGGGCACGGAACCGCAGTACCTGACGCACTGGCTGCCGGCGCTGATACTGAGCGGCATCGGCGTCGGCATGGTGCTGCCCTCGCTGTCGGGCGCCGCGGCGGCCGGCCTGCCGCCGGATCAGTATGCGGTCGGCAGCGCGGTGAACCAGGCGGTGCGTCAGATCGGTTCGGTGCTGGGCGTGGCGCTCACCGTCATGTTTCTCGGCCACGAAGGCTTGATGCGTTCCGACTTCGCCACGCTGTACGGCCTGCACGTGGTGCTTGCGCTGGTAACCGGCGCGCTGTGCCTTGGCGTCAATACGCGGCCGAAGACCTCCTGAACGAGCCGTCCGCTTCCGCCGTGCCTGTCGCCGCCGTGGCGGCGAGTTTGGCAAGCGTTCCCCGGCCGCTTTTCCTCCCGGCCGGGGAACGCTGTCCGCCGGCACCGCGCAGCCAGCTGACGATCAGCGCGCCGAGTGCCGCAGCGCCCTGCGGCAATGCTCCACGCGAGCGTCGAGCAGATCCCGCTGAAACGATCCCATTTCCTCATCCAAATTGAGCGCAGCCGCAATCGCATTCCATTCCGGCCCGGTTGCGCAGTAGCTTCACCCTCCAGATTCCAGGCAATGTCATTGCAGCCCGCCCCGTATGCACCCTGCCGCAAGGCTATCGCCCACGGCATTGCTTTCTTTCTTTAATTATCTATATGGTGAATTGAATGCCAGAAATGGCCCGGGTTTCATTTCCACGTTGCGTCTGATCGCGTCAAAAAAACGGAAATATTCCGGTTGACGATTGAAAATCCATGGAATACGATATTCTTTATTCACCAAACGGTGAATAAAGAATTCGATCTGACCAGTATTTCGTGCAGCATTCCCTGACAACAATTATCTGGAGACATCATGAAATCCGTTCGAATGATCGGCCTGACCGCCATTGCGCTGTCCGGCCTGGTGCACCTGACCGCCGCCGCACAGAACGGCGCCTATCCTTCCAAGCCGATCCGCGTCATCGTTCCGTTCACCGCAGGCAGCACGACTGACGTCATCGCGCGCGCCATTACCGACAAGCTGGGCAGCAGCCTCGGCCAGCAGATGATCGTCGAAAACCGCGGCGGCGCCGGCGGCACGCTCGGCGCCGGGCAGGTCGCGCATGCGGCGCCGGACGGTTACACCATCCTCATCCATTCCTCCTCCCATACGGTCAGTCCCTCGACCTACCTGAAGCTGCCGTATGACACGATCAACGACTTCGCGGGCGTCACGCCGATCGCCACCCTGCCCAATGCGCTGGTAGTCTCGCCGTCGAAGAACATGAAGACGCTCAAGGACCTGCTCGACCAGGCCAAGGCCAAGCCGGGCCAGCTGAACTATGCATCGGCGGGGCAGGGCAGCGCCACCCACCTGAACGCGGAGAAGTTCAGGACGCAGGCGAAGATCGATGCCATGCACATTCCCTTCAAGGGGTCGCCGGAAGCGGTGACGGAAGTCATGGGCGGCCGCGTCGACTATTACTTCTCGCCGGTCGCGCCGGTGCTGTCGCATATCAAGGACGGCCGCCTGGTGGCGCTGGCGGTCGGTTCGCCGAAGCGATCGACCGCACTGCCCAACGTGCCGACCACCAGCGAAGCGGGCGTGCCGAACTCGGAATTCAATTTCTGGATCGGCATGCTGGTCCCGGCGAAAACGCCGAAGGACATCGTCACCAAGCTCAATGCGGAAGTGCAGAAGGCGCTGGCCTCGGAAGACGTCAAGGAACGCTTCGCCAAGCTGGGCGCCGAGCCCTGGACCATGGCGCCCGAGCAGTTCGACCGCTACATCAAGGACGACATCGCCGCCAACGCGAAGCTGGTGAAGGAAGCCGGCATCGCGCCGCAATAAGGCACGGCAAGTCGGGCCGCAGTCGGCGGCCCTTCCAACATTCAAACCAAGCAAGCCAAGGAATCCTCCATGACAACGCAAAGACTCGGACTCATCATGCATGGCGTCACCGGACGCATGGGCATGAACCAGCACCTGATCCGTTCCATCGTCGCCATCCGCAAGCAGGGCGGCGTGGTCCTGTCCAACGGCGACAAGGTGATGCCCGACCCGATCCTGATCGGACGCAACGCGGAAAAGATCGAGGCGCTGGCAAAGGCGCATGACATCGCCCGCTGGGGCACCAACCTGGAAGAAGCGCTGGCCAACAAGGACGACAGCGTCTTCTTCGATGCCGGCACCACCCAGATGCGCCCGACCCTGCTGGCGCAGGCCATCCGCGCCGGCAAGCATGTGTACTGCGAGAAGCCGATCGCCACCAATCTCAATGAAGCGGTGGAAATCTGCCGCCTGGCGCAGAGCTCCGGCCTCAAGCATGGCGCGGTGCAGGACAAGCTGTTCCTGCCCGGTCTGCGCAAGCTCGACATGCTGCGCCGCTCGGGCTTCTTCGGCCGCATGCTGGCGGTGCGCATCGAGTTCGGCTACTGGGTATTCGAAGGCGATCTGCAGCCGATCCAGCGCCCGTCATGGAACTACCGCAAGGAAGACGGCGGCGGCATGATCCTCGACATGATGTGTCACTGGCGCTATGTGCTGGACAATCTGTTCGGTGAAGTGAAGTCGGTGTCATGCCTCGGTGCCACCCACATCCCCAAGCGCTGGGACGAGAGCGGCAAGCCCTACGAGGCCACCGCGGACGATGCCGCCTACGCCACGCTGGAACTGAAGGGGCACAACGGCGAACCCGTCATCGCGCAGGTCAACAGTTCCTGGGTCACCCGCGTCAAGCGTGACGACCTGGTGACCTTCCATGTCGACGGCACCCATGGATCGGCGGTGGCCACGCTCACCGAATGCCGCTCGCAGTCGCGCGTCAATACGCCGCGCCCGGTGTGGAATCCGGACCAGAAGCAGACCATGGACTTCGCCGACCAATGGCAGGAAGTGCCCGACACCCAGGCTTACGACAACGGCTTCAAGGTGCAGTGGGAACAGTTCATCCGCCACGTGGCCGAAGACGCGCCTTACCGCTACACGCTGCCGGAAGGCGCGAAGGGCGTGCAGCTTGTGGAAAACGCCTTGCAGAGCTGGAAGGAACGGCGCTGGGTGGATGTCTCTCCGCTGCCAGTCTGAAACCCGAGATCTCATCCGAGGACCAACATGAGCCTGACCCTGCAATTGCCCGTTGAAGACGGAAGCCTGCGGCACTATGCGTTGAGCCAGCGCACGCCCGTCGCGCCGCCGGCAAAGCCGGCATTCAACCGCATCGCCTATTCCGCCGCGCACGTGGTGGCCGAGCCGTTCGCGCCGATCGATCCCTGGCTCGAAGCCGCCATCGACTGGGATGCCACCATCGCTTACCGCCGGCGCCTCTGGTCGATGGGCCTGGGCGTGGCCGAGGCGATGGATACCGCGCAGCGCGGCATGGGCCTCGACTGGACTACCTCGCTCGAACTCATCCGCCGCTCGCTGGATGCGGCGCGCGACTATCCCGGCGCGCTGGTCGCCTCCGGCTGCGGCACCGACCACCTGTCGCCCGACGCCGCGCGCAGCGTCGACGACGTGATCCGCGCCTATGAGGAACAGATGGCCGCCATCGAAGCGCTGGGCGGCAAGCTGATCCTGATGGCGAGTCGGGCGCTGGTGCGCGTGGCACGCGGACCGGAGGATTACGAACGGGTCTACGGCAGGCTGCTGCGGCAGGCGAAGCAGCCGGTGATCCTGCACTGGCTGGGCGACATGTTCGATCCCGCGCTGGCCGGCTACTGGGGCACCGCCGACCTCGACCGCGCAATGGACACCGCGCTCGGCATCATCGCCGCCAATGCCGACAAGGTGGATGGCATCAAGATTTCGCTGCTCGACAAGGACAAGGAAATCGCCATGCGCCGCCGCCTGCCGCCGAACGTGCGCATGTACACCGGCGACGATTTCAATTATGCGGAACTGATCGCCGGCGATGGCGAGGGCGCGCAGCCCAATCATCAGCAGAGCGATGCGCTCTTGGGCATCTTCGATGCCATCGCACCGGCGGCCAGCGCCGCGCTGGCCGAGCTGGCGGCGGGCAACACCAGCCGCTTCCATGAGATCCTCGCGCCGACGGTTCCGCTGTCGCGCCACATCTTCAAGGCGCCGACCCGCTTCTACAAGACCGGCGTGGTGTTCATGGCATGGATCAACGGCCACCAGGATCATTTCGTGATGGTGGGCGGCCAGCAGAGCACCCGTTCATTGCCGCACTTCGCGCAGCTGTTCCGCCTGGCCGATGATGCCGGCCTCATCGAGCAGCCGGAACTGGCCGCGCGGCGGATGAAGCATCTGCTCGCACTGCATGGAATCGAGGCCTGACATGCGCGACTTTTCGGAAGATCACCGCTGGCTCTCGATCAACACCGCGACCGTGCGCGCGCAGTGGAAGCTGGACCGCATCATCGATGAATGCGCGCAGCGCGGCATCCGCGCCATCTCTCCCTGGCGCGACCAGGTTGCCGCGGCCGGCCTCGAGCGCATTGCCTCGCAGGTGCGCAGCACCGGTATGAGATTGTCGGGCTACTGCCGCGGCGGCATGTTTCCCGCCTCGACGGCGGAAGGCAGGCAGCTTGCGCTGGATGACAACCGCCGCGCGGTCGATGAAGCAAAGACGCTCGATGCGGCCTGCCTGGTGCTAGTGGTCGGCGGGCTTCCCGGCGCCTTGCAGGGAAAGGCCGAGCACAAGGATATCGCCGCAGCGCGCAGCGACGTGCGCGACGGCATTGCCGCCACGCTGGAATACGCCCGGCAGGTTGGCATGCCGCTGGCGATCGAACCGCTGCATCCGATGTATGCCGGCGACCGCGCCTGCGTCAATACCATGGAACAGGCGCTCGACCTGTGCGACCTGCTGGACCCCGAGCGCTCGGGGGCGCTCGGCGTGGCCGTCGATGTCTATCATGTCTGGTGGGACCCCAAGCTGGAAGAGCAGATCCGCCGCGCCGGCAAGGAAAGGCTGCTGGCCTTCCATGTCTGCGACTGGCTGCTGCCCACCCGCGACATGCTCAACGACCGCGGCATGATGGGCGACGGCGTGATCGATATCCCGCGCATCCGCGCCTGGGTGGAGCAGGCGGGCTACGCGGGCTATAGCGAAGTGGAAATCTTTTCCTCGGAAAACTGGTGGAAGCGGGACGGCGGCGAGGTGCTCGCCACCTGCATCGAGCGCCATCGCAGCGTGGTGTGATCCTCGGCCAGCCTTGCGCGGCCGGAGTGTATTCTGTATTCCGGCATTGTCCGACCGGCCCTGATGCAAGGATAATTGCCGCAACGTTGAGGATGGGAACCACGCAATGACAGACAAGGCAGCAAGCGCCGGCACGCCGGAAGACGAATCGAACTTGGCGGACGGATCCAGGGAGGCGCCGCAGGAACCGGCTCCCGTCACCGGGCGCAATCCGGTCCGGACGCGCCAGGCGATCATCGAAGCGGCGACCGAGGAATTTTCCACGCTTGGTCTGGGCGGCGCGCGCATCGATGCCATCGCGGCGCGCGCCGGTTTGAACAAGCGCCTGCTGTACTACTATTTCGGCAACAAGGAAGCCCTGTTTCAGGCAGTGCTGGAACGTGCCTACGAAAACATCCGCTCGGCGGAGCAGGGCTTGCAGCTTGATGAGGTGGACCCGGTCGAGGCGGTCAGGCGGCTGGTCTCCTTCACTTGGCATTATTACATTCAGCATCCCGAATTCATCACGCTGCTCAACAGCGAAAACCTGCACCAGGCGACCCACCTGAAGAAATCGGAACGTATCCGGGAATTGAATTCCCCGCTGATCGATACCTTGCAGCGCGTCCTCGAACGGGGCCGCGCCGAGGGACTGTTCCGCGCCGGCGTCGACCCGCTTCAGCTCTATATCTCGATCGCCGGACTGTCCTTCTTCTACCTGTCCAACCGGCACACCTTGTCGGCTGTCTTCGGCCGCGACCTCAAGCAGCCCAAGGCGGAAGCGGAACGGCTGTCCCACATGACCGACCTGGTGCTCGGCTACCTGCTGCGCTGATCAATTCATTGATTTCATGCCTTACCTGCCCGGTTCAACAAACCGCCGCTAATCGATCGGCACAGGAACGCCGCAGGGTAGGGGAGCAGGGCGGCCGACACCTGGCCGGTTAAGCATTCTGGTGCGACTGTTGCAAACTCTCATGGATCAAGCGCTTCCGGAAGGAGACGCAAACAACAAGCTTCGCGGTGCCTTGCATTGCCGTTCCTTGTGGCGGATCAAACGAGGCCATTCTCATCGCATGACAATTCCCGAACAGGTTCATATCACTGTTCCTGCTGCCATTTCCCAGTTACGGCACTTTGCTGGGGAGGAGATGCGTAATGAGCATTACCAATCGTAATACCGGAACGAATGTTGAAGAAATCGGCGATGGCATCTATCGCATCAACACACCGGTAAGTACCGTTCCCGGCGGATTTTCGTTCAATCAATACCTGATCGCTGACGATCAGCCATTGCTCTTCCACACCGGACCGCGAAAAATGTTCCCGCTGGTCCGTGAAGCGGTCGAGAGCGTGATGCCAGCCCAACAGCTGAGCTTCATTGCACTGTCCCATTTTGAAGCCGATGAATGCGGCTCTCTCAACGAATGGCTCGCGGCTGCGCCTCATGCGGTTCCTTTATGCGGGCGGATTGCAGCAATGGTATCGGTCGACGATTTCGCTGACAGGCCTTCCCGAGCGATGGCAGATGGCGAAGAGCTGACGCTGGGAAAACACACTGTCAAATGGCTCGATACACCCCACCTGCCGCATGGATGGGAAACCGGGTACCTGATGGAGACGACCACCGCAACGATGTTCTGCGGAGATATTTTTACGCAAGGCGGATACGGAGACGTCGCCCTTACCGGAGATGACATTCTCGAGCCAAGCGAAGCGTTCCGTCAGCCATTGGATTATTTCTCGCATTCGAGCGATGCCGGAATGCTGATTGAAAAGCTGGCGTGTCAAAGGCCGGCCACGCTCGCCTGCATGCATGGAAGCGCATGGGCCGGCGACGGAGCGGCGCTGCTGCGGGCGTTGGCGCTGCGACTCGCAGGTCCTGGGCAGAGCTGACAGGAGGAGATCCATGCACGCGCTCGTCACGGGGCCAATGGGCAGCTCGGCTATATGCTGGCGCGCAAGCTTGCCGAGTCCGGGCCTGTGGTCAGGGCCGGCGTACGGGCTGTAGCGGACACACAAAAGACTGCCGAGCTGCGGCAACTGCCAGGTGTCGAAATTGCGGAAGCCCAATTGTCCCGTCCCGCGCAGATGCGTGCCGCGATGGAAGGTATGGAAGTTGTTTTCCATGCCGCTGCTGTCTATTCTCTCACCGCCCCGGAACGCGCCGCGGCAGCGAGTACCGATGAAGAAGAGCTTGGCAGATACGCTCTCCGTACTGCGTGGCCGCAAGACTTCGCTCAGACACGACGGCGATGTCAGGACGCATCCCGGCGGCCGGCAGCGATACTGATCGAATGACGGCCGCCCGCTGCGGAGACATTCGCTATCTTGTCATTACAGGATGAATCATGGCAATAGGCAGTCTCCAACAGGAAATCCGTTTTTGTCGAAGTCCTGACAGCACGACCATTGCATATGCCACCATCGGTCAAGGCCCGCCTATTGTTCGTGCTGCGCATTGGCTCAGCCATCTTGAGAAAGATTGGGAGAATCCCATCACCAAGCCTGTCCTGTGCGAACTCGCGCGTCATAATACGCTGGTTCGCTACGACCTTCGCGGTTGCGGGCTGTCTGACCGCGATGTGAATGACATGTCCTTTGAGGCTTGGCTTGGTGACCTTGAGTCGGTTGTCAATGCGGCGGAACTTGATCGCTTCGTGCTGTACGGTCCCTCCGGCGGAGGAGGCATTGCGATTGCCTACGCCGCCAGACATCCTGAGCGGGTAAGCCGAATCGTACTTCATGGCGCCTTTGTCAGAGGCGTGCGTACACTTCCTTTGACCTCCGACCAATTGGACAAGATCGATACCGTTGCTCATCTGACTGAAATCGGATGGGGAACAAAGAATCCGGCATTTCGCCAGGTATTTACGTCGATGTTTATTCCCGATGGTGCTGCCGAACAGTGGAACTGGTGGAATGATCTGCAACGCGTTTCCAGTTCCGGAAACATTGCAGCGCGTGCACTCCAAACCTATCAGCGCTATGACACAGCTCATGTCGCTTCCCTGATTCGGTGCCCTACCTTGATTGCCCACGCTCGCGATGACGTTCTCGTTCCTTTTCAAGAGGGAAGACTTATTGCCAGCCTCATTCCTGATGCACAGCTGGTGCCTCTGGCTTCGCGCAATCATGTGCTTTTGCAAACGGATCCGGCATGGGAACAGTTCTTTAATGCGTTTCATGCATTCATGCGAGCGGAGAGCTCGCATGAATCCGGCTATCCCTTGGCGGAAGAATTACATGCACTTAGCACCCGCGAATTGGAAGTGCTTGATCTGGTTGCTCGCGGCATGGACAACGATCAGATAGCTGCACGCCTTGGTCTAAGCGCCAAGACCGTCCGCAATCACATCACAAACATCTTTGCCAAGCTCGAGATTTATACTCGGGCCAAGGCAGTCGCCGTCGCCCGGGAAGCAGGGCTTGGTGTACGACGGCTTGATTAGGACATCTGGCCCAGTGTGTTCGCGCTGATTTGCCTGAACATTATGCAGCTTTGGGACAGGCGTCTCATACGGCCGTTCGTAGGCGTCCTAGACTGAATTATCCGTCGCGCAGACGGGAAGCCAGCCAAAAGGAGCCGGAAATGGACATCGATTTTAACCAGGTAGTGGTAGAAGTGACTTCCAACACGTTTTTCAACTTGGATCACGCAGACGGAACAGCCTTGATTTGCGTATCTGGAGCGCTATGGGTTACACGCGATCACTGCATGAAGGATACAGTGCTTGTCCCTGGTGAAGTCTATGAAATTGAAGGAAACCAAGCTGTGACCGTGACCGCCTTTGAGCCTAGCACGCTTCGGGTGCTCAATTCCGAGAGACTCGTGGCACGCACTGTCCGCAGTGTACATTCCAGTTCATTGGCCACAATATTCTCCCATTGGCGCAATAGGTTTGCGTCCATGGTCTTTTACCGGACGCATGCGCGGTGAAACCGCGGACAAGTGGTGTGAGTTGAAAATTTGCTGAAAGCAAATGAAATGTTCTGAAACCATGTCGAGACAAGGGAAAAAGCACGGCAGGGTCGCGCCTTTTGCGCAAAACACGAGGCATTGCTACTTCGTCACTCGGTTTACCCTTATTGTGCATCGCAGCAGCGCCCCAAGTTATTCGCCATCACTTTTGATGGAGGAAGTATGTCAATCTGCCACTACACCCTAACTACACCCCAGTCTGACGCCAGCGAGACCAATGAACAATGGCACAGCACCCCTGTGCCTCTGGAGGAGCTGCCAGCGGGCTTGATCGAAGACGAGGTTTAACCATGTCATAAGCTTTCCGCCCCTCCGCTGTGGGGGGCTTGCTTTCGGCTACCAGCTGTCCGGACGCTTCTGGGAAGATAAACTGAGACCAGCTATCACCGGATCACTGACGTAAATTTTCCCGGGACGCCCCTGCATCGCCTTACCGCAAGCTGGACATTCCACCGTATCCGTCATGTCCTCGTCGACAAAAGAACAGCTGATTTCGACAATTTCAAATTCCCTGTTGCAGCCTGTGCATTCCATTAACACTTTCGGCATTGCATCTCCTTATCACATACAGTTGAGATAAGAACAAAGCCACTATGTATGGTTCGCGACGGAGAGCAGATAAGTACGTTACCGAAAAACAATGCCGTCTCCGAGAGGTTGCCAGGCTTTTACTGGTTTAGGACCTGTTCACACTTCATTCAGGAGTGCGAAGGCACCTTAGGCGTTGCATGGCTAGCAAAGGCGGCCAGCCTTTGCTAGCCACGCGCCACCGCCAACGCGTGTTATGGTGCGAACGCATCTCCCGAACGAAGTGCGAACAGGCCCTAAGGGAACTGCATCACCATATCCTTCCACCACAGTAGACGGTCACCGAACTAGGACACTCCAGCTTCAATGCGGTCTCGACCATTCGCCTTGGCTTGATAGAGCCGGCGGTCGGCCAATTCCACAAATTCACTCAGGTCATCTTGCGAGCCCGGCACCACGGTCGCAATGCCCATACTGACCGTCACGCTTCCAGACACACTTGATGAGGCATGCGGGATGCCCTCCCTGGTCAGCAGCTTGCGGCAGCGCTCTCCGACCTGTTGTGCCGCGGCGGCATCGGTCTCGGGCAAAACGAGCATGAATTCCTCGCCACCCAGACGCGCGCAGAGATCACGCGACCGAGCGGCAGCGGTATCTAGCACATGCGCTACCCGCTTGAGACATTGATCGCCGGCGCGGTGGCCGTAGTGGTCGTTGTACTGCTTGAAGAAATCAATATCGACCAGGATGACCGAGATAGGATGCCGGCTGGCGCGCGCCTTTGCCCACTCGACTTCAAGTAGCGCATCGAGCATGCGACGGTTCGCCACCCCGGTCAAACCGTCTTTGTAGGACAAGGTTTCCAGTTCCTCCTGCAGTTTCAGTATCTTGTCCTCGGCTTTCTTACGCTCACTGATGTCGAACATGAATCCGACCAGCGAATCCACCGTGCCATCAGGGTTGCGCAGAACGTGGACGACGTCACGAATCCAGATGTACTCGCCATCTGCCGTGATGGCGCGATAGTCAGCTTCGTGATCGACCCCTTGCTGGGACTGCGAGACGCAGAAATCGACGGTCTTTTGCCGGTCTTCGGCGTGGATGCGTTCAGCCCAATCGTTGACGGACACCCAGCTGCCCTGACTCCAGCCCAGAAGTTGTTCGATCTGAGGACCGATATAGCTGAACTGCATGGTTTGCCAGTCGATACGCCAAGGAATCGCCTTGGTTGATTCGAGCAAAGTGCGGTAGAAGCTTGCATCCTCGGCGTGATGGTCTTGATTCGGGGGTAAGGAAGTCATAAGGTTACCTTGTAAGATTGGCCACGGACTGGATTCAGACAGGGCACCAGCCATGCGTTCCTATCAAGAAACATCTTACCTTGGAACTGTGGGTCTTGCTGTTGTATGGGAAGCCGAAATGACTTGGGGCGAACAAAGTGCAGAGCAGGCATTCAGGCTTGCACCGGGCGCAGTTGGGCACAGCCGGCCCAAGACGGGTGCCTTAAACACCGCTCGGTTGATTGGCGATCGGTCCTGGTAATGGCGGATCAACAGGTTATCTCCTGTCCAGGCCCAATCCCAACATGCTGGGTTGGCAGTCGGGTGACTTCATCGCCGCGACAAGATGCACCAGGGTAGGGCAGCATCATTTCTGTCGATCTGTCGCGTACGTCCTTACCATACGGTCTAGGGCCTGTTCACCCTTGATCTGGGAGTGCAAGGGTACCGCAGGCGTTGCAGGATCAGGCACAACGACGCATCGTAGCGGTGCTACGGCAAGGCGGACTCGGCGTTCCCTTGTAACGCCGCCATGCAATGCCGGCAGCGCGTGTTATGGGTGCGAACGCATCTCCCGAACGAAGTGTGAACAAGCCTGGAGCGGATTGCAGGCGACTGTACGGTCGCCTCGGCCTGCCTAGAGCGCATGGCGGCGTTGGTCGTTGCTGGTGTGGCCCGCCCCACGGCGCTCCTGCCGCCTCGCCCTGCATCCCAAGGCAGACCGATGCTTCCGTATACTCACCTGCAATCCGCTCTAGTTCATTTGCATTCTGCTGCGCATCGCTTCGTGCCGGTCAATTGCATCGATCTCCTGGCTAGTGCAGTTTGCCCTGTGATACAGATAAGCGCTACAGATCAGCAGCCGTCTCATCTGGTCATCGTTGAGTCTGTCAGAGACCTCCGATAAGGTTTCTGCGAGCATGATCTTGATCCTATGCAAATCGGCGTCGCCCGGCTCTATCTTGGAGAGCAACGCCAATATCTGATATTCGTCCATAGCTACCCTCTACATACGGTTGGCGTCTTAAGCTTAAGAGGGCCGCAGGTATCCTTCGTTCGACTACATATGATGACAAATTATTATTAAAGAAATATCGCCATAGATACCAACTATTGGTAGACGTGGAAAAGTAGTGTTACTCAAGAATGCGATATACGTCTTAACAATAAGAAATAGCTGTGCAAGCACCTTGTCGTTCGCTACTCTCATGACGCATAGGAGAAACGCTCGGAACATCCAATAGCTTCTTTACAGATTGTCTGCATACGCACGTCTTGAGTGCTTCTGGAAGCCTTCAAGGTTCGACATGGCCGAATCTCCTTATTCCGGAAACCCCGCTTTACGAAGCCCGTCCACCAATGTGGCGAGATTCTCTGGTCGACGGATCGGTAACCAGTTCACGATATTGGAGAGATGCAAAGTAGGATCAAGCTCACGCAAATGCTCCATCGCGCATTTCGCTTCGGCTATCCGTCCGGCATGTGCATGGCTCGCGGCAAGGACGGCGGCTGCCAGCAGAAAACTTGGCAAATCCCGAATCGCTTTCTCCGCCCATGACGACGCCATGTCAAAGCGCCCCATGAAGAGATAGGCAGCAGCCGTTCCGGCTTGCATTCGATACATTTCCGGGTCCAGGGGGCTTAATCGCATGGCGTGCGTAAAGTGCTCGACAGCTGCATCCGTTTCGCCGTGCCAGAGCTTGAGGAATGCGCTGAGGAACCAGGCTGCTGCAAGGTTCGGATTGAGCATGAGTGCCTTGTCCAGGAGAGCGATTCCGCCCGGCAGATCGCCGGCGAGATGGCCAAGAGCATGGCCGCTCCTCGTAAGAGCAACTGCATCGCCCTTGTCCAGCTCGACAGCCTGGCGAGCCAGCCGAACACCCTCGGCAATCTCTTGTGGGCGATCGGTGATCCAACCGTTGAGCTTGCGCCAACAATAACACCATGCCGCCATCGCGTAGGATGAGGCAAAATTCGGATCGGCCGCTATTGCCTTATTAAAGAGCAGCAGTGCTTCGTCGATGGTTTCCTTGGTGCCATGATGCAACCTGGCCATGCCACGCAGATAATAATCGTAGGCATCAAGGCTTTCCGTCGGCTTGCGTCTCGCACGCTCGATTTCCACCCGCTCAAGCTGTGGCGCAATCGCGCCGACTACACTTTCTGTAATCTGATCCTGCAGTTCAAAGATGTCTTCAAGCACACCTTCGAAGCGGCCTGCCCAGTGATGCGTACCTGTTGTTGCATCGATCAATTGACCCGTGATGCGCACGCGATTTTTTGCGGTTCGCCAACTGCCTTCCAGCACATAGCGCACGCCCAGCTCGCGACCAACTTGCTTTATGTCCACCGTACGCGCTTTATAGGTAAAGCTTGAATTGCGCGCAACGACAAACAACCAGCGATACTGCGACAAGGCCGCGATGATGTCCTCTACCACGCCGTCGGCCAGGTATTCCTGCTCCTTGTCCCCGCTCAGGTTGACAAACGGCAGGACTGCAATCGACGGTCTGGCAGGCAAGGCTGGAGCGCATTGTGCTTGAATCTCTGTCGCGGAAGACGTGCCAGATGAATCGATTCCATCCGATGGCTTGACCTCCTTGATATCAGCGGTGAACCGGAATCCCTTGCGGGCAATCGTTCGAATTACGCGCTGTTGCTCGCCGTTGTCGCCCACCGCCTTGCGTGCCGCGTTGATGTGACTGGCCAGGGTCGATTCCGAAACAATCCTGCCGGACCATATCGCGTTGATTAGTTCGTCCCTGCTGACGACACGCTCGCGGCTCTTCGCCAAGAAGACCAGCACGTCGAAGACCTGGGGTGCGGTTGCAACGGTCCGGGATGCCCGGAGGAGTTCCCGCCGATCCAGGTCGAGCACGCAATCCTCAAACACTAATACCACTTGCAGCCCCCTTTCTGTACGCACGCGCCTGGTACTCGGCAAGGCCACGGGGCAGTGATGCCAACGCGCAGACGCGTATCTCTAAATAAATATCCAAAGCAAACTCAATGCAAACACAATGCATCGGCAAAGTATTTCATCCGGCCGAAAAGCATACTGCATACATCGATCGCAGCAATGAAGAAGGCAGACACTGAGTCAAGGAGCGAAACATGAAAATAGTTGTTATCGGCGGTAGCGGCCTTATCGGTTCAAACATTGTAAACCGGCTACGCCTTTATGGTCATGAGACTGTAGCGGCATCGCCTAGCATGGGCGTAAATACGATTACCGGGGAAGGACTGGCTGAAGCACTGGCTGGCGCCGAGGTCGTCGTTGACGTGGCGAATTCTCCGTCATTTGAGGACCGGGCAGTACTGGAGTTCTTCCAAACGTCGGGTCGAAACCTTCTCGCCGCCGAAGCTGAGGCAGGAGTGGAGCACCACGTCGCACTCTCGATCGTTGGTGCCGACCGCCTTCCGGAAAATGCCTACTTCCGGGCGAAAGTCGTCCAGGAAAACCTCATCAAGGCGTCGAAGATTCCTTACACCATTCTGCGTGCGACGCAATTCTACGAATTCATCGAAGGCATTATCAACTCGGGTGATGACGGCAGCACAATTCGTCTTTCGCCCGCCCTTATCCAGCCGATCTCGGCTGACGACGTGTCGGCTGTGCTGTGCGATCTCGCGGTCGGGGCGCCGGTGAATGGCATTGTCGAAGTGGGCGGTCCCGATCGCTTCCCTCTCGATGTACTTGCAGGCAAGTTCCTTGCCGCGCGCAACGACAAGAGGCAGATAATCGCCGATGTGCATGCACGCTACTTCGGCAGCGAACTGGATGACCGATCTCTCGTCACGAGCGATGAAGCGCGCATCGGCCCGACACGCTTTCACAACTGGCTCAGCCGCTCATCGGCACAACGATAAGCCTGCAGTTCAGGGGCCGCGTGGCCTAGTGGTGCGAGTTAAGAATTTGTTGATCAAATGGTGGACGAGAATCAGCCGATACTGCGTCAACAATGCGCGCAACGACTGGCAGAGACACGGTCTTGCTGTGCTTTTTTCCTTGTCTCGACATAATTTCGCCACATTTGCTTTCAACAAATTTCCAACTCACACCACTAGGCTGTGTTTGATAAGTCGCTGCGCGGTCCGGATTGACGCCTGCGGTGCTCGGCGTACCCTGCGTACGCGTGCGCCCCTCGGCGCCAATCCGGAACGCTCGCGACGCTTATCAGACACAGCCTGGTATCAAATCTTTTTTTACATGGAGGATTCATCATGACCCAACGCATCGATTACCAGAAGCAGTCTCCGGAGCTGTTCAAGAAATTCGTCGAATTCAGCCTCGCCCTCAGACAGTCCTCCATCGAGACATCGATCCGCGATCTCGTGGATATCCGGGCATCGCAGATCAACGGTTGCGCCTTCTGCGTCGACATGCACGTTAAGGAAGCGACGATACATGAGGAGCGACCGCTACGGTTGCACCATGTCGCCATCTGGCGCGAGTCCACGCTGTTTAATCCACGTGAACGCGCCGCTCTGGACTGGACCGAAGCATTGACCCGGATTTCCCCCAAAGGCGTGTCCGATGACGTCTATGAGTTCGCCCGTACGCAATTTTCTGAAAAGGAATTGTCGGATCTGACTTTCCTGGTGATGTCGATCAATGCCTGGAATCGCGTCAACGTGGGTTTTCGTGTCGCGCCCGGCACGTACGACAAGGCATTCGGCATCGACAAGTCTGGCCTGTCCTGACCCGGCATCGGCGCAGTTGAGTAAGGCCTGCGCCCCTTCAAACCCACTCACGATTGCTTTTTGCAGGCCACCACGAGGAACAAGCCATGAATATTCTTAAGATCTTCTTTATGTTGCTGCTGTCGGCAGTTGGCACCGCCGGCGCACAGCAGGTTCGGCCGGAGGCACAGGTGACGCCGCTGATGACCAAAACCCTAGCCGACTATCCAGGCAAGGAAGGACTAGTCATCACAGTCGATTATCCGCCCGGCGGAGAAAGCGCGGTGCATCGTCACAATGCGCACGCGTTCGTTTATGTGCTTGAGGGTTCAATTGTGATGGGCGTGCAAGGTGGTAAATCCGTCACGCTGACACCGGGCCAGACCTTCTACGAAGGCCCGGACGATATACACACGGTCTCACGCAACGCCAGCCTTACCAAGCCCGCCAGGTTTCTGGTCGTCCTGTTGAAGGATAGTGGCAAACCTGTTTCAATGCCGGTACCCTGAAACGAGCATGGAGGCCGCGTACCTTGCTGCCTCCATGCCGGATAACACAACAAAAGAGCGGCTTATCCAATGCGACGATCTGCGAAACGGAAGGCGAACAGTTGGCGCGAGATATTCTGGCGATAATGTCGCAAATCGGCCGCTGAACAAAAATCTGATACTGCACCGACGCCGTATCAGAATTGATGTTGACCGCAATGGCATGCTTAGACGTCTCGTGTGGATGCTATGGCGTACCCGGACTATAATTACTTGTTCGCTGAGTCGGCACTGATCCCATCAGGCAAAACAGGCTGACTCGTTATCTAAGCAGAATACAACGAAAAGGAGACAAAGGTGAATAGGAAAGTCGCAGTTGTCACGGGTTCTTCTTCAGGCATTGGTGCTGCTACCGTCAGGCGGTTCGCCAAGAATGGCTACAACGTAGTAATTAATTTTTCCCGTAATGCGGAGCCGGCACGCGCAGTCGCTGACGATTGCCAGGCGTTCGGTGCGGAGGTATTGCTATATAAGGCAAATGTTGCAGACGACGCGGACTGCCGCGCACTCGCTAGTGCGGTTGAGGAAAAATGGGGAAGATGCGATGCGCTGGTCAACAATGCTGGTACGACCAAATTCGTTGCAGCCGCCAATCTGGAAGGATTGAATGCGCAGGATTTTCAGGATATTTACGCAGTCAACGTTATCGGTGCTTACCAGATGATAAGAGCCTTTGCGCCCTTGATGAAACGCAATCCTGGAGCCGGTATTGTTAATGTATCGTCGGTCGCGTCAGTATCGGGCATTGGCTCCAGCGTCGCCTACATGGCATCAAAGGGAGCACTTAACGCTATGACCTTTGGCTTGGCACGAGCGCTGGCGCCGGAGGTGCGTATCAATGCAGTGGGGCCCGGCATGGTGGAAACACCATGGTTGCAGAACGGCCTCGGGCCGGAACGCTATGAAGCAATCCGTCAGACGTATATTAAATCGACGCCCATGAGCGCTACCATCGCACCGGAAGATGTTGCCGATGCCTGCTTCTGGTTGTGCGACGGCGCACGTAAGACTACCGGCGAGTTCATACTGATCGACAGTGGGCGCACCAAGTTTCCCTTACTCTAGCTGCCATCAATATTGGCGACGACGAGATCCAGTAACTCGCTCTAAAACAATAAGCAGGCACCGGATCGCTCCGGTGCTTATCAGCCTGCTGTCGTGCATATCATCAGCGATTGACATAGAAATCACCGTTCGAGAGTAAAGACATGTCTCGGCAAGGGATGATCGTTGCGAAGCAGTATGCGGAGGATCTCCCAAAGTTTAATCCAAACCGTTGCCGAGGTGACGCTGCTAGAAGCGAGAGATATAACACTCGGCACCCATTTAACCAGGTGTGCTATGTCTGAAGAGAACAAGTCACTGATACGATCGTTCGCAGATGAAACTAATGCACAGAACTGGGAAGGAGCACGCGCTCTGTTGGCGCCGGGGTTCAGACGCCACAGTACGGCCGCTGGCGCGCCCGAGCGCTAGACCGGCGGAGCGCCTTGCCCAATAAAGAAGACCGGATCGTATTCTGATCGTAGGATTCGAGAAACTTGATGCCACATCGGTGGTCGGTATCCCAGTTTTGCAAGCTCACGGTTAAAAACCTGCTGACCTTGGAGTTCGAACAAAGCGATGTTGGTAAACACTGCAGTGACAAGCTCAATTGCACTCGCTATCCAACATCAACTTCATTCGTCACCAATCGGAAAGGATCACGATTCTATGGTTTCTTTCGGAACGGCGGCTTAACTGCGGAAGGTAAGGATACCTTTGCACATTCACGAAAGTGTGGCCGTTGCTGTTGAATCGGCAGTGGCGCCATTTTTACAAGCTTTGTTATATACGGCTGTGACTGCTAACGGACATCAGAAATGCCTTGCCTTTCTGCGTAAGAAAAACAGTGCCGGCCATGCCAGGCATGGCGTCCACTAACCCTGCTTCGCATGCATCTTCCCACACGGTTAGCCTCGGGCAGGAGCTTTTCCAGACCTCAAGAACCTCCTTATAAGGGTGATTTCCTTGATCAATCCATTCCAGCAATTGAAGTGTTAATGCTCTTTGGGGATCATTCATATCAAGCTCGCTGTGAGTTCTCTAATGATGACGGTCTTCGTACTTCGGGTATCAGATTAGCCCAGATGCGCCTACCAATGCCCCTAGTCCGATAAGCAATACTGGATTGAGACGTGTTTTAACGAGTAGCAGGGCCGTGATGCCCGTGACCAGATATCCGTGCCAGCCTGCGTCGGTGGCAGTGGCAAAGACCCATGCCGTCGCAACGAGCAATCCTATTGAGATTGGCGCAATCGCTCGACTTAATGCAACAGAAAACTTGCTTGCGCTGTGTTGCACACGGGCTCTGATGAGCGCGAGCGTAATTAGGATCGACGGGAGAAGCACGGCGGCGGTGGCAGCCACTGCACCGTACCATCCGCTTATAAACCATCCGATCAAAGAAATAAAAAGAAGGTTTGGCCCAGGTGCTGCTTGAGCAAGGACGTAAGCAGCCGTGAATTGTTCCTTCAATAGCCATGCCCTATCAGTCACCACATACTCGCTTATTTCGGGCGCGATCATCACCAGGCCGCCGCCGACGGCCATCAACGAGAGTAACGCCAAATGGGCGGAAAATCCAAGGATGTCCACGTCATTGTCCATGCTTTCTCCCAATCACATAAAAGAGCGATGTGCCACCGATTGCCAATAAGCCAAATACGTAGATAAGCTTCCACTCCAGTACGCTGATGCCGGCGAAGGCAAGGCCAGCGAGGCCCACTTGGGAAGCACGGATAGGACGTTGAAGTGTCTCTTGAAGAATCTTCAGTGCCATCTTGGCTGCTGTTCCCAAGATCAAGCCAGCGGCGACCGCACCCATTCCTTTCAGGGCATTCTTCACCGGAGTTAGCTCGCCAAAGTATTGGTATCCGACTCCAAGGGCGATCACTAACAGGAAGGGGAAGAAGATCATGCCCGCTAGTGCGCAGAATGCACCCCGGATTCCATTGAATTTGTGGCCTACCATCAAGGCCACATTACATATAGTTGCTCCTGGCAGCATTTGGCTGAGTCCGAGGTATTCGGCAAATTCTGATGCTGTCAGCCAGTTACGTTGTTCAACCAGACCACGATAGGCAAAGGGTAAAACACCGCCAAAACCAGAGAGGGCAATCTGAGAAAAGGCCCAAAACAATTCGAACCCCGACAGTTTGCGGATCGCTGGTGATGCTATGGCAGCTTGTGCAGTAATGTTCATTTGTAGGGTTGGCGTGTATGTGTACAGATAGTGTCGTCATTGAGACGATATAGCACTGCATTTGCGGAGTAAAATGAATTTATTATGCGGATTGATTCAATTTTCTTATGAAAATCGATATTCTCGGTGTGGAAGCTTTTGTGGCCATCGCTGATCATGGCGGCTTCCAAAAGGCGGCCAATACGCTGAACGTTACCCAGACTGCAGTGACGCAACGATTGCGTAACCTTGAGAAATTTCTTGGTGTGACGCTGGTGGAAAGAACGACTCGATCAGTAAGTCTCACTGGAATAGGCGAGGATTTTCTCCCGCGAGCGCGACGCCTGCTGGAAGAGCTTTCTACCGCGCTAACCGAAATAAGAGAGACCGGGAAGGCGCATCGAGGCGATGTCTCCGTAGCGTGCGTGCCTACCGTGGGTATTCAATATCTGCCCGCAATCATTCATGAATATTCGACGCTTTATCCGGAGAACCGCATCCAGATCCTGGATCATTCGTCATTTGGTGTGGAGCAAGCCGTATTGAGGCGGGAAGCGGAGTTCGGCATCAATCTCGCGACACCACACCATCCTGATCTTATCTCTACTGCTTTGCTAGAAGACCGTTTTGTCCTAATCTGCCGCGATGATCATCCTTTGGCAGTGCATACCACGCTCAACTGGGCCAGTTTGGTCAGTCACCCGCTGATCTTCGCTGGCAGGGTCGGTGGGAACCAGTCGTTACTCGATGGCTTGCTTAGTGATAGCAGCTTGGCAGGTTCCGCCGCCAAGCTGGCTTTGCATGTGCAATACAAAGTACAACGAAGCTCGACCGCTGTGGGGCTGGTGGCCAAAGGTGTCGCCGCGGCCGTCGTACCAAGCTTGGCAATGCAGGAAGGAGCATATCCCCAGTTGAAAATAATCCCGCTCGTTAGGCCGGTGGTTTCTCGAACTTTGGCATTGATTACTCGCAAAACTAGCAAGTTGTCTCCGGCCGCGCAGGTTTTATATGATCTGATGGCATCGAAGGCCCCTCGGGCCACTCTTGGCAAGAGAAAGTTTTGAAGGGAAATTACCCGGCTTTTTTTCGATTTCCGATTTGATCGGAATCAGCAGGCGGGCCTTAAGTAGTCTCTTATCGTTTTTGACGCTAATTGAATGTCACTCGATACCCTTCCGAGGCACTATGGAACGTTAATCCGAAAAAGACAAAAGAGATCGCTGTCAAGTTGGATCCAGCCGCGCATTTCCGGGAATCGAGCGCCAACATTTCACTGTTACGGTGCCGTGCGAAGGGGCGGCAGTCTCGACATAACGCATGGCTGAACGGACATCCTTCCAGCCAACATATTCCATAAGTGTTTTCACGTCCCGGTTAGAACGCCTATCTGCCAGGCTTAACAAGTGCCGACGCATTCTTGCTCGATGCGAGTCGTACAATCAGCCTTTAACCAGTTCCGTATATCTTCATTGCTTCATCACCTTGCTGCGGAAGTGTTTATGCAATGAACTCTAATTCTTTTTCTCGCACCGGGGAAAATCGGTTAGCGCCGTAACTCTGACATGATCTTTTCGGCGAGAAAGTCACATGGCGGACGGTTGGATTTGGCGCTTCGGGCGAGGATGACCTCCAGCGGGGCAATTTCTGGCAATTCCTGTGCTTGGCCGAGCAAGGTAAGGTGAGCCGGAACAGCACACCGCGCGAGAGGGGCCACTGCCAAGCCGGCGTCGACCATGCTGAGCAGTCCAAGCAGGCTTGGACTCTCGTAAGAAGTCCGATAGCCGATTTTCGCTCGCTCTAGACTACGGATCGCATTTTCCCTCGCAACGCTGCCAGACAAAAAAACAGCAATTGGAAGCGGTCTCTCGCGCCAAATGTCATGTGCACTCGGTGCCGCTGCCCAGACCATGGGCTCGAACCGGATGAACTCTCCCGACAAGCCCTTTACACGGGTCCCGCAAACTAAGTCGACTGTTCCATCCTTTACCATGGGGGCGAGCGCTACGCTCGGCAGTCCGACCACTTGGATTTCCACTTTCGGATAGATGGCAGAAAACTTCTTCAGGATCGGGGGCAATAATGATGACGCGTAGTCATCGGGTACACCAATGACGACGCGTCCGGTGACGTCGGGTCGAACCACTGCAGCCCATGCTTCATCGCGTAGGGTGAGCATACGTCTTGCGTATGCCAGGAGTACTTCACCATCTTGTGTCGGGATGACGCTTCTGGACCCTCGTACGAAAAGCGGCTTGCCGAGCGCAGTCTCAAGCGTCTTGATCTGCATGCTCACCGCCGACTGCGAGCGATGGACGACTTCGGCTGCGCGGCTGATGTTTCCCGTGTCAGCCACGGCTACGATCATCGTCAGGACGTCCAGATCGAGTGCTTTCATTGGTATCAGATAAATTGATAAGTGAGTTCAATATTACGCGATTTTCTTAGATGACGGTGTCGTGCATAGTATCGGAAAGGAGCCTATTTATGAATGCCCGAACCGACCCATCAGTCCTTGTGAACTCTGAGTTGCGCTTTGCCTCGATTCCATCCGGCATCTCCATTCCATATGTTGCTCGCGGATCGGGAGAACCGCTGGTGTTTGTTCACGGTTCCCTCTGCGATTACCGATATTGGAATAGTCAAACAGACATTCTTTCACAACACTTCTTCTGCATTTCAATCAGTCTTAGTCACTATTGGCCCGCAGCCGATGCCGGCAAACAAGGACAGTTTGGATGGAGGGCACACGTCGATGAACTGGCCGAATTCATCACGGTAATGGATATCGGGCCGGTCCATCTTGTGGGGCACTCGAGAGGCGGATGCATCGCGTTTCATCTGGCGCATGAATACCCGTATCTGGTTAAAACGCTGACGCTCGCTGATCCGGGTGGTCCTTTGCATACCGGTGCAACGCAGGAAGCGGTATCTCCGGTCTCAACGGATGCCCTTCGTGTAAAAGTGGCCAAGCTGATCGAGAGTGGCGAGATTGATGCTGGAGTGGAACTCTTCGTCGACTCGGTTAGCATACCCGGCGTCTGGCGAAAGAGCCCTGTCAGTTTTCGTACGATGGCAATCGATAACGCATCCACGCTTCCAAAGCAGTTTCGAGATCCATTACCGGCTTACACACGTGTCTCAGCAGCTAAGGTGAGGTGCCAGACGCTATTGATTGCAGGAGAAAAGAGTCCAGGAATCTATCGCGCCAACGTTGAAAAGCTAGAGAGCTGGATCCAGTACGCGCGCAAACAAACCATCACAGGTGCATCCCATGGCATGAACGTTACGCATTCGGCGGTATTCAATCGGCTGATTCAAGCCTTTTTGAATACTTGAAGGGACTGATCGCATGCTGCTTCTTGTATGGCGTAATCCGCGATCAAGTGCGCGTAATGCACCCATGCCACCGGCATTGCCGACCACCGTCCATGCAACGTACGGGACAGTGGTCGGCCGAGCTGCAATAATGGGTGCGGCGATTACCTTACATCGGCGTTCCCAGCGCAGCCTTCGCATTCCGCGACGGGAAAGCGTGCGCGCATCATGGTCATATAGGTGTCTTCCGTAGTCTCTCGACGCGCCTTCACCAGCGGCACGATATCGTCGGTGGCGACGTAGCGCAGTCGATTGCTGCCGTCGCTTGCGGCTTCGAAGATCACCCGTGCCACGTCCTCGCTTGTGGCCAGGCGCTGGCCGCGCAGGTTAGCAAAAATTTTCGCCGCGGCAGCGTTGAAGTTGTCATAGTCGGCGATTGGGTTCAGTTCCTGTGACTCCGAGCCGCTGCGGTCACCGAAGCCAGTATCCAGCACGCCGCCCGGCTCGACGATCTTGACCGCGATGCCCAACGCCGACAGTTCATAGCTGAGCGATTCGGAGAAGCCTTCCACCGCGAACTTGGTGGCAGTGTACAGCGAGATCATCGGCAGGCCGAACACGCCGGCACCGGAAGTGATGTTGATGATCGTGCCGCTACGTCGGGCGCGGAAATGGGGCAAGATGGCACGAGTCACGCGCATTAGACCGAACACGTTGACGTCGAACTGTTCATGCATCTTTGCTTCGGCGGCCGCCTCGAACACGCCGAACAAGCCGAAGCCGGCATTGTTCACGACCGCGTCGATGTTGCCGAAGCGTTCAATGCCATCGGCGATGGCCCGGGTAATGCTGTCCGGATCCTGCACGTCGAGACGGGTCACCAGAATATTGGGGAAGCGGGCCAAGGGGCCGCCATCCTTGGGCACACGCATTGTGGCGATGACGTTCCAGCCCTGACGGGCAAAGTACAGGGCGGCGGCGTGGCCGAAACCGGATGAACAGCCGGTGATGAGAACTGTCTTGCTCATGAAGTTACCTTTCTGGCATATGGGATGAGGTGCGCGCGCCAAGAAATGGTAAGGGGAGGCAGTCGTACCGACAATCCGTCCCGAATTGCATGAGGTAATGAATAGAATCGAATAATCAGTATGCCGTGCCCGAGGCGGCTATACTTATGCACTAGTGATAATGCATGCTTGCAACCCGGCTTGCCGGTTCGCATGACTTCCATGAAACAAGCTGCTCTGCATGAACTGAACGCCGTTGTCGCCGTGGCCGAACATCGGAGCTTCCGCAAGGCCGCTGCTGCGCTTGGCATGTCGCCTTCGACCCTCAGTCACAGCATCTCGGCGCTGGAGACGCGTATGGGCGTGCGTCTATTCAATCGCACCACGCGCAGCGTCGCTCCGTCCGAAGCGTGTGAACAGTTCCTCGCTGAAGTTAAGCCAGCGCTGGACCGGATTGAACAGGCGATCGCCGGCGTCAGTGCCCTGCGCGACACCCCTTCAGGCACCATCCGCATTAATACATCTGAGGGCGCGGCTCAAATGGTGCTGGCACCGATCGTGCTCGAGTTCGTCGCGAAGTATCCAGAGATGCAGGTCGATCTAGTGACAAACGGGAGATTGGTCGACATCGTGGCCGAGGGCTTCGACCTGGGTATCCGTCAGGTGGAGCATCTGCCGCTGGATATGGTGGCGGTTCCCTGCACGCCGCCGATACGCTTCGTCGTCGTGGGTGCGCGCGAGTACTTCGGGCGCTGTCCGGCGCCGCTGGTCCCAGCCGACTTGCACGACCACCAATGTATTCGCACGCGCCTGCCCAGCGGCGCCCTGTACCGCTGGGAGTTCGAGCGCGACGGAGTGGCGGAGACCATCGAGCCGGCCGGCCAATTGACCTTCGACGACTATCATTTGATGATCCGAGCGGCCGAACTCGGCGCCGGTTTGGCGTGGGTCAGCGAATGGTCGGTACGAACAGCCTTGGACGAGGGCCGTCTGGTACAGGTACTGGATGACTGGTCTCCTGCGTTGCCGGGCTTGAGCGTCTACTATCCCGGGCACCGCCACCTGACGGCCGGCATGCGTGCGTTTCTCGATGTCGTGCGCCATTCGTTGTCATGCTCCGGCCTGCCATTTGGGGAAGTGGCAGCGATCGCGGCTAAATTTTAGCGATCATAGCGTTTCTTGTGATGCCTATGGTCATTTCTGAAATCTTAATGCCTGGTGCTCGTTACCGGCAAAATCAAATACTCATCCTGCACCGGGCAGCAGGCACTCCAACTTATCTCGCCGCCGCTTTTAAAAGAATCACGCTCCGTTTCGGAAGCTCGCGGATAGAGAGAGAGAAGGCCCCGACATAGAGATGCCTCGGGAGCTTTTATTTCTGTGTCAAATAAAATCCATCAGCACTTCAATTGCGAGTATTGCAAACAAGCTCTGTTGTTGGAAGGTTTGAGCGGCAGTTTGTTAAATCCGGACAGAGAGGTTGATTGCGTAGCTCGAGGTGAGGAAGGCTAGCAGTGCAGCCACCTCTGGCGGAGGAGGCTTGTCGGAACAAGCCTCACGGCAGGTCATGAGCCAACGTGCCGGGGCGGTCTAGCGGGTTCCTTTTCGCCGCCTGTGGCGTGACTTCCTCGTGCAGGCGTACTTCATAGGCTTCATTCGCAGAAGCATTGACGGTGGCTGAGGCACAATTGCGCTTCCTGCCACCGTACAGTCCGGACCTCAATCCCATTGAACAGGTGTTCTCCAGGATGAGAACTTATCTTAAGAAAGCAGCCAAACGCACGGTCGCAGAGCTACGGTCGTTCATCGGAAAACTAATTGACGACTTCGCTCCGGATGAGTTTGAGCGATACATTCGCCATTCCGGCTATGGCAAGTCGGCGTGTAAACGCTCTAGCGGAACCGCATGATGCCGTATTCAAGCTATTTTATAATCCGGGCACATCAGTTGCCCATGGAAGAGAAGCACGGGCTTTCCCTCGCAAACCTAAGGTCAGGTCGCCATTGCCTTAGGCGTGGGCCGGCGACGTTTCAGGCTGGAACACCGAACATCGCCATCCGTTGCAAAATGTAGTTGAGCAGCTCCATTGCAGCAGCCGGAAGCGGCCTGCCGGACTTTACGAGAAGCCGCGCATGGGTAGCTTTGAACAAGGGATGATCGATCGGTACAACGGCAAGATCTCCCGACGCAATTTCCCGATAGGCGGCAAATTCCCCAATCAGCGTCATGAAGTTATCATAGGCGACTAACTGCTTCAAAGCCGTAAGCGAATTGGTGACCAGGGTAGGGCGCAGCTTGATATTCTCTGCAAACTCCACCAGTGCTGCCGCATGGCCAATTCCGAATGTGGCGGGCATGATTGCAAGCGGGAACGACAGCAGATCTTCGATGCTGGCAGCACCGCCCCGTACCGCTAATGGATGATCAGGCCGCAACAGCAAGACAACAGGCTGCGCTGCGCTTGCCTTGTACTCGATGCGTGGATGCGGTGGCGGGTTATAAGCAAGCCCGATATGCGCTCGGCTCTCCGCGACTTCATTAAGCACATCGTCTACCGGCAGGATGGTCATGCTGATCTGGAGCTTGGGGTAGCGGGCACAAAATGGCGCGAGTACCTCGTTGACGAGCGGATCCACATAGCCCTCGCTCAATACAAGCTTGACTTCGCCTTGCTGCAACCCCTTCAGCAAATGCAGCTGGTCTTCGAGTTTTTCCTGGTGTGACCGGTAACCATGCCAGAACTCCAACAGATGGGCCGCAGCCGCCGTCGGCTTGACGCCACGGGCTTCGCGTTCGAAGAGGGCGGTATCGAGCTCTTCCTCAAGCAGCTTAATCTGGCGGGTGATCACGGAAGGCGACGTGTTGAGGCTGTCTGCGGCCCTGCGAATCGAACCATGCATGACCACTTCGCGAAAATACCTCAGGCGTTGCTGACTGATTTCTCGCATTTCCATCCTCCTTGGTGCTTGCCATATCAACATGATACGCAAACCTGCTTTGTGTTGCCCAAAAAAGAACGAAGTGTGAACTTAGTTGCTCTTGGTGTGGGCAATCCGTAGTGGCATCATCGGTTCACACAACAATAACAATCGACCGATTCACAAGGAGATACGCATGTTAGCCATACCCACCACAGTCGCAGGAAATGACGTCCCGGCTCTCTATAGCAAGATCAACTGGCGGTTGCTGCCCTTTCTGCTGATCTGTTACCTGTTTGCATATCTCGACCGGGTTAACGTAGGCTTCGCCAAATTTCAAATGCAAGCCGACCTTGGATTGTCTGACGCCGCCTATGGCGTGGGCGCAGGGATATTTTTCATCGGATACGTCCTGTTCGAGATACCGAGCAACCTGATGCTGCCCCGAGTGGGAGCCAGGAAAACATTCAGCCGGATCCTGGTGCTTTGGGGTATCACTTCGGCATGCATGCTCTTCGTCCGCGATGTGCCCACGTTTTATGCACTTCGCTTTCTGCTCGGCGTCTTTGAAGCCGGGTTTGCCCCGGGCATGATCTACTACTTGTCTTGCTGGTACGGTCCGCAACGCATGGCTCGGGCGATCGCACTGGTATTTCTGGCCGGTCCGCTCGGCGGCATCATCGGCGGCCCGGTATCGGCGTGGCTCATCACCGCACTCAATGGCACGGCCGGACTGGCGGGATGGCAATGGATGTTCCTGGTCGAGGGTTTGCCTTGCGTCCTCCTTGGAATCATCGCATGGCAGTTTCTGCCGGACCGGCCAGCAGACGTGACTTGGCTGTCCAGTGATGAAAAGCGGCTTCTCGAAGCCGAAGTCAGCTGTGGCGCAGCACACGGCCATTCCTTCAAGGCCGTTGCCAGGAATCCAAAGATCTATGTGCTGGCCTCGGCCTACTTCTGCATCATTGCCACTATCTATGCCCTCAGCTTCTGGCTGCCTTCCTTCATTGCAGCGCAGGGCGTCACCGATACCGTGCAGCTTGGCCGCTACTCTGCGATACCTTACATCGCCGCTGCGGTCGCCATGTATGTCATGGGCCGCCGCTCCGACCAGGTAGGAGAGCGCCGCTTTCACAGCGCGGTGCCGGCGGCCGCGGGCGGCCTGCTGCTGGCCGCGACCACCTTGGTGGATGGCAATCTCGTTGTTTCGCTCATTCTGCTAACGCTTGCCACCTCCTGTTTTTGGATGGCCTATACCGTGTTCTGGGCGATGCCGTCCGAATATGTCAAGGGACCGGCGGCTGCCGGCGGGATTGCGCTTATCAACACGATCGGCCTGTCCGGCGGCTTCTGGGGACCAGCGATCATTGGATGGGCCAAGACCGCCAGCGGAAGCCTTCACCTCGGCGTCCTGGTGATTGCCATGCTGCCGATTGCCGCATCGTTAATCATCCTGGCTAGCAAGCGTCCGATGCAGCCGTAACGTCACCCGGTTCACTACCTATATCTATCGTACGGCTCAGGCAAAGCCGAATCATCAAGGAGCAATAATCATGTTATTACATCTATCTACCTGGGCCGAAGTGGAACAGTATCTGAAGCGCAGCCGCGCCATCGTCGTGCCGATCGGATCCAATGAGCAGCACGGTCCCACCGGACTGCTTGGCACTGACTGGCTATGTCCGCAAATCATCGCGCAGGAAGCGGAGAAAGCGGCCGACATCCTGGTCGCTCCTACCTTCAACATCGGCATGGCGCAGCATCATCTTGCCTTCCCGGGAACCATTTCACTGCGGCCGTCCACCTTCATCGCCGCCATCGGTGACTGGATTCGCTCATTGGCGGGACATGGTTTCGAGAAGATTTTTTTCCTGAACGGCCATGGCGGCAATATTGCCTCCATCGAAGCGGCGTTCGCCGAAGTGTATGCCGAAGCCAGTTTCGCCAGGCGCCGCGCCGGCTATGCGCTGAAATTGAGCAACTGGTGGGACCTGCCGGGCGTCGGCGAACTGGCGCGGGAACAATTCCCGACCGGGCACGGCGCTCACGCCACGCCGTCCGAAATTGCCGTCACCGAGTGGGCGTTTCCCTCCGCGCGCAAATCGGCCGACTATGCACCGCCAATCGCACCGTCCGGACCCATTCGCGAGGCGCTTGAATTCCGGAGCCGCTTCCCTGACGGCCGTGTCGGTTCCAATCCTGGACAAGCCACTCCTGAAAAAGGCGAGGCGCTAGTCAGGCTCGCAGCGCAAAGCCTGGTAAAGGAACTGGAAGCCTTCATCGATGAGCCGGTCCCGGCATGATGTTCCTGGTCCGCCTGCGTGCAATCGACGCAGGCACCGAGCAGGACGGTCCGACGCACCCTTATCTGGAAACCCCATGAATCATAATGATATCTATGCACGCTTGAAGGAGCTTCGCATTGAATTGCCGCCCTCAGGCGCGCCTGCGGCGGCCTATGTCATGGCCGCCGACAGCGGCAAACTTGTGTACTTGTCGGGCCACATTGCAAAGAAAAATGGCTTCGCATGGAGCGGCAAGCTCGGTGCAACTATGACGACAGAAGAGGGGCGCATGGCGGCACGCTCGGTAGCCATCGATTTGCTGGCCACCCTGCATGCCCATATTGGTGACCTGAACCACGTCCGGCGGATCGTTAGGCTGGTGAGCATGGTAAACTCGACACCGGATTTTACCGAACAGCATTTGGTGACAAATGGCGCTTCCGAACTGTTCAATGAGATTTTCGGCGATGCGGGAAGGCATGCCCGTTCAGCATTCGGCGTCATCCAAATTCCCTTGGGTGCGTGCGTGGAGCTTGAACTTTGCGCTGAGGTCGAGTGAGGTGATGCAATGAGGCGATCCGTCCTGGTTGTGATGATTGTAGTTGCAGCGTTCTGCGCGAGCATCGCATCCATTCGCTACGGCATGAATGAAGCCAATGCCTCCGAGACCGCTAGCATCCCGCGGCCGGCGAATGATCTCCCGGTGCAAGGCGCCATACCGAAACTGGAAGGGGCCGTGACCTGGTTGAATTCAGCACCGCTGACACCGGCCCAACTACGCGGCAAGGTAGTGCTCGTCGATTTTTGGACTTACTCCTGCATTAACTGTATCCGCACCTTTCCGTATATCCGGGCATGGGCGGACAAGTACCGTGACAAAGGTCTTGTAGTGCTCGGCGTGCACACGCCCGAGTTCCAGTTCGAACAGGACCTTGCCAATATCCACACCGCGATGAAGCGTTTCATGATTGACTTTCCAGTTGCTGTCGATAGTAATCACCGCATCTGGCAGGCATTCGGCAACCGTGCATGGCCAGCCATTTATCTGGTAGACCCCAAGGGAAACATTCGTTATCGCCAGTTGGGCGAAGGACACTACGACAAGACGGAGCGGGCTATTCAGGCACTGTTAGCGGAAGCCGGAAAAGAGAAGGTCCCTACTGATTTGGTCCATCCTACTGCTTCGGATGAGCAAATGGCACCGGATGTCGACCGGATTGGCTCCGAAGAAACCTATATCGGTTATGAGCAGTCGACCAATCTCCGCTCGCCGGAGTCCGTCAGGAAAAACGCACTCCAGACCTACTCCGTGGGCGAACTCGCGTTGAACGACTGGGGACTTTTTGGCGCCTGGACGGTCATGGCGGATCGGGGTACCGTCAGCAAGGAAGGCAGTGGTATAGCCTACCGGTTCAGCGCGCGCGATCTCCATCTTGTGCTAGGACCAGGTGCGGCCGGCAAGCCTGTGCGTATACGAGTCACAATTGACGGTCGTGCGCCAGGGGCCGATCACGGCGCCGATATCGACGAAGAGGGAAATGGCGTCATATCGCAGACGCGGCTTTACCAACTCGTGCGTCAAGCGGGAAAGGTAAGCGCACGACGCTTTGAGATCCGTTTTCTCGACACGGGCGCTGAGGCGTACGCCTTCACGTTTGGTTAGACTGCACGATGCTCAGGAGCATTGACATTGATCGCGTCGATCTTGTCGATCTTGTCGACCTTGTCCATTAGCAGCGGCATCCACGCCGCCGTTCGAAGAATAATGATGCTGGAGCGCATTCGGCCTGACTGGACCAGACGAGGACGATAAGTTTTGCGCGCGGGACAAGGCGTGGTGACGCGACATGGCAAGGAAGGTCACCTCACAGTGCAGTATCGTGAGCTCGTGAGCAAATGTTACGGCATGGTTGGTCCGGTCAAGCCGAAAGCGCTCTAGAATGCATCCATAGGCTCTTTGCCCATATATCCATATCAAATAGACTGCCATACATTATTAAAGCGAATCACCTTTAGTACTTCATAACCAGACTGAGGAGCGACAAATGAACTTGCAAGAGCTTTTCGGGATATCACTGCCTATTATCCAGGCCCCCATGGCAGGGGCGCAGGGAAGTGCATTGGCGGTTGCCGTTTGCAAGGCCGGGGGCCTGGGGTCGTTACCATGCGCCATGCTAAGCGCGGACGACATGCGCAAGGAACTGGCCGCAATAAGGGCGCAAACCGACGCGCCATTTAACGTCAATTTCTTTTGTCACACCCAGCCTGATGTGGATGCCGAACGTGAAGCGCTCTGGCGCAAGACGTTGTCACCTTACTATGCCGAGTTTGGAGTCGATTCATCCACCATTGCCACTGGGTCTGGCCGGATGCCATTCGATGCGCAAGCCGCTGAGATTCTGGATGAGTTTCGGCCCCGCGTCGTAAGTTTTCATTTTGGTCTTCCTAACGAACAGCTGCTCGACCGCGTGAAGTCATGCGGCGCCAAGATCCTTTCCTCGGCCACCACAGTCGAAGAGGCGCTTTGGCTGGAGGCGCGTGGTGTCGATGCCATCATTGCGCAAGGACTGGAAGCTGGAGGGCATCGCGGAATGTTCTTGACGGATGACCTGACTACGCAGATGGGAACCTTTGCATTGCTGCGCCAGGTGATACAGGAAGTGAAGGTGCCCGTCATTGCCGCAGGCGGAATAGCCGATGCCAAAGGGGTGGCTGGCGCCATGGCACTAGGCGCCGCTGGCGTGCAAATCGGGACGGCTTACCTGCTTTGCCCAGAAACGAAGATCAGCGCAGTGCATCGCTCAGCGCTTGCGAGTTCGGGTGCGCGCCATACTGCGCTGACCAATATTTTTTCCGGCCGGCCGGCACGCGGGATAGTCAACCGGGCAATCAGAGAGATCGGGCCGATAAATGCACAAGTACCGCCATTTCCGATGGCGACATCAGCAATTGCACCGTTGCGGGCCAAAGCCGAAAGCTCAGGCTCAGGCGACTTCTCGCCGTTATGGAGCGGGCAGAATCCGAGTGGATGCAAGCCTATTCCCGCGTACGACCTTACTCAAATATTGGCTGCGGAAGTCTCGCCAAATCACTCAGCAAGCAGCTCACATCAGAAGTAATGCAATGTCGCGCAGTGTCGCAACGTTTGATTTCACGTAGGCCGCAGGACTGATTGCGGAAGTTATGTCCTGAGACGGAAGTCAGGACTACGACTCTATGTGGCGTCGGGAACGGCGAATGGATTATTGCGAGTCAAAGTGAGATCAGCGCGTAGCCCGCAACTAGAGCGGAATGCAGATGACTGTACGGTCGCCTCGGCTTGTCTTGGGCGCATGGCGGCGTTGGTCGCCGCTGGTGTGGCCCGCCACACGGCGCTTCTCCCGCCTTGCCCTGCATCCCAAGGCAAACCGATGCTTCCGTACATCCACCTGCAATCCGCACTAGAGGCGGACGCGCAGCGGTTGACCGGCCTACGCTTACTACCCGGCAGTCTCATGGTCATTCAACAGGCATTGGGCACACCGACGACCCGCGGTGAAACGGCAGGCGCTTATCTTGCTGAATTCGTTGAGAGTGTGAAGCGGTCTGGCTTTCTTGCTAAATCAATGAAGCGCCATGGTATCGAAGGTGCAAGTGTTGCTCCGTTGGCTGAGGCTATACAGTAGAAATATCAAACCGAAGTCAGACCGTTTTCGATTTTCTTGTCTTGACGATTTGAAATTAAAGAAGTCGGGAACTGTCATCTTGTTACCGACAAAATCTTCTCGTATGCGCTCTGCGAAGAACCTTCAATAAAAAGAGCCATTAATCTTCGGCTGGCAATGGCATCTGTTTAATGAATACGATTGCCCATTGACGTTGCCGCGTCGCGAATAGGCTTGAATTCGCTAAGCGGCCTTGTACTGCTAGTCCAGCTTAATGTTGGCCTGCTTGGCGACTGACTGCCAGCGGGCGATCTCCTCGGTCAGGAACTTCGAGAACGCCTCCGGTCCTACCGGCAAGGGGTCGATGTACGATGCTGCAAGCTTGGCCTTGACATCGGGCAGCGCAAGCACCTTCGCGATCGATTCGTTCACTTGCTGCAGGATGTTAGCCGGCGTCTTCGCAGGAGCAAGTACACCATACCAGGCGCTTCCCACGATTCCCGGAATACTTTCAGAGATGGTCTGCACCTGAGGCAGTTTGGGGTTGCGTGCCGTGCTGGCAATAGCCAGCACCTTGAGCCGCTTCTGCTCAATAAACGGCATGGCGGCTGGCATCGAATTGATCACCAGGGGAATCTGACCACCCACCGCATCGGTGAGCGCCGCACCCCCGCCCTTGTAGGGCACATGCACCAGATCAATTCCCGACTTGAGCTTCAACATCTCAGACAGCAGATGCGCCACCGATCCCGAGCCGCCCGTGCCCACGGCTGAACCGTTCACACGATCGCGCGGAAATGCGAGCATCTCTTTCAGCGAGTTGGCCGGAAAGGACGGATTCGCCACCAGCAGTTGCGGCGACGAACCGATGAGTGTAATCGGCGCAAAGTCCTTGCTTGTATCGAATGCAATCTTGGGCTGTACCGCAGGATTTGTGGCATGCGCCGTGTCCGTGATGAGCAGTGTGTAACCGTCTGCATCACCCTTGGCGACGGCGCCCGCTCCGATCATTGAGTTGGCGCCGGGCTTGTTCTCAACGATGACGGTCCAGCCCATGGTTTCCGTCAGTTTTTGCGCGACCATGCGGGCGACCATATCCGCGCCGCCGCCAGGTGAATACGGACTGATGATCCGGATCGGGCGACTGGGATAATTGTTGGCGAGCACCGGGCCCGCTATGTAACTGGCGGCCATCGCGGCGGAGGCGGCGAGAAAGTCGCGACGAGTGAGGTGAGTCATGGTCAAAGCTCCTAAATGTTCAGTCGTTGGAAATCCCGATCATTCCGGGTGCAACATGGTCAAGCTGGATTCGGCCTAGAGCAGCCGCGAGTCTTCTCGCAAGGGCCAGATGACTTCAATACGGTTGTCGCGTACGCCGTAAATGTACCGATGCAGGTGAATCGTGGTGTCGGCGTATCCAGGCACCAAGGCAACTCTCTCGCCGACTCGTGGCTTATCCGAAGGCGTGCTCAGTTCAATCTTTCCGTGCTCCGCGGAGAAGCTGACCGACTCCACCTGCGATACAAGGATTGGCAAAGGCGTGCCGGCATCCGTACTGAGTGCCTTTTTTCCGGCGTCTACCACGATGCGCTGAGGAGTAGGGCGGCTTGTTACGGTCGCCAGAATGAAGAGAGCGTAATCCAGGTCAACGTGATACTTGGTGCTGTACCTCACATCACCGAAGATGCCGCCTCCCGCCTCTATCTCTGTTACGTCGGGAAGGCGGCATGCCGTTTGATAGGTCCCTGTACCGCTGCAGCTCACAATACGAACGGGAATCCCGGCACTCCTGCACCTATCGGCAGAATCCGTAAGTAAGCCGATCGCATCTCGGATCGCCGCCTCCTTGGCTTCCGGCGGGACGATCTGCGTGGTATGGCCTTCCCATGTCATTACGCCGGCGAAATTCAGACCTGGCAGGTCGACCAGCGATTTGGCAAGTTCAACGACCGGTTCGCCTGGAAGCACACCCGCTCGACGGGTTCCGGTGTCCACTTCGATTAGCACCCTTAGTTGACAACCAGCGCGCAGAGCCGCGTCGCTCAGTGCCTTGGCATTGTCGATGTTGTCCACGCACACGGCCACGTCCACTCGACTGCGCAGCGCCACCAGCCTCTCGATCTTGGCCGGCGCCGTAATTTGGTTGGCAATGAGAATGTCTTGAATGCCGGCATCGGCCATGATGACCGCCTCGGACAGTTTTGCGCACGTGACGCCGAATGCGCCGCGTTCGATCAGGAGTTGTGCCACCTCACCGCTCTTGTGCGGCTTGCAGTGTGGCCGCCATCCAACGTTCGCCTTCCTGCAAGCTGTAGATATCCGCTCAATGTTGCCTTCAAACAAGTCAAGGTCCACCACCAAAGCCGGGGTGTCTAGGGTGTCAAGTACGCTTGCGCCGAGTATTGATGGCAATTTTGGTTGGTAAGCCAACGGACACTCCAAAGGAAAGAATGGCGTTTAGTGTATATTCGTACTAAAAAAAACGCAAACGAATAATGGCAATGCTATTTTCTTAGAATCGTGCGCACATATAAGGCAGAAGCTGATGGTTTTGACGGAGCGCACATTTTTTCTGATGATTCGCTTTATTGTATTTGCGTGTCACGAAATACGGGATGGAAGCTTGTTTGCCATGCTCGACTGATGACATCGGTCTACCTTGTTTTCTAGCTCGACGACGGCGGTTGAACCTGACGTGTGCTTTTCCCAGAGACTGTGGGTAACTGAAAGGTGCATAATTCGCTCGCGCCACAAGGAAAGGATCTCAATGCCATCGGGAACGCTTACGGTCGGACAGAACAGGACTCTCAAGGAGATCGTGCGCTATGTCTGCGAACGCCAACTGCAGGCTGGCGACAGACTGCTCGAGACGGTGCTTGCCGAAGTCACTGGTACTTCCCGCACACCGGTGCGCGTAGTGTTGGACTACCTGGTGAACGAAGGAGTCGCGACTTATGAAAAAAGCAAGGGGTACATCCTGGCTGTTGACGCCGGCTCTATCCCTGAGACGGTACTCGACCGACTTCGACAGCCGGAGGATCCGCTCTACGTCCAGCTTGCGGAAGCGCGCCTAAACGGCGAGGTCGCCGGGTCGGTGACTGAGTCCGACCTCATGCGCAAGTTTGGGGCGACGCGCTCAGCAATACGGAGAGTCGTAACGCTGGCGCAGCGAGAAGGATGGGCAGTTAAGGAGGCCGGTTACGGAGTACGCTTCTTGCCGATCATCGACAATCAGGACGCATATGACGACATGTACCGACTCCGTCTTGCACTTGAGCCGGCTGGAATCCTCAGCCCTCGGTTTAGGCCGAACATGGTGCAACTTCGTGCCTTACGCGAGGAGCAGGAAGCCATTCTCAAGGGTGGCCACAACGTCATCTCTGCTTCGGATCGATTTGAGTCCAATGCGCGTTTCCACGAAACGATCATGTCATGGTCGCATAACCAGCTTGCGTTACAAATTCTGAGGAATCTGTACCAGATGCGCCGCTTGGCGGAGTATCGCCAAGAGAAGCAAGCTCAGCCGCGACAGGTGCATGTCACGCACGATCATCTACAAATCCTCGATGCCATTGAACGAGGTGACACCATTTCAGCGGCAAGCCTACTGCGCCAGCATATCTCTGAGGCGATTGAGAACAAGGTGGCTACGGTCAAATTGACCAATTCCCCCCAGGCGCTTGCGGTGGCCCCCGCAAAGGTGGTCGAAGGAGCAGAAGGTAAACCAGGCAGCTCGAAGAGACGGCGCAAGGCATGTCAATAGCTGTACCGTCCATAGATTTATTGGAGGTACTGTACTTCTCAAGTTAGGCGCTGTGGATGAAAACGTCTACCGAAAATAAGAGTGTACGCAGGTATCCGCAGGGGGCTTCCCGAAGCTTCTTAAGCCATTGAAACATGGGCAGAAACTTCAGAAAACGGCACTAAGCTATGTACACAGCAAACTTCCTGCTAAAAGCAATTACCTAGTCTTGAAGAACACGAAGGATTGCTTGCAGGGACTTTATAAACATTATGCGTAAAAATTCGTCCTCAATTCCGTCAATGCGGTCGCGCCTTTCGCACGATCTCGTCACATTAGCAGTCGTGAACTAAACTGGGCAAGCGACCCATTACATCAACACACCGATACTGTTACCTTGGAACAAGAAGCTCCGCTTATTGTGACGCTGAAACTTGATGCTGTTTCTTTTGAACAGCTCGATACATTGCGTCGCATGCATTTTCCGCCAGAGCGCAACTTTCTGTCAGCTCACGTCACCTTGTTTCATGCGCTTCCTGGCAAAGAGCTACCCACCGTTCGCTCGCATTTGCAACGGATATCCGCATTGACTTCACCGATCAGCATCGCCTTCCCCAGCGTCCGGATGCTGGGGCGCGGAGTCGCCATCGAAGTCATGAGCGCTGAGTTGCAGACGCTGCATGCGCGACTTGCGGCATGTTTCCATGCCTGGCTAACGCCGCAAGACCGGCAACGCTTTCAGCCGCATGTAACCATTCAGAATAAGGTATCGGCGCAGCGAGCTCGCGAACTCTATGATTCGCTTTCGCCAGCCTGGAAGATGCAGACAGGCCGATCCCCTAGCTTATTGTTATGGGAATACAAAGGCGGCCCCTGGCATGGTATCGAAGAGTTTTCATTCGCCGGTGCATAATGTCTTGCGTCATGATGTGCGTCGCAGTTTCGGCATGCGGCCTGATGCACGAGGAAGGGCTACCTGCAGGAAAAAGGAGGCGGCTCGCGCCTCCCTTGAACGGTCGGATCGTCGGATCAGTCGCGTGCACGGCCCTGGTTACGCATGCCCTTCACCTGATCGTGGTTCAGCTGGACACCGCGGTATTGGTCTTCTACGATCAGACGAACGTCTTCGGGCAGGTTCTTTTTCAGAGCGGCTTCATAGTAGTGCTTGGCGACGTCTTCGCCCCGCTCGCATTCGTCTAGAACGTCCTGCTCGCTTTTTCCGGCGATCGCAGACCGAACGTCCACCCAACGGCGATGCAACGTGCCGCTTAAATGCGACGAGACTGCTGGATCGCCACCATAGTCAATGACCAGATCTTGCAACTCTTCGGCAGCGCGGGTGCAACGCTCGGCTCGATCATTAAAATAAGCCTTCAATTCCGGATTGTTTATGTCCTCGGCGCAGGTGCGAAATCCTTCTACCCCGTCTTTGCAGGTCTGGATCAATTCGTTTAAGGTTGAAACTACGTCATTCTTTTCCATGTGTCCACCTATTGTGGTTAAGTAACGATTTGGCATGTGACGAAATAACATGCTCGTTGAATGACGGCGGAAACGGCGCCAAGTTCTTGGTTGTAGGGCGCGCTGATGGCAGAAATAGCGAAACGTGCAGATCCCAACACCTCAAGCGGGCGTTCCCTCGGCTTACGGATCGATCCTTCACGGCACGGCAATCCTTGCCCGACTTTCCACGCCAGCCGCCAAGCTTGCGCGCCTTGCAGATTTACGGCGCGCCGCCGCTTAGATATGGGACTTGCTATCCAACAAGCATGGCTCGTTTCCCGCTGCCTTCCTGTGTCAGCGCCATCCGGAATGCGGCAAGCAGACTTACCGCAGCTTTTCATGGAGCCGAAACGTCAGGCTTGATGTCTTCACAGATCCGAAAGGCGAAACAGTCATCTAAAGCGAGCGATTCCTGAGACGCCTTTGAAGAATACCTGGATGGAGCGTCGTCGTTCGTCAACGCCGGTTCGTTCACCGCCTGCTTCGACTTGGCTGGAATGTCGGTTCAGGCGTCGTCTTCCGTAGTTAGTGATAGTGAGGCCACCGGCTACAATGCGCCGCCAAGCTGTCATGGCAGGAATCGCCGATCAGACTCATACCGGCCATAACCGGCCATGTGGTAATTCATCATCCCCCCTCTGAAGCAGACGGTTGCAACTTTTCCCCCTGAAAGCATGTTGAACTGCGACAAGCCCAGAAGTCGAGCATTTATAGCCAAACTCTTAATGAACTTTGTCTTGGTCATTTATTCATAACGATGGTGCGAAATTCAATCCTTTTCCTTGGAAAAAATTAACCAATGATCTTAAAGCAGTCAATGTTCCGGCCTTGGTGATTCATGGCGATGCCGACCAGACGGTGCCCCTCAAGGAGAGTAGTGCGCGTACGGTCGAGATGCTGCGTGCACCGCAATACCTTGTGTACGAAGGTGCCCCGCATGGCTTGTTTGTTACAGACAAGGACCGTCTCAATCGCGATCTGGTTCAGTTCGTCAACGGTATCTGATGCCCTTGCGAGCTCGCGGTGGCGCATGTCTACCTTACTTATTTTGAGCTGAAAACAGGCCGGCTGGGTTCGGCCTGTTCTACTGAAAGGAAACGCCGATGAAAGCCCTTGTCTATAAAGGACCGCGCGATGTGGTGGTCAGCAATGTGCCTGACGCCAAGATTGAAAAACCGACTGATGTGCTCGTGAAGATCACAACCACGAACATATGCGGTTCAGACCTGCATATGTATGAAGGACGCACTAGTGTGGAGGCAGGCAAGATCCTCGGCCATGAAAACCTGGGCATAGTGATCGAAGCCGGCGCTGCGGTGGAACGCGTGAAGGTGGGCGACCGGGTATGCCTGCCGTTCAATATTTCCTGCGGCTTTTGCGAAAACTGCGAGCGCGGCCAGACCGCGTTCTGCCTGATCGCCAATCCTGGCAATGCCGGTGCCGCCTACGGCTATGCCGAAATGGGACCCTACGCCGGCGGCCAGGCCGAATATCTGCGGGTACCCTATGCCGACTTCAACTGCTTGGTGCTGCCGCCGGATGCGGAAGAAAAGGAAAATGATTACGTGATGCTGTCGGACATCTTCCCCACCGGTTACCACGCCACCGAGCTGGCCGGCGTCAAGCCGGGCGACTCTGTCGTTATCTATGGCGCAGGCCCTGTTGGACTGATGGCTGCGCACTCGGCACTGATTAAGGGTGCGGCCAAGGTCATGGTAGTTGACATGCATGAAGACCGATTGGCGCTCGCTGAAAAAATCGGCGCCATTCCAATCAACAAGGTGGACGAATCGTGTGTCGATCAGGTTCTGAAGCTGACCAATGGGCGCGGCGCTGATTGCGGCTGTGAATGCGTAGGCTATCAATGCCATGACCATCCTGGACATGAAGTACCGAATCTCACCATGAATAACCTTGTGAAGTCGGTGAAGGCGACTGGCGGAATTGGCGTGGTCGGGGTATTCATGCCAGAAGACCCTGGTGCGGAGGATGAACTGGCCAAGCAGGGGAAGCTGGCGTTCGATTTCGGCACCTTCTTTACCAAGGGCCAGCGCATGGGTACCGGCCAGGCGAACGTCAAAGCCTATAACCGCAAGCTCATGCATCTTATCCAGCAAGGAAAGGCGAATCCGTCATTTATCGTTTCGCATGAATTGTCCCTTGATAAGGCAGCAGAAGGCTATGCGAGCTTTGACGCCCGCGAGAAAGGCTGGACGAAAGTTGTCCTTAAGAGCGGGACATAGGCGGCTTTCTTTCTTTTTGATTCGTTCGGAACAGAGCATGCCAAGCCGATCTTCCAATGCTCACAGGTACGCCAGGCTCGCATGCAAGGGCATCACTAGATATTTGGCTATCCAAACTTCCAGTTTGCCGATCTGCGGTGAGTGCAAGGCGTCACGGCGCTAGCCTGATGGTGGTGGCTTGCTTTCGGCGCCGTCCGATGAAAGTAAAGGAGTGGTACATGAAGGCAGTCGTATTCCATGATGTGGGCGATATTCGCCTTGACGACGTTCCGGAGCCAACGATCGAACAACCGGCCGACGCCATTGTCAGGCTCACCGCCAGCGCCATCTGCGGCACCGACCTGCATTTCATCCGGGGTACCTTTCCCGGCATGAAGGAAGGCACCGTTCTGGGTCATGAAGGTGTCGGCGTAGTTGAACAAGTGGGTCCGGCCGTACGAAATATCTGCGTCGGCGACAGGGTGGTCATTCCGTCGACGATCGCATGCGGCTACTGCCCGTATTGCCGCGATGGGCATTATGCTCAGTGCGACAATGCCAATCCGAACGGTGCTGCAGCCGGCACCGCGTTCTATGGCGGGCCGCAAGCCGCTGGTGGTTTCAACGGCCTGCAAGCGGAAAAAGCCCGCGTGCCCTTTGCCAACATCAACCTCGTCAAGCTGCCCGATGAAGTGAGCGACGATCAGGCTATCCTGTTGTCGGACATTTTTCCTACTGGCTATTTCGGTGCCGACCTCGCCGACTTCAAACCCGGCCATACGGTTGCGGTATTCGGTTGCGGACCGGTCGGTCAATTTGCGATTGCTTCGGCCAAGCTGATGGGTGCTGGTCGGATTCTAGCCATTGACAACCGTCCAGACCGCCTTGAGATGGCGCGCCGACAAGGCGCGGAAGTCATCAATTTCGATGAAGAAGACCCGGTGCAAGCAATCAAGGATCTGACGGGAGGCACTGGCGTTGAACGAGTCATCGATGCTGTCGGCGTCGATGCTGAATGTCCGCATCATGGCCCGGGCGCGCGACAGGCGCAGGAGAAATGCGAGGAGTTCCAAAAGGAACTGCAGCAGATCGCGCCGCACCAGCATCCGCACGGCGACAACTGGCATCCGGGCCAAGCACCTTCGCAAGCACAGCAGTGGGCGATCCAGGCGCTAGCCAAGGCAGGTACGCTATCCATCATCGGGGTGTATCCGCCCAACGATACATCTTTTCCAATCGGCATGGCGATGAACAAGAATCTGACCATACGGATGGGTAACTGCAATCACCGCAAATACATCCCGCACTTGATCGAGCTGATCCGCAGGGGCAGCTTCGATCCGACCAGCGTGCTAACGCAGCGGGAACCGATCATGTCAGCCATTGAGGCTTACAAGGCTTTCGACACTCGCCAGCCGGGATGGATCAAGGTGGAGTTACTGCCGCAGAATGCGGGGAGCAACCCGTCATAGAAGTTCAACTGATAGCAGTATGGCCGAAAGCCGCTCATGCCGATCAAGAGCCTGCTGATGTCAATGGCTTGCCGATCCGGCTTTTCCTTGAAGAGAGAATACGATATGACAGGCACCCATCCAGAATTTGCCGGCGATGAGCCCCATGGCACCATGGAGACAGTAGCTCGATTCGACGGGCCGATGCCAACGGGCGTCACGGTATCACGCAAAGGGCGCATCTTCGTCAACTTTCCAAAATGGGGGGACGATGTGCAATTTACTGTGGCCGAGCTAAAGGAAGGCAATCCGGTCCCGTATCCGGATCAAGCATTCAATACCAGCGATCCGCAGGATCCTGCAGCGGCGTTGTTATCAGTGCAGAGCGTCGTGGTAGACCCAGCGGACCGGCTATGGATACTGGATACCGGCAGTCCACTGTTTCAGCCAACGCAATATGGCGGCCCGAAGCTCGTTTGCGTCGATCTGGTCACCGATCAGGTGGTTGGGAAAATTTTGTTTCCGCAAGACGTTGCATTGCCGACGACTTATCTCAACGACGTGCGCTTCAATCTCCAAATGGGTAAGGAAGGAATGGCATTCATCACTGATTCGTCGGACAAGGGGCCCAACGGCATCATCGTGGTGGATCTCGCCAATGGCAAGAGTTGGCGCCGTCTGCATGATCACCCTTCGACAAAGACCGAGAGCCTGAGCAGCTTCATGCCTATCGTGGAAGGCCGGCCATTCCTTCAAAGCCAGCCGGATGGCAGCGTCATGCCGGGACCCGCAATGGGGGCGGATGGAATCGCAATCAGTGCCGACGGTACCCGTCTGTACTATTGCGCGCTGGGCAGCCGCAGGCTGTACAGCGTATCGACCCAGGCACTGGCCGATGCATCGCTCGGCGACCATGACGTGATCGCCACCATTGTCGACGAAGGAGACAAGGGTTGCGGCTCGGACGGTCTGGAGTCGGATGCCGAAGGACGCATCTACGCGACCGACTATGAGCACAACGCTGTATTGCGCCGCAAGGCCAATGGGGAATGGGAACCCGTTATTCATGATGCCCAGCTGCTCTGGCCGGACACAATGTCGATTGCGAGCGATGGCTATCTGTATGTTACGGCAAACCAGTTGCATCGCCAGGCCAGCTATCACGGCGGGCAGGATCTGCGCCGCAAGCCCTATGCGTTGTTCCGCACCCGTATCGATGGCACACCTGTCCTGTTGCGATAAATCGCTCGCGTGCCGCCACATCGTTCCTGGACCAAAATCCAGCCTGTACGGGCCGTCCAGAGGCTGCTTCTGCCGGCGCCTCAATCAAGGCAACAACGCCATGCTGGTAATTCCTAATGGCGTTGCCTGCGCTGCCACCAGTGTTTGAGGAAACCGACTAATACTCAAGCCATAGCGTCAGTTCTCCGACCGGCTTGCGCAGGAACGGGATGTCCTGAGCCATCAGCAGCAGACCCAGCGGTATGAAAACGGCCGCGGTCGCTGCGGACCGCCGTGAGCATGTTGCTCAATGCACGTCATCCCATGTATATCGCGTGGGAACCCGAACTGCTACTGCTCTACAACGATGGATATCCTGGGGTTCTCGGGGCCAAGGCAGCGGACCCGAGGCGGTTGTTGGGCATGCATGCCTTTCCGCGAAAGTTCTCATCCTGCTCTATCAACAGCTTAAACGGACTTTGACTTTCCGCTCCTGGGAAATTGCAAAGGCAGTTGCGGGTCGCGCCCAGAAATAAGTAGGATTTACGTCAATGGCTGGAACTGAACAAGTACCATCCTTATTTAAGATTTCTGTGCCGGAGGGCGGTCCGAGAACGCGATTGCCAACTTTATCGGGAAAAAAGACATTTTTCCGACATTATGGCAAGCATATGTCTTGCGACGCCGCTCTCCGAGCGCGTGAGCGCCTAAAGCTATATTGCGTCTACCAGTCCCAAGCAAAAGAGGATCTGACCAGTATCGAGACGTTATAAAAGTAGCGAAAATTGTCGCAATTAAAGCCCCCGGCTGGAAACGGTCTACGGGCTTTCTTACTTGTCGATTAATGAGCCATACAGCATTGGCTGGCGTTCCGCTGGCGAGCTGTAGGGGTGACGTACACGGGGCCGCGGATACACTGGCTTGATGATTCGAGCGAGCTCGAGTGCGGATAGAAGGGTGGCATAGCCGTAGATGATGAATAGGCAGATAAAACCGAAGACGCAGCAATATGTGTATTTCCGCCGCAACCTTTCAACGTAGGTAGGTCTTGACGCCCTCGCGCCTGCCATATGGGTCACTTCCTGCAAGCCCGGAATTCTTCGGGATTCAGATGCAAAAAGCCGTGCAACTCCTTGTCAAAAAAGGTCTTTCTCTAGAAATCCACATTGTCTGTGGACAACTATGTGAATAACCGGGGCTTGACAAGAGAAACGCCCAAGTACCATGCGGGTCTGGCTCGATTGCCTTCTTCTTGAGCAAACCTTAATGCTGATAGAAATCAATAAGTTAAGGCATGGAGTTCATTCCCAGGTGCCATCTCTTATAAATGGCCAATGCTGTTTTTGATAGCGAAGCCAAATGTGTACAACCATTGAAAAACCGCAATATGTCTAGCCCCCGACCACGTCTTTGTGGCGTTGATGGCCACGCTGCCCAGTGCGTGAACGGACCACACCGAGCCAAACCGTTAGGCAGGCCGGGCAATTTCAGCCAGCGCAGCGTTGATACAACCGCGCATCGCCCGAGCAGTCATGTAGGTATGTAGGGAGGAATTGCGTCTTGCGGCCGTAGCCAGGGATCGGCCGGTAGCTGCGGGCAGATCCGGATTGGCTCCAACGCTCAGCAGGTAGTCCACTGCCTCGATGACGCCCCGTTGACCCGCCTGGAAGAGCGCAGTTTCCCTTTTTTCATTGAGAGCATCCACATCCGCGCCTTTACCAACCAGTAAGCGCAACAGGTCCAGCTGACCACTGCGTGCAGCTCCAAATAACGGTGTCTCGCCATCCTTATCTCGTGCGTTTGTATCCGCTCCTTTGGCCAACAGCATCTCCGCCATATCAGCTTTAGTAGCCACATGCAGTGCTGTCACATTTCTTACGCCGCGGCCATTGACATCGGCACCAGCGTCCAGCAGGCGCCGTGCCATGTCTGTCTTGCCATGCCGTGCCGCCATGATGAGCGGCGTGTCAATGTTTGAGAGGCTGATGTTGGCATCGTCGCCAGCGTTGATTAGCCAACTGACGACAGCACCAAGGCCCATGCCGGCTGCCAGATGGATTGCCCGCCGCCCGCGCCTGTTCGGAAGGTGCCAGTCAATTCCGCGTTTAAGTAAGTAGAGTGCGCAGTCCTCACAGCCTGCCTGAATTGCATGAAAAAGAGCGGTTTGGCGGAAGCGATCGACGGCGTTGATGTTCACCTTGTGCTCGTCTAACAACACGGCAAGTGTGTCAAGTGCGCCTGCTGACGCGGCAGCCAGGAAGCTTTCATTGTCGTTGCGTTGCCTGGTTCGTTTATCGGTATCGAGATACATTGGTATTGGTTCTTCTGTCTTGAGGTCGGCGCCACATAGAGAATCAGGATTCCCATGACAGCAGCATTGGTATGCTTGCTTGCGCTAATCAATGAGCTATGACAACAGCAGAAGGAAAAGATCCCCACGACTCGACTTTTGCTGGCAATTCGCGATCGCTTTTGCTACCGAACCGATCACCCATTGGCTTTTTAATAAGGATGATGGCAATTCAATTTCCGCATACGCAGGCACCGCAAAAGCAAACAGGAGCCATGTCAGGGAAAGTGCCTCAACAGTTCAAAGCGACTTGCCTGTCTCGAGTCTTGGATCTCTCCTGGCGTATCCAGTTTTGCGTGACGGCGGACTGTGGCTGGCGAGCTTTCGCATCCAAGTATTGGATATGCTGGTCGAGGAGGATGCATTCTTCCGACGCGGATCGGGGTGCCCCCACTGTCAAAACATTTTGCTGACCAGCGTTTTGTGCTTCGGCGGCCTTGCGCTGCGCCATCAATACCAGCAAATCGGCTTTCGGAGGACTCATGATTCCTCCGGAATCATGTAGCACGACATCCTCAATTTTTGCCCCTGCCGGGCATTCGGTATCGGAATATACCGTTTTTCCACTTACGATACATTTGCGGATTCCGTGCGCCACCGGCGGCCGGATTTCCGCATTACCCGCCGTTTGAGGGGGTATTCGCGGAGAGGCGGCTTGTTGATCCGTGACGTCCTTTGATTCCACAGGTCCCTTTTGCGATGCCCGCATAGAGGTCGACATCGACCTTTCTATTAGCCATAAGCCTGCGCTAACAAAGGCGATACCGAGCACAATGGATAACACCACTTCTTTTTGAATTCGCATTTTCAGTATGGCCTCGATCCTGGCCCTATCGTAGATAGATGATTAGACCGCAAGAACAATGGGTACGCATCCCACGAATATGAGAAGCATCGCAGCACCCCCACGACCGGCGCGCCGTAACGTTTGGGATGCCGTCACCGCGATTTGCCAGAAGTTGGTAATGGCGGCGTCATTGAGCAAGGGCAGTACACAATGGGCTAGCAACACACGAATGTAGTAGAGAGGCCGCACCGAAGGCCAAAAGATGCGGCTTGCCATAAAAATACGCTAACCTTACATACGTCGATAATCACACGCCTATACGGGGAGACAAGATGAGTGCCATCGGATGGATCGCAGGAGCCGTCACCGTTGCCATGGTGTGGGGATTGGCCGGTCTATGGCTGAGCCGGCGTCGAACAATGAAAGCGCGCGCCGGTGAACGCGGCTATCCCGTTGGTGGAGAAATGGCCGACCTGAACCGATTGTTGCAAGAAGGCGGGGTCTCGCCAGAAGAGTACGAGTTACTAAAACGCCGCATACTGGCTGGACAAGTGTATTAGGCGACATAGCCATAACAACTCGCGTGCCCTGTATCGCTTCTGCAGGTCAGCAGCATCTTGTGTGAAATGGCAAGGTAGATAACGGTAATCACCCGCGTTTCCTATTTTTGACGGCTTCCGCCTGTAATGGAAGAGGATAGGGATATTCTTCCTCTCATTATCCTTCCACAAGCAATCGGCACGCCTTCTTGAGACGCGATAAGCGCAACAAGACGGAACGCCTCTACAGTAAGCCTGTAGGTACCTAGTGCGAAGTGTCGTTTAGCCCGTGATCAGATCAGGTCACGGGCTTTTTTCGTTCGTGTTATCTAAGTGACAATCAGCGTCGTTTGCTGTGACGGGTGCGATTTCAAATTGAAGGAGCATGATCCATCTGTTAATCGAAACCTTGCCTCTTTGCTTCGCTCAGCTATACTTTGCTTCGTCGAGGAGGATACAAGGCATGACCGACTCGACAGATCGCTCCTGACCCAGTTGCTACTGCCCATACTGGCCAGGCTTATATTCAGAACAGATGTGAAAGATTGTCATGGCAACAGGTACCGTCAAGTGGTTTAACGATTCCAAGGGTTTCGGTTTCATCACACCAGATCAGGGTGGGGAAGATCTCTTCGCTCACTTCTCTGCAATCAACTCTTCGGGATTCAAAACCCTCAAGGAAGGTCAGAAGGTCTCCTTTGAAGTGACCAAGGGCCCCAAGGGCATGCAAGCGTCCAATATCGTTCCTGAATAAGCTTGCTCATTGAGCCTGCCCTGACCGGGATGAAGCGATCAGGGCATGAAGCTGAACCCCTTCCAGGTCTGGCAGATGGGCAAAGGGGAGTTTTTTATTTGGACCATTGAGGTACCGCAATAGTCTTGATTGCGGTTAATGAAGTACGGTTTTTTTCGAGTAAAGCCGCGTGCGAGCACTACCTTCCGCGTTGATTTCTCCGCTTTTGGCCATGACACTGAGCGCATTGGACATCCGCTGAATCAGCTTTTTACGGTCGTCAGCGTCCGGCTTGATGCCAAGCGCAGCGATCGCGGCTTTGAACACCTCGGAGGCCGGTTGCGGTGTGTCAGTCAATAATGTTGGCCAGAAATCCTTGCCCGTAGGCGGCAATCTGGATCCCTTTTTACCTTTGGCCGCGACGGTTTTTGAATTGTCGGCGGTATTGCCCTTGGCTTTGGATGATGACGCTTTACGCGTCTTTGTGCGAGCGCCGGTAGCTGGAGCATCAATGGCAGTCAATGTCTCCAGTACCCCTTCAAGGTTCTTAACAAGCTTGGCGTAATACTGCATGCCTTCCCGCGCATGCATTAACTCCTGTTCGACGGCTTTCGCTGCTGGTCCGAGATTTGCCATAATGAGTTCCTCCATTCAATGGAAATTGCGTTAAATTAAGTGCCGTAATGGACAAGTACTTATTACGCTTTGTTCAGCAGCGTGGCGTGATAAATCTCAATTATTGGCAGAGCCAAGTCTATGCTCCGGCCTGATCTTGAAAATCAGGCGTCCACAGGAAAGCTTAAGGCGAAAAAAAACCCGCAGGCCGAAGCTTGCGGGTTCAATCCAATTCAAGGAGAGTTGGAGGAGACAGTTCTTACTATACTGCGCTGCATCATCTCTGTCCTCTTTATTTTTGTTATAAGAGATATACAGTATGGTAATAAGGAAATAACTATCAGCCTTCTTAGTGATGTACCAGACAGATACCTCTCTGTTCCCGTGATCTTTCATTTTGGATTTTTAAGACCGCGCAACAGTTACTACACTCAACAATGAAACTCGTAGATCCTTGTATCGCGATGCCTGCCCTCGACCCTATTAAAGCCGCTTGCCAACAGGCGCTGGAAGACGCCAAACACTGCGACGACTGGCATGCATCATATTGTCGCGTTGTCGATCCAGCGTCTGTTCTTGGACTCATTGGGGAGATTGAAGCTGGTGATGGTGAACGCTTTACTGCGGACCGGGCCGCGTTTGTTAAACTGGTTCGCGACCTCACGGGTTATATCAAGCTGGCGACAGGAGACAAGCCTGATCCAGTACGGGAAGACCTGTTGTTGCAGGCAAAGGAACTGATTGCGCAGAGCCGGCCTTAGCCGCGGCGCCGTTTTCAGGGATTGTTAGAGTGCCGCTTAGCTAGCGACGACACCAGATCACGTAATTTTTCACGTGCCTGATCAAACCCGTGTTCGCGGCGCCAGCGGTTGAGATCGACAAAACCGGCAGCCCCAAGTGCACACGCGGCGATGCTGATGCCCTGGAACGCCGTACTGTCGAGTTCACCGTCCAGAACCCGGACGCAAAGGAAAGGGACGTCCCGCATATCCGGCATCGATTTGACCAAGCGCAGCAAATCAAACATCTTGCTTTCGGCAAAATGCGTGCCGCACACGATCACATCGAAGCGGCTATCGAGAAGTCGCTCTGCTTCGGCCATCGAGGTACAAAAGTGCAATGTAAAGTAGTCTTGCCATGCCTCTCGCACGATCGGAGTTACGCCGGGTACTTCCGCCACGAGTACGCTCATTCTTGCATTCGCCATTGTATGCGCTTTTATTTTTTGGCCAGTATGCCTCTCCTTATTGCTCATCATACGTGAAACACATTTCCTGAACCATCGTGCTATTCTATTGCTATTCGCTCACCAGACTGCGATAGCGCTCATACACGGATGCTACGCTGCTGCACATATGCAAGGAAGTGCCAGCAGTAATGAACTATAAACACCATCTTGACTGCATTCAGGAACTTAATTAAACCGTTTGTGCCAATGAACAGACGGCATAGGGCCGACGCATTCAAGGGCGTATGCATAGCCCGATCACTGCACGATAGTCTTGTTTAGTCTTATTCATTGACGAGCTCCAACTTATACTGAGAAGTCATGCCTCGCAAACCAGAACCGGTCGCTGCTCCCGCCGTCATCAAGTGGACAGAAGAAGAATGGGAAACAATCGCCAGACGGCTTCTTGAATTAAAGGGCCGTGAGCTATTGCATTCACCCCAGCTCGACGAAATCAAGGCCAAGGATGTATTCCTGGCGCAGGACAGTTTGCCGGAAGAGCGGCATCGCAAGCTGATTTCGATTTCTCAAGGCTTCCAGGCAATCCGGCAGCGCATCCATGGCATCTTGCAAAGGGTGGCGAGCACTTCGCAGAATGACCTGTTCTCCACATCGAAGCCAACCGTTACCGTCACCGATGCAACGCTAGCTGTGACAGTGGATGAGCCACGGCAGCGACATGGCCGTAAAGGTGCTAAACATGTAGCGCCACCGGCAGCTGAGCCCAGCACGCCGCCGACAGCAGAGAACACAAATAGCATCAACGAAGAAGAGCGGTTTCCAGCGGCGCCTCGTGTTGAGGAGCAACCGGGCAATGCCGCGCCGGCCGATGCAGGCAAACAGCCAGCGCACGAATACAGGGATAGTGCGCGACAACCGGTGTCCGGCCCAAGCCACATTGGGCAACCCAAGGTTCGCACTCAGGCAGCACAAACACCTTTGCCTGCAGCCACTGGTGATTTCATTGAAATGGCGCGCCCGTTCGTGTCCATGGTATGCGAGGAGTTGGCCAATGCGCTGGTCAATAAACTGATGGAGCAGGGCGGCAGTCAGGCAATGTCGTCGTTGTTCCAGGGAGCGTTCAACGGTGCAAGCCATTCCTCTTCGCGAGAACAACCGCGCAGACACGAAAAACAGGGTAAGTCTTCCTATACTCGCCCTTCGTTCTCGGATGAGCCCGGTATGACAGCGGAGTATTCGCCGGCTGCCAGCCATGCAAGCGACGAGGAAGACGGTGACCATGCAGAAGCCGATGTGCAACCGTTGTTTGACCCGAAACTGCCGCCTTCCGCCAACAGCACCTTCAAACCCATGATTGCGCTGATCGGCACCAGCCCACGCGACTTCGAAGACCTGCAGCAATACTATCCGCAGCTGGAACTGAAAGTGGTGTCGTTGGACGACCTTCGTACGGCGCCATCACTGCGTAGCTGCCAGCGCATGATGGGATTGCGCGAAGACATTCCTGCACCGGCAGACGAGTACCTGAGAAAGACCTTCAGGAACCGGTATCTGCGCGTCGTTGGCGGGCTCAACCAGGTCCGCGAGCAACTCAACGCCTGGTTGTCCAACCCCGGCACCATCAATGAGCAGCCTCGCTGGCCGCGCAAACAGGGTAACCCCAATGGCAAGGGTCAAGGGCAAGGAGCAGGTTTTCCAAAGAAACGGCAATTCCGCCGTCCAAAGCCGGTTCCGCAATCCTAAACGTCAGTTCCGGATCGGGCTACCGACGCGTCCACACAGCGTCCGCAGCCGCAGTCATGCTAAGCGACAGGCACTGTTTCAGGTCTGATCAGGCTGGCTTTATTGGGAAGCGACTGGCGACTGAGGAGGCGTGCGAGCGGAACGCCGATAACGAGTGGGTTCCTGACTGTCTTCTTCGAGCCAGGGCTCCCAAAGTGAAGGCACGGCGCGCGAGACATACACCAGCGATGGCTTGGCACTTACTGTTGTCGCACAATGGGGACATTCAATCACTCCCACACGCATGCCGCGGCTTCCGAAACACGGACTGCAGTGTTCGACTTCAAAGAGTCGACGGCAAAAAGCATTGCTGCATCTTTCCAGATGAACTGACATGCGTGTCTCCGTTATGGATTTTGTTTGTCCGCGCCGCCTGATTCAGGATACATCGTCTTTGACAGAACGCAAGCAGTAACTTTGCGTACCAATGGTGCTTATCAGGCCATGCTGGATATAACGTTTAGCCTGCTGTTTTCTTGTTGCGGCCTGCTACAATCACTCATCTTCTGATCCTTCACCTTCCATGAACGAAGAACTGACCCGTCAGCTTAGGCTTTGCACTTCGCTGCCGACACCGCCCTCGACAGCGGTGCGCATCATTGAACTGGCCAACAGTCCGAACGCCAGCCTGATGCAAATCGCTGATGCTGTCGCGTTCGACGCGGCCCTGGCGGCCAAGATGCTCAAGGTCGCCAATTCTCCGTTGTATAACTCGCGTCGATCGGCCGGCAATGTGCGGCAGGCGATCAGCCTGCTGGGAACGCACGCGGCAATCACGATTGCGCTATCGTTTTCGTTGGCAGGTGGATTGAAGTCATCGCGGCAGAGCGCTGAAGTCCAATTATTCTGGCAGCGCTCCATCCTGTCCGCACTGGCCTGCCGGATACTGGCACAGCATTTCAAGCTGCCCGCTGACGACTTGCTGCTGGCAGGCCTGCTGCAGGATATCGGCATTCTTGCAATGCAAACCGCATTGGCGGAAAACTATACGCAAGCGACCATGGCGGCGACAGACCATGACCAGTTGCTGCAGGCAGAACGAGTCGCGTTCGGCTCCGGCCATGATGAAGTCGGATACTGGCTATTGAAGCGTTGGCATCTGCCGGATCACCTTGCCGTGTCATGCCTGACCAGTCATATTGAGCCGATTGGTGATGCCGCCGTGAACTCAAGCAGTTGTGTCGCCATGTCAGGTTATCTGGCAGACGTCTTCCTGAAACCGACTGATCCGGTGGTGACCCTGCGTGCAACGAATGCCGCTTCCCGTTGGCTGGGAATGGATGCGCAAGCGCTCACCAACATCATTGATGGCATGCGCGAAGGTGTGAAAGAAGTCGAGGACCTCTTTGACACGCCTTTGGTGGAGGCGTCACAAGCTGATGCGCTGGTGGCCGAAGCCAGGGAGCTGATTTTTATTGCAAATCTGCGCCAGTCCCGTGAGCTCGAAGAGCGGGCGCAACGTGACGCGTTGACCGGAGCACACAACCGAGCGTATTTCGATGATGCGCTGGGCAAGGAATTCAATCTTGCGATTCGCCATGGCTGGCCGTTGTCGGTAGCGATGCTCGATCTCGATTATTTCAAGCGCATCAACGACACCTATGGTCATGCGGTGGGAGATGCGGCCCTGCAGGCAGTGACGCGCGTCATCCAGTCACAAATCCGGAACGGCGATATCTTTGCACGATATGGCGGCGAAGAGTTTGTGCTGCTGTTTCCCGGTACGCCTGGAGAAGCGGCGGCGAAAGTGCTCTCCCGAATCCGCGAGACCATCGGCTCCTTTCATCACACCGTGGATGCGGATACCTCATTCAAAGTGACGGTATCGATTGGCTTGGCATCGCATGTCAGCGGACAGGACGTGGTGCGGTCCGGGATGGATTTGGTCAATGCTGCTGACCGCGCGCTATACCTGGCCAAGGCGCAAGGGCGCAATCAGCTTGCGATGGCAGCAGCCTAGTCTCCAATAAGGTGGTCATTGACTATATTGCACTGCCGGATGACAAATTGATGGAATTGATTCAGAATCGCCCTGCAGTATAAAAATCCAGTTCCAAAGAGGACGGCAGGAGACACGTGAAAGCCCACAGTACATTGTGCTGTGGGCTTTTACCTTATGCGACGTTATAAGGTCAGAGAATGTCTGTCATTCACATTTGAAAGAAGGCAGCAGTGTTGTAGACGGGTGCCATCGTCTCGTCTCCTCCAACTCTTCTTGAATTGGATTGGCCCGCGCTCTGCAAAGTCTGCGGGCTTTTTTTTCTACCATAGCCGATACAGGTTGGAGGATCGTTCATTTCCCTACCAGACTCAACGCAATGACGCGTCAAAGAATGAGAAATTGGTGATTGAGGATTGTGACAAGATCGATATCGCGCGCATCATGATGAAACGCATTGATGGCGTAGTTGCGCAGGCGCGTGTGAGCACGCTGACCCTGGCCAATGCCGTTCTCTAACGTTGGGCCTGCGATGTGCCGGAAATCGGTGAAGGCCAGTGTCAGATTCGGTTCATCTTTGAAGACGGCTTTCAGTACCGTAGCCAGTTTAGCCTAAGCCGCTCCCGTTTTGACGTTCATGCGGGCTTAACCCATTCATCATGGTGTCGCGGCAGATCCTCAATGCCGGCCTTGCCATAGGCATCCATGTCCAGAAACCGTATTCCCGAATAAAACCCGTCCGCACACCCATCGCAATAGACAACTGTGCTCCATGCATTGGTACGACGCGGACCGTCCGGAACGGCAAGCGCCATTGCATAGTTACGGCCAATGACAAGGGGATGTTGACTATGCAGACACAAACCGGTTAACGAAATATCGACAGTGAAGACGGAATAAGATCCAACATCGTCTAGAGCGGATTGCAGGTGGGTGTATGGAAGAATCGGTTTGCCCTGGGATGCAGGGCAAGGCGGGAGGAGCGCCGTGTGGCGGGCCACACCAGCGACGAACAACGCGGCCAGCGCCCAGGGCAAGCCGAGGCGACCGACCATTCACCTGCAATCCGCTCTAGGAGCACCTTCTGTCGAAGGCAAACTGCAGACGCAGTTGAATGCGCTCTTCAATGTCAAAGGTGGAAAGCATGCTAGCAATGTAGTTCCGGTCGGGAATCAATGTTTCATTTTTGGAACTTTGATTGGGGCACGTCGAAATACAGCCGCCCCAAGGCAAAAAGGTCATTGCGATGTTGTGGTTTAGGTGTGCGCTCCACTAAAAAGGCCCGCAGAAGCAGAATTCAATGCGGGCCATAAAGTCCAAACCGGAAGTTTGGGAGGAGACTTAAAGTAGATAAGGATCCCTGTGCCAAGTTCAAGAGCCATGTTGAGTGTTTTCTCTACACGCGAACTTCCCAATAAGGAAACGTCATTAGTATTGATGCAATTGCGACCTGGTCAGGATGTGGCATCGAGAGTACGCTGACACAACTGACGTCAGGGCAGTTACGGTAGAATAGCAATACTGTCTTTATATACAGTGAAAGTGGAGAATGGCAACACACATGAAAAACGCAAAGGGTGACATTGATTCGTTGAAGCGCTATGGGATTGCCGATGCTGCCAGGGCACGCAGCACAGCGCACATTCTGCGCACCGTCACCAGGCAAGCTCAAAAACAATCGGTACAACCTCAGGCGCCTAAAATTCCAAAAGCAAAGACATTGGCTTGAATGTGCATTACACCAATCGTTTAATTTATTCACCTGTGAATAAATTGCTCAAGGAATACCCGCATAACTTAAGGACTGGTCCATCGACTAACCACTGCAACAGATTTGAATGCCTGTTGAAGCCTGCTGAAGCCTGCTTAAGGCTCAGCGCTCACGGGTATGAGTGTGCGCTTTACCTCAAGCGGCTCTTGAGCCAGTCACGAGCGCCTGCATCCATCGCTGCGGCAATGACTGCTGGTGGCAAGCTATAAACCGTAGCCCAGGTGGCACGCCCATCGGCGGTGTTGGAGGGGAAACTCGCCGTTTCTATTGGCCAGTGATATTTGCGCTTCAAGGCTCTGATGATAGCGGCAAGTGTCACCCGTCCGCGCAGGGGCTCGGCACCAGTCTGGTCCGTGTTGGAAAGCAGGACGGCGAGCACAGCGCCACGTGCGGTACGCGGGCCGGGAAATATAGGAGATTTGGCAGACATGACGATATTCTAGCCTTGGCGCCAAGTCACTGCGGTTTCCGGCTTTCCGTGTTCTATTGATAACGACCGACGTGGAAATGATTTAACTACTTTGTAGTGTGCCCACTAGAGTACAGTGAGCGAACAGAAAAGTCGAAATGGCGTCTGGATAAAATGAATGGAAGTGGACGAAAGCCGCGTCTACCGGTCAAGCAGCTCTTAACTCCGTAATGAGCTCACATTCCTGAGTAGGCGGAATCTTCATTACGATGGTCTTATGTTTACCGACCCTGTAAGGTGCAAGACTTTGGATTTCTTGCCCGAGTTGGTCCATCTTGTCGTTCAAACCGGAGATCTAGAAAAAGATCCGATGGTCGTCATCGGCGTATTTGTTTGAAGCTACTTCTGACCACTTCAGAAGAGGCCTTTGTCTACTTTTGAAATGAGAGGGGCTACCCGCATGGCTTCCGCTGCCTGACGCGCAACGACGTCCTGAACGCGCAACAACATGTCCCGCTCCGCGCCTTCGTTCTCAAGCTTTTGCACTAGCCCGGGGAGCACATCCAGACAGCCTTTTGCCATCCGACGCAGTTCGCTGGCCACCAGCCGCGGCACCAGCTTGTTTTCGTGCGCCATCTGGGCCCAGTCGTAGGCGCTGACCGTGAGTGGATCAAAATTGTCGCCGACTGCCATGGCCAGCGTGTCCTGGACGTTATCGCCGGCATAGACTAATGCACAGACGAGATCGTAGGCCGGCGCGACGGTCAGGCCGCCGCCGTCACAAAAAAAACTCATGTTCTTGGCGTGCGCATCGGTATTGCCGACCAATATCTGGAAGATTGCCCAACGCAGGAACTGCAGCTTCGAAATCCCGGGCGCCGGCGTTATCGTCTTGTCGTCAAGCAGGGTGAGAAATCGATTGAGCGACGCACCGTCGCGCACATACTGCACATCGATGGCGTCACCATACGGGCGCTCATATTTAAAGTCGACCGGCAAACCTAGGGCCTGGCAGCCATCAATGCAGTGGATCCGCTGAACGAACATCCTCCCGTCCGCCGCCGGTATCGTCATGCGGTCAAACCGCTCGATGACCAATACCGGCTCGGGGACATGCTTGAGGTGAACGTTCGCAACAGGCAGCCTGAGCGCCGCGGCCAGGCGCATGCACATGAACTCGTTTGTAGTCATACCGGCCATGAAGTTGGCAACGGGCTCGGGTTTGACGATCAGGGTGGACGCCAGGCGCGGGTCTTCGACTAAGAACCACTGGCCATCCTTCTCGTAGACCGCCAGTTTGTCCTGGTAGCCGGCAATGGACAAGCGAACCTTGCCATCCCAGACAGAAAACGGCATCTGCGGCCGCTCCCTGATCCGTTGGGAGAGCTCTCTATCAGGAAGTGGGCGTGACGGCTGTGCCATCTGGAGCGGGTCTTCGTCGGGAAGCGTGAACATTAACGCGCCGGCAGTCTCCCGACCCAGCACATGCAAAAGACCTATCACGCTGGTCTTGGAAACATTATTGACGCCGGCCGCGTCTTCAAGCGCCTTCCCCTCTGGCAGGAGGTTCTGGAAAAACTGACGCACTGCCGCACTATGCTGATCGGCGTTCTGTTCCGGGTCAGGTGTGAGCGGCAGTGTCGGCCCAAGCGCAAAGGCGCCGCGCCGGGCGATCCAGTCCGGTCCGTATTTAAACGCAAACCGGCTCATGGCGCCATCGTACGACAGCAATCCTACACGCTGTTGCTGAGCCCATACGACGAGATTCATTTCATGCTCCCGTCGGAGGCCGTGCTTCGGATCTGACTGCGTAGTACCTCACGCTGGGCGGCCGGGGCAACGAACAGGCTGACACCGAGTGCATCGGCAATTTGGAGGATCTTTCCGATACTGACACCTGGGCGGCCGGCTTCGACGTCGACGAGCGTTTGTATTGACACGTTAGCCACCAGTGCCGCGTCCGACACGGTCAGGCGAGCTTGGGTGCGTACGGCCCGTATGGCCCGTGCAAGCACTTCGACCGAACTCACAAATGGATCCGCAGGAAAGGCAGTGGGTTGAACCGTTTTCATGGACACACCGAATATTCTGCAATAGTAGAATATTAGACCATGGAGTCATGGGACACAAATAAAATTCTGCTATAGCAGAATCATAGGTGCTGGATGCTGGGAAATTCACTAAAAATTCTGCTTTAGTAGAATATACCAACTCCCTCCGCCTATATCCGCCAATGACTTCAATCCCTGCAGAAGCAATGCGCGGAGAAGGGCAGCCGACTGCGTCTTTGAACGCAAAAATTATGGACGGGCAATCCAGATGACCGTTTGATCTAGCAGTGATGCCTCAGATCGCTCTCTTGGTCGGCGGCGGTTAGCACCTCAAGCCGAAATCTACATCCGGTCTTCCCTTCCAGCCTGATATACAGCACGCGCGTGCGACCCGGCCTGAGTCGCATGCTGGCAGAAACTTGCGCCAGTGCCAGGATCATGCCGCCATTAGAGAAGCCGCGCGGACGGTCCTTTCTTTAAGGCCAATGGCATGGTTCTTTGCCCTAAACCATGCGCTTCCTAAAGCCAGTTATGAACTAATAAAGTAGCAACAGGTTCATGGCGGCATGACTGCCAGAAAACCTTATCCCAGCGATGTGCGAGACGAAGAGCGGGACTTCGTTGCACCTTACCTGACATTGCTGCAATTAAACGCAGCGCTGGATCAAGGCAGGTTGCTTCGAATCGATTGCGCATGATCTGCGTTCACTGCTACGCCTTGCTGCCGGACGCGAACCGGCACCGACGGCAACTATCCTCGATAGCCGAACCATCCAACTTGGGCCGCACGTTTCCGAAGATTGGCACGCGATCATGAACGCATGGCACAGACGTTAGCCGCACTTCACTATGTCGCCTTCATCTGCCTCATGCTCAGCAAAACCATGTCCATCTTCGGCTTTAATTCATAACAGGCTCTAGTGGTGTGATTCCCTTGTCTCGCCATGATTTCGCCACATTTGTATTCAACAAATTTAAACTCACACCACTAGACCGTTTATGGACAATCTGGTGATTATGTCTAAATTCGGGCATTAGCATCAACCTTGATGGCGGAGTCAGAGCAAAGAGGAGCGCAATAAGTCATGCGAGCAGTTAGACGGCTCCAGAAGAGTCTACCGGCACCGCATTACGCTCGTTGGCCAGCAAGGTGGCCGGTGCAATGCCCATCCATCGGCGAAACATCTTGGAAAACGCGCTGGGACTGGAATAGCCCAGTTCTACAGCGACGTATGTAACGCTGCGCCCCTGATCAAACAGATCAAACGCTTTCATTAGCCGGGCCTGCATTTGCCAGCGACCGAAACTCATGCCGGTTTCCTTCGGAAAAAGCCGGATGATGCTCCGCTCGCTCAGCCCGACTTCGATGCCGAGCTGCTCGATAGAAGGCGAATCCGACAGGTTACTTAACACCTTTTCGCATAGCCGCACGAGCCGTGTGTCGCGTGGCATGCGCAATCCCAATGGTTGCGGCCGCAGCAACGCTATTTCGTCAAGAATCAATTGCATGATGCGTCCGTCCATGCCGTGCTCATCGTACATCCGGGGAATGGCCATTGCACGCAGGATGAGTTCCCGCAAGAGTTGAGATACGAAGAGCACTTGGCAGTCCTCCGGCGCGCATTGCATATGCGCCGGATCGATGTAGACGGTTCGCATTTCCACTCTTCCACTCATACGGATAGTATGTTCCACTCCGGCAGGTACCCATAGCGCATGGCTCGGAGGAACGACCCATAAGCTGCTGTCCGCTTGCACCGTCATGACGCCCTGTACGCCGAAGATAAGCTGAGCCCGGGTATGATGATGCGGCGGAATGACAGCCCCGGCGGAGTAGGAACTGGCAAGTGCCGAAACAGGGCGCGCAACAGCTGTCGCCACGCGCGAGGCTGCGCTCGCACGCAAATCGTTCGGGAAAGATGGCGGTTTTGGACGCATTGTTGGCGTATTAGAGCAGGACAGCCATGGCTGCGTCAAACGATCATATGTGTACATAAACGGAAATGACCATCCAGCATGCATAACAAGACCACCGTGGCGCTGCTCAATCTGGGTCACGCCATTGACCACATGTTTCTTCTCATCTTTGCGACCGCCGCCACGACGATCGCTTCAGACTTCGGCCTGGTCCGGTGGGAGGATCTGATGCCGTACAGCGCCGCCGCGTTTTTTCTTTTCGGCATCGGCTCGCTACCGTCGGGGAAGCTGGGCGACCATCTGGGGCGGCGAACATTGATGATCGTGTTCTTTTTTGGCATGGGTGGGGCAGCGATTTTGGCAAGCCTGACGCAGTCGCCCATGCAGCTGGCATGTGCGCTGGCGCTGCTTGGTTGTTTCGCGTCCATCTATCATCCCGTCGGCATACCGATGCTGGTGCAAGGCGCAAAGCGGCCGGGGTGGACCATTGGCGTCAATGGAATGGTAGGGAATCTGGGCATTGCTGTTGCCGCCGTTCTGACCGGATTTCTCGTCAAACATTTCGGATGGCGGCCGGCGTTTGCCGTACCAGGCATCCTTAGCATTGCCTGCGGCATTGCATTTGCCTTGGTTGCGAACAACGAATCCACACCGCCAGCCAAGCGTGCCGCCACCCAATCAGAACTGCCGCGCGGCCTGCTGGCGCGGGTATTCCTCGTCATGACGCTGGCAGCGACAAGCGGCAGCCTGCTCTTCAACTTCTCCACCAATGGCAATTACGAACTTTTGCACGAGCGATTTGCTGCGGTTACTCGCGATCCGGCAACGCTAGGTCTATTGCTTGCACTGATTTACACGGTGGCATCCCTTGCACAACTCGTCGTCGGGCGCCTTCTGGATCGTTTCCCGCTCAAAAAGCTTTATTTGACCGTGCTTGCAATGCAGATTCCATTCCTTGCGCTGGCGGCCCATGCTGAAAGCTGGTGGTTGTACTTGCTCCAAGGCCTGTTCATGGTGGCGATCTTCGGCGCCATTCCCTTCACCGACGCCATGATCGTGCGTTACGTAGACGACCGCATGCGCTCACGGGTTGCAGGAATGCGGCTAGCGGTATCGTTTGGCGCAAGTTCCATCGCGGTGTGGCTGCTGGGTCCATTGGTGAAGCAGGCCGGTTTCAGCGTACTGCTTTGGATGATGGCAGGTATCGCAGCCTTGACATTCACTATTGTTACCTGGCTGCCTGCTGCAGCACCACAAGGCGTGAAGGCATGAACTATAGGTACGAGGGGCGAGCATCAAGCTTCCTGTCCTTCCGCGACGGCGAACATCGAATCGGCCATGGCCGGTCTTGACGCAAAGTGAGTGCCTTAACCGGTGAGACGTGGATAAAAGGACGGTGAAGAGGCTCTTGGCCTGAGAACATTCTGGAGATAATGTCCGATTTTTTACCCGCCGAACAAAGTTTGATACTGCGCCGAAGCGTTACCAACTGTTCTACAGTAAAGGCATGGTTGGGATTCGTTTCAATCAAGGAATTTCCACGATCTGCCAGATAAAACCCTATGCGAAGGGCACTTCAATGGCGTAAGAAGGTGGCATATTTCAGCATGCTGGGTGTTATGGTGGGAGGTTCCAGAAGTTCTCCTTCATGACTTAACGGTATGGCCAAAATTCTATGGGGCCGGTCACCAGTCCCTTGTCCATTTGGATGCGGGAGGGAACGGTGCATTAGGTAAAAACGAACCATGCGCTTCCAAGGGCTGTGGTCGTCGCATCGGAAAGCCGCCGTGGCGGGTCGTGGAAGAATTAAAAAAGAAGAACGCGCCGACTGAGTCAGCAGGTCTATACCGGCATTGGGAACACATTGCTTGCAAGCGTACGGAAGTTTCGTACGGCGGCGCTTTCGCGCTGAGGCGAGTACACCAGGGCAAAGCCGATCTCCGCCGAGGCCGGGAAATCCGTCAACTCGCGATAGATGATCTTGTCGTTCACGAACCGCTGCATCACGGACGGTACGAGCGCAACGCCCAAGCCGCTTTCCACAAGCGCGAGCACGGTCTGCACCTGTACCGCTTCTTGTGTGATGCGCGGCAGGAAACCTGCATGCTGACATGCCAGCATTGCTGCACTGTGCAAACCGGCGGCTTCATTGCGGGCATACATGATGAACGACTCTTCGGCCAGATCGGCCAGCGACAGCGGTCCCTTGGTAACAAGGCGATTGCCGCGAGGAAGAGCGGCAATGAACTGGTCGCGTTCCAGCAGTACCAGCGCCGCCGCCGAGCCTCTCAGCAGAGGAGTGCGCACGAGTCCCACGTCCAATGAATCTTCCTCAACCATCTGAACGATTCGTGCCGACGTTGCCTCGCGCAAGATCAGCTCTACGCCAGGATATTCAGCGCGGAACAAGGGAACGAGCTTCTGCAGCATGCCGAACGTCGTCGAGCCGACAAACCCTACCTGCAGCGTACCGCCCGTTCCGTCAGAGGCGCTTTGGGCGATTTGCGCAAACTGGCCGCCATGAAACAGGAGGCGCTTGGCTTCAGCCAGCGCAGCTTCTCCGCTCGGGGTCAGGCTGACGCCGTTGGGCAGACGGACAAACAGCTTCGTGCCCAGTTCCGCTTCGAGCTTCTGGATCGATACCGACAGCGGCGGCTGCGCCATATGCAGCCGTTCGGCCGCGCGGCGAAAGTTCAGCGTCTCGGCCAGGACGACAAAGTGACGGATGCGGCGCAGGTCCATTGTGGGAACGTTCTCGTAGGCCCGCAGTATAACCGCTTTGCCCCGCATTGCCGTCCCGGGCATGCCGCAATCAGCCCTTGAATACCGGATCGCGTTTTTCGAGGAAGGCCGATACGGCTTCGCTGTGGTCGGCCGTCTGATGCGAAAGCGCCTGGTAGGCAGCGGACATCTCGAGCAGCGTGTCCAGGCGTGAATGCATGCCCTCGCGCAGGAGGCGCTTGGCCAGACGCACAGCATGCGGCGGATTGGCAGCGATCTGTTCCGCCAACGCGCGCGCGGTCGGCAGCAGCTCTTCCGGAGCGACCACGCGTGAGACAAGATTCCATGCAAGTGCCTGCTCGGCGTCGAGCATCTGGCCGGTGAAAGTCATTTCCGCGGCGCGCGACAGACCGATGATCCGGGGCAGCAGCCAGGCGCCGCCGTCGCCCGGAATGATCCCCAGCTTGACGAAGCTTTCGGCGAACTTCGCTTTATGCGAGGCAATCCGTATGTCGCACATGCAAGTCAGATCCAGTCCGGCCCCGATCGCTGCACCGTTAACCGCTGCGATGACGGGCACTTCCAGATTAAAGAGGGCCAGGGGGAGTCTCTGGATGCCCTGGCGGTATTCCTGCCGTATCTGCATGCCCGTCACATCGGCGCCTGCCTGACGCTCCATATCCTTGATATTGCCACCCGAGGAGAACGCATTGCCGGCGCCGGTCAGGATGACGGCGCGCACGCTGCGGTCGTTTTCGATGCGCTGTATCGCCGCAATAAACTCGGGCACTGCGCTATTTCCTGTCAGCGGATTGCGCCGTTCCGGCTCGTTCATGGTCAATGTGACGATATGTCCCTCTTGTTCGTAAAGCAGAAACTCCGCCATGTGCTCCTCCAGTCGTGTCGCCTTGCGTGAATAAGTGTCAAGCCTATTCATTCCCGCAGTCGATGTCCAATATCGAAAACTAATAATGCGATACGAGATTGGTATGGGAGAAAACTCTTCTCCACCTGCAAAATGCATATTGCACCGCAATATTTCGGCCAGGCTGATATCGGATGAGTATCGCTAACTCGAAAATTAATATTGGACGGCCGATTCGGCTGCGAACTATGCTCTGACTCATGCCGAAACCGCAACCGGCACGGCAACTACACAGGAAAGAATAATGAAGACGGCTTTGGGACACTTGAAAGTTCTCGACCTGACACGCGTCCTTGCCGGTCCATGGGCAACACAGAATCTGGCCGATATGGGCGCGGATGTGATCAAGGTTGAACGGCCGGGGGCCGGCGACGACACCAGGGGTTGGGGACCGCCTTTCCTGAAGGATGCGGATGGCCGCGACACCACCGACGCCGCCTATTACCTGAGCACGAATCGGGGAAAGAAATCGATCACCATCGATCTGGCATCGGAAGAAGGTCAGCAGATTGTTCGCGAGCTGGCGCGCGATGCGGATGTGCTCGTCGAGAATTACAAGGTCGGGACACTCGCGCGTTATGGCCTCGCCTATGATGATTTGCGCCCCTTGAACCCGCGGCTGGTTTACTGCTCCATCACCGGATTCGGACAGGATGGGCCTTATGCTTCGCTGCCCGGCTACGATTTCGTATTCCAAGGCATGGGCGGCCTGATGAGCATTACCGGGAATGCCGACAGCGAACCCGGGGGCGGACCTGTCAAGAGCGGGGTCGCCATCTCCGACCTGCTGACTGGCATGTACGCAACAACGGCGATACTGGCCGCGCTGGAGCATCGCCATGTGAGCGGGGAGGGGCAGTACATCGACATGGCCCTGCTTGATTGCATCGTGGCGATCAACGGCTACCAGGCCATGAATCACTTCATGTCCGGCAAGATCCCGCAGCGAATGGGCAACATGCATCCGAACATGGTTCCTTACCAGGTCTTTCGCTGCAAGGAAGGCGAAGTCATCGTTGCCGTCGGCAACGATTCGCAATATGCCTCTTTCTGCAAGGTGATCGGGCGCCGCGATCTTGCCGACGATCCTCGCTTTCTGACGGTCGGGCTGCGCAACGTCAATCGCGACGCGCTGATCCCGCAGATCGCCGAGACCATGCTGACCCGCACCATGAAGGAATGGGTCCCAAAGATGGAAGCGGCCAATGTCCCGTGCGGACCGATCAACAACATGCAGCAGGTATTCGAAGATCCGCAGGTGCGGCACCGCCAGATGAAACTGTCGCTCCCGCATTCCGTCGGCGGAGATGTTCCCAGCCTGGCCAATCCGATCCGGTTTTCCGGTACGCCGATCCGCTACAGGCATGCCGCCCCAACACTGGGAGAGCACACGAACGAGGTACTGGGTGCGCGTCTCGGCATGTCCGTGGAACGCATCGCAGCACTAAAAGCGCGAGGCATCGTATGACACGCCGCCGTGACCAAGGAGATTCCATGCAACTTGCCGCCCGACATAAGGACGTGCGCCAATGACCGCGCTGCTTAATCATTTCCGTCTTGCCCGCCTTCCCGCCGAGGCGGAAACCTTTCGGGCCAAGGTCAAGGAATTCCTGCAGTCCAACCTGCCGGATACGCCGCCAGATATCAGGGCGCGTTCCTGGATGGGATTCTCCGCCGGGTTCAGCCGCACGCTGGCCAGGCAGGGCTGGGTCGGCATGACACTGCCGAGTGAATATGGCGGCGCCAACCTCGATGCATTCTCACGCTTCGTGCTGGTGGAAGAACTCCTGATTGCCGGCGCTCCGGTTTCCGCGCACTGGATTGCAGACCGGCAGAGCGGTCCGCTGATTCTGAAATACGGCACCGAAGCGCAGCGGCGCTTCTACCTGCCGAAGATCTGCGCGGCCGAAGCCTTCTTCTGCATCGGGATGAGCGAACCGAACTCCGGATCCGACCTTGCCAGCGTAGGCACCCGCGCAACCCGGACGGAGCGTGGCTGGCGGCTCAGCGGCCGCAAGATCTGGACCACTAATGCGCAGCACTGCCAGTACATGATTGCGCTGGTAAGAACCTCCGGCAATCCCGACGACCGCCAGCGCGGACTGTCGCAGTTCATCGTTGACCTTTCCTTGCCGGGAGTGATCGTGCGCCCGATCCGGGATCTGGCAGGCGATGCACATTTTTCGGAAGTGTTCTTCGATGACGTCGAGCTGGCCGACGATGCGCTGATCGGCCAGGAAGGCAGCGGTTGGGAGCAGGTCACCGCCGAACTCGCCTTTGAGCGCAGCGGCCCCGAACGGCTGTACTCGAGCATCGTGCTGCTCGATCACTGGATAGCCTGCCTGAGGAAAGGCGGCAACGCGATGGCGCATGCTGCCACCATCGGCCGCTTCGCCACCCACTTGACAACGCTGCGCAACATGTCGGTGACTGTCACCAGCCAGCTTGTGAAGGGGGCGAGCCCGGTAGTCGAAGCCGCACTGGTCAAGGATATCGGGACGGAATTCGAACAAGCCATTCCTGCCGTGATCGAGGCGGCGATTTCGGCTGATTTGCATGATATTGCGGATGCCGATCTGTACCGGACGGCAGCCTATGTCAGCCAGGTTGCCCCAACCTATTCCCTGCGAGGCGGCACCCGTGAAATCCTGCGCGGCATGATCGCCCGCGGCCTGGGCTTGCGTTAAAGGAAACAGCGATGTTTGCAGAAGCCATTGAAGAAATCCTGAAAGACAAATGCACGCCCGCTGCCGTACGCGCCATCGAGGCCGGCGGTTCTCCTGCGGTGTTGTGGAATGCGGTGACGGATGCAGGTTTTCTCGAGCTGCTCGCTCCTGAAGACCAGGGAGGCGCGATGCTGCCGCTGAACGAACTGTTTCCCATTCTGACTGCGCTCGGCGCTTATGCAATGCCTGTGCCGCTGGCGCAAAGCATTGCGGCGCGCGCGGTCCTTGCAGGAAATACCGCCATCCCGGCAGGAATGCTTACGCTCGCGCCGGCCTTGCGCCGCACGGAAGACGGCCGCCTGGTATGTCCGTTAGTGCCTTATGGCGCCATCGCCGATCACGTGGTCGCCCAGGATGGGGAACAGATCCTTGTGCTGCCTGCAGCAGAAGCGCTGCGAACTTCGACCGGCGTGCATGGCAGCCTGGTCGCAACCATGGCCTGGCAAGCGACTCCGGAGACCGCGCGAACGACGGCAGTTGCTGGCGGCCTGGAGGAATGGGGTGCGGCATTGCACGCCGCTCTGCTTGCGGGAGCCATGCGGCGCGTCTTCGACATGACGCTGCAGTATGCAAACGATCGGTCGCAGTTCGGCAAGTCGATCGGCAAATTCCAGGCGATACAGCATCAGATCAGCGTAATGGCCGAGCATGTCGCCGCAGCCCTGATCTCCGCCGAGGCGGCGTTTCAGGGCGATGCCCGCATGCCTGCGCCGCTTGCGGGCGCCATCGCCAAATCCCGCACCAGCGAGGCTGCGGTACTGGTGGCATCGATTTCCCATGCGGTACACGGGGCCATCGGGGTGACCGAGGAATACGATCTGCATCTGCTGACGCGCCGTTTGCATGAATGGCGAATCGCGCACGGCTCCGAAGCCTACTGGAACCGGATCGTGGGACAGCGCGTATTGGAGTCAGGTCAAGACCATATCGTCGATTTCATCCGTTCAGCCAGTAGGTAAGCGTCGTTAATAAATTGACAGGGCACCAATGCCCGGAGGAGACAATGAGATGTTGAACAAGCCTTATCGCAGGATGGTGCTGTCGGCTGCAATCGGTTGCGCCGCCGTTCTGATGCCCGCTTTGCAGGCGATCGCACAGGACTTTCCTTCCCGCGCGATCAAATTCATCGTGCCTTTCCCGCCGGGCAGCGGCACGGATACCTCGGCGCGCTACTTCGGCAAGAAATTGTCCGAATTGACGGGGCAGCCGGTCGTCGTGGAAAACCGTCCCGGTGGCAACGGCTTCATCGGCGTCCAGAATGCATTGTCCGCGCCGGCTGACGGCTACACCGTTTTCGTCGGCAGCAACTCCACGCTGGCCGTGAACGTCGCCCTGTTTAAAAAGCTGCCGTACAACCCGCAAACAGATTTTGCGCCGCTGACAATGATGATGCGCGCACCGGCGGTCCTCGCCGTGCCGCCGAATTCGCCCTACAAATCGGTGTCCGACCTCGTCAAGGCAGCCAAATCGCAGCCAGGGAAGCTGAACTACGCATCTGGCTCCGCAGGCTATCAGCTGATGGCTGAACTGTTCAACGATGTCGCGGGTGTCAGCACCGTTCACGTGCCTTACAAGGGTGCCTCCGAAGCCCTCGCCGGCGTGGCCGCCGGTACGGTCGATCTGACCTTCTCGGACATTACGGCAACACAGGGGTTGGTGAAAGGCGGCAAGGTACGGGCGCTTGCGGTGGCGTCGGAGCGCCGCGCGCCGGCGCTGCCCGATGTACCGACCGCGGCGGAGGAGGGATTGCCTGGTTACCACGCCTATGTCTGGGTTGGCGCCATGGTATCGGCGAAGACTCCGAAAGCAGAGACTGAAAAGCTTTCTGCGCTTCTGACCCAGATTGCCCGTATGCCGGAAACGCGGGAATTCTATGAGCGCCAGGGCGCCGAAGCGATGAGCGGCGGCGCGGAGGAAATGCGCCGTTTCCAGGCGGCGGAGATCGAGCTGTGGAAAAATATCGTCGTCAAGGCCAAGGTCGAGCAGCAATAAGCGGGATATGAAGGCTATCGGAATCCCTGCTGACGCCGCCGGACATGGTGCCGATGCGCTGGTCGATCTTGAGCTCGCGACACCGTCCGCCGACAGCCGGGATCTGCTGGTTCGGATCGAGGCCGTGTCGGTCAATCCCATCGATATAAAGATGCGCAGCGCGCGTCCGCATGCGGACGGACAGCCACGCATACTGGGATGGGACGCGGCCGGCACTGTTGTCGCCAAAGGGCCGCGCGCTACGCTGTTCGCCCCGGGTGACCGCGTCTTTTATGCGGGGAGCATCACGCGCCCAGGATGCAATGCGGAACTGCATCTCGTAGACGAACGACTGGCAGGCGCGATGCCGGCATCGATCGGGTTCGCCGACGCGGCAGCGCTGCCCGTGGCTTCGCTGGCCGGATGGGAGGCCTTGTTCGAACGCATGCATATATCGGCAGCCGGCAACGATGCGGGAAAAACCCTGCTTGTCATCGGCGCAGCCGGCGGAGTCGGGTCCATGGCGATTCAACTGGCCAAGGTTATCGGGCAGCTTCGCGTCATTGCCACTGCGTCACGGCCGGAATCGCAGGCGTGGTGCGGAGAACTTGGTGCCGACATTGTCGTCGACCACCGCGGCGATCTCTTCGCGCAGCTGGCTGCGAACGGTACGCGTGCGGTCGACTTCATTCTCTGCCTGTCGGATACGGACCGGTATTTTCCAGTGATGTCGAAGCTCATCAAGCCCCATGGGCATATCTGCGCTCTGGTGGAAAGTCGGTCCCCGCTGCCCATGAATGAACTGCGCGGCAAGAGCGCTTCGTTCAGCTGGGAGGGCATGTTCACGCGGTCATTGCACGCGACCGCCGACATGATAGAGCAGCACCGGATATTGAATCGCGTGGCGAGCCGGATTGATGCAGGACAGGTGCGCAGTACCGTAAAACATTGTTTCAAGGGATTCAACGCGAATAACCTGCGGCGAGCCCATGCATTGGTCGAAGCCGGCAATGCGATCGGCAAGGTCGTAGTGACGGGTTAGATTTCCGCCTTCCCCCATATCAGTCCAATCAAGGAGAACTGATGCTTCCTTTAAACGGCATTCGCATACTCGATCTGAGCACCGTCGTGTTCGGTCCTTACGCCAGCCAGATCCTTGCCGACTACGGTGCGGACGTCATCAAGATCGAGACGCCGGAAGGAGATTCCACCCGAAAGACCGGCCCGTCAACCGAACCCGGCATGAGCGCGATCTTCCTTGGCGTCAATCGCGGAAAACGAAGCATCGTGCTGGATCTGAAGACGGCACAGGCCCGGGAAGCGCTGCTCAAACTCGTCGATACCGCAGATGTGCTGATGCACAGCATTCGTCCGCAGAAACTCGCGGCGATCGGCCTGGACCCGGACACCTTGCGCAAGCGCAATTCAAAGCTTGTGTATGTCGGCCTGCTCGGTTTTTCCGAGGGCGGACCATATAGCGGCAGGCCTGCGTACGACGACATTATCCAGGGACTTTCCGGTTGCGCTGCGCTGATGGAAAAGCAGACCGGCAAGCCTCAATATTTTCCGACCATCGCGGGCGACAAGACATGCGGACTGGTCGCCGCGCACGCAATTCTCGCCGCGCTGTTCAAGCGCGAGCGCACAGGTATCGGGTCCCATGTCGAAGTGCCCATGCTGGAATCCATGGTGGCCTTCAATCTCGTGGAGCATTTCTACGGCCAGCACTTTGAACCACCGCTTGCCGACGCAGGTTATCCGCGCGTATTGAACCAGTGGCGGCGTCCATATCGCACGACCGACGGATATATCTGCGCGATGCCCTACACCGATGCGCATTGGCAGCGGTTCTTCATCGAGTCCGGCCGGCCCGAACTTGCCGATGACGAGCGCTTTACCAGCATCGCAGCGCGTACAACGCATATCGCGACGTTGTACGAGATCGCGGCGGAAGTCATGTCCGGCCGGAGTACCGACGATTGGCTGGAGACCTTCAGCCGGCTTGAGATACCCGCATCGCCGATGCGTCGCCTCGACGATCTCCCGCAGGATGAACATCTGCGGCAGACCGGATTTTTCGAAACATTGACGGATCCGCAGATGGGAACACTGAAGTTTCCGGGTGTTTCCGTAAGGTTCGACGGAGAGCGTCCCCCGGTGCGCATGGCTCCACGCCTGGGCGAACATACCGAGCAGATCATGGCTGAGCTTGGGATCGCCAAGCCTCATAGTGCAGACGACTGAAAGGGCAACATGAACGATACAAAACCCGTGCGGCAACTTGGGCAAGGCTATTACTGGCAGGACCTGGAACCGGGCCAGCGCTTCAAGACCTTCCGCCGCACCGTGACGGAAGCCGATCTGGTCGGTTTCATTGGCGTCACCGGCATGTTGGAAGTCATGTTCATCGACAGCGAACCGCTACCGGGCGGTATCGCCGGCAGGCCGGTTCCCGCTGCGCTGACCTACACACTGATCGAAGGCTTGCTTCTGCAAACCATGATCCAGGGAACCGGCCTTGCCATGCTTGAGCTGACACAGAAGATCCATGCTCCCGTTCTGGTCGGCGATCGCATTCATGCCATGGTCGAGGTCGACAATATCCGTCCTACCTCGAAGGGCGGCAGGGCAATCGTCGACTCTACCATCAAGGTCCTTAACCAGCGGGATGAACTGGTAATGACCTACACCGCGCGGCGAATGCTGGCTGGCCGAGGCGATGCGGCATGAAAGCTTGACGGTGCGGGCGACCTGTTACCGGGTACTTGCAACCACACAGGTGCGAGTTCAGACAAGCGCAGGATAAGCACAGGATAAGCGCCTAGCTCGCACCAACGACGTAACACTCGCCGTAGCCGGCGAGGCAAATTAAATCAAGGAGACTGAAAATGAGACTACCAAGCATGCGCCATCTTCGTTCGGGTTTAATCCAATCCTGTCTCATGGTGAGCATCGGCGTTGCCGCGTTCACCGGGCCTGCGGCTCAGGCACAATCTGCCTATCCGAACAAGCCGATCACCCTGGTCGTGCCATTTCCTCCTGGCGGCCCGACCGATCTTGTTGCGCGCGTCCTGGCCCAGAAGATGGGCGAGCAGATGGGGCAGCAATTCATAGTCGACAACCGAGGTGGTGCGAACGGCAATATCGGTTCCGCGCTGGTGGCCAAGGCGCCGGCGGACGGCTACACCGTGTTGTACAACACGTCTTCCATCGTATTAAGCCCAGCGCTGTACAAGAGCCTGTCCTATGACGTGCAGCGCGATCTGGCGCCTGTGGCCCTGACGGCCACCGTACCGCTTGCCTTGGTAGTGAATCCCTCCTTGCCTGTCAATAGCATGAAGGAATTCATTGACTATGCCAAGGCCAATCCCGGCAAGCTTTCCTATGGATCTGCAGGCAGCGGCAATATCACCCACCTCGGCGCCTTCCAGCTGCTGCAGGCCAACGGCATCGATGCCGTGCATGTTCCGTACAAGGGAAGTGCGCCTGCGGATGCTGACCTTGTCGGCGGCCAGATTCAGTTCATGACGGACACGATCAATTCGGTGGCAAGCTTTGTGCGCGACAAGCGCATGCGTCTTCTGGCGGTGACGACACCGAAACGCATTCCCCTTTTCCCGGACGTGCCGACGGTTTCCGAATCGGGCATGCCCGGATTTGAAGTCAGCGCCTGGCAAGGACTCATGGTCCCGGCAAAGACACCAGAACCCATCATCAAGAGGCTCAACAGCGAGCTGATGAAAGCGCTGCAGAACCCGGAGGTTCAAAAGAAGCTGGCTGCCCAGGGAGCCATCGCGCTTGGGTCATCGCCGGAGGAATACGGTAGCTACGTGAAATCGGAGCTGGCGCGCTGGTCAAAGATTGTCAAGCAAACCGGCGTCTCGCTCGACTAGGGTCTGTTCACACTTCATTCGGGAGATGCGTTCGCATCAAACCGCGTGTTGGCGGTGGCGCGTGGCGACGCCAGGGCTGGCCGCCTTTGCCAGCCATGCAACGCCGCCAGCGCGCGTTTTGGCGCAAACCCTCCGGGAATGCACCGTAGGCGCCGCATGGCGGCGTCACGAGGGGACGCCGAGTCCTCCCGCGCTCCTCTGAAGACTGTGTCATTATCCGGTGTCCGGCTTTTCGTTATCTCTTTGAGAAAGATGCCCATGCCCTCTGATACCCCGCCGTCATTGCAGCTTCGTTCACTCATCCGTTCCAATGGAGAACTGGAACTTTCGCTGGTCCGGGTACCGGTCCCGGTGCCGGCGGAAAATGAAGTCGTCGTACGCATCGAAGCTACGCCCATCAATCCATCCGACATCGGCCTGCTGTTCGGCGCGGCCGACATGGGTACCGCTGCTTATGCGGCAAGCGCGGACGGCCCGGTGGTCACGGCGCGGGTTCCCGAGCGCGGCATGAAGAGCATGCAGGGAAGGTTGAACCAATCGATGCCGGTCGGGAACGAAGGGGCCGGTACCGTCGTTGCTGCAGGCACGTCTCCGGCTGCCCAGGCGCTCCTGGGAAAAACCGTGGCCGCGCTCGGCGGCGCGATGTATGCGCACCACCGCTGCGTACCCGTTGAGCAATGCCTGCTTCTTCCGGACGGCGCATCCGCGGCCGACGGGGCGTCTTCCTTTGTCAATCCCTTGACTGCGCTGGGCATGGTTGAAACGATGCGCAGGGAAGGACATAAGGCGCTGGTGCATACCGCTGCTGCATCGAACTTGGGGCAGATGCTGAACCGCATCTGCCAGAATGACGGTATCGGATTGGTCAATATCGTGCGCTCCGGCGAGCAGGAAGATCTGCTGCGCAAGAACGGCGCACAATACGTCTGCAATACCAGTGCCGACAATTTCGTGGAAGCCTTGACCGACGCGCTTGAGGCGACAGGCGCTACCATCGCCTTCGACGCCATCGGCGGCGGCCGGCTCGCGGGCCAGATCCTCAGCGCGATGGAAACGGCGGCGAACAGGAACGCAAAAGAATACAGCCGTTATGGTTCGACGACCTTCAAGCAGGTGTATATCTATGGCGGGCTTGATACGCGTCCGACGGAAATCGTCCGCGATTTCGGCATGACCTGGAGCCTCGGAGGCTGGCTTCTGTTTCCTTTTCTACAGAAGATCGGCTCCGCCAGAACGGCAGAGCTCAAGAAGCGTGTTGCGGCCGAACTGCGAACTACCTTCGCCAGCCGCTACACCAAGGTGGTCTCTTTGCAGGAAGTCTTGCAGAAGGAAGCTATCGCGGCTTACGGCAAGCGCAGCACCGGCGAGAAATACCTGATCAATCCCTGGAAGACCTAGCCGTCAGGCTCTGGCTGTGCAAGCCTCGGCAGTTTAATGAGAGGAAGCACGGAGCATCCACGTTACTCGAACGAGTCATGCCGCCCTCTGCATTAGAGCGTTTTCACCTTGACCTGCCTGTCGATCCCGGACAGATTGCCCCTGGCACTGCGTTGTGACTCCTTGCCATGGCCTGGCCATGTCGCGTCGTCACGCCTTGTTCCAGCGGCAATCTGCCTCGGCCTCGACTAGGCCGGTCAAGGCGAAAACGCTCTAGCCGGCATGTCCCGTCCGCCCTTGGTGAGTACAGGGCAATAAGCCTGTGTAGTTGAGATATCGGTATGGCCAAGCCGGTCTTGCGCGGGCGGATGTGGTATCCGGTTTCGCTAAGATAGGTTGCAAGATTGTGCCGAAAGGTCTGGCTGGAAGCTTGCTTGTTGAGTTTCGCTGCTATGACTGCTCGCGATCGAGTGGATAACCACTACCGGTGGCGCTGCATGTGTCTCTCGTCAAAACCGTTGAATGTCCGCTTCGGGGAAAGCTCAAGGGCCGCTAAGGGCCGATTTCACCATTCAGCAATCCGTCTCAAAATTTCCGCTATGCGCCGGTTAGCTGCCGTTCTCCGCATTCCTTTAGCTAAGCCGGTGAGAACTCCTGCTGGACCCAGATTTCTCCCGTTAGATCGCTAAACAAGTAGTGGAAAAAGCGGAGGTGCTACGGGAGGCTTCCAGCTTTGCTCCCTGTATTTCTCACAAGGCCGAACATCCTCGTATCTGCTTATCGATGTCACGGTAACGACACCGGGTAAATGTTAAATTTGGAAATTATTGGACATGATGGCCGTCGCGTTGATCCCGCGCTTCGCAGCATTCCAGGACGCCACGTGGTTAGTAAGTATGCCAATCCAGGGCGCAGCGCGGGGCCGGGCATCGCTTTCAGTCTCTGACTTGACGGATCATCGCTTCTCGCCCAAGATTGTCATTTGGAAAACATGAGTCGCTTTGGATGAACGCCGGCTCCAAAGCGGCCGGTGCCGCAGTGTCCTGTTCGTTCATCCGCCGTGGCAGGAAGAAATACGATGAACCTACGCTTTCTGGAAACATTCGTCTGGCTCGCTAGAATTCGCAATTTTCGCCTGACGGCCGAAAAACTCCATACCACGCAGGCGGCCGTGTCCAGTCGGATCGCGACACTGGAGCAGGAACTCGGCGTGCGCTTGTTCAATCGGGCCGACCGCGAAGTGACGCTGACTCTGGAAGGCACCAAAGCGCTGATCTACGCCGAGCGCCTGGTCAATACGACCCAGGAAATGCTCGAAAATATGAAAGATCCGGCACTTTACACTGGGGTGGTGCGGATCGGCGTAATCGAGTCCATCATTCATTCCTGGTTTCCCGACCTGATGACGCGCATTCATCGCGCCTATCCACAGCTGGAAGTCGAGCTTGCCGGAGACACGACGATCCGGTTGATCGAACAATTCAACAAGGGCCACCTGGACGTCATTCTGCAGACCGATCCGGTGTTCGAGACCAACGTACAGAACCTGCCCCTATGCGATTTCCCGTTGCGGTGGTTCGGTGCAACAGGGTTAAATCTCCATGGCGATGTGCTGACCCTCGCCGATATCGCGCCGTTTCCGATCCTGAGCTTTTCCCGCAATTCAGGCCCGCACCGTTACCTGGAACGGCTGTTCAAGGACAAGATTGAGAAGCCCGTCAGGATCAATTGCATGACATCGGTCTCCGCGATGATAAGGCTTGTCGTCGACGGCTTCGGCGTGGCCATGCTTCCGCCGGCAATCGTGCAAGAAGAATTGGCTACTGGAAAGGTATCTTTTCTCAATATCGATAGCGAGATGCCCAACATGTCTCTGGTCTGCTCCTACCGTTCGCGTTCGGAAACACGGCTTTTCCAGCAGATTGCTCTTGCAGCGCAACAAAGCGCACATGATTTCGCGCGTTCGCTGCCCAGGGAGGTGGCGCGCCTGCCGTCTTCAGAGGTGCCTGGCGATCCATGGGCGCTGGTGAGGTCATAAACTTAATTGATCGGAAGTAGAAAGAATTTATTGTTGGATTTGGCGATGCGCCCGGGACAGAATAGGTTATTGCTAATACCACGAATGGCTTCTCATGAATGCTGACCTGCAACGGGGCCTGCTCTGCATCTGGACCGATATCGATCGCGAGCATGAGCTCGACTTCAACCGCTGGTATGACCGCGAACACATGCAGGAGCGTGTCGCGATTCCAGGCTTCCAGAGCGCACGGCGTTTTGCCTCGGTCGGCGCCTGCCCAAGGCCTTATCTAGCGCTCTACTACACGGACAGTATCGAGACTTTCCGTTCCGATGCCTACCGGACCGCATTCGCAAACCAGACTGCCTGGTCACTCGAAAACTTCAAGCGCATGCGCGGCACACAGCGCCGCGTTGGCCGACTGAGCCTCGAACAGGGAGAAGGCGAGGGAGGTGCGCTGGCACTGTTCGTGGTGCCGGAAGACATCTTGCAACAGGAAAACGTCAGGACGCAGCTGCGTCAGCGGTTGACCGATCTGACGAGCCAGGATCACATCATACGCACGACCCTCCTTGAAACTGATGCTGCCCTGTCGACTCCGGTGACTGCCGATGCGCGGCCTGCTCCTGCTGATGCGCTGGTGATGGTCGAGGCGACGCGCGCGGACGTTGCACATGGTCATGCGCAAGCCCTGTGTGCATCCCTAGGGTTGCCGCCGGAAGACGTCTATTCATTCCAGTCGCTGTGGCGGCTGGCTTCTTGATCTTTTTGGAGAGACTCATGACCCTGAATCGCCGCTACTTCCTTGCCGGCACGGCCGCCCTTTGTCTGGGCCTGTCTTCCGCCCACGCTGCCGAGCGCTGGAACATGTCCGTCGAGCAGCCGGACGGCAACTACATCACGGTTGTCGCGCGAGACTTCGCGGCCGACGTGGCCAAGGCTACCAACGGCGAGCTCGACATCAAGATTCATTCGAACTCGGTACTGTTCAAGCGACCTGATCTCAAGCGTGCAGTGCAGACCGGTCAGGTGCCGATTGGCGACGTACTGGTGTCGGTGCTGGGCAACGAAGATGCCATTTTCGAGGTCGACGCGGTGCCGCTGCTGGCGCGTGATTTCGACAGTGCCTGGAAGCTGTGGCAGGCGAGCCGAGCCCAGATGGAAGCGCGGCTGCAGAAGCAGGGCATCAAGTTGCTCTATAGCGTGCCCTGGCCGCCGCAGGGAATCTACACCAAGGTACCCGTCAAGCAGATCGCCGACTTCAAGGGCATGAAGTTTCGTGCCTACAATGCCGCCACCTCGCGCCTGGTCGAACTGATGGGAGCGTCGCCGACCACGGTCAATTCCGGCGACGTCCCGCAGGCGTTCGGCACCGGCCTGATCGAAGCGATGATCACGTCACCGGCCACTGGCGTCGACTCCCAGGCATGGGACTTCGCGAAGTATTACTACGACGTGCAGGCATTCATCCCGAAAAACGTGGTCATGGTTAATGCCCGTGCCTTCGGAAGGCTACCGGAAGCCTCGCAGAAGGCAGTACTGGCTGCTGCCGAGCGCGCCGAGAAGAGGGGCTGGGAACTCGGACGCAGCAAGACGAGTGAGCTGACCCAGACCCTGGCAAAGAACGGCATGACCGTCGGACCGACGCCCGCAGCGATGCAGCCGGAGTTGTCCAAAATCGGTGCGGTGATGGCCGAAGAGTGGCTGAAGAAGGCCGGCCCCGACGGCAAGGCGGTACTCGACCAGGCCAAGCGCTAAGACATGACCTTCCTGCACCGGCTGTATCGCATCTCCGGGCTCTTGTCGGCAGCTTCGCTGGTGTTGATCTGCGCGCTGATCATGGCGCAGGTCATCGCCCGCAATCTCGGTTCAACCGTACGCGACGCGGAAGAGTTCGCGGCGTGGGCCATGGCCGCCGCGGGCTTTTTCGGATTGCCGTATGCGCTGCACTGCGGCTCCCATATCCGGGTCGAGGTCGTCATGCGCTTCCTTCCGCAGTCGCTGCATCATGCGATGGAAGTCCTGGTGTCCGCGATCGGCCTGATGCTGTCGGTCTACTTTGCATGGTATTGCACCGCGTTCGTGGTCGAAAGCTATCGCTTCAATGAAGTGTCACAGGGGCTGGTTCCGGTACCGCTGTGGCTGCCGCAGCTGCCGATGGCAATCGGCACAATTTTGCTGGTGCTGGCGTTTGGGGAAAGGCTGGTGCGTGTGCTGCGACATGAAAAATTCGAGATCGGCGACGGCGAAGCGAGGAGCGAGTAATGGAAATGGCATGGCTCGCAATAGTGCTCGGCGGCTCGCTTGTGCTGCTGCTGGGCATGGGGTTGTGGGTGGCACCGGCGCTGATCGCTGTCGGTATCATTGGCATGGAATTTTTTGCAGGAGCCCCCGGCGGCTCGATCCTCGCCACCAATAGCTGGGCATCGAGCGCCAGCTGGACTATGACGGCGCTGCCCTTGTTTATCTGGATGGGTGAAATCCTGTTTCGCACCAAACTGTCGGAAGACATGTTTGCCGGACTGGCACCATGGGTGGACAAGCTGCCTGGCCGCCTGTTGCATGTCAATGTACTGGGCTGCGGCATCTTCGCAGCCGTGAGCGGCTCGTCCGCGGCGACGGCCGCCACCATTGGCCGAATCTCGCTGCCGGAGCTCAAGTCACGCGGCTATCCGGAGAGCATTTCAATCGGATCGCTGGCCGGCTCCGGTACGCTGGGGCTGCTGATCCCGCCCTCGATCATCATGATCGTGTATGGCGTGGCGGCCCAAATCTCGGTCGCCAGACTGTTCATTGCCGGTGTGCTGCCCGGACTGATGCTGATGGCGCTGTTCTCCGGATACATCGTGGTGTGGGCCGCGATCAACAAGCAACGGATCCCGGTGGCCGGTTTGACGATGGGCTTCATGCAGAAACTTCACGTATCCAGAAGCCTGATTCCCGTGGTGCTGCTGATAATCGGTGTCATCGGCTCCATCTATGCCGGGTACGCGACTGCGACCGAGGCAGCAGCGGTCGGCGTGGTCGGGGCGCTGCTGATTGCGGCCCTGTCGGGCATGCTGACGCGTGCCACGTTTGTCGACAGCCTGCTTGGCGCGGTGCGGACATCGACGATGATCTTCTTCATCCTGCTGGGGGCGGCGTACCTGACGTCGGCGATGAGCTTTACCGGCCTGCCGGCGGCGATTGCCAACTGGATCACTGGCGTGGGTCTGCCGGCATGGGCACTGCTGGCATCACTGACGGTGCTGTTCATTGTGCTGGGCTGTTTTCTCGATGGGATCTCGATCGTGCTGCTCACCACGTCGGTGATTCTGCCGGCTGTGCAGGCTGCCGGCATCGACCTGCTCTGGTTCGGGATTTTCATCGTGATCGTGGTCGAGATGGCGCAGGTCACGCCGCCGGTGGGCTTCAATCTGTTCGTTGTCCAGAGCATGACCGGCAAGGATATCTTTACGGTGGCAAAGGCTGCATTTCCGTTCTTTTTTCTGATGGTCATTGCCGTCGTGCTGATCGTCCTGTTCCCGCAGATCGTGCTGAGCCTGCCGAGCGCCATGGTGGCCCGCTGAACCTGTTGAAGAAAGCCAATCATGTCCCTTCCTCCCAATACACTGGATTACTGGCGTGCCGAGCTCGACAGCGGCCGCGTCAGCAGCCGTGAACTAACCGAGCTGGCGCTGCAGGCTGCGCTGAATTCGAGCGAAGCACCATCGACCTTTATCGCGGTGCATGCCGCCACGGCTCGTGCGACGGCAGATGCGATGGACTTATTGCGTGCAGCCAGCGTGCCGCTGCCTGCGCTGGCGGGTATTCCCATATCGATCAAGGACCTGTTCGACGAAGCCGGCCAGATAACGCGTGCCGGTTCAGTAGTGCGAAACGACGCAGCACCGGCACAGCGGGACAGCACTGTGGTGGAACGCCTGCGCCGGGCAGGGGCGGTGATCATCGGACGCACGAACATGACCGAATTTGCGTATTCGGGACTAGGCTTGAACCCGCATTACGGGACGCCGCGCAACCCCTGGGATCGCCAAACCGGACGCATCCCGGGTGGGTCGTCGTCAGGCGCTGCGATATCCATGACCGAAGGGGCCGCTGCCGCCGCGATCGGGACCGATACCGGTGGGTCGGTACGCATTCCTTCCGCGCTGTGCGGCCTGACCGGGTTCAAGCCGACGGCCAGGCGCGTGCCTCTGGACGGCGTGCTGCCACTGTCTCCGAGTCTCGACTCGATCGGCCCACTGGCCCGCAGCGTGTCGTGCTGCGCGCAACTCGACGCGGTGTTGTCGGGTAATTCCCACATGAACTTGCGCATGGTGCCGCTGGCCAATCGTTGTCTGGCGGTGCCGCGCACGCTCGTGTTTGACGGCATTGATGCGACAGTGGCGGCTGCGTTCGACGCGGCCTGCAGCACCTTGTCCCGTGCCGGAGCTCGTCTGGTCGAAATCGAAGTGCCGGAGTTTGCCGAGCTTGCGCATATCAATCGCCAGGGAGGCTTCATTGCCGCCGAGTCCTGGGCCTGGCATGCGGACATGTTGGCAACGCGCGAAGCAGAATACGACCCGCGGGTAGCGGCGCGGATCCGCCGCGGGGCGGCCATCGGTGCGGTCGATTACATCACGCTGCTCAGCGAGCGCAGGCGCTGGATCGCGGGCGTGCAGCAGCGGCTTGCCGATACCGGTTGCGACGCCTTCCTGCTGCCGACGGTGCCGGTGGTCGCGCCGCCGATCGCCGCATTGCGCGACAGCGACGACCTCTACGGGTCGACCAATCTGCTGATGCTGCGCAATCCGACGCTGATCAATTTCGTTGATGGCTGTGCATTGAGCGTGCCATGCCACAAGCCGGGAGACGCGCCGGTAGGCTTGATGATCGCCGGCTTGCACGGGCACGATGAGCAGGTTCTGCGGCTCGGCGTTGCGGTCGAGGCGGCGCTGTCGCACGCTGCATGACCGGTTGAGCAGGCGCAGGCGCTCGCTTAATCCATCGTTACACTGCAAGGAGAAGACATGGCGGAGAAGACCGCAGTCATTCTGGGCGGTACCGGCATGGTCGGTGCGAATATGGCCCAGCTGCTCGACAGGGTGGGCGGCTGGGACGTGACGATCGTGTCGCGCCGGGCGCCCCAGTTCGAAACCCAGGCTCGCCATGTCGAATGCGACATGAGCGACCTCGACGATTGCGCCGCGAAGCTCGGGCAACTGACGGAGGTCACGCATATATTTTGGACTGGCCATGCAACAGGCACGCGCTGGGTCGACAAGGCGGCCAGGGACACGGACCTGTTCCGCAACGCGATGACGTCGATCCTGCCGGGCGCACGCAATCTGCAGCATGTATCGCTGCTACAGGGCTCGAAATACTACGGCCGCCACCTGGGACCGTTCAAGACGCCGGCCAAGGAAAGCGATGCGCGCCATTTTCCGCCGAATTTCTATTACACCCAGGAAGACCTGCTGAAAGAACTTGCACGCGGCCAGCACTGGACCTATTCACTGATGCGGCCGCATATCGTCTGCGGTTATGCGCGCACCGACATCAACCTGCCGAAGCCGATCGCCGTGTATGCGACCTTATGCAAGAAGCTGGGGTTGCCGCTGCGCTTTCCCGGCCCGGAAGCCGCATTTCGGGCGGTCCATTGTGCAAGCGACGTCGAACTGCTGAACAAGGGCATGCTGTGGGCCGCCACGACGCCGGCGGCCGCCAATGAGGCCTTCAACATGGTCAACGGCGACCACTTCCGCTGGCAGTACCTGTGGCCACGGATTGCCGACTACTTCGGAATGGAGAACGGCGGGGTGCAGCAGATCGATCTCGAACTCATGATGGCGGACAAGGAAGCGCTATGGAACGAGGTCGTGCAGGAGCACGGCCTGCTGCCGACACCGTTTTCCGAAGCCGCGAACTGGGCATTTGCCAATTATGCGTTTGCGCCGACCTGGGACATCATGCTCGACAACACCAAGGCAAGACAGTACGGATTCCAGGAATTTGTCGATTCGGAAGACATGTTCTTGCGGATTTTCGACAGCTTCCGCCAGCAGCGCTTCATTCCGTGACTGCGCGCCGGAAAAAACGCCGGCGAACAGCATACGCATTGCACGCAACGCTTGCAGACTCCGACTGCAACCACTATTCGATCAGCACCCGTTTCCGATGCGGGGACGGTGTGGCAACGTTACAGGACATACCATGGCTACTTCCGCGTCCCATTCCAACCTGCAAGACCAGCGGCGCTGGCAATTCTGGATCGACCGGGGCGGCACCTTCACCGATATCGTTGCCCGTCGACCGGACGGCGTACTGGTGACCCACAAGCTGCTTTCGGAAAACCCCGGCCAGTATGACGACGCGGCGCTGGCCGGCATCCGCGCGTTACTCGGCTTGAACCCGGGCGACCCGATACCGGCCAACCAGGTGGAAGCCGTCAAGATGGGTACCACGGTCGCCACCAATGCTTTGCTTGAACGCAAGGGCGAACCGACGCTGCTGCTGACAACGAAAGGATTTCGCGACGCGCTGCGCATTGGCTACCAGGCGCGTCCGCGCATATTCGAGCGCCGTATTGTGCTGCCGGAACTGCTGTACAGCCGCGTCGAGGAAATCGACGAGCGCATCACCGCGCAAGGCGACGTGTTGCAGACCATGCAACACGAAGAATTACGGGCAAAACTTCAGGCGGCGCTTGATGCCGGGATCCGCGCGATTGCGATTGTCTTCATGCACGCCTACCGCTATCCGCAGCACGAGCAGGTGGCCGCCGACATGGCCCGCGCAATGGGATTTACCCAGATATCGGCGTCGCACCAGGTCAGTACGATGATGAAACTGGTCGGGCGCGGCGATACCACCGTCGTCGATGCCTATCTGTCGCCCTTGCTGCGGCGCTACGTCGACAGGATCGCGCAGGATCTCTCCGGCATCCCGCTGATGTTCATGCAGTCCAGCGGAGGGCTCACCGCAGCCGAGCAGTTCCAGGGCAAGGATTCGATCCTGTCAGGTCCCGCCGGTGGCATTGTCGGCATGGTCCGAGTCGCAGAAGCGGCTGGCGCCGGGCAACTCATCGGCTTCGACATGGGGGGGACGTCGACCGACGTCTCCCATTACAACGGCGAATTCGAACGTGCCTTCGACACCCAGGTCGCCGGTGTGCGCATGCGTGCGCCGATGATGAATATCCATACCGTGGCAGCAGGCGGCGGGTCGATTCTGCAATTCGATGGCGCCCGCATGCGGGTCGGGCCCGACTCGGCCGGTGCCAATCCGGGGCCTGCGGCGTACGGCAATGGCGGCCCACTCGCCGTGACCGACTGCAATGTCTTGCTTGGCAAGATCCAGCCGGCGTTCTTTCCGCAGATCTTTGGGCCGCAGGCCAACCAGCCGCTCGACACCTCGGCAGTGCAACAGCGATTCGATGCACTGGCAGCACAGATCGCAGAGGCGACCGGCCGTGACAGCACGCCGGAATCGGTGGCCGAAGGTTTCATCAGCATCGCGGTGTCCAACATGGCCAATGCGATCAAGAAGATTTCCGTGGAACGTGGTTACGACGTGACCAGATATACGCTGGTCAGTTTTGGCGGCGCTGGCGGCCAGCATGCTTGCCTGGTGGCCGATGCGCTCGGGATGAGCCGTGCGTTGATTCATCCGCTGGCCGGCGTACTGTCGGCCTACGGCATGGGGCTGGCCGACATTACCGCCATGCGCGAAACCAGCGTCGAGCTGCCGCTGCAGCAGGACAGCCTGCCGCAATGTGAAACGGTGCTGCGCACCATGGCCGATAGCGCGGCGCAGCAGGTGGCCGCGCAGGGAATTGTGCAGGAACGCATCCGTCTCGTGCGCCGTGCCCATCTTCGTTACGAGGGCACGGATGCCGCACTGGTGGTTGATTACGGCGAGGCTGCTGCGATGCAGACAAGCTTCGAGGCCAGCTACCGGCAGCGCTACAGCTTCCTGATGCCGGACAAGCGGCTGATCATCGAGGCGCTGTCGGTCGAGGCAATCGGGCAAAGCGGCGAGCAGCCGCGGGGGCCGGACGCCGTGCCGGGCGCCATGCCGGGTGCCTTCAGCTCCGCACCGGCAGCCGTGACAACCGTGCGCATGTATTCGGGCGGCAGATATCATGACACACCGGTGTACCGGCGAGACGGCCTTGGCGCGGGCATGCAGGTTCTCGGGCCGGCTATCGTGTCCGATGCAAATGCGACGACCGTGGTCGAACCCGAATGGCAGATGGAAACGCTGGCAGGTGGCGACATCCTGCTGACACGTGCGGTACCGCGCGCGCAGCGCTTTGCGATCGGCACCGTGGTCGATCCGGTGATGCTCGAAATCTTCAACAACCTGTTCATGTCGATAGCCGAGCAGATGGGCGCGACCCTGGCCAACACCGCGTTCTCGGTGAACATCAAGGAGCGGCTCGATTTCTCGTGCGCGCTGTTCGACGCGGACGGCAACCTGATTGCCAATGCGCCGCACATGCCGGTACATCTAGGCTCGATGGGCGAGAGCATCAAGACCGTGATCCGGAAGAACGCAGGGACGATACGGCCCGGGGATACCTATGTGCTGAACGACCCCTACAACGGCGGCACCCACCTGCCGGACGTGACGGTCGTCACTCCGGTCTTCGACGAAACGGAGCAGGATCTGCTGTTCTTCGTTGCTTCGCGCGGCCACCATGCCGACATTGGCGGCATCACGCCCGGCTCGATGCCGCCGAACAGCCAGTCGGTCGAAGAAGAGGGCGTGCTGCTCGACAACTTCAAGCTGGTCGAGAACGGGCGCCTGCGCGAGCGCGAACTACGCGAATTGCTTGGCGCAGGGCGATATCCTGCCCGCAATCCGGAGCAGAATGTGGCCGACCTGCGCGCGCAGATTGCTGCCAATGAAAAAGGCGTCGCTGAACTGCGGCGCATGGTGCGCGAGTTCGGTCTCGACGTGGTCCAGGCCTACATGCAGCATGTGCAGGACAACGCGGAAGAAGCGGTGCGCCGCGTCATCGGGGTGCTGCAGGACGGCGAGTTCGCCTACGAGATGGACAACGGTGCGGTGATCCGGGTCGCCGTCAAGGTCCAGCGCCAGGCACGTAGCGCCGTCATCGACTTCAGCGGCACATCGGACCAGTTGCCCAACAACTTCAACGCGCCGTCTGCAGTCTGCATGGCGGCCGTGCTGTATGTGTTCCGCACGCTGGTCGATGATGAGATACCCATGAACGCGGGATGCCTCAAGCCGCTGCAAGTCATCATTCCGCAGGGCTCGATGCTCAACCCGCACTTTCCGGCAGCGACGGTCGCCGGCAATGTCGAGACATCGCAATGCATTACCGATGCGCTGTACGGTGCGCTCGGCGTGATGGCGGGTGCGCAGGGGACCATGAACAACTTCACGTTCGGCAATGCCCGCTATCAATATTACGAGACTATCTCCGGCGGGTCCGGCGCCGGTCTGCTGCGCAAGACCGAGCAGGACGGGTTGCTTTGCTTTGATGGCACCGACGTGGTCCAGACTCACATGACGAACTCGCGTCTTACCGATCCGGAAGTGCTGGAATGGCGCTTTCCGGTTCTGCTGGAAAGCTTCGAGATACGGCCTGGAACCGGGGGGCGCGGCAAAGGCACCGGCGGCAATGGCGCGATCCGCCGCATGCGCTTCCTGGAACCCATGACCGCGTCGATCCTGTCGAACCGCCGTCGCATTCCGCCGTTCGGGCTCGCGGGAGGCGAACCGGGCGCGCCGGGATGCAATTACGTGGTCCGGCAGGACGGCACGCGGGTCGATCTCGGCGCAACCGATTCGATCGAGATGCAGGCCGGCGACGTGTTTGTCGTTGAGACGCCGGGCGGAGGGGGATTCGGCCTGGACGAGCAGCAATAACCATCGCCCGTGCAATGCCGGTACGCCGGCAGGCCGGCGTTGATTCCTCCAACTGCCCGCCAGGCGCCATGCCGCGAGCGGCGGCTCGCGGATGCGCCCGGTGCCGTAGCCGGACACCCGGGCACGCATGTACACAGCCAACGCAGCATCTACTTGAAGTGACAGTCAATTGTTGAATAGCAGCGGAATACTTCTTCACATCGCTGGTCTGTGGACGCTCTCCACGCTGGACGCATCGGCAAAGTGGCTGGTACTGGCGGGTGTGCCGGTGCTGATGGTGACATGGGTACGCTACCTGATGCACACCGCATTGATGACTGCGGTCGTGCTGCCATCCCAGGGGCCAGCTCTCTTCAAGACCCGCTCCCTGTCACGCCAGCTTACCCGCGGCGTGCTGATGGTACTGTCGACCATCCTGTTCTTTTCGGTGCTCAGGCGCCTGCCGCTTGCCGAGGCGACGTCCCTCAATTTCATGGCGCCGCTGTTCCTGATGGCCATGGCGCCGTGGCTGCTCAACGAGCCGCACCGGCTCCATCGCTGGCTCGGCGTGCTGACGGGTTTTGCCGGAGTATTGATCGTGGTACGTCCCGGATCGCCGCTCGACCCCATTGGTGTGGCACTGGGTCTGCTGACTGCGCTGACGTTTGCGTTCTTTCAGATTGCCACGCGGCGCGTCGCCGACGATCCTCCGCTCACGACCAATTACTACGGCGGCCTGTTCGGCTCCGTGGCGCTGACCCTGGCGCTGCCATGGTTCTGGGAGGTTCCACAGTTATCGGCAGGACAATGGCTGTTGTTGATGTCCACCGGCGTTACAGGTTTTGTTGGACACCTGTTGCAGATCATGGCCTACAGCAGAACGCAGGCGACGCTGCTTGCTCCATTCAGCTACCTGCAGATCGTGGCGGCGGCAACACTGGGGTGGCTGGCATTCGACCAGCTGCCCGACCTCACCACGGCCATTGGCATTGCGCTGATATGCCTGGCAGGCTTCGCCGTGGTGCTGTGGGAAACACGCATGACGATCGCCCGGACGATGAAGCAGAAATGATCCGTAGTACCTGTACGATATGTCTTGGCAGCCCAAGGCCGATCGGAATTCCCTGTCCGGGCGGATCCTCCACTTCAGCACCCATGGATGCGCCTGGGCACCGAGGATGACTCTCCAAACCCTGCAGACCGCGGGTCTTGCCGCGTTCCGACGTCTTGCCAGGCACCCGTGGGCGAATAATGCCGCGCACTTGCAGATGATCCTGCGTATCAGCCGGCGCGCGGCAGGGCGGCATGCAGTCCCGCGATCTCGCGCTTGAGGATCTGCTGTACCAGGCGCTGCCGTTCCGGATCCATGCGCTGGGAAACACTACTGACACTGATGGCGCCCAGCACCCGGCCGCGACCATCAACAAGTGCGCGCCCCACGCCAGTCACCCCGGGAATGGCATAGTCTGAAATCACCGAGTAGCCGCGCTCGCGGGTGGCGCGGATCAGCGTGCGCAGTGCCTGGACGGTCAGGCCGCCATAGGACGAGAGTCGATCGGCGTTTGCCAGCAGCACGGTCTCGATCTCGTCATCCGGCAGCGCACTCAGCAGCGCCAGGCCACCTCCGCCCACACCCAGGGGTTGCCGATGCCCCGTTTCGACGGAAAACACCTTGATCGGATAAGAGCCGGTCTTGCGGTCGACGCAGAAGGAGTCGCTGCCGCTGCGTACCACGAGAAACGCGCTATCGCCGGTCTCTTGCGCAATCCTTTCTAGATACGGCTCACTGATGTCGCGCACCGTGAAATGATGGGATGCGGCAAGACCCAGTTCATAGGAGAACTGGCCCAGGTGATACCTCTTGTCGGGCGACTGCATCAACAGACCGCTGGCAACCAGTTGCTGGAGCAGGCGGTGTACGGTGGGCTTTTGCAGTTGGCTCAACTCAACCAGGTCGGCCAGGCGCGCCCCATTCCGGTTGCGGCCGGAGACAAGTTTCAGAAGCGCGAGCGCGCGTTCGACGCTTTGTGCGCCGGTAGTCGGTGATCCTGAGGTTTTCATAGTAGGTATCATAATGTGGACTTTGATTGTATCCGAGTCCAAAAAGCGATGCTATATTCGCTTACATGCTGACGGAATAAAAGCAATGTTTAGTCCTTAATAGTGCATTGAACGGCAGCAGACGGTGCGGCAAGGTCCGTAATGTGGAACATGGATGCCGCATGCATGCATTAAACCAACAAACGAGGAGACATCATGCAATTCAAGACCCTGATGCGGGCGCTAGTCGGCGCACTGTCCTTTTCCGTTCTTGCGGGCTCCGCCCTGGCCGCACCTGGCAACTATCCGGACCGGCCGGTACGGATGGTCGTCGGCTATTCCGCAGGAGGCGCCACCGACGTCATCGCGCGCCTGGTGGCGCAACGGCTCAGTACCCAGATGGGACAGCAGTTCATTGTCGAGAACAAAGCCGGCGCCAACGGCAACATCGCGGCAGAACTGGTCGCGCGCGCCACGCCGGACGGCACGACGCTGTATGTCGCCGCGATCAACAATACGATCAATGCCAGTCTCTACAACAATTTGCCGTTCAACTTCGAGCGCGATTTTGCGCCGATTTCATTGATTGCAACCGTTCCCAATATCCTGGTGGTTCATCCGTCGGTACCGGTCAAGACAGTCAAGGAGTTCATCGATCTTGCCAAGAAGAAGCCGGGCGAGATCAATTTCGCCTCCTCCGGCAGCGGCTCCTCGATCCACATGTCTGGCGAACTGTTCAAGATGATGACCGGGGTCGAGATGCAGCACATTCCCTACAAGGGCAGCGCGCCGGCGGTTACCGATCTGCTCGGCGGCAGGGTGCAGGCGATGTTTGACAATGCGCCTTCTGCGCTGCCCAATATTCAGAACGGCAAGCTGCGAGCGCTGGCTATCACCGGTCCGAAACGCAGTGAGACGTTGCCTGATCTGCCCACCATGGTGGAGGCGGGTCTGCCGGGGTACGAGGTCACCTCATGGTTTGCACTGGTCGCTCCCGCCAATACACCGCCCGAGATCATTTCCCGTCTCAATGAGGAAGTGAACAAGGCGCTCAAAGTGCCGGAGCTGCGCGCAAGCCTCGCAAAACTGGGGGCCGATCCGTCCGGTACCACCCCTGAACAACTGCGTAAGTTCGTGTCCTCGGAAACGGCTCGCTGGGCCAAGGTCGTCAAGACTTCCGGGGCGAAGGTGGATTGAGCATGTATCCGATCGACTTCTTTTACCGCAGCGCGCGTTTGCGCCCCCAGGCAATCGCCATCATCAGCAGTAGCGAGCAGGTGCATTACGGCGCGCTGATGGAGCGCGTGAATGCACTGGCCGCCGCGTTTCAGACGCTGGACCCGGCCGCGCAGAGCCGGGTGGGCATTTGCGCGTCCAACAGCGTAGAGCATATCGTTGCGCTGCTCGCGGTGCTCGCGTCAGGCAAGATCTGGGTACCACTCAACCCACGCAACTCGACGGCCGAACTTAATCGCACGCTCGACGTGACCACCCCTTCAATTGTCGTGATCGACGACAAGTACCGGGACGGGCTGCGACTGGAATCCATTTCCCATGTCGTGGCCACCAAGGGCGATGGCGATGATTCGCTGGCCGGGTTGACTGCCCGGCACGCGGGCCGTATCCCAGCGCCAAACGCTGCCGGCATGGAAGCGGTGCAGGCAATCAAGTTCACCGGCGGCTCGACCGGCATGCCGAAAGGAGTGATGCAGCCGTACCGCGCCTGGAAGGCGACACTGGTCAACCAGATCCATGCGTATCGTTTCAACGAGCACGACCGCTACCTGCTGGCCTCACCCATCACGCACGGGGCATCGACCTATATTCTGCCGATACTGGCTCAGGGCGGATGTCACGTGATACCGGAGGACACGAGCCCGCAGGCGGTTCTGCGGTCGCTGCGCGAGGACGGTATCACTACCTCGTTCATGCCGCCAACCCTGATCTACATGGTGATGGCCGCCGGAGAAGGCGCCGGCAGGATGTCGTTTCCCAGTCTGCGCCACCTGGTGTATGGCGGCGCGCCGATGCCGCCAGAAAAGATCCGCGCGGCACAGCGTTTTTTCGGGCCGGTGCTGGCAACGACTTACGGTCAGACCGAAGCGCCGCAGATCGTCACGTTCATCAGTGCCGAGGAGCTTGCGCGGGACGAGAATGTCGGCTCGGTCGGGCGCATGGCGCTGGTAGCCGACATGGCGATCATGGATCCGGAAGGACGGTTGCTGCCCAACGATGAAGTCGGCGAGATCGTCGTGCGCGGCGACCTGGTCATGGCGGGTTACTGGAATCTCCCCGACAAGACGAGCGAGACAATCGTCGATGGCTGGTTGCATACGGGCGACCGGGGCTTTCTCGACGCGCGCGGGTATCTGTACCTGCGCGACCGGTTGCGCGAAGTCATCATCACCGGCGGCTTCAACGTCTACCCGATCGACGTCGAAGATGTGCTTGCTCGTCATCCGGCCGTGCACGAGGCGGCCGTCTTCGGGGTCGACGACGACAAATGGGGCGAGGCCGTTCACGCGGCGGTCCAGCTCAAGCCTGGGTGCCAGGTCGGCGCAGACGAGCTGATCGCATTCGCCAAGCAGGAACTCGGTTCGGTCAAGGCCCCCAAGCAGATCCATTTCTATGAGAGCCTGCCACGCAGTCCGGTCGGCAAGGTGCAGAAGGATGCGGTCAAGTGCGCCGTGCGTACGCAGGCTGCCAGCCACTAAAAAGCGAGGAAGACATGCAACAAGACAAGCCGATCACTGAGTTGTGTACCCATAACCTGACGGATCTCTATTACCGCGACGCCAATCTGGTCGAGGAACTGCTCGGGAAAAAGACGTTCACTGAAGTCATGTTTCAGCAGATTACCGGCCGTGCACCTTCGCTGTCAGACCTGCGCATCGTCGATGCGGTAATGATCACGTTGATGGAGCACGGCTTTACGCCCAGTGCAATTGCTGCGCGTCTCGTGTACATGAGCGCGCCCGAGAATCTTCAGGGAGCGGTCGCCTCCGGCCTGCTGGCCGTGGGCAGCAGCTTCGTCGGTACGATGGAGAACTGCGCAAAGCTGCTCCACGAGATCATGAATGATCCCGAAGGGCCCGAAACGGCTGCCCGGCGAATTGCGGCTGATTACCGTGCGCGCCGCGCTTCGATGCCGGGATTCGGTCACCACCTCCACAAGCCGGACGACCCGCGTGCACTCAAGTTGCTTGAGATCGCCGACGATCTGCCGGAGATCAAGGGCGAGCATGTGGCCGCATTGCGCATTCTGGCGCGTGGGGTCGACGCGGCAGCGGGCCGGCACATCACCATCAACGCCACCGGCGCCATCGCGGCGCTACTGGGCGAAATTGGCATTCCTTGGCAAGTCATGCGTGGCTTCGCTGTGATCTCGCGGGCAGCAGGCCTGGTTGCCCACATCGCCGAAGAGCAAATACATCCGAGCGGGCGTTACATCTGGGATTTGATTGACCACGATATTCCCTATGTCGGCAAAGGCGAGGGACACAACAAGCTGAGCACGGACGGGGAGAACTGACATGACGGCTCCACGCAAAGGATGGGCGCTGGTGACCGGCGCCGGTGCCGGCATCGGACGTGCCATCGCCACCCGTCTTGCAGAAGACGGCTTCGGTGTGCTGACGGTGGACAGGCAAGCCCCGCAGCGTCTGACAGACGGCGAAATCTTCGTGCGGGCCGATCTGGCCGACCGTGCAGACACTGCGCGGGCGCTGGAAGAACTGGTCGGCGGGCGGAGCGTGGCTGTCCTTGTCAACAATGTCGGCACGGTGCGGCCTGCAGCCATCGAGGACACCACGTACGCGGACCTCGAGGCGGTGGTCGCTCTCAATCTAGGCTGCACGCTGCAATGCACGCAGGCGGTGCTGCCCGGGATGAAGCAGGAGGGGCACGGGCGGATCGTCAACATATCCAGCCGCGCGGCGCTCGGCAAGGAACTCCGCACTGCGTACGCCGCGACCAAGGCAGGGCTGCATGGCATGACGCGCACCTGGGCACTGGAACTTGCGCCGTACGGGATCACCGTCAACGCTGTTGGCCCCGGCCCGATCGGGACCGAATTGTTTCATGCAGTCAACCCGGCCGATAGTCCGCGCACCGAGGCAATCATCAAGGGCGTGCCGGTCGCCCGGCTCGGAACGCCCGACGATATTGCGCATGCGGTGGCTTTTTTCAGCGATGCGCGTGCAGGTTTCGTCACGGGGCAGGTACTGTATGTGTGCGGCGGAATGACCGTCGGATTGGGGCCGCAATGAAGCTGGCAAATCGTGTGGTACTCGTGACGGGGGCCGGCTCGGTCGCTCCGGGATGGGGGATCGGCAAGGCGTGCTCGGTAACTTATGCACGCGCCGGAGCACGCGTCGTGGCCGTCGACATCTCGGCCGAGGCAGCCCGGGAAACCGCCACCATTATCCAGGCCGAGGGAGGGCAGTGCATGCCTCTGCAAGCCGATGTCGCGGATCCGGCAGCCGTCTGTGCAATCGTGGACGAGGTGCGGCAACACTGGGGAAGCATCAACGTACTGCATCACAACGTGGGAATCGGCAAGGTCGGCGGCCCGACCGATATCACGTTCGAGGACTGGCAGCAGGTACAGTCGGTGAACGTCGACAGCCTGTTCCACCTTAGCCGCGCGGTGCTGCCCGACATGCGTCGCCAGCAACACGGCGTGATCCTGGCCACCTCGTCCGTCGCTGGAATCCGATACGTCGGCTATCCTCATCTTGCGTACAGCGTGACGAAGGCAGCGACGATCCACTTCATCAAGATGCTGGCGCTCGAACATGCGGGGCAGGGAATACGCTGCAACAGCATTCTCGCCGGCCTGATCGATACGCCGCGCATTGCTCAAACCGTGGCCAGGCAGTTTGCCGACGATCTGGATGCGGCCCGTGCCGCCCGTGCGCGCCAGGTACCGATGCAGAAGATGGGCACCGCGTGGGACATCGCCAACGCGGCGCTGTTTCTGTCCAGCGACGAGGCCGGTTATATTACCGGCACTGAACTGGTCATTGATGGCGGACTGACGGCAAAGTACGCTTAGGGCTCGAATGCAATCATGCAGCTTGATCGCTGTCTGGCCCAGGTTAACCGTGGTTTGTTAATCGTTCTGTCGGGGTTGTTCGCTGCAATAATCAGGCAGCCGTCGCTTGCCGAGGTGACGCGCCTCAATTTCAAGGCGCCATAGGAACTTAAGCAAATGCGCCGCCCCTTACGTAGTCGTTTCCGGCTGAAGCACAACAGGAAGAAGCTTGAAAACTCCTTAGCCTTCTTCCCGCGTATGCAACGATAATTACTTGTTAAAAGCGGCTTGCAGATCAGCCTGGCTCGTGACACCGTTTTGCAACAGTAGCATGAGTAAAATACGTGCTTTGGCCGGTTTCAAATCATCCGCCATCACCGCGCCCGCGTCAGACGTCGTCTTGCCTCCACCAACGAATCCGTAATTTGGCAAGACCCGACCATTGTGCACGCGGGTTGATACAACAACCGGGACATTTTTAGACAAAGCGTACTTGACGGCTTCAAACATAGGCGCATTCATGTTTCCCATGCCCAAGGCTTGGACTACGATACCTTTGGCACCGCGATCAACAGCACTACGCAGAGCCATGCCATCGGCACCACCGTACATCGGCACGATTTCTACTTGTGGCATCGTGTCAGTCTTAATGGGAATATGCTGGCGACGCAGCGGCGCGTTGGCATAAATCACGCGGTCCGGATATACCTCGCCGATGAAGCCGAAGTCGCCTGAGTTGAATGTTTCTACGTTTCCGGTATGGGTTTTCGTTACGTAGCGCGCGGCATTGATCTGGTTGTTCATCGCCAGCATCACACCTTTGTCTTTGGATTGTGCATCGACAGCTATACGGGCCGCATTGAGCAAGTTGCGCGGACCGTCGAAGTCAGATGACGAAGCATTGCGTTGGGCGCCGATTAGTATGACCGGTTTGCTCGACTTGATGGTTAGATCCAGCCAGTATGCCGTTTCTTCCAACGTGTCGGTACCATGGGAGACGATCACCCCGGACACTTCCGGGCGATCCAGTGCTGCCTGCGTTGCTTTGCTCAATTGGATCCAACGCGGCGGGTCCATGTAATCGGACGGCACATTGGATAGATTGTTGACTTCAATCGTGGCGTATTTGCCGATATCCGGTACCGTGGCCAACAAATCATCGCCTGATATTGCTGGCACGGGTGCGTTTTTTACCGGATCGATTTTCATGGCGATGGTGCCTCCGGTAGCGAGGAACTGAACCACCGGCTTGCCTTGGGCGAATGCTGCAGAAGCTGCCATTAACGCCATACTGATTACCGTTTTCGTGAACTTCACTATGTCTCCCAAATTCTTGGATGTAAACCAGGCTGCAGCCATTTGACCGCACCAAAAAAGTGCGTTAGTTATCTTATCACGTAGTTAATTGCAGTGGCCCGCCAAGAATCGTGTAGCCACCCGCCGGGTGAGTCTTCATGCAAGTGATCGGCCCTGGTTTCTGTAGCCATGACCAGAATTAAACGCCAGCTCTATTTTCAGATGCCGGCTTGCGCTGTGGTCTGGTGACTTGAGCTTTCAAACGACGTTCTGGCCGATATCGCAGTGACAGGCCTTCTCCCCGATAGATCCGATACATTAGAGAAATTCAGGGTACACGCATACGGTAAGTTCCTCTTCAAATTCTTCGGATGCACAACATGCTTTTGATAAGCATGTTCTCGGTAGTGTTGTCCGTGAATCATTGGAGTTGATCACGGGAATATTCTAGGATTGAGGCGAAGAAAAGATGCGCATGCCGCCGGGCGACGGCCAACGCAAGTTGAAAAACCGCGCTGGCACAAGTGATGGCGAGACACCTCATTCTTCAAACAGGACTTGATATCCGCTTACCGATATATACCGTGGTCACAACAGCCGCGCAAAATCCGAGCGTTAGGAGGTCCAGCGTCTCGCCGAGCAACGGGACCGCGAACAGCATTGCAAAAAATGGCTGAAGCAGCTGCACCTGACTTATCTTGATGGCTCCGCCGACGGCGAGAGCCCGGTACCAGGCAAACAGGGCTAGCCACATGGAGAACGTGCCGACGTAAGCAAAGCCGATCCAGGCTGAGGCACTGACGGCCTTGTCGGGCCAGGTCATCATGGCGCCGGGGATAGAAATCGGTAAGGAGACCACCGTCACCCAGCAGATGACCCGTTCAGCTCCTAATGCCGGCGTGAGTTGTGCGCCCTGAACATACCCGACCGATGCCGCAAGGACCGCGGCAACAAGCAGCAAGTCGGCCCATTCCAGATGAAACGTGGCATCGGCCTGCACCGTTCGAGTGAACGAGTACATCACAACAAGGGCGGTGCCCATCGTGGCACAGCACCAGAAACCCGCTCCGGCGCGTTGACGAAACGTGATGGTGGCGGCGACTGCGGTCACCATCGGTAGAAGTGCCGTGATGACTGCCGCATGGCTCGCCGATACGCTGCGCAATGCAATGGCCAGCAGTAACGGATATCCGATGACATTGCCTGATGCCGCAATAATGAGGGGTTTCCAATGCCTTCGGTCCGGTAGCGGCGAACGCGTGATGGCGAGCAGAAGAATGGAAAGCCCTGCCGCGACTACGGCCCGCCCGAAGGTAACAAACCAGGGGGACAACTCCGGAATCTGAACCGATCCTGTGGCCATTCGGGTCATCGGCAGTGTCAGGCCGAACAGCATCATTGCAAACAGCCCCAGCCACATTCCTTTGGCATAGGAGCTCAATTCGTCAACTCGCAAGAGAAGCGGCTTAAGCATCGACATCCCTGGAACCCGGCAAGCGTTTCATCATGTCAGGTCTGCGTTTCTTCCGCAGACTGCATCCGCCGGCAGGCGGCGTCGCAGCGGCTCGCATCCATCCTTGCGCAAGCGCCTGCCAGAGACGCCCCATATCAATGCGTAGAAGAAACGATCATCGGGATTTGCGTGGCCGGCGGCGTGTTGCGGCTCCGCCCGCAGCGAACGATGCCATCGATCATGACCATGCCAACCCCAGGAATATCGCCAAGCTGGACACTGTCGAGCAGATCGCGTCCAGCCGAATGCTGTGCCTTATCCATGAAGACAAAGTCTGCCGCGCGACCGACTTCAATCAAGCCGCAGTTGAGATTGCGGATACGTGCCGTGTTGCCGGTGGCGAAGCAGAACACAAGCTCCGCCGGTATCCTGGCAAGACTGGACAGCAGGGCCACCATGCGCAGCATGCCGAGCGGCTGGACGCCCGAGCCCGCTGGACCATCCGTGCCGAGAATCACGCGATGCGGGCACTTCAGTTGTATTGCCATCTGCGCCGCCGCGATCGCGACGCGCTCATTGCCGTTGTGAACGATTTCGATGGCGCGACTTGACCGCTCGCACAATTCGCAGACATGGGCTTCGGGCAGCGATGTGTGCCCCCCGTTGATATGTCCTATGACGTCCGCATCCGCTTCCAGGACCACATCCTTGTCGATCAGACCGGATCCCGGGATGGAGGGACCACCGGTATGGATCGTACTCTGGATGCCATACTTGCGCGCCCATGCCACCATCATTTGCGCTTCCTCGCCGGCCTTTACCGAACCGAGGCCGACTTCGCCGAGCAGGCTGACGCCGGCTTCGGCAAGCTCCTTGAAATCCTGCTCCGTCATGCCTTTTTCAATAACGGGCGCGCCGGCGAGCACCTTGACGCCGCCCGGGCGGAAGTTGTCGAATGCGCGCTGAGCGGTAATGGCAAGCGCCTTGAGCCCGACAATGTCCTTCGGGCGGCCTGGCAGATGCACTTCCCCGGCTGAAATCATCGTGGTCACGCCGCCGTTCATCGTTGAATCGATCCAGCCCAACTGGTTCTGACGCGGTGTCCAGTCGCCGAAGACGGGATGCACATGGCTGTCGATCAAGCCTGGCGCCACGCAGGTATGTTGTGCGTCGATGAAAGTATCTGCATGACTCGTATCGCAATCAGCAAATGACCCTACTGCTGAGATCAGGCCGTTCTCGACGACGATGGTGTCAGCCTGAAGGATCGGGTGATCGATATCTCCCGTCAATAGGAGGCCGATATTTTTGATGACCACCTTGCCGGAGTTCTGGACACCTGCTGCATCTGCCATTGCTTTTCTCCTTGATTGAACATTGCCTTGACTGTCGTCCGTTTGTCCCGTACCAAAAAATATTGGCTACTCAGATCATTCACCTTCTAGGATGACTTGCGCCTTCTACGTCTTCACCTGTGAATCATGTGTTTTGCCGCATGCATGGATATTCCGGAGTGGCGTATTCAGGGCGATGCAGCAGGCACGCTCTCCGGTTTCAGCAAGACCTGGCGTATGACCGCAGAGGTGATGAATTTCTCCCAATGATCAAGTGACTCTTTCGCACCCAGGTCCTCGCCGAGAAAAGACGACAGCGTGTACCGGTTGGATAGATAGAAGTAGGCGAGTGCGGCGCTCATTAGATAGATATCCCGCGCCCGCAGCTCCGGACGGAAAATCTTCATTGCGACGCCTTGTTCGAGAACGGTCTGCATCAGGGAAATAGCAGGGGACGAGTACTCCCGCGCCCGCATGGACTTGGAGATGTGTTTGCCCCGGTGGAGGTTCTCGCTATTGAGCAGGGTAATGAATTCCGGATTTTGCTGATAATAGTTCCACATGAAGCGTACCAGCGTCGTCAGATCATCGACGGGATTTTCCATGTTGAGCACGACTTTCGATTCCGCGTCATTGAAACGACGATAGGTGTCTTCGATGACGGCAATGAAAAGCTGTTCCTTGTTGCCGAAATAGTAATAGATCATCCGGTCGTGAGACTTCGCCGCTTTTGAGATCTGATCAATGCGGCCACCGGCGAAACCGTGCTTGGCGAAGATCTTCGTGGCTGCGCGCAAGATGCTATCCTGCGTTCCCTGTGCCGCGAGCTCGCGCACCCGGGGTTTTTTAGCAGCTGCCGTCCCGGTAGCGCCACGTTGAGAAGAAGTTGTTGCCATTATTGATCGTGAGGGTTGTTTATGTTTAGGCGACCCGGCGAAATGCCCTCCAGCCTATTGTTCGGCAAATGCCCGTTCAATCACAAAGTGGCCAGGCGTGGAGGTATTTCCTTCCATGAATTGGCGATCTTCAAGTATCGATTTCAGATCGCGCAGCATCGCGGGGCTTCCGCATATCATGACACGATCCTCGGCAGGATTCAGTTGCGGCACGTTCAGATCAGCAAACAGCTTGCCGCTTGAAATTAGATCCGTGATGCGTCCCATGTTCCTGTACTGCTCGCGCGTTACGGTCGGATAGTAGCGCAGCTTGCTCGTGACCAGATCGCCCAGAAATTCATGGTTCGGCAGATGCTCTACCAAAAGGTCGTAGTAGGCGAGCTCATCGACGGTCCTGACACCGTGGACCAGGATGATCTGCTCGTACTTTTCGTAAGCCTCGGGATCGCGGATGATGCTCATGAAAGGCGCGAGCCCGGTTCCGGTCGATAGCAGGTACAGGCGCTTGCCCGGCAGCAGGTAATCGATTACTAGCGTTCCGGTGGGCTTGCGGCCGACGACAATCTTGTCGCCTACCTTGATGTGCTGCAGTCTTGATGTCAGGGGGCCGTCAGGAACTTTGATGCTCAGAAACTCGAGATGGTCCTCGTAATTGGCGCTCACGATACTGTAGGCTCGCAGCAGGGGTTTGCCATCCACGCGCAAACCAATCATCGTGAAGTGGCCATTGCTGAACCGTAGCGAGGCGTCTCGCGTCGTGGTAAAGGTAAACAGGCTGTCCGTCCAGTGATGAACACTTAGTACTTCCTCTTCCTGAAGAGCACTCATACGTTCTCCATTCTCAAAATCGAGTGACATGTGAACTGCATTCCCGAGGTGCGTGTTCCTGAACACCGTTGTGTGGCGCACCATCGCTATCGAGACGCAGTCGTCTCCATTGAAGCCTAGCGCTCGAGGTAGGCAAGCTTGCCTGCTCTTTCCTTCCATTGCTCTGCCTCGGGGAGGGCATCCTTACTGCTGGAAATGACGGGCCAGATCTTTGCAAGCTCTACGTTCAGATCGATAAAACAGGCGTGTTCCGCCATCACATCCTCTTCGGCGCAAATCGCATTGACAGGGCACTCGGCGACACAGACTGCGCAATCGATGCATTCATCCGGGTCGATCACCAGAAAATTCGGTCCTTCCTTGAAACAATCCACCGGGCAAACCTCGACGCAGTCTGTGTACTTGCACTGTATACATGCATCGGTCACTACGTGAGTCATCTCGTTCTCCTGGCAAGGAATGCCCTGAAACAGGGCGAGGCACCAAGTGGGCGCGCCGATCGCGACGGCGGCAATGTAGAGTTCACGACATTTAAATGTAGTGTACACTAAACGAAAATGTAGTGTACACTACATTTCATCAGTTCGGATGCGACGTAAGATCAACACGACGGGATGCTGATGTCATGACTGAGCACACAAAAACGGATGGTCTTCCTGAATTCGAGCCGCAAGTGTTCGAGCGCGCCAAGCCGCGCAGCGATCGCATGGCCGGCAACAAGATAGAGTGCAATGCATGTCCCGTTCTATGTCAGATAACGGAAGGGCGTTCCGGGGCGTGTGACAGGTACGCCAATGTCGACGGCACGCTGGTGCGTGTCGATCCCGTCATACTCCTGCGGAGAACAATAGATTCTGATGCGGCAGTCGTTCCTTTTGCGGGGCGCCCAAGCGTATCGATCGACGAGGAGGCATCGTCCGCGGCGCCAGCCGCATGGAATGGTGACCTGCTTCACGCTAACGAAACGTTTGTAACCGGCGTTGGTTCATCCACGACCTATCCAGACTATAAGCCTGCACCGTTCATCGTGTCTTCCAGGGCCGAGGGCGTCGATATGGTCACCGTAGTTACCGAGGGCATTTTCAGCTACTGTAGTTTCAAGGTCAAGATCGATACGGATCGCTATCTTGGGCCGGAACAGGCCAACGTCCGCTACAAGGGCGAAGTGATCGGCCATGTGACCACTGCGGAATACGGCTCGCAGATGCTGTCGCTCGGAGGCGTTCACCATCTCACCGGAGGCAGCAAGAAAGAGGGCCGCGTCACTGCCGAGATCATGCAGCTGCTTGGTAACAAGCAGGCGGCGGAAGTCACCATCGATGGCGGCGCCCAGCTCGTGATCCAGGCCGGGCGAGCGCCCATCGTCAATGGCGTCGAAGAGCAGCGGATGCGGGTGGGCTGCGGTTCCGCCACCATCGGGATCTTTGCCAAGCAACTGTTCGGGAAAGTCGACGAGGTGATCGTGGTCGACGACCACATCACTGGCGTTCTGACCGAGCATCAGGCGGGACGGTGTCTCGACATGCGGCCGGCGGGCATCAAGATCCGCGGCCGCAAGTCGACGCCGGGTCGGTATTTTCAGGTTGCCAATCCCGGCACCGGATGGGGCGGCACCGATATTGTCGACCCCGCGAGCATCATTGAGGGATGGGATTCCAGTGTGGCCTGGCCGGGACTGCGGCTACTGATGACTTCGACTACCGGCGAACATTCCGTATGGTTCGTTCTCGACGAGAACCTGCAGATGGTGGAGCAGACCATGCCGGACGAAGTCAGGCGAGTGGTTGAGCGTATCGGCGAGAACTGTGAGCCGTCGCTTACCACAGTGCTGTTTCTCGGCGGAGCAGGAGGGAGCCTGCGTGCAGGCGTGACCGAGAACCCGATTTTGCTGACACAATCCATCAAGAAGTCGCTTGTCAACGTTACCTGCGGTGGTGCGCCTGCTTATGTGTGGCCGGGCGGCGGGATTACCGTGATGACCGATGTCATGCGCATGCCGGACAACAGCTTCGGCACGGTTCCAACGCCGGCAATTGTTGCGCCGATCGAGTTTACGATGCGGCTTGACGAGTACCAGGCCTTAGGTGGACATATGGAGTATGTGCGCCCGCTCTCGGCGGTTCTTGAAACCGGCGCCTGGCATAACGAAGGGGCGCCGGCGAGCCGGAAATGGATTAAGCCGATATCCGGCAACAACTGGCCGGCCGCAGTCGGGCCGATGCTGGGTTAGGCGGAGCTCTGGCACCATGACATCCCAGCGCGCCTGCTTACCGGATGGTCGTCTGCACTTCTCACATGGACCGATCGATCTTGTGATTCATGCCGACGGGCCGGCCAACGCAGTCGGATCCGCACATGAGCTTGCGTGGCAGCGCTTCAACTCTGTCCTGGCCGAACTCGTGGACGAACTTGAGATGATCCGGCGTCCGCTGGATGCGATCAGCACATGTCCCGTTCAGGGAGTTATCGCGCGCCGGATGTGGTCGGCCTGCTATCCTTTCCGTGACAGCTATATCACACCGATGGCCGCGGTAGCCGGTTCGGTCGCGCAGGAGATTATCGGCTTTTATCATCGGCCGGGCATCGTGCGCGCCGCAGTAAACAATGGCGGCGACATTGCGCTCCATTTAAGTGCGGGCGCCTCGTATCGAATCGGGGTATGCACCGAAATCTACGCAGCTACAGATGCGGCACAACGCGGCAGCCTTCGCCCCGATGGGCAGCTGCACATCGGGGCGGATACCCCGGTGCGCGGCGTGGCCACCAGCGGATGGCGCGGCCGCAGCTTTTCCCTCGGCATTGCGGACAGCTGTACCGTGCTTGCGGACACGGCCGCACAAGCTGATGCCGCGGCAACCGTCATCGCCAATGCCGTCAATGTGAATGATCTGCGTATCAAGCGTCTTCCGGCATGCATGGTCAAGGACGATAGCGATCTCGGCGATCTGCTGGTGACCGTCGACGTTCCTGCGCTAGAATCAGAGCTTGTCTTGCACGCACTGCATTTGGGACTCGAGCAGGCACATCGTTTGCAAAGAGAAGGATTGATCAGAGATGCCGTGCTGGCTTGCCAGGGGCAGGTGATGCATCTGGGAGCGGAGATGGTACCGGATTCGCCATTCCTGCCGGTACGTAATGCCGCGATGGCGGGGGCGGCCCGCTCCACTGGCGGATGAAACATCGCTGATGTACTCTGGAGACCTCTTCGTGATAACGCAAAATAGAATTACGCTGGCAAGTGGAGACATACACCAAGACATGCCCGTCTAGTACGGGTTCCGATGCGAAGATGCGGCCGGTGGAACTCCGGCATGACTTAACGAGATAGCCTGCATTGATCTTCATCCACGTTTACCCGTCCATACGGAAGGAGTTGAAATGGCTGCAAAGATTCGGAAACTGGTTGTTCAAGTCGAAGAGACCCGCATGGAAATGGGCCGGCGGGTTGATCCGCCAGTGCGAAAAGCCCTGGGCATGGCGGTCGTGGAAAATCCGTACGCAGGCAGTTACGCCGAATCCCTCGATGAACTGATATCCATCGGCGAGGAGCTCGGCGGCTTGCTGGGAGAGCGCTGCGTCGCAGCGCTCGGCATCACGCCGGAGCAGGCGCAAAGTTACGGCAAGGCTGCCATCGTTGGAGAGGCCGGAGAGCTGGAACACGCCGCAGCCATCCTGCATCCGAAACTTGGGGCTCCCTTGCGGCAGGCTGTGAGCCGCGGTGCGGCCTTGGTCCCGTCGAGCAAGAAGATGGGTGGGATCGGAACAGCCGTGGATGTGCCACTCGGTCATAAAGACGCCGCATTCGTCCGCAGCCATTTCGATGCGATGGAAGCACGCGTCGCCGATGCCCCGCGCGCAAATGAAATCGTCGTCGCTGTTGTTGTCACGGACAGCGGGCGGCCATTGCCCCGCGTGGGAGGGCTTCAGTCTCACGAAATCAAAGGTGAGGACGGCTTGCGCTAGTCCATGCACCGCATTCCGTTAAGACATTGCGATACCAATTCCGAAAATAGGAGAGATGCATGAACACAATAAACAGGTGGACGATAGCCGGCGCTGTCTTCTTGACAGCCAGCAGTGCTCTTACGGTGCAGGCGCAAAACGTGATCAAGATTGGGGAAGTCAATAGCTACAAGGCGCAGCCCGCCTTTCTTGAACCTTACCGCAAGGGACTCGAACTGGCGGTCGATCAGATCAATGCCGCAGGCGGGGTCAATGGCAAGAAGCTGGAGCTGGTGATCCGGGATGACAATGGCAATCCTGGCGACGCTGTGCGGGCCGCGGAAGAACTGGTGTCGCGCGAACGGGTGGATGTACTGACGGGCACCTTCCTGTCGCATGTCGGCCTCGCGCTCACGGATTTTGCAAAGCAGCGCAAGGTCTTCTTTCTGGCAGCCGAACCGTTGACGGACAAGATCGTCTGGCAGAACGGCAATCGCTACACTTTCCGGCTGCGGCCATCGACGTACATGCAGGTTGCGATGCTCGTTCCCGAGGCTGCAGCAATGAAGAAGAAGCGATGGGCAGTGGTTTACCCAAATTATGAGTATGGCCAGTCGGCTGTTGCCACATTCAAGCAGCTGCTCAAGAAGGAACAGCCGGATGTCGAATTCGTGGCAGAGCAGGCGCCGCCGCTGGGCAAGGTCGACGCCGGCAGCGTGGTTCAGGCGCTGGCCGACGCCAAGCCGGATGCAATCTTCAACGTACTGTTCGGCGCCGACCTGTCGAAGTTCGTGCGGGAAGGAAATACGCGCGGCCTGTTCCAGTCGCGCGAGGTGGTGAGCCTGTTGACCGGCGAGCCGGAATACATGGACCCCTTGAAGGATGAGGCGCCTAACGGATGGGTAGTCACCGGATATCCGTGGTACGGCATCAATACGCCGGAACACAATGCCTTCCGCACCGCATATGAGGCGAAGTTCAAGGACTATCCGCGCCTGGGATCGATTGTCGGCTACAGCGCAATCATCTCCCTTGCGGAAGGAATGAAGAAAGCCAAATCCACCGAGACCGAGAAAATGATCGCCGCGTTCAAGGGCCTGAAGCTTACGACCCCAATGGGGCCGATCGAGTACCGCGCCGAGGACCACCAGTCAACCATGGGCGGATACGTAGGCCGCACCAAGAATGACAATGGTAAAGGCGTGATGGTGAACTACCGTTACATGGACGGCGCGAAGTTCCTGCCGTCGGCCGCCGAAGTCGCGAAGCTGCGCCCCGCTGAATAAGAGCAGGACGAGCCGGCTTGAATGAACGCAAGAGCATCTGCCGTTCACTCAAGCCGGCCGATTCCTGTCGCCGGCCCGCAGGCGTCAATCGCAGGGCCAGCCTTCAATTTCTTGGCTAATGGCTGAAAGAAAGAACGTCTCATGGATTTTTCAGGTTTCGCGGTTCAGCTGCTTAACGGTCTGGCAGGCGCCTCGTCGCTGTTCCTGGTAGCGGCCGGGCTTTCTCTGATTTTCGGGGTGACGCGCATCGTCAATTTTGCGCACGGTTCCTTCTTCATGGTCGGCATCTACATCGCCTATACCCTAGTCGAGAAGCTGGGCGGCAGCATCGGCTTCTGGCCTGCATTGCTGCTGGCGGCAATCGCGGTCGGAATATTCGGCGCCCTGGTCGAAATCGTCCTCTTGCGCCGCATCTATCAGGCGCCGGAATTATTCCAGCTGCTGGCAACCTTCGCTCTTGTCCTGGTGATCAAGGATGCGGTACTGTGGATCTGGGGGCCGGATGAACTGCTCGGACCCAGGGCGCCCGGGTTTTCAGGATCGATTGAAATTTTGGGACGTCGCTTTCCCTCGTACGATTTGCTCCTGATCGTGGTCGGGCCGGTCGTGCTCGGACTGCTGTGGCTGTTGCTTACCCAGACTCGCTGGGGCACGCTGGTGCGTGCCGCCACGCAGGACCGCGAAATGGTCGGCGCCCTGGGCGTCAATGAAGCCTGGCTCTTTACCAGCGTGTTCGCGCTCGGTGCCTTGCTCGCCGGCCTCGGCGGCGCCCTGCAACTGCCGCGCGAGCCGGCGAACCTGGAAATGGACATGGTCACCATCGGGGCCGCATTTGTTGTCGTTGTCGTCGGCGGCATGGGATCCGTCACGGGCGCGTTCGTGGCGGCGCTGCTGATTGCCGAGTTGAAGGCCATCTGTATCTGGCTGGGCCTGGTCGAAGTCTTCGGTATCAGTATCTCGTTCTCCAAGCTCACTCTGGTGGTGGAATTCCTTGTCATGGCGGTTGTGCTTGTCGTGCGTCCCTGCGGATTGCTGGGCAGGCCGCAGGCACCCACGCGCAATTCCGCGGCTGTAGAGGCACCCCTGCGCCCGGCATCCGGGCTTTACAAGGCGGCGGGCGCGGCCCTTGTCGCGCTGCTCGTGATCCTGCCCCTGTTCCTGGGAGATGCGTCATACATGACCGTTCTTGCAATCGACCTGATGATTGCGGCATTGTTCGCGGCCAGCCTCCACTTCATCATGGGTCCGGCCGGCATGCATTCGTTCGGCCATGCGGCCTATTTCGGATTGGGTGCCTATGGAGCCGCGCTCCTGGCGCGCAGTGCGGGCATGCCAATGGAAGCCGCGCTTGCATTGGCGCCGCTCGCCGGAGCGGCCGGCGCAGTGCTCTATGGCTGGTTCTGTGTACGGCTGTCCGGCGTGTACCTTGCAATGCTGACGCTTGCCTTCGCGCAGATCACTTGGGCAATCTGCTACCAGTGGGATAGCGTTACCGGCGGCAGCAACGGCCTGACCGGCGTCTGGCCATCGGAGTGGCTTAAGGACAAGACGGCCTATTACTATCTGGCGCTGGCCATCGTGGTCGCCGGCGTGCTCCTGCTGCGCCGCGTCCTGTTCTCTCCGTTCGGATACGCGCTGCGCGCCGGTCGGGATTCCACCCTCAGGGCCGACGCCATCGGCATGAACGTGAAACAGTTGCAGTGGGCCGGCTTCATCCTTGCCGGTTACACTGCGGCCATCGCCGGCGCACTGTTTGCGTTCTCAAAGGGAAGCATTTCGCCGGAAAGTCTGCATGTCGCAAAGTCGGTCGACGGCATCGTCATGGTGATGCTCGGCGGCATACAAACCCTGATTGGCCCGATCGTGGGAGCAGTGACATTCAACTGGCTGCATGATACGGTGGCCCGCACTACCGATTACTGGCGGGCCATGCTGGGCGGCATTATCCTGATTCTGGTCCTGCTGTTCCCGCAGGGAATCGCCGGTTTCATCCGGCAGGTATTCGAACAATTCCGTCAGCCGAAGGAGGCGCACCGATGAGTCTGCTAACGGTATCCAATCTTGGAAAGTCCTTCGGCGGCGTCAAAGCGGTGGACGGCATCAGTTTTGACCTGAACGCGGGCGAACTTCTCGCCTTGATCGGTCCGAACGGAGCGGGAAAATCCACCACGTTCAACATGGTTAACGGCCAGCTCACGGCGGACATGGGCTCCATCCAGCTTGATGGGCATGAGCTGGTAGGGCTCAAGCCCCGTGAAATATGGCGCCTCGGCGTGGGTCGAACCTTTCAGATCGCCGAGACGTTCGCGTCGCTGACGGTGGTCGAGAACGTGCAGATGGCCCTGCTGTCGGCCGATCGCAAGCTGTTTTCCATGTGGCGCAAGGCGGCGGCGCATAAACGCGAAGAGGCGCTCGATCTGCTTGACCAGGTCGGGATGGCGGCGCAGGCGGACCGCCCGTGCAGCGTGCTCGCCTACGGCGACGTCAAGCGGGTCGAGCTGGCGGTCGCCATGGCAAACCGGCCAAAGCTGCTGCTGATGGATGAACCGACCGCCGGCATGGCGCCCAGGGAGCGCAACGAACTGATGGCGCTGACCAAGAAACTGGTCGTCGAGCGCAACATGGCCGTGCTCTTTACCGAACATAGCATGGACGTCGTCTTCACCTATGCCGATCGCATGATCGTGCTTGCGCGCGGCCGCCTCATCGCCGGCGGGGCGCCGAACGAGATCCGCGACCATCCGAAAGTGCAGGAAGTTTACTTCGGGACGGGCAAGACTTTCGAGAAATCCACCATTTCGAGGGAGGTCGCGTAATGCAGGCCATGACCCAAGCCGCAGGCGCGGCGCCAACCGTTGCACGGCAGGACGAAAATCTGCTCGACGTCCAGTCATTGAACGCATGGTACGGCGCGGCTCAGATACTTTTCAATGTTGATCTCAATGTCCGCCGCGGTGAAGTGGTTGCGCTGATGGGCCGCAACGGCGCGGGAAAATCGACGACGCTCAAGGCCATCATGGGGCTGCTTCCCAAGCGCCGGGCGCAGATGGCCTTCATGGGACATGACATATCCACCCTGCGGCCGCACGAGATAGCCGCGCGAGGGCTGGGTTTCGTGCCGGAAGACCGCCGCATCTTCACCGATCTCACCGTGATGGATAACCTCTATGTGGGGCGGCAGGCAAAGCGCCTCTGGCCGGAAGGATCGCCGGCTCCGGAGTGGACGCCCGAGCGCCTGTTCAAGCTTTTTCCGAATCTGGGCGAAATGCCGAACCGTCCCGGCGGGCGCATGAGCGGCGGCGAACAGCAGATGCTTACGGTTGCCCGCACGTTGATGGGCAATCCATATCTCGTCCTGCTGGACGAACCGTCCGAAGGCGTAGCGCCGGTGATCGTCGAGCAGATGGCGCACATGATTGTCGAGCTGAAGGCGCAGGGCGTCAGCATTCTGTTGTCCGAACAAAACATGCATTTCGCGGAACTGGTATCGGACCGCGCCTACGTGCTGGAAAAGGGCCAGATCCGCTTTGACGGAACGATGGAAGAACTGGCAGCGAATTCCGCGGTAAGGCAAGCCTACCTTAGCGTCTGATATCCCGACGAATGAAAACGACAACAGTGCCCTTGCCGCTGAACGTCAACGGCGAACAGCATGACCTTGAAGTGCCGCATGATGCGCCACTGCTGTATGTGCTGCGCAACGACCTCTGCCTCAACGGACCGAAGTATGGCTGCGGACTAGGCCAGTGCGGTGCCTGTACCGTGCTGATCGACGGCAAGTGCGCGCGGTCCTGCGTGATTCCGGCGGGCGCTGTCGCCGGCCGGGCGGTCACGACCCTTGAAGGCTTAGGAACCAGACACCATCCGCATGCCGTCCAGCAGGCGTTCATCGAGTGCCAGGCTGCGCAGTGCGGCTACTGCCTTAACGGCATGATCATGACCACTGTCGGCTTGCTGCGGAGGAATCCGCATCCAACCGATCGCGAGATCGCCGATGCCCTGGCGCACAACCTCTGCCGTTGCGGCACCCATGTTGAGATTCTGGAAGCGGTGCACCGGGCCGCAGAACTGCTGGCCGCTTGCAAGGAGGGCTCGACATGACGCGTCGCGCCGATACACCGTACAACCGCCGTGCATTTCATGACGCTTCCGGGGTATTGCTGATCACGCGCGAGCCGCCCCCGCCACCGCCGCCGGTCAAGGGACAGCCTGCCGCCGTCCCCGGAAATCCGGCCGAGGGGGTGGAAATCCTGATCGCCGTCTGGGACGACGGCACCATTACTGCCTTGAACGGACATGTCGACCTCGGCACCGGCATCCGCACTGCGCTTGCCCAGATCGTCGCCGAAGAGCTCGATGTCGGCATCGAGCGCATCAACATGGTACTTGGCGATACGACGCGTGCGCCGAATCAGGGGGCGACCATTGCAAGCTCTTCCATCCAGATTCATGCCGTTCCCCTGCGCAGCGCGGCGGCGCAGGCGCGTGCCTGGCTGCTGGCACAGGCGGGAGAGCGTCTCGGGGCGCCGGCAGATGAACTGGTAGTGCAAGACGGAACCGTGTCGGTTGCCGGCAGTGCATCGAACCGCAGGGTGAGCTTCGGCGAGCTTGTCGGCAACCGCCATGTCGAGCTCATGCTCGACAGCAATGCACCGCTCAAGCGAGCGGAAGACTACAGGATCGTTGGAAAGGATGTCCCTCGTGTCGACATCCCGGCCAAGGCCACGGGGGAAACGATCTTCGTGCATGACGTACGCGTGCCGGGAATGCTGCACGGGCGGGTGGTGCGCCCGCCCTATGCGGGGGCCGATCACGGCGACTTCATCGGCAATTCTCTGGATTCGGTGGACAAGCAATCCATTGCGCACATTCCCGGAATTGTGGCTATTGTAGTGATCCGCGACTTCGTCGGCGTTGTAGCCATGCGCGAGGAGCATGCCGAGCAGGCGATGCGGGAACTTGTCGTGAAATGGAGGGAATGGCCTGCGCTGCCAGATTTAGGCGACCTTGAGATCGCGCTGCGGAACAATCCTTCAAGCAAACGGGTCGTGGCTGAGCAGGGCGATGTGGAAGCTGGCCTGGCCGGCGCCGCCGTACGCATGGACCGCACCTATGTCTGGCCTTATCAGCTGCATGCCTCCATTGGCCCTTCTTGCGCCGTGGCCGCCTGGAGTGAAGACCGCATGACGGTCTGGACCGGCAGCCAGAATCCGCACGTGCTGCGCGCCGATCTGGCCAGGCTCGCGGACATGCCCGACATTGCCATTGACGTCATCCGCCTGGAAGCATCCGGCTGTTATGGCCGCAACTGCGCCGACGACGTTGCAGCAGATGCGGTCCTTCTTTCGCGCGCAGTAGGCGCACCGGTTCGGGTGCAGCTCACGCGCGAGCAGGAACACCAGTGGGAACCGAAGGGCGCCGCCCAGCTGATGGAAGTGCGTGGCGGCCTCAATGCCGACGGCAGCGTCGCGGCCTATGATTTCCAGACATCCTATCCATCCAATGGTGCCGTAACGCTGGCGCTGCTGCTGACCGGTAAGGTAAGCCCGCAGCCGCTTGCGTATGAAATGGGCGACCGCACATCCGTGCCTCCGTACGATTACCGCAATCTCAGGGTAAGCATCAATGACATGGCCCCGATTCTGCGCGCGTCCTGGTTGCGCGGCGTGTCGGCGCTGCCCAACTCGTTTGCCCATGAATGCTACATCGACGAACTGGCGGCCGAAGCGGGTGTGGATCCCGTCGAGTTCCGGCTACGCTACCTGAAGGACGACCGGGCTGCGGAACTGGTGCGCGCCACAGCCGAACGCGCCGGTTGGCTGCCGCATGCAGCGCCGCAACAGCAGGCGCCTGACGGTGAGTTCCTCAAGGGGCAAGGCTTTGCCTATGCGCGCTACGTCCATAGCCGCTTCCCCGGCTTTGGGGCTGCCTGGGCTGCCTGGGTTGCGGATGTGGAGGTGAACCGCAATACCGGTGAAGTGCATGTGCGGCGCGTGGTGGTCGGCCATGATGCGGGGCTCATGATCAACCCCGCCGGCGTCAAGCAGCAGATCCACGGCAATGTCGTGCAAACCACCAGCCGTGCCTTGAAGGAGCAGGTGCAGGTCGACCCTGTCCGCAATACCGTCGTGAACAGGGAGTGGGGAAGTTATCCCATTCTTAATTTCCGGGAAGTACCCGTTATCGACGTCATGATGATGCCTCGCCCCGATCAGCCACCGCAGGGTGTAGGCGAGTCATCTTCCGTGCCGGGAACCGCGGCTATCGCCAATGCCATCTTTGATGCCACCGGCATCCGCTTCCGGCAGCCGCCGTTCACACCGGACGTGGTGAAGGCGGCTTTGAACCCGCCGGCACCGGCGCCGGCGGCGCCGCCCCGCACCAGGCGTTCGTGGTGGAAGCTGCCTGGTGCGCTACTGGCAGGAATTGCCGGCATTGGCGCAGCCTTCTTCGGCTGGAAGCCGATCATCCCGGAGATGAATGCCCCCGCGACGTCGATTTACTCATCGACGGTGATCGAGCGCGGCCGCCTGCTTGCCGCCGCAGGCGATTGTGCCGTCTGCCACACGGCGCCGGGTGGCGCCCGCAATGCAGGGGGAAGGGCGCTTGATACGCCTTTCGGCAAGATCTATACGACCAACCTGACGCCGGATCCGGAGACGGGCATCGGCAAGTGGTCTTTCACCGCGTTCCAGCGCGCCATGCGCGAAGGTATCTCGCGTGATGGCCGCCATCTGTATCCAGCCTTTCCTTATACGTCGTTCACCAAGACCACCGATGAAGACCTGATGGCGATCTACGCCTATCTCATGTCGCAGGAACCGGTACGCGCTGCAACGCCAGCAACGACGCTCGCGTTCCCGCTTAACATGCGTCCGCTAATGGGCGTCTGGAATGCGCTGTATCTGAATCCCGGGCCGGATGCGGAGGAGGCTTCCCGTTCTCCGCAATGGAATCGCGGCGCCTATCTTGTCAATGGTCTGGGTCACTGCACCGCCTGCCATACCCCGCGCAATGCGATCGGTGCGGAAAAAGCCGGAAAGTACTTCCTTACCGGCGCAATGATCGACGGTTGGGAGGCGCCGCCGCTGACCTCGATTACCCATGCCCCCGTGCCGTGGACAGAACAAGAACTGTTCCGCTACCTGCGTTACGGTGAGACCGAACACCATGGCGTCGCGGCGGGCCCTATGGCGCCGGTTGTGCGGGAATTGGCAAAGCTGCCAGAGCAAGATGTACGCGCCATGGCACACTATCTCGCATCGTTTAACCAGCCGGCCCAACCGGACAAGGCGGCGGAAATTGCCGCCGGCATGTCCGCTGCGGCTCACGCCCAGAGTGAACGCCTGGTCAATATCGACAGCCGCCTGTTCTCCACGGCGTGCGGTAGCTGCCACCATGACGGTAACGGCCCGGTCCTGGACGGACGGAACAGCCCGCTCGCCCTGAACAGCAATCTGCATAGCCGAACGCCGGATAATGTAATACAGACCATTCTGCATGGCGTAAGAGAGCCGGCCAACCGGCACGGCGGTTATATGCCTGCGTTCAAGGATAGCCTGAATGACGAGCAGATCGCCCGCATTGCCAATTACATGCGCCAGCGTTACGCATCCGACAAGCCGGCGTGGAACGACGTGGAAGCGACAGTGGCCAGACTGCGCAACGGCCATGCAAGTCGTTAGGTAGAGCGTGTTTGCATTGAGGCGCTGTTTCGTATCGTCGGTAGTTGAAAAGTGCCACGAACGGCGTTTGGCTGTCGATGCGGAGTGAGAATGCAGTAGGGCGGAAGAGCTGGCCTGCTCCGAATTAAGCAGCCGCTGGCATTTATTCAATATCAGTTAGGAATGCACCATGTCTCTTATCAAGATTCGCAAGAAGCTGCTCAATGTCGACACCGTTTATCATGAAGGCGGCCCGGTAGCCGACGTACCGGTCAAATTCGGAAGCATCGCGGTAGTACTGGACAATCCTTACGCCGGCCGTTATGTCGAAGACCTCAGTCCTTTCGTCGAAGCCACGACTGAAATGGCCATGTCCATCGTTCCGGAATTGATTGAAGCCCTCGGAGGCGCGGACAAGATCCAGGCGTACGGCAAGGGGGCTATCGTCGGCGTAAATGGTGAATTGGAACATGGCGCAATCTGGCACATCAGCGGCGGCTATCCGATGCGTAAGCATCTGCCGCACGCAAAATCCATCGTGCCTTCCTCCAAAGTGGTAGCAAGCGCGGGCACCAGGCTTCCGATCCCCCTGCATCACATTGAGGCGGCCTATGTCCGCAGCCATTTCAGTACGATAGACGTCGGCACCCTTGATGGTCCGAGACCCAACGAACTGCTATACGCGCTCGTGATGGCGACCGGAGGTCGAATCCATGAGCGTCTTGGCGGTCTGCGTGTTGATGAAATCAAGGTAGGGGATGGACAGCGCTAAACGAATTCCTGGATCGTCCGACGGCACCCTGAAGTTGCACCAGCACGGAACTGGAATTTGGAGTCAGCGATCGAAAGGTTATGGTGAAGGTTTAGGAGAACTCCTCAACATGATTGCAACGGCATGAAGAAAATCTTCTGAAGAGTTCCTCCCCATACTTTTGCAAAGGCTCGCGACGGACCGGTAGAACGACTGATCAAGTATGCTCGCTAGCGTTGATCTCAGTATGGAAGATAGTGACCTGCACCAGCGACATCAGGCAGGGATACGAGCGCCTTATCCGATGTGACGAGACTAGGAGGATAAAGAGGCTTAGGCAGAGGGCATCATGGCGATAATGTTAAAAATCGAGAATTAACTGCATATTCAATGGCACAGCCGGAACATGGACAAGGTCGGCTTAGTGCCTGATTCTTTGGGTTCATCAAAACCCAAAGAAGGAGGGGATACCGCCAAAGGCAGACGCTCGTACTCTGTTAATAGAGTTCACGCCTTTGCATCTTGCGGTGGTGGGTTCGGCAGCCAAGTGACGATTGTGAAGGTCAAAGCCGCAATGCCGGCCATTATCCAAAGCAGCACGCTGAACCCCGCTTGCTTGACCAATGGGGGCCCAGCAGCCATACCGCCAGGGAGCTGGCGCCAACGATACTGCCAGCCGCATTCCAGCGGCACGTGAACGCATGCGATCGTCTACGTAGCGCGATCATGGCATCGGTGAAGGGGATCGCGCCGAAGAGCGCCACCATGAACAGCCCTTGCAGCACGTATAGCCACCAGCTTTCAGCGTGCGCCGCCAGCGCAAGAAAAGGAATCTGCATTGCCAGCACAATCAGGTAGAGCCGCTTGAGCGGGAAACGGTCCAATAGCCGCCCGGCCACCAGCTGCGCAAGAGAGGCGACTGCGTAGACCGCTGCAAGCAGGAGCCCTAGCATTGCCGGGTCGCGGGTTATTGCAGCGAATCGCACATGTAGGAGTTCGTGGTTGCCATTAGTCGAGAACTTGAAGAGCAGGCTTCCGCTTGTCGCTGCCAGCGTCATGCCTAGGAACACGCGTGACAGCAAGCCTCGAGGCAATCCCGATGGCGTGGCCGCACGCTTGGCTGGAGGGGTGGACTCGGATTTCGCTGCAACGGCAAATGCGATGCCGCATAGAATGCTGACCATGCCCGGCAGGGCGAACGCCGGTCGCCATCCGACATGCTTGACGAGATAGCCAGCTACGACGGCCGCCAGCGCGATTCCAAGATTACCTGCCATGCCATTGACACCAATCGTCCAACCGGGCCGCTTTGCGCCCTGCATCAGCATCGGTATTCCAACTGGATGATAAATAGAGGCGAAACAACCGAGCAGCGCCAGCGCGCATGCCAGTTGCATCGGCGACTGCGCGAGACTTGCCAGTATCGCTGCCGTTCCCATACCAAAGACAAAGATAATCATCAGCGTGCGTCGTCCCCAATGATTTCCCCGTTTTCCGGACGGCAGCGAACCGATGCCGAAGAGGAAAACGCGATGGCGCTATACGGCATCAAATCTTCCCGGCGTGTCAGGCCGAAGTCGTTCGCGAAGATCAAAAGGAACATGTGATCGATTGCATGTCCCAAATAAAGTAGCGCTGCAGTGGACTTGTTGTGCATATGGTTGGCTCTTTCCGCTTTCGAACGAATACGGTTTCTTGACGCACTATGGCCGTCTTGCTCTGATCGGAAGATATTTCTCTTATGCATCGATCATATGGCTTGGTACCAATAATTTTCCTTTTATGGTTTACCATGCCCGTTGCATTTCCAAGTTAATAGATTTCTTTACAGGCTCCCCCGTGTTATGGATGCAACGAAACAACCCGTGAAGTTAGCAGGTTCTTCACTGACTCATTCCTGCCATGTCTGTGCTTTCTTCCATACGCAGGAAGAGAGATACCAAGTTCTCATGCCTTTCATCAAGGAAGGATTTGAAAACGGGGACCGGGCTTTTCACATCGTGAATGCAAGCCAACATGCCGAGCATTTGAATCGCTTGCAGCAAGAGGGTATAGACACCGCTACAGCGCAAGCAAACGGTCAGCTTGAAATCCAGCATTGGCAGGAAACCTACATCAAGGACGGCCGCTTCGACCAATACCAGATGATAGAGACTCTGAAGGCGGCGATCTCCCCCAGCAACAACCCGCCAGGGAAAATTTCACGCAACATTGCCCACATGGAGTGGGCGCTCGAAGACGTACCCGGCGTTCACAATATTGTCGAATATGAGGCACGTCTCAATCAGGCGCTGCCTAAACAGCACGACCCGGTGATTTGCACCTATGACCTGTCCCGGTTTGACGCCAGCGTGGTGATTGACATAATGCGTACGCATCCCATGGTAATTATCGGCGGTATCCTGCAAGAAAATCCCTTTTATGTTCCTTCCGAAGAGATGCTCAGGGAAATCGAAGCACGGAAAATTACCTAGTTATTGCTAACCTGCCGCAGACCATTCTGCGGTCGTACTCGACGACATGCAGATGCCAGAAAATCACGCTGTGGAAGTGGACCGCCTACGGAATCTCACGCGGGACCTAGTTGCTATTTCTACGCTTCCCGCCATTTGGGGAAGCCTCAATCCTGAAGGCGTTGTCAAAAGCTTGTCCAACGTCTTACTGAGCACGCTCAACCTGGACTTCGTCTACATTCGGTTGGCTAATCGTGATGGCAGCGATACTATCGAAAATCTGTGCAGCAAGCGTCACGGAGCCAGCGAGGGTTTCCTGCCCCAGGTTCGGGTGGCACTGGACGCTTTCGTGATGCGATTCGATGCGGATGCGCCAGCAACCATACCTGACCCGTTTGATGACGGAACACTAAGGGTAAGTGTTACCCGGTTCGGCATTGCTGAAGACAATGGCATTGTCGTTGTAGGAGCGCGGCGAGCCGACTTTCCGTCTGAACATGACAGGTTACTGCTAGGCGTCGGTGCAAACCAAGCTGCGTCGACTGTACGACGCCAGCGGACCGAACAAGCACTTCAGCGCAGTGAGGGGCGTTTCCTGGACTTTGCCAATGCGGCTCCCGCCATGCTTTGGGTAACTGAACCTAGTGGTTCTTGCTCGTTTTTATCCCGCGGCTGGTATGAGTTCACTGGACAGCATCAAAACGATGGGATTGACTTTGGATGGATCACCGCCATCCATCCGGAAGACCAGGAAAGGGTTGGTAACGCGTTCCAAGGCGCGAATGAAAATCGGGAAGAATTCACCCTTGAATATAGGCTCTTGCATGCGAATGGCAGCTATCGTTGGGTCATCGACCAGGGCCGTCCGAGACTGTCGTCAGCTGGTGGATTCCTGGGCTTCGTCGGAAGCGTACTTGATATAACCAACCGCAAGCAGGCCGAAGAGGCGTTGAGTGAGACCCAGGCCCAACTTTCTGCCATTTTTGAGATTCTGCCTGTTGGCGTCGGAGTGGTAAATGCCGACGGAATAGTTGTGCTCTCCAATCAGGAAATGCAACGCTATCTGCCGACGAGAATCCAGCCGTCTCTGGATGATGCCCGCCATAGCCGTTGGCGTGCCTATTGGGAGGATGGCCGCCCGTACTGCCGTCAAGATTTCCCTGGAGTGCGCGCGCTCCAGGGAGAACGAGTCGTGCCGGGCATTGAAATGCTCTACACCCAGGACGACGGAGCAGAAATCTGGACGCAAGTGGCTGCTGTGCCGATCAGGGGCGACAGTGGTCACATTACCGGCCAAGTGGCTGTTGTCACCGACATCGATGCTTTCAAACGCACGGAGGCAGCACTCCGCGTATCAGAAGAAAAATACCGATCTCTGTTCAATGAGATGGCACAATCGAACAAGCATCTGAGCGATTTCCTAGCTGTGTTGGCACACGAGTTACGAAATCCATTGGCCCCGATCCTGACAGGGGTGGAGATGATGCGCATTCGTCCCGACAGTCCAGAAACTGTAGTTCGTGTAAGAGATATGATCGAGCGGCAGGCAACTCAGATGGTGCATTTGATCAACGATCTATTGGACATTGCCCGTGTTACTAACGGAAAGATCGAAATCAAGAAGAAACCGATCGATCTGAACAGCATTATCTCAAGTGCCATCGAGACGAGTCTGCCAGTAATTGAAGCCGCTCGACACGAACTCAGCGTGCGGTTATCTGAAAAGCCGTTGAGGCTGAATGCAGATCCGACAAGAATTGCACAGATCGTCGGTAATCTGCTGACCAACGCTGCCAAATACACCTCCCAAGGTGGCAAGATTAAGCTGATCGTTGACCAGGATGGTGCTGAAGCAGTCATTTCGGTCATCGATAACGGAATTGGCATTCCGTCAGATTCACTGTCACAGGTGTTTGAAATGTTTAGTCAGGTCGGACGTAATATGGATCACTCTCAAGGCGGCCTGGGAATTGGTCTAGGGCTCGTACGAAATTTGGTGCACTTGCATGGAGGTACGGTCACGGCCACGAGCGAGGGTACAGGCAAAGGCAGTACATTCATTGTCAGGCTTCCAATTGATCACGTAGATAAGCAACATTACGACGCATATATGTCATCCACCCCGACCGGGATCACGGGCACAACACTGCGTATCCTGGTAGCTGACGACAATTTGGACGCAGCACAAAGCTTGGCATCACTACTAGATATGTATGGTCACGATGTACAAGTGGCCAAAGAAGGAACGCAGGCGCTGCAGGTTGCCAATGATTTCCAGCCTGACGTCGCATTTCTGGACATTGGCATGCCCGGCATGAATGGATATGAGGTGGCGATCCGGATCAGGAAAATGACAGGTTTGGAAGGAATAACGCTTGTGGCTGTAACGGGATGGGGGACGGATGAAGATCGTGCTCGGTCAACAGCGGCTGGCTTTAACAAACATTTTACTAAGCCGCTCTCGCCGACAGCCGTATCTGAACTCCTCGAAGAAATAGGACATTGGCGATAATGTCTACTTATTAGCGCACCGAATCTCATTCGATAGGTCTCCGAGGCTGTATTGAATAGTCGTCGGTAAAAGTGCGGATGGGTATGAAACTATCCTGCTTTCGCGACTCGTTTGCCATACTAGAGTTACTTGTGCCTGAGCTCGAAACTCGCCTCGCCGGCGGAGCTTAGGCGTACAAAGCGACGTCAATGTAGAAGGCAATTGAGCCAACACGCGAGCGGCTTAACTTGCGACCGGTTCGTATGACTGAGTGCAGGCCAGTTCTACGTAGTTCTTGCCGGCTTTTTTGGCTGCATACAGCGCCTTGTCCGCTACATCGATCAAGATGGCAGAATCCGTACAGCCTGTCATCAGTGGCGCCACTCCAATACTGACGGTATAGGCTGGAATCTCCCGGGACCAAGTTTCAGCTGCCATGGACCGAATGCGGTCGGCGACAGAATAGGCATCCTCTTTTGTTGTATCAGGTAACAGTACGAGGAATTCTTCACCGCCGTAGCGGCCGACAGCGTCGCCGCGGCGCAGAATTTGCTGCACCTTCGACGAAAAATCGATTATCACTCGGTCGCCCGTCAAGTGCCCATGGCGGTCGTTGATCTCCTTGAAATTGTCGAGATCGATGATCAGTATGGACATCGGGCGTTGGTCTCGCCTTGATTGCGCCAGTGACTGGTCCAGCAGGGCAAGAAACGCATCGCGTCGATACATGCCTGTCATTTGATCTCGTGTCGCCAGGGATTCGAGTTTGGTCTGCATCGCACGATGGACCATGAGCATGAAGCCGACACTGAGCGCGACGAGCGAGAAGGCGAACGTACCCATGTAGATACTATGAATCAGCGAAGTATCGGTGTTGATCGTCAAACTGCCGTTCTGAAAGAATGCGCCAATACAGCGGGCTAGCATAATGCCTGAGGTCGCCAAGAACATGAGCCCGGTAAATCGTTCGGCAAACCCTTGTTCTTTGAAACGGAAAATCACCAGTCCGCACGCAGCAAAGAGTACAGTAAGGGTAATACTCATGATGATAATGCGAGTCCGATAGTCATCCTGCAGGAAAGTAGCCCACGTCAAGGCAAGTGCGACAGTCCCAGCCAGGAGAACCGGTGGCTTTTTCTTTCGTTTCAAGCCGCCATACTCAGTGAGACTGGTATGCATGGTAATGACGCCAACAACGATTAGCAGATTCGGCAGAAAGCTCGACAAGAAGACAGGAACTACGCCGCGCAGCGCGAAGAGGAACGCTGCCATCGCCATGGTGATGCAGGCGGCGCCCCAACGGCCTAGACCTTTGATATCACGGAGAAGGCCTGAATTAAGAACAAACAGGAGAAATGCACACAGGGTGCCAAAGGCTGCAGAGATGATAATAAAAGCAAGGGGATCGATTCTGGGCACGACGAACATCCTTCAAAACATCATCTACAGAACTGCAGTGTGGCTAACTTCTGCTGGCAACAGAACCTGCCAGACGGGGAAAAGAGATGGTCGCATAGAGGTTGCCTTAGGGCAACCAATATTAAGGGGACGGCCGAATCAAAAGCAGTAGAGGCAGGAATCAAGACGGTCGGCTAGCGATGTAGAGAAGGTAATAACTTGCAACAGATTGTGAACAGTGTCATCTCGGGCGGCATCTGGCCGTTACCTTGAATGAGGTGGAATCTTGGCTTTACCCGACCGGCTTTAGCCGCAAGAACTTCCAAAAAAGGTGTGGAAAACAAAAATGATGGTGAAACGTACAAAACAACAGCTGCTATGTGCTGCCGGCCTTGTGACGTTAAGTATGGTGTCGGCAATTGCACATGCACAGAGCGCGGAATATCGTCGTGGCTATGACCAAGGCTATCGTGATGGCCTTGAAGCCCAGCGCCGGCAACAGCACCATAGCCAATCCAGGTTGCCAATCGAAATTGAAGACGCGCAGTACGGTGTACGTGGTGCGTCCTGCGACGCAAGGACGCAAATTCAACAAGCGGTCGGTTGGCGGCAGCATGTCTCGATCGCTGTGAACAATAATCTGTGCGGGGACCCGGTGCCAGGAGTTCAGAAGCGGCTTCGACTAACGTATCGTTGCAACAATGGCGAAGTGTTCGAGGTGCGCGGTCCTGAAGGTGGCGCCATTACTTTGGATTGTCGATAAGCCGGTCGAAATTTTCTCAACTGAGAGACGGACGGCATTCTCTGAATTCCATGGCGTCCTTGACCGACGCGTTCCTTATACAAGAAAGAAGCGATTGTGACTAAGCGCACAGATCGCATTTTTATTTAGCACGTCCAAGTGCGGGCAGGAAACTATTGAGCGCCTTATCCGGTTTGCCGCCTCAGAATAGGCAAGGAAAGCGGTCAAGGCATTGAACACCTCACGCAATGAGTGCTTACGTTGCGCTGCGTCCAATGGCAGTAACGATAGGTAAGGTGCAACGAAGTCCCACTCTTCGTCTCGCACATGGCTTGGATAAGATTTTCCGGCAGTCATGCCGCCATGGACTTGTTGCTACTTTATTAGTTCATAACAGGCTTTAGCCATGCTTATCCGTTGAAACGAGCAAGATCGACGATTTCCCGGGATTGGCGGGAAGCCATGCCGATTCACGCAGCTTGGGCTATCTCACCTGAGCGACATCAACCATCAATGTTCCTAGTTCCGAAACGTCCATAGGGCGGCCGAGCAGATATCCCTGAGTCTGGTCGCATTTCAGCACTTTCAGCAGCGCTAACTGGGCCTCCGTTTCCACGCCTTCGGCTACCACCTCCATGTTGAGCGAATGCGCCAAGCGGATGATCGCCGCGACGATCGCCTGTCCCTTTTCGTCGGTGGTCAGGTTGTTGATGAAGCTGCGATCAACCTTCATTTGTTGTACGCCGAATTGCTGCAGATAGCTCAGGCTGGAATATCCGGTGCCGAAGTCATCGATGGCGAGCTCGAATCCGGCCTCCTGAAGTTGCCTGATCGCCGACATGGTGGCTTCCGCATCCTGCATGGCTACCGTCTCGGTGATCTCGAACATCAGCAGGGAAGGGCTGATACCATGAATGCCGGCGGTTTCGAGTATGTCTTCCACAATGCCGGGGGAGCGCAGCTGTATCTGCGACAGGTTGATCGCCACCTTGAGCGGCTTCAGGCCGGCGCGCCGCCATGCATGCATCTGCCGGCACACTTCATCGATCACCCATTTGCCGAGCGCGATGATTTGCCCCGTCCGTTCGGCGATCGGAATGAACTCGGCGGGCGAGAGCAGGCCCAGCGTGCCGTGCTGCCAGCGCAGCAGCGCTTCGGCGCCGAGAAGCCGGTCATCGGCGCAGTCGAATTTCGGTTGGTACTGCAAGAAAAATTCACCCCTGCCGATCGCCGCAGCCAGGCTGCGTTGAATTTCTATCGTCCGCTTCATCGCCACGTTCATCGACGCTTCGAAGAAGCGGTAGTTGTTGCGGCCGCTGGCCTTGACTTCATACATTGCCGCGTCGGCATGGTTGATCAGCTCGTCCACGGTCGTGCCATCGTCGGGGAAAAGCGCAATGCCGATGCTTGGCGAGACGGGCAGGTTGGCCTGGTCGGGAATCAGCTGGGTTTTGAAGCACTCGAACAGCTTTTCTGCGATATGGCTTGCCATGCCCGCATCAGGAATGTTGCCCACCATGACGACGAATTCATCGCCACCCAGGCGCGCCACGATATCTTCCCTGCGCACGACGTTCTTAAGCCGGGAAGCCAGTTCCTTCAGCACGCCGTCGCCCGCCGCGTGCCCCAGCGAATCGTTGATCGCCTTAAAGCCGTCGAGGTCGATGAAATACAGCGCAAACTGATTCTGCGTCCGCTCCGCGCTGTCGATGGCAAGCTGGATGCGTTCGAACAGCAGAATGCGATTCGGTAGGCCCGTCAGCGCATCATGCGTGGCCTGGTGCTGCAGTTTTTCATTCACGCTTTTGAGCGACTGCACATAGGCCGTTGTCTTCACCTGCAACCTTGCATCGAGCACCGACAGGACTAGCGTGATGGTGAGAATGCTGAACGTCGATCCGGCGATCGTAACCGCCAGCCAGTTCGCGCTGATGCCGGAGGCGGCCAGGCATACCGAGCCGAGAGGGAATTCGGCGGCCGCCATGCCCGTGTAATGCATGCCGACGATGGCGCAGCCCATAATTAGCGCCGCGCCCATGCGCCACAGGAATACCCGCCTGATCTTGTTGCTGCGTAGAGTGGATGCGATCCAGAGTGCCGCAGTGGCGGCCACGATGGCAATCAGGATGGAGAGCGTGAAGATGAGCGGCTTGTAGCGGATCCCGGGACTCATCTGCATGGCCGCCATGCCGGTGTAATGCATGCCGGCGATGCCGATGCCCAGCAGGGTACCGCTGATGCCGAGGCGCGCCGCGGACAGCCTGCCTCGCGTCACCAGGTCCAGCGCAAAGTAGGACACCAGGACCGCAATCACCAGGGACACCGCCGTGATGCCGACATGATAGCCGAGCGGAATGGGAAGTGAAAATGACAGCATGCCGACAAAATGCATGCACCAGATACCCAGGCCCATCGACATGGCGCCGCCGGCCAGCCACCAGCGCCGCTGCGCTGACTTGCCGAGGGCGGAAATCCTGCCGGCGAGATCGAGGGTGGTGTAGGAGGCGAGAGTCGCGATGCAAAGCGCTGCAAAGACAAGGGGAAGACTGTACGTCGGTTGGAGCAGGGACAGCATGAATCACAGCATCTTTGTTTCTATAAAGAAAGCACAATGCCACACCTGCGAAACTTTTGCCAGAGCACGTTTTCCACATTTACCAACTTGCCCATGCTCGCCTGTCGGAAGGCTAGGGCCTGTTCGCCCTGACCGGCCTGGTCGAGGCCGAGGCCGAGGCGGATTGCCGGTGGAACAAGATGTGACGAAGCGACATGGCCAAGCCATGGCGAGGAGGCACAACGCAGTGTCAATGCCAATGCCAATCTGTTCGGGACCGGCAGGCAGGTCAGGATGAAATCGCTCCAGATGTCGATAACCTGCGTAGTCGGTATCAGTCTGTCGCCGGTTTTTCTTCGGGAGGTGGAACGTTCCGGAACATATTCAACAGCAGTAAATCGTAAGTTATCTTCAAGCCACCTGCGACTACCAAGGGCCAGCCAAACGTGGAAGCACTGAGCAGATAGCCGGCCAGCATCGGGCCGACTGCGGAAACCAGACTCCGGGGTACGGCGGTTACACTGGCCGCCGCTGCGCGCTCTTCAGGCGCGACAACCGCCATCACGTATGAGCTTCGCGTTGGGACATCCATTTGCGACAGTGCGCTTCTCGCCAGCAGCAAGGTGATGGCCCAAGCAAGATTTGGCATGAACGGAACTAGCACTAGAAAGAGGTTGGCCGGGAGATGGGTAAACACCATGGTGTTCACCAGTCCAATCTTATTGGCTATCCTGACGGCGGCCAAGTAGGAGAAGGCGGACAGCACGCCAGTCCAGAAGAAAATGGTACCGGCGACAATCGTGGACAGATCGAACTTCTGATAAAGCCATAGTGCCAGCAGCGACTGGATTACGAAGCCCCCTCCAAAGGAATCGAGACTGAATAAGGCAGCCAGCGTCAGTACAATCCGCCTGGACTTGCGTAAGGGCATGGCAACCGCCTGCCTGGTGGTTCCGGCCTGTCTGGGGATACTGCGGTAGATAAGGGCGCAAACCAGACCGATCAATCCATACAAGATGAAGAGCGCCTGCATTACGGACTGTCTGCTGATGCCGGTTGCAGCCACTGCATAGTCCGGAATGGCGGCGAAAAGGGCGCCCACGGCGGCAAGAAGCGAGCCGATCAGGCTATAGCGGGCAAATATGGCGGTTCGTTGTTTATCCGGAACGGCGCCCGACAGCAAGGTATGCTCGAGCGGCAGGAAAACGCTGACGTCGCCACTGGAAGGATTGAGTGTTCCAACTGCCGCAACAATGAGCAATGGCCAGAAGTCGCGGATTGTGGCAAAGCCGAGACCGGTCGCTGCCATGAGTACCGCCGCGCCAATCAGCAGACGATGCAAATCGAAGCGCCAGGCATGCAGGCCAGCCAGCAAGGTAAGCACGCCGGAGCCAAGCAGTGTCGCTGTCGCGATCACGCCAACTTCGAAAGGCCCCATGCCAAGAGAAATGAGATAGAGCGGCAGCAGCAGGCTGATGTATCCGTCAGCAAAAGCTCGTAGGCCCCGTACCCAAAATATCCGTATCAGGAGTGAACTGGTCATTGTTTGGTAGGGCTGTGATACGTGACGTTGTCGAACAAGGTGACGCTGTCGGCTTTTCTCGATACGCTCAACCCTTCCGGCCTCCGGAATAGGGCTGTTTCTGGTTTCAATGTGCGTCTTTCCGTTAAGCGAGACCCGGGTAGCGCTACCTTTGCAAGTCACTTCAAATGCATGCCAGGAATTGGGAGAAACCGGCGCGTGTTCACGTACTTTATGTTTCTCTTCGTTCCACTCTGCACGTCGTGCAGGGACACGTTTCCTTCCAGCGTATTGGCCCGTCCGATATAGTACGTTCCACTGTTTTTCGATCGCCAGAGGCTTGGCAGCAAACAGCTTGTTCGCAGTCATCGAATCGGACACTCGCAACAAAGCTGCTCGCCGAGGCTAGTCGATGTTTAAGGCAGGAGATGTTCTTAGGCTAATCAACTGACTTGCCGCACTTTCCATTGACATCGCATGTGCCGTAGTATCACATGAAATGACTGGACCTCTGTCTGAACAAGGAGAGCGTTATGAGCAGGCAACTGGTAGTCATGAAGCAGGGCGAAGGAGAAACCTTGAGCGTTTTGGGAACGCAGGTGAAGTTCCTTTGTTGCGGCGACAAGACGGATCACGCATGGTCGATCATGGAAGTGGTGCTCCCCAAACATGCCGGTCCGCCGCCTCACGATCATGCGTGGGATGAGGCGTATTACGTCACCCGCGGGCAAGTCCGCTTCAGGCTGGCAGAGCGCGAGCAGATCATCGCGGCGGGCGATTTTCTTTATGCGCCTGGCGGCACGCTACACGGTTTCCAGGGGGATTCCGAAGAGCCGGCGCATATGCTCATCATTGACGCGCCAGCCCATGCTGAAGCATTTTTCCGCGACGTGGATCGCGAAGTAAAAGGGCCGGATGATCGTGCCAAGGTTCCAGAAATTGGTCGACGGAATCAAATCTTCTTTCGACCTGCTTAGCTACAACAGACCAAGTCCCGTGCTGGCATGCGATGGCGCTAATGGCTATCCTCAAACGACGTCGGCGTGGATGGCGTTGGACACATCTCCTGACTAGAGTGGTTTCACCCTGACCTGCCTGCCGATTCCGGACGGATCGGCATTGGCACTGCGTTGTAACTCCACGCCATGGCTTGGCCATGTCGCGTCGTCACGCCTTGTTCCACCGGCAATCCGGCTCGGCCGCGCTCAAGCCGGTCAGGACGGACACGCTATAAGCGGGGAAGCGGATCGCGCAATCAATAAATCAGGAAATCAGGGGCCGGTTCGTTCCGGCAATGAACCGAACGCAGGTAATCCGCCTCTGATGCAAGGATGGCAAAGTCCATGTCTCAACAGGGCGGCAGGCTCAATGGCGCCGCTTGTCACAGAGCCTGTTTTCTCGACGATCCCAGGAGCAACACAATGACCGAATTCGATCCGTCACGGCGGAAGTTACTCAAGGCCACTGCGGTGGCAACCAGCGGCGCGGTGATGGCGGCACGGGTGGTGCCCGAAGCGCAAGCCGCATCCACGGCGCAAGCTGCGCCGCCGCAGGCAGGCGCTTCCGCAACCATGAGCGTCCTGCTGCGCGTCAACGGCACCGAACACCAGCTGATGATCGATCCGCGCACCACGCTGCTCGACGCCTTGCGCGAACGCCTCCATCTCACCGGCAGCAAGAAGGGTTGCGACCAGGGCCAGTGCGGCGCCTGCACCGTCATCGTCGATGGCCGCCGCATCACCTCCTGCCTCACGCTGGCGGTGATGCAGGAAGGACATGACATCACCACCATCGAGGGCCTCGGGACGCCGGCCAACCTGCATCCGATGCAGGCAGCCTTCATCAAGCACGACGGCTACCAGTGCGGCTTCTGCACGCCCGGCCAGATCTGTTCCGCCGTGGCCATGCTCGATGAAGTCAGGGCCGGGATACCCAGCCATGTCACCGCCGATCTGACCCAGCGGCCTGCGGCGACGAATGAAGAGTTTCGGGAACGCATGAGCGGCAATATCTGCCGCTGCGGCGCGTATTCCAACATCCAGGAAGCGATCGCCGAGGTTGCAGGAGTGAAAGCATGAAGCCTTTTACCTACGAGAGGGCCGCTTCGCCGGCCGAAGCCGCCGCTGCCGCGGCCCGCACCAGGGGTGCGCGCTTCATTGCCGGCGGCACCAACCTGCTCGACCTGATGAAGCTGCAGATCGAAACGCCGCCGCACCTGATCGATGTGAACGGCGTCGGCCTCGACAAGATCGAGCAGACCACGGACGGCGGGCTGCGGATCGGCGCATTGGTGCGCAATACCGACCTGGCCGCGGATGAACGGGTACGGCGCGATTACGGCGTGCTGTCGCGTGCGCTGCTTGCCGGCGCCTCGGGCCAGCTGCGCAACCAGGCCACCACGGCAGGCAACCTGCTGCAGCGTACCCGCTGTCCGTATTTCTACGATACCAACCAGCCGTGCAACAAGCGCCAGCCCGGCTCCGGCTGCGGCGCCATCGGCGGATACAGCCGCCATCATGCCATCATGGGCACGAGCGATGCCTGCATCGCCACGCATCCAAGCGACATGGCGGTGGCCATGCGCGTGCTCGATGCCAGCGTGGAGACGGTGCGCTCCAACGGCTCGTCCCGCGTCATTCCGATCGCCGACTTCCACCGCCTGCCCGGAAGCACGCCGCATGTCGAGAATGCGCTTGAGCACGGTGAACTGATTACCGCCGTCACACTGCCGCGGCCAGCCGGCGGCACGCACGTGTACCGCAAGGTGCGCGACCGCGCTTCCTATGCCTTTGCGCTGGTGTCGGTGGCTGCCATCGTGCAGCAGGACGGCAGCGGCAGGATCGCGCTTGGCGGCGTTGCGCACAAGCCGTGGCGGATGGAAGCCGCCGAGAGCGACATGCCGCGCGGAGCCAGGGCGGTCACCAGCCGGCTTCTCGGCGATGCGCGCACCACGCAAGACAATGCGTTCAAGGTCCTTCTGGTCGAGCGCACGCTCGCGTCCATCCTTAACAAAGCCTAGGTTCGAGCCATGAAATTCGACACTCCCGCCGGTAATAATCCGATCGACCAGCTTAAGGTCGTCGGCCAGCCTGTCGACCGCGTCGACGGCCCGCTCAAGACGACAGGAACGGCGCCCTATGCCTATGACCGCCACGACGTCGTGCCTAACCAGGCATACGGCTATGTGCTTGGTTCGGCGATAGCCAAGGGACGCATCCGCTCGATGGACCTGTCCGCCGCGAAGGCATCGCCCGGCGTCATTGCCATCGTCAACGCGCAGAACGCCGGCAAGCTCGCCAAGGGCGATTTCAATACCGCCCGCCTGCTGGGCGGCCCCGACATCCAGCATTACCACCAGGCCATCGCCGTGGTCGTCGCCGAAACCTTCGAGCAGGCGCGCGCGGCAGCCCAGCTCATACGCGTCGACTATGTCCGCGAGAAGGGATCGTACGACCTGGCGGCAATGAAGGACAAGGCCACCCCGGCGGATGTGTTCAATACCGCCGGGGAAACGGCGGTCGGCAATTTCGCGGGCACCTTCGCTTCCGCGCCCGTCCAGCTCGATGCCACCTATTCGACCGCCCATGAATCGCACTCCATGCTGGAGCCGCATGCGACGGTGGCTGCCTGGGAGGGCGGCCGGCTGACTTTGTGGACTTCCAATCAGATGATCGCCTGGGCCGTGGGCGACATGGCCAAGACGCTGGGAATGCCGAAGGAAAAGATCCGCGTCATGTCGCCCTACGTCGGCGGCGGCTTCGGCGCCAAACTCTTCCTGCGTTCCGACGCCTTGATGGCGGCGCTCGCGGCCCGCGCCGCGCAGCGACCGGTCAAGGTGGCATTGCAGCGCGCCCTGATTCCCAACAATACGGTGCACCGGTCGGCGACCATCCAGCGCGTGCGGATTGCCGCCGGCAGGGATGGAAGGATCAGCGCGATCGGACATGAAAGCTGGTCAGGCAACCTGCCGGAGGGCGGACCCGAAGCGGGAGCGGTGCAGACGAGGGCGCTCTATGCGGGCGCCAACCGCATGACATCGAACCGGGTCGCGGTGCTCGATCTGCCCGAGGCGAACGCAATGCGCGCGCCGAATGAAGCGCCTGGGCTCGCGGTACTCGAAATGGCGATGGACGAAATGGCGGAAAAGCTGGCGCTGGACCCGATCGAGTTCCGTATCCGGAACGATACCCAGGTGGTCCCGGACTTTCCGGCCAAACCCGCATCCAGCGATCCTCAGTCCAAGAAAGCGGAACAGAAGGAAAAAGACGCTGAAAAACCGAATCCGCATCCTCCATTCTCGAAACGGCAACTGGTGCAGTGCTTGCAAGTCGGCGCGCAACGCTTCGGCTGGGACAAGCGCAGCCCCAGTCCGGGCCAGGTGCGCGACGGTCGCTGGCTTGTCGGCATGGGGGTGGCTTCGGCCTTCCGCGACAATCTCGTGACAAAGTCGGCGGCAAGGGTCCGTCTTGATGGCCGGGGCGGGGTGACCGTGGAAACCGACATGACGGACATCGGCACCGGCAGCTATACCATCATCGCGCAGACGGCGGCTGAAATGATGGGACTGCCCTTGAACAAGGTAAGGGTGCGCCTGGGCGATTCCAGCTTTCCCGTGTCGTGCGGATCGGGCGGCCAGTGGGGCGGCAACAGTTCGACCTCCGGCGTGTATGCCGCGTGCATGAAGCTGCGCGAAGCGGTCGCGCAGAGGGCCGGATTCGATGCGAGCGACGCGGTCTTTGCCGACGGCCAGATCCGCTCCGGGTCGCGCAGCGTGTCTCTTGCCGAATTGGCCGGCAGCGCCGGCATCGTTGCCGAGGACGCGATCGAGTTCGACAAGCTCAAGGAGCAGTACCAGCAGTCGACCTTCGGCGCGCACTTCGTCGAAGTGGGCGTCGATGCCGTGACCGGCGAGACCCGCGTGCGGCGCATGCTCGCGGTCTGCGCCGCGGGCCGCATCCTCAATCCGAAGACGGCGCGCAGCCAGGTGATCGGCGCCATGACCATGGGCGTGGGAGCCGCGCTGATGGAATCGCTGGCGGTTGATACCCGGCATGGTTTCTTCGTCAATCATGATCTTGCCGGATATGAGGTCCCGGTGCATGCCGACATTCCGCACCAGGAAGTGATCTTCCTGGACGAGACCGACCCGATCTCGTCGCCGATGAAGGCGAAAGGCGTGGGAGAGCTCGGCATCTGCGGCATCGCGGCGGCCGTGGCCAACGCGGTCTACAACGCCACCGGTGTGCGGGTGCGCGACTATCCGATCACGCTGGACAAGCTGATCGGCAAAATGCCGTCGGCGGTCTGAGCATGTCGGCGCACTCGGTTAAAGCGCCAACAGCCAACGCATGAGGAAGCGGCAGGTTCTTCGGGCCCGATGCGTCGGGCCCCGAGATCATGCCGCCCGTTTGGGAAGACGTACCGTAAACATGGTACCTGTCACTTCTGTCGAACTGACTTCGATGGAGCCGTTATGCGCGGTGACGATTTCCCTGACGATATACAGGCCAAGCCCGAGATTCTTGCGGTTGGACAAAGGCGCCGACACGCTCATGCCGCGCCGCATCGGATCGAACATGTTTTTCAGCATCGCCGGCGGAATAGGCGTTCCCTCGTTGTGTACCGACAGCACCACCTCGCCGTCAGTTGCCCGGGTGAGCACCGACACCGGGGTATGCGATCCATACTGGATCGCATTGCCGATCAGGTTCTGGTAAACCTGCCCAATTCTCGCACCGTCCCAATGGCCTCTCACATCCCCGCCCACTTGGGCTCGGATGACAGCGCCCGGGTTCGACGCCCGGAATTCCTCGACAATCTGATCGGAAATGACACCGAGGTCGACGTCACCCCGGTGGAGCGGGATCCCGGCGCCGCTGCGGCTGCGCACGAAGTCGAGCAGGTTGTCGATGATTTCCTGCATGCGCACCGCGCTGTTGAACATTCTTGATCCGAGCTGAATCAGCTTGGCATCGGCCTCCTCCGAGCGCATCAGGTAAGTCGCACCGATGTTGATTGCCGACAGCGGTGTGCGCAAGTCGTGGCCGATGACGCCGAGGAAGATGTCCTGCGACTGGCGCTGCGCCTCGGTATATCTCGCAACGGATTCCGCCAGCGCCCGGTCGAGGACGGCATTGAACCGGGACATATCCTCGACCTCGAACCACGTCGCTGTTTTCTCGCGCCGGGACCACAGGTTCAGTACGCTGGCTCTGAGCGCCCGGAATTCCGACAGCAATTGATCCACCGTGAATCCGGACAGGGCGCGCGTGTCCGCATGAATTTCCGCCGGCGTATTTCCCTGCGGATCGAGCTTGCGTTCACCATCGGGGGTGGCGAGTTCGGAAGCGATTTCTTCCAGGATCTCCCTGGCATGATCCCGGAGTTCGAGAACATCCATTGAGCGATTGGACGGCTGGATGTTGCGGGCGAAGTCTTCCCATCCCTGCAGGATCTGCTCCATATTGATCAAGATAAATTCCGCCAGCCGCATTCACACCTTTCTGATCCCTGCTTGCGCTATGTCTAGCGCTTGCCGTCAATGTCGTTTCAAGATTTTGGCATTGGAATGTATTCACTTTGGCATCTTGCGTCTGTATAGAATTGTACGTACCGGCACCTGATTTCTTCAACTTGAGTTCTTTATTGCCCGGTTAATGAGTCAAGAAACGTTAATGACACCAGTCCCCGCGACAGCGTCGGCATGCGGCAACCACATCCTGTCGAGCCTGCCGGAAGCGGAATACCAGGCGCTTAAACCGGCCCTGGTATTTGTTCCCACGCCGATGCACACCGTCCTGTTCGAGCGCGACAGGGAAATCCGGCATGTCTATTTCCCCTTGTCGGGATGCCATTCGGTCCTGGCCATCATGCAGGACGGCGCTGCCGTCGAGGTCGGCACCATCGGAAACGAAGGCATGTCGACGGTCGATGTGCTGACCGGCAGCACGGTTGCCACGGAGACAACGGTGTGCCAGATCGCGGGAGACAGCCTGCGCATACCGGCCCACCAGTTCAAGCGGGCGATCGGGGAGCATGCCGAACTGCGGCGGCTGGTTTACCGATTCCTGCAGGCATACCTGAGCCAGGTATCGCAATCGGTGGCGTGCAATCGGCTGCACCGCACCGAGGAGCGGTTCGCGCGATGGATACTGCTCAGCCATGACAGGGTGGAAGGCGATGAATTGCGGCTTACCCAGGAATACCTGGCCGACATGCTGGGCGTGCACCGTCCCAGCGTGTCGCTGATCGCGCGCCGGTTCCAGCAGGCCGGCTTGCTGGACTATCACCGGGGGACAATCAGAATACTGGACCGTACCGGGCTGGAGAAGACGGCTTGCGAATGTTATGCCACCGTAAGAGCGCAGTTCGCCCGCGTTCTGGGAAAGCCGGTTGGGTAGGAGGAATCCCTACCCGGGCCGCAACCGGATCATTAATAGAGGACTGTATAGGAACTGTTAGTCCGGCAAGCCGATACCCGCCGCCTGCCGCCTGCCGCCCGCCTCACCGCGTTCCCTGGAGATGCTCGATGACCAGCGGCGCAATGTCGGCGGCCCTGTCTCTTGCCAGGTCATGATCGCCGCCTTCCACCATGTATAGCCTTGAATCCGGTATCAGCGCGGCCAGTCGCCTACCCACCTGTGGCGGGCTGACGGCATCGCGCGTGCCCCAGATCAGCAGGGTCGGACAGGCGATGTTCGGAATGAGGGCCGAATGGTCAGGCCGGTCTTCGGTGATCCATGGCCGGGCATCCGGAAACTGCTCCCGATAGGCGGCGCGCCACTCCTGCGCGCCCAGCGCCGAAACGTCGATGCCTCCTGAAGCGGCAACCAGGACCAGATGGGTCACCTGCTCCGCGCGTTCAAGTGCAAGCCTGACACCCACGATGCCACCCATGGACTGCGCGACAACCACCGTCGGCCCCTGGACTTCGCGCGCGGCGAGCCGCAGCAGGTCATCAAAGCCGTTCACCGACGGGTCATGGGGCTGCTTGCCCAGACCGGGCCAGGAGAGATACGATTTTTTCCATTCGGATGGAAGAAGGGCGCCCAGGGGATGCCAGAATTCGGCGCCGCCGCCGGCGCCGGGCAGAAAGAGAACATGCATCATGCGTCCGGTTTCAGCCCCGCCGCTCGCGGGTCCCAGCGCTTGACGCCGGCGGCATCGAATCCGAACAGGTCGAGCACGCGTCCTGCGGTATGGTCCACCATGTCTTCGAGTGATGCCGGCTTCGCATAGAAAGCCGGCACCGGGGGGAAGACGATCGCACCCGCTTCGGTGACCGCCGCCATGCTGCGCAGATGGCCCAGATGCAGCGGCGTTTCCCTGACCATGAGCACCAGCCGCCTGCGTTCCTTCAGATTGACATCGGCGGCACGCGAGAGGAGGCTGCCGGTGACGCCGGTGGCGATTTCCGACAGCGTCTTGATGGAGCAGGGCGCCACCACCATGCCCGAGACCTTGAACGAGCCGCTGGCAATGGCCGCGCCGATATCATTGTTGGAATACCAGAAGTCGGCCAGCGTCTTCACCTCGGCCAGGCTCATGTCCGTTTCATGCTTGAGCGTGACCTGCGCCGACCTGCTCATGACGAGATGCGTCTCGACGCCGAGCTCGCGCAGCACCTGCAGCATGCGGATGCCATAGACGATGCCGGAAGCACCGCTGATTCCGACGACCATGCGCGGGCGGGTTGAGGCGTCAGCCCTCATGCTCACTCTCCAATTCTGATGTCGATGCCGGTTGCGATTCTGATCTTCCGCATCTTACCAGAGGCATGATGAGGGCATTCGAGCGGTTTTCCCCTTGACCTGCATGCCTTGGACTCGGCCAAGCCGGCCAGGCGACCCTGTTCCGGATCCTGCGGCGCGAAGCGAGACACGTCCTTAAGCAGTATGCGACGCGTCTTTTCTTAAAATGCAGAAAAAAATTAAATAGCGGCATCTCGTCGATTCCACGTTAAAAATTCGCAGGCCGGCTTAACAAAAGCCGGTTAACCGTTGAATGTTCTGCGCAAGCCTACGGTATTACCAAACGTCATATCAACCGTAAAACATGTTATTTGATATGCAGCGAACTCTTGACTACAGTCCTGCCTTTTTACGCGGTCTTGACCGAGGACGCCGTGGTACAGCTTGAACAAGTCTCGAAGACATTCCAATCCAATAAAAAGGATATCGTCGCGCTGAGCGACATCAACCTGCATGTGCAGGCCGGCGAGATCTACGGCATCATCGGCCGCTCCGGCGCGGGGAAGAGCACGCTGCTGCGCACGATCAATCTGCTGGAACGGCCGACTGCCGGCAAGGTCTGCATCGACGGCGTGGATATCACTTCGCTCGACGGCGGCAGCCTGGCGGCCCAGCGCCAGCGCATCGGCATGGTGTTCCAGAGCTTCAATCTGCTCAATGCGAAAACCGTCGCGCAGAACATCGAGTTTCCCCTGAAGCTGGCGGGGAAGTACAGCCGCGCCGAGCGTGAAGCCCGTGTCGATGAACTGCTCGATCTCGTCGGCCTGAAGGACCAGCGCGACAAGCATCCGGCGCAGCTGTCCGGAGGTCAGAAGCAGCGCGTCGGCATTGCGCGGGCGATTGCCCATCATCCCCGGTTGCTGCTGTGCGATGAGGCGACATCGGCGCTCGATCCGGAAACCACGCAATCCATCCTCGACCTGCTCGCGGACATCAACAGCCGCCTCGGACTGACCATCGTGCTGATCACGCATGAAATGAGCGTCATACGCCGCCTCTGCGACCGCGTCGCGGTGATCGACAGGGGCCGCATCGTGGAGCAGGGCGATGTGGCCGATGTGTTCCTTCATCCCGTCCATCCGGTCACGCAAGGCCTGGTCAATGAAAGCCTTGCAGCCGAAGCCGGCATTCGCGCGGTGCAGCGCGGCAGCGCCGGAGCGCTGCGCGCCCGCATCACCTACCGCGGCGAAGCGGTCTATCAGCCGTTGATCAGCCAGATCGAGGCGCGCAGCGGCAAGCGGCTGGCAATCCTGCAGGGGGTGGTGTCGAGCATGAAGGACACGCCCTATGCGCAGCTGACGGTGGAACTGTGCGACAGCAGCGAGGCCGGCGCACCGGCGGCCGGCGATCCAGCTGCCGGAGAACCGATCGCCGAGGTGATGCATTCCCTCGGCATCCGCTATGAGGTAATCCATGATTGATCTGACAGACATCGACTGGGCCGATATCGGCCAGGCCACCATGGAGACCCTGGTCATGACCGGCGTCTCATTGAGTTTCACCATCCTGCTCGGCCTGCCGCTCGGCGTGCTGCTGTTCCTGACGGGCCGCAGGCAGCTGCTGGCGCAGCCCCAGGTGTATGCGCTGCTGTCGTTCGCGGTCAACCTGCTGCGCTCGGTGCCCTTCATCATCCTGCTGATCGTCATGATCCCGGTCACCCTGGTGCTGATGGGCACGTCGCTGGGCATCGAGGGCACCATTCCGCCGCTGGTGGCGGGCGCCACGCCCTTTTATGCACGGCTGGTGGAAAACACGCTGCGCGAAATCGACCGCGGCATCATCGAAGCCTGCCAGGCCATGGGCGCGCGCACCTGGCAGATCGTGCTGCAGGCCCTGCTGCCGGAAGCGCTGCCCGGCCTGATCGCGGCGGCAACGGTGACCACCATCGCGCTGGTGTCCTATGCGGCGATGTCGGGCGTCATCGGCGGCGGCGGGCTCGGCGATCTCGCGCTGCGCTTCGGATACCAACGTTTCAGGACGGACGTGATGGTCATCACGGTCGCCATTCTCGTGGTGCTGGTCCAGCTGCTGCAATTCCTCGGCGACCGGATGGTGCTGCGCTTCACTCGCAAGTGACAGGCTTGCTTGCAATAACAATAGGAGTTCCCATGCTACGTTCGCTTTTGCCCAAACTGGCTTCGCTGCTTGCCGTCACCGCGGCAGCCGCCATTCCGTCGGCGCATGCCGCCGATGTGCTCAACATTGCCGCCACCCCGGTGCCGCACGCCGAGATCCTCGAGTTCGTCAAGCCGAAGCTGGCGAAGGAAGGCGTCGACCTGCGCATCAAGGTCTTCACCGATTATGTGCAGCCGGCGGTGCAGGTCAATGAGAAGCGCCTGGACGGCAATTTCTTCCTGCATCAGCCTTACCTGAGCGAGTTCAAGAAGAGCCACAAGAATGATATCGAGGTGCCGGTGGCGAAAGTGCATGTCGAGCCGTTCGCCGGCTACTCGCGCAAGCACAAGAGCGTGGCCGATCTGCCTGCCGGCGCGACGGTGGCGATTCCGAACGATCCATCCAATTCGGGCCGTGCGCTGATCCTGCTGGCGCGCCAGGGCTTGCTGAAGCTGCGCGACATGTCCAATGTGTCCGCGACCCGCAGCGACATCGTCGAAAATCCGAAGAAGCTCAAGTTCCGCGAACTCGAAGCGGCAATGCTGCCGCGCGTGCTCGACCAGGTCGATCTGGCGCTCATCAATACCAACTATGCGCTCGAAGCCAAGCTCAATCCGGTGAAGGACTCGCTGTTCATCGAAGACGGCAATTCGCCTTATGCGAACCTGCTCGTTGCGCGCGAGGACAACAAGGACAGCGCGGCAGTCAGGAAACTGGCCGGTGCGCTGAACTCGCCCGAGGTCAAGCAGTTCATCCAGGAAAAATACAAGGGTGCGGTGGTTCCGGCGTTCTGAAACTCTGAGGCTCTGAGACTCTGAGGCTCCGAAGTTCTGAACGGAACGCGCGTATCATCGGCCGCCGGCAAGATAGTGCCGGCGGCTTGTTTTCTCCCCGGCTGGAAAGTACTGCCGGGCATCGGAACAGTGCGGGCTTATGTCTATGCCATTCGCATGAGATTGACTTTCCGCAGAGACTAAACTTCCCGCCGCCAGACAATCGAACTTATCGAATCATCCTGGCGAATCACTACGGCAATATAGGAGATTTTTCCTGCAGGCAGTCGGAAGTCCGCTTCATCCATCATGATTCCCGGATGACATATGCCGTCCTCAATGCAGCAACTGCACTGGGAAAATGCATGCCACTCAAGCCATCCAGTCCAGACGCCGATGTCTCCGCCCTGCTTCCGGGAGTGGAGGATCAACGGTTCATGCGCTTCAGCCTTCCTTTTCTTGCTGTCTGGCTTGCACTGGTTCTCATCATCGGCACTATCGCCTGGAGTTACCTCTTGTCCAACCTCGCGCAGGACAGGAAGAGTGCCGAGGCTTCAGCCCTTCGCGAAGCAGAGATTCTTGCAACATCGTATGCGGGCCATTTGTCCAAGACCATTGATGCCATCGATCAGTTGTGTCTCTACATCCGGCACGGCTGGAAGATGTCGGGCGGCAAACTCGATCTGTCGGCCTTGGGCGATTCGGGATCTACAGGGCCATTTCCCACCAGGATCGGGCTTTACGTATCCCTTGCCAGTGCCGATGGCGACATCCTTACAAGTACGCTCCCGGTCAATGAACCGTTCAATGTCGGCGAGGAAACCTACTTTCTTGCGCAGACTTCCTCCGGCAGCGATGAACTGTTCATCGGCCGCCCCCGTTACGGCATGCTGAGCAAGCAAACGGTCACGCACTTTTCAAGAAAACTCATTGCCGAAGACGGTGGTTTCGCGGGCATCGTCATCATTTCGGTCGTGCCCGAATATTTCATCACGGGCTACGACCAGCTCAGCCTGGGACGTCATGGCCTGCTTGCCATTCTCGGCACGGACAGGCAGGTACGCGTTGCCAGAATCGGCGACCAGGTGCATACCCCCCCGTCGGAAGTCATCACGGAGGCGCCGCCGATCGACGCGCCGACCGGCACGACGATCCTGGACGGCGGAAAGTATTTCAACGATGGGCGTTCCCGTTACCTGGGATGGCAGGCAACCGAGCGATACGCGATGATCGCGGTTGCCGGCATGGACCAGCAAGATGCGCTATCCGCCGTTGCCAAGGCAAATGCCGAAACGATCATGCACGGCGCCGTCGCCTCGGTTGCCCTGTCCCTCTTTGCGCTGCTCGCCTCATTGAGCCTGGCCAGGCTTTCCTGGAGAAAGCAGCAGCTCAAGCAGCTGCATGATACCTACCGGACCGCGACGGAGCGGGGCAACGACGGTTTCTTCATCATGCGGCCGCAGTGGGACGATGATGGAAACATAGCCGACTTCAGGGTGATCGACTGTAACGAACAGGGCGCCCGCATCATGAAATACCGGCGCGGGGAACTGATCGGCTTGTCCATTTCCTCGATCTACTCGTCCACCGACGCAAAGGAGCTGAACCGGCTGCTGCGCGCCGCGTATGAAAAGCGCCATCTCGAACGGGAAATCGATGCCCGCAAGGTCCGCGCGGTGGCCGCCGACTGGCTGCAGCTTTCCATCAGCCGCCCGGACGGCGATCTGGCCGTCACCATCCGCGATATCAGCCAGGCGAAGGCGCATGTGGCGGAACTGGAGAGAATCGGAAGCGAAGACGCGCTGACCCGGCTGCCCAACCGGCACTGGCTGAAGCAGTACCTGCCGGATGCGCTTGCCGCGGCGAAGACGTCGAAGCAGATGCTGGCGCTGCTGTTCATCGACCTCGATGGCTTCAAGGCGGTCAACGACACGATGGGACACGAGATTGGCGATGAACTGCTGCGCAACGCCGGCAGGCGCCTGCAGGAAGCGGTGCGGCCGCACGATATCGTGGCGCGCATCGGCGGCGACGAATTCGTCGTCGTCACCGAAAAGATGATGCACAAGGCCGATGCCGGCCACGTCGCGCAGCGCATCCTGCATTCCTTCGAAACGCCGTTCCGCCTGTCGCAGGGAACGCATTCGGTGGGGACTTCCATCGGCATCAGCGTGTTTCCGGACGACGGCATGGATGCCGACACGCTCATGAATCACGCCGACATGGCGATGTATGCGGTCAAGATGAACGGCAAACGCAACTATCGTTATTTCGACGTGCAGTTTTCCGAATCGGTCCAGCGCAGGCACCAGACCGAGGCCGAGCTCCGGCATGCTTTGGAACATAGCCAGTTCATCGTCTACTATCAGCCCCGCATTCACCTCGCCTCCGGGAGAATGTCAAGCATGGAAGCGCTGGTGCGCTGGGCGCATCCCGAGCACGGCGTCATCGAACCGCAGGCCTTCATTCCGCTGGCCGAGGAAACCGGGCTGATCGTCCAGCTGGGCGAGCAGGTGATCGACAAGGTATGCGCCCAGCTGGCCTACTGGCTCAAGCATGGCCGCGAAATCGTGCCGGTATCGATCAATGTATCGGCGCGCCAGTTCACGAGCACGGATATCGCCGCCACGCTTTCCGCGGCGCTCAAGCGTCATCAGGTGAATGCGCACCTGGTGGAGATAGAACTTACCGAATCCTCGATGATGGCCAGCAGCCAGGAGGTATGCGAAGTGCTTGCCGCCATGCAGCGGATGGGCGTGAAGCTGCTGGTCGATGATTTCGGCACCGGGTATTCCTCGCTGGCGCAGCTTCAGGAACTCGACTTCGATACGCTCAAGGTCGACAAGGCGTTCACGGCGCGCCTCGGTTCGAATGAAGCGAGCAATGTGTTCTATACCGCCATCATTACCATGGCTCATTCCCTGGGAATGAAGGTAGTAGCCGAGGGTGTCGAGACGGCGGACCAGGTGCGGCACCTCACGGCGCTGCGCTGCGACGAGATCCAGGGCTTTTTCATCGCGCGTCCGCTGCCGCCGTCCGAAAGGCAGGCCGCATTCGCCCTGGAGATGCCAGGCTAGGCCTGCTCACACTTCGCATTTCCGCTTCGCACTTCGCACTCCCGAATGAAGTGCAAACAGGCTCTGGCAACCAGCACCGCTCATTCGAGCGGCGCACCGCGGAAGCGCCCGACTTCGATGGCCGATACCGGGCCGCCGTCATTACCCCATGTCATGCGGATATAGGAAACCACTGCAGCTACCTCCGTGTCATTCAACGCGGTGCCGAAGGGCGGCATGCCATACGGCCTGGGATTGCCCCCGGTAGCCGGCGAATAGCCGCCATTGATTACAATCCGGATCGGATTGACCGCCGGCTGTGCCGCCAGGGAACGGTTGCCCGCCAGCGGAGGATAGGCCGGCGGCGCACCCTTGCCGTCCGCCTTGTGGCACTCGACGCAATGCTTGTCATACAGTGCGCCGCCTTGCTTCAGGACCGCCTCGATATCGCCCGGAACCTGCCTTGCCGCCGCGACCGGTGCGACCGGTGCGACTGCGGTTTGCGGCGCCGATGCCAGGTAGCTCGCCATGGCCTGTATGTCCGGGTCCGACAAGTGCTGCAGGCTGCCGCCGACGACTTCGGCCATCGGCCCGAACACCGCGCCGCGCCGCGATACGCCGGTCTTCAGCAGATCGGCGATGTCGTCCCGGTTCCATTCTTCCAGCGCCGATCCCGGTCCCGCGGACAGCGACGATGCATGCCAGTTCAGCATGGGTATCATGCCTCCCGCGAGATCATCGCTGCTGCTGCCTCCAAGCGCATTGCGGCTGGTGTGGCATGCGCTGCAATGCCCAAGCCCCTGCACCAGGTATTTCCCCCGGTTCCATTCCGCGCTTCGGCCTGGCTGCGCCTCATGCACGCCAGGCGTGAAATAGAGGGTACGCCAGAAGGCCAGCAGGATGCGCTGGTTGTAAGGAAAGCGCAGGTCATGCTCCCTGTTCGCCTGCCGCACCGGCGCGATCGTCTTGAAATAGGCATGCATGGCATCGGCATCTTCCCTGGTCACCCTGGTGTAATTCGGATAGGGAAAGGCCGGATACAGGAAACGTCCATCCTTCGATTTGCCATGATGGATGGCGCGCCAGAAATCGTCCGATGTCCACCGGCCGATGCCGGTTTCCGGGTCGGGCGTGATGTTGGATGAATAGATGCTTCCGAACGGCGTCGCAATCGCACGGCCGCCGGCATAGGCGTTGCCTCCGCGGGTGGTATGGCAGGCCATGCAATTGCCCGCCTTGGCGAGATACTCTCCGCGTGCCGCCTGCTCCCGGACGTCGATGACATTGGCGGCGACCGGCGGCCGGCCGGTTTCCGGCTCATGCAGTATCTGGAAGCCGATGATCGCGGCGGGCGCGAGGAAGACAAGGGCGATGATAAGAAGAACAATGCGTTTCATGAGACGGCCCCGTTCATTGCGGTGCGCTGCCGCAGGGAAGCGGCAGCTTGACTGGGAGGGCGGATGCCGGTGCCGGCGTGGACCTTTCCGGAACCGGCCGGGAAGCCAGCCAGGCCGAGACCGCGCCAATGTCTTCCGGGCTCAACTGCCGGCTGATTTCTGCCATGCAGTCCGGCGCGGCGGCGCGGCGCGCACCGGTCTTCCAGGCGCCGAACTGGGAATTGAGATAGTCGCGCGGAAGGCCGAGCAGGCCGGGAATGGCGGGAAGCACGCCGCCAAGCTGCGGGCCATGGCAGGCAATGCACGCGGGGATGCCTTTGGAAGCATCGCCGGACATGACGAGAGCACGCCCGCGCTCCAGCACCGCTGGCGGAAGCGATGCGGCCTGCGGCGCCGGATAGGGCGGATGCAGGTCCGAGAAATACTGCGCCATCTCCATCAGATACTCGTCCGACAGATGCGCCACCATGTAAGTCATCAGGGGATACTGGCGGCGGCCCTCGCGGAAGTTGACCAGCTGGTTGTACAGGTAGCCTGCCGGCTTGCCGGCGATGCGCGGAAAGAAACCGTCGCGGGTTGCCCTTCCTTCCTTGCCATGGCAGGCCGCGCAGGCAAGCGCACGTTGCGCGATGGTGTCGGCGACCTGGCCGGGCTGCGGCCGTGCGGAAGGCGCGGCGGCGGCAATGGAAGAGGCCAGTGCCGCCGTCACCAGCATGGTCAGGAATGCCGGCCGGGAATGGGACGAACGGCATGGCCAGCGCGTTTTACATTGATTGTTATTCATCGGGACATTTCCGGGTGAAACCGCTCTGGAAAAAGTGGAAACCAATGCCGGTATTCTGCTTGCCGGATCCCATGCAGAACAGTAGCAGTCGCGACGCGTTTTTGCATATCAGTTGACATCTGTTCCGTGAGAATTCCGGGAAACGGCTGCTGCACCGGCATTGCCGCCTGGGTGGCCATGCATCCGAGTGGAAAGCGGCATTGCCATCGTGATGTGCGGGCTATCTGATATGGTTTTTTTTCTTACGTCTGATTCTGTTACCGGAGCCCGCAACACCGGACAATCCTTGCATCCGGCCGAGGTATTGCCGACATAGCGATCAGGTGGAGAAATGTATCGATACGATGAGAATGATGCGGTCCTGGTAAGGGAGCGCACGGAGGAGTTCCGCGACCAGGTCAGGCGCAGGCTGTCGGGCGCGCTGTCGGAAGAGGAATTCCTGCCGCTGCGCCTGCAGAACGGCCTTTACATGCAAAAGCATGCCTATATGCTGCGGGTAGCCATTCCCTACGGCGTGCTGTCTTCGGCGCAGATGCGCATGCTCGCCCATATCGCCCGCAATTACGATCGCGGCTACGGACACTTCACGACGCGCCAGAACATCCAGTACAACTGGATCCGCCTGGAAGACGCTCCGGATATCCTGGAAAAACTTGCCACGGTCGAGATGCATGCCATCCAGACCTCCGGCAACTGCGTGCGCAATATCACGACCGAGCAATTCGCCGGCGTGGCAAAGGATGAAATCCTCGATCCCCGGCCGCTGGCCGAAATCCTGCGCCAGTGGTCGACCCTCAATCCGGAGTTCGCTTTCCTCCCGCGCAAGTTCAAGATAGCCATTTCCTCGTCCGAAGAAGACCGCGCGGCGGTGAGGATGCATGATGTCGGCATTTATCTCTACCGGGATGCCGACGGAGAAAAGCGGCTGCGCGTTCATGCCGGCGGCGGCCTCGGCCGCACGCCCATGCTCAGTACCCTGATCCGCGATGCCTTGCCCTGGCAGCATCTGCTGTCGTATGTGGAAGCCATTCTGCGCGTCTATAACCGGTATGGCCGCAGGGACAACAAATACAAGGCGCGCATCAAGATCCTGGTCAAGGCGATAGGCGCGGAAGCGTTCGCCGCCGAGGTGGAGCAGGAATGGCAACACCTCAAGGACGGGCCCGCAACCCTGACCGAAGCGGAATACGAACGTGTTGCGCGGTTCTTCCTGCAGGAGGGCTATGCAAGCGATGTTGATCACGCGGACCATGCTGCGGAAGATCCTGGGCTTGCACGGGATCGTCACGATAACAAGCGCTTCGCACAGTGGTTGAAAAGAAATGTGCGCGAGCACAAGATGCCCGGCTATGCGTCGGTCACGCTTTCCACCAAGCCCGGCGCCGCTACGCCTCCCGGCGATGTGACCGCGGAACAGATGGAACACATCGCGACTTGGGCGGAGGAATTCGGCTTCGGCGAGATCCGTATCGCGCATGAACAGAATGTCATCCTGCCGGATGTCCGCACGCGCGACCTCCATGCGCTGTGGCAGAAGGCGCTGCAGCAGGGGCTCGCCACGCCGAACCTCGGCCTGCTGACCGACATGATTGCCTGTCCCGGCGGCGACTACTGCTCGCTGGCCAATGCCAGGTCGCTTCCGGTCGCCGCGGCGATCGCGCAGCGCTTCGACGACCTCGATTACCTGTGCGACCTGGGCAACCTGTCGCTGAATATCTCCGGCTGCATCAATGCCTGCGGCCATCACCACATGGGCAATATCGGCGTGCTCGGCGTCGACAAGGATGGCGAGGAGTGGTACCAGGTCACCATCGGCGGAGCGCAGGGCAACCGTTCGGCGCTCGGCAAGGTGATCGGACCTTCCTTCCGCGCCGAAGAGATGCCGGGAGTGATCGAGCGCATTGTCGATACGTATTGCAGGCACCGCATCGCCGATGAACCGTTCATTGATACGGTCAGCCGCATCGGCATCGAAGCCTTCAAGGCCGGCGTATATCGCCAGGCTGAAACCGCCGAGTGACAAGGAAACCCATGCCGAACATCATCAAGCTTGTCGATGGCGTGCCCAGGATCGTCGATGACGAATGGAGCCTCATCAGGACTGAAAACGACCTCGATGCCGCCTCGCCAAAGCGCATCGTCTCCCTGCCCGCATTTCGCGATGCGCTCGGCGAGGGACGGCATGACGCCGTGCGCGCGGTGTGGATCGCGCCGGATGACGACTTTGAACCGCTGATGCTGCAATTGAAAACGCTGAAAGCGCTGGAAACACTGGAAATCATCGCCGTCGATTTTCCGACATTCCGGGACGGCCGCGGATACAGCATCGCCACGCTGCTGCGCTCAAGATACGCATGGAAAGGCGAACTGCGCGCCGTCGGCGACGTGCTGCGCGACCAGCTCAACTACCTGCGCCGCTGCGGATTCGATGCCTTCGCGGTGCGGGCGGACAAGGATATTCACGATGCGATCCTCAGCTTCGGACATTACTCCGTCACGTACCAGGGCGCGGTCGATGAACCGCTGCCGCTGTTTCGCCGGCGCCACGATTGACCCGGGCAAGCCATCGTCAAATTCACTATCTCGAGGTACACATGTCCAAGGAACACAGCGGGGCTCCCGCGAAGCGGTCTTTCCTGAATACGATGATCGCCATTGCCTGGTCCTTCATCGGCCTGCGCCGAAGGAAGGACTTCGAGGAGGATGCGGCCGGCGGATTGAATCCGGTCTACGTGATTGCCGCCGGCTTGATCGGGACGGCAATCTTCATCGGCATCCTGCTGGCGGTCGTCAGCGCCGTCGTTCCTTGACGGGGTCGTCGGGACAGTCCGGCCAGGGCGCCGCGGTCGCGGGTGCGGACCAGGACCGGGAAGGGATGCGGCCGGATGGCGTACAGTATCGTGATGTGCACCGGAAAATCCATCTCATGAAACGTTATGAAGCCCTTGCCGAGGAAATCGCGCAGTCGATCCGGACCGGCGTCATGAAACTCGGCGACCGCCTGCCGTCGGTGCGGCAAGCCAGCACCAGCAGGGGCATCAGCCCGTCCACCGTGTTCGAGGCGTATTACCTGCTCGAGGCGCGCGGCCTGATCCGTGCGCGCGAGCGCTCCGGCTACTACGTCATTGCGGGCGCCAGGTCACTGCCGCCGGAACCGGAATTCGCTTCGCGCCCGATCGGCGAGTCCACGGCGGTGGATGTCAGCGAGCTGGTATTCGAGGTGCTTGAATCGATCAGGACGCGGGATGTGGTGCCGCTGGGTTCGGCGTTTCCCAGCCCGGTGCTGTTTCCGATGCAGCGGCTGGCGCGCTCGATGGCGGCGTGCGTGCAGGAAATGGACCCGTGGAGCACGGTCGATGATCTTGCGCCGGGCAATGCCGGCCTGCGCCGCCAGATCGCGCTGCGCTACCTGGCCGACGGACTGCATGTGCATACCGACGAGATCGTCATCACCAACGGCGCGCTGGAAGCGCTCAATCTCTGCCTGCAGGCGGTCGCGCGGCCGGGCGACAGCGTCATCATCGAATCGCCCACCTTCTATGCGGCGCTGCAGGCGCTCGAACGCATCGGCCTGAAGGCAATCGAGGTGCCGACCCATCCCCGCGAAGGCATCGACCTCGAAGCGCTCGCGCTGGCGCTGGAGCGCCACGCGCCGAAGGCCTGCTGGCTGATGACCAACTTCCAGAATCCGCTGGGCAGCCTGATGTCCGACGAAAAGAAGCAGGCGCTGGTGGCCTTGCTCAATGCGCATGATGTTCCGCTGATCGAGGACGATGTGTACGGCGAGCTGTATTTCGGCAGCAAGCGTCCGGCGTCCGCCAAGGCCTTCGATACCAAGGGCCTGGTCATGCATTGCTCATCGTTTTCGAAATGTCTTGCGCCGGGATACCGGATCGGATGGGCGGCGGCGGGGAAATTCACCCAGGCCGTTGCAAGACTAAAGGTCACGACTACCTTGTCGGCTTCCGCGCCGGCGCAGGCGGCGCTGGCGGATTACCTTGCCAAGGGCGGATACGACAAGCATCTGCGGCAACTGCGCCATACCCTGTCGGTGCAGCAGAGCGCCATGGTGCAGTCGATGGTGCGGCATTTTCCGAAAGGCACGAAGGCGACCCGCCCGAGCGGCGGCTACTTCCTGTGGATAGAACTGCCCGGCAAGGTGAATACGCTGGAAATCCATCGGCAGGCGCTTTCGCTCGGCATCAGCGTCGCTCCGGGACCGATGTTCTCCGCACAGCGCAGCTTCACTCATTGCCTGCGGCTGAATTACGGCCATCCCTGGGATGCGCGCACGGAGGCGGCCCTGGCAACCCTCGGTCAGCTGATCACGGCCAGCATGGAAGCGCAGGAAGCCTGACCTGGAAGACGCCATGACCCCGGCGGGGCTGGCTTGTCTTCATTGCACTTGTTTCCCGCGATGCGCCGGCGGCGAGGCTGTCGCGCTACGCTGAAGGTGTTAGAATCCAAGGCTTTTTCGAAGGCTGTTTTCCCATGTTGGCGGCATTCTGGTTCCTGTTGGCTTCGGCCATTCTTGTTGGCGCGGGCTATTCCCACTATCGGTACCGGGTGAAGAACAACCTGTACTACGACAAGTTGTATTCCCAAAATCTGGAAGAGCGTGAAAAAGCGACATTGCCGAACTTCAGCCGCTATGCGCTGCTTGCGGTGGCAATCGCCATCCTTTTCGTTCTAGTGCCCATCCTGCTCACGCTGTAAACGCCGCCGCCTTGCGGATTGCTCGACAGGAACAGGGCAGGGTGTTGTTGAAGCGGTTTGCCGCTCAGGCAAAGTGGCATTGAAGTGGCATCGCAAGGATCACAAGGCGTGCCGCAAATGGCTGGCCGATAGCATTCCGACAAACGCCGGCAGGGACTTGACTCCCTCGGCCGGCGTGATTTCCGGCATCTTCACCAGGGCGCTTTGGCCGACATCGACCTTGGCGATGCGGATCACCGGCACCTGCACCGTTAGAGGCACAGGAAACTCCACTAGCTGAACATCGAGGATGCGATGGTCCGAGAGATTCAGGCACAGCTGCCGGTAGGCTGGTATGCGCCGCCATTCCTTCGCGCATGCTGCCCGGTTCGCCTCCGTATCGGCATCGCGAATCTCGCGGATCTTCACTATTCTGATCTGCTTGCCATCGAAGATGTAGGGGAAATCCCTGCTGCTTAATTTTCCGTTATGCAGATGGTATTGCGGGCCGCCGGCTTGCCCAGGACTGCCGCCAAATGCCGCCGTCACGGGCAGGACGCAGGCGGCAAGCATCAACAGGAAACTGCGCATCTCTTACTCATTCACGATCACGGGTTTATTGCGGTGCAATATTAACCGTCAGGCGTTATTTTTGACATACCGTGTTTATGGTAAGCGCTCTGAAGCAATCACCGTCATTCGAGCCGCTCGTGATAGTTGGAGGCACCTCGCCGCCAGTAAGCCGCGATCCGCACTGACTCTTTCGCAAGATTTTTTTCCGTAAGAAGAATCTCGCGCATCCGCGCCATCAGCGATGCTTCGCCAGCGCCCCATGCAAAACCTTCACCCGGAGGAAGCTGCACTGCGCAAAGCGTCGCGATCAGTTCCTCCGGCGAGGCCACCCAATGGACCTTCACATCGGCGCTGCTTGCGAACTGGCATCGGTCCGCCGCATCCTCGGCCATGGCCACGACGATGGCGCGCGTGGAATCGGGAAGCTCTTCGAGACGTCGCCGGATGGCGGGGAAGGCGGTCACGTCGCCCGCAAGCAAATGCCAGTCGTAATCCGGCGGGACAATCATCGAGCCGCGCGGGCCGGCGATGACGGCGCGCTGGCCGACCGCTGCCTGCCGCGCCCATTCCGATGCCTTGCCATCGCTGTGGCGAACAAACTCCATCGTCAGCTCAAGCGCATCCCGGTCGAAGTGCCTCGGGGTATAGTCCCTGCGAACCAGTTCTCCCGCCGGGTCGTTGAATGTGAACTTGACATGGTCGTCGAACGAAGCCGACACGAAATCCCGCAATGCCTCGCCACGGAAGGTAATGCTGATGAAGCTGGCACCGACCGGGCTGATGCGCGCCACTTCCACGTCCCGCTGCCGGATTTCATGGCGAACCCTCCGCACGCGCCTGGCGGGAACGTCGCGCAGATCCTCCGAACCATGCAAACTATGCAAATTATTTTCCATCGCTTCGACCAAATTGGTTGATAATGTCTCCCATTATGAGAAAACAAGTTGATAAAGTCAACCAAAATTCGTCCGGCGTCAGCGAGCTGGCCGACGAGGTATTCGAGTCCATCCACACCATCATGCATCTCTACCGCTCCCGGCAGTACCGGACGCTGCGTGATGGCGCGCATGACCTGACCCACATGGAAACCAAGACGCTTGGCTACTTTGCAAGACATCCCGGAGCGACCCAAAGCGATCTCGTCGCACACACCGGACGTGACAAGGCCCAGCTTGCGCGCCTGATCAAGGGATTGCGGGATAAAGGCCTGCTTGAAGCGGGCACCGGGGCGGCGGACCGCCGCAGCGTCCGCCTGCAGGTCACGGCCGAAGGCCAGGAGATGTTCAGACAACTGCGGCAGCAGGGACGGCAATTGTCGAAGCTTGCCGTCAACGGCTTGAGTGAAGACGAGTGCGGCGCACTCCTGTCGATGCTGCAGCGGGTTCGATTGAACCTGGAGAGCGAAACGGAATGAGGCGGCAGGGAAGGTCGCCTCTGCAGTCGCCGCCACCGGCACGCATCCGCGTTTCGATGGCGGACGCGGCGTCGTGATGAGGTTACCTCGGGCCACCTCAGGCTTCCTGGGGCCAGTGCAGACGCATGGATTGTCCATCAGCAGCTTGCGCTGAAGTCCGGCGGTCGGTGGCCGGGCCGTGCGAACAGCTGCGCCTTGCTAAATGCATCAGGATGCGGTCGGTTGCGATCCGCCAGAAATGAGGAGGTCCATTACCTCCCATCGCCTCGCCGACATCGATTACTGCTTCAGGCCGTCCTGCATCTCATTGACGATATCGCGATTGTCATCGTCCTGCGCAAGCGGCATCCGAAAACAGAATCGCGTTTCCTCTTCGGAAGATGTCACATTCAGCGTGCCGCCATGCGCTTGTGCGACTTCCGAGGCGATGTACAGGCCAAGCCCCATGCCGTTGTGCTGCAGACTGTCCGAATGGCGCGAGAAGGGCTCGAACAGGGTTTCGAGTATGTCGGCAGGAATGGGCTTGCCCCGGTTCGCGACGGCAAACTCGAAGACGCCATCGCGGCAACCCGCTTCCACATGGACCGGCGCGTCATCGGCGCCATGCGCCAATGCATTGCCCACAAGATTGGAAAACAGCTGGCTGAGCCGGCTCTGGTCGCAGGGAACAGCGTGCGTCATGGCGAAATCCGTTTTGATCGTTCGCCCCGCCCAGGCGCTCCGCAATTCATCGATGACCTGTTCCAGGTCGGCTTGCGTCAGGTTGTCGTGGCGCACCAGCGGCACGCCGGCACCCAGGCGCACGCGGGCCACATCGAGTACATCATCCACCAGGGTAACCATGCGGCGCACGCTGCGTTGAATCAGCTGCAGCGTCGATGCGCCGCGGCCGCTCAGGGTTTCCTGCTTGAGAATTTCCGTTCCGGCACTGATGGCTGCGAGCGGATTGCGCAGATCATGGCTGAGCATCGCCACGAAGCGTTCGCGCCGTGCCGCCATGTCGCGTTCCTGCTGCAGGTTTTCCCGGGTGAGTTCGATTTTTTCCCCGGCCTGCAAATGAAACATGATGAGATCGGCGAACAGCCTGAACATCTGGACGATCTCAGGGCGGTTCAACCTGGCCGGTTTCGGATCGATCGAGCACAAAGTGCCGAAGAAGCTTCCGTCCGGATAGAAGATGGGCATCGAGATATAGCTCTGGAAGCCGTACATCGCCGGCGTGTGGTGCCGGCAATAGAGGGGATCTTCCGCCACATGGTCGATAACGACTTCCTGGCCGCTCTGCCGGATCTCGTTGCAGATGGTCGTCTCGACCTTCAGCTCGCCGCCCGGCTTGAGACCGAAGTCGATGTCGTCCCGAACGGCGCAGGCGATCCATCGGTCCTCGGTTACCCGGGCCACCGCGGCAAAGCCCATTCCGGTGGAACGGCAAATCACTTCAAGGATTGCGGGAACGGCGTCGATGCCCGACACCGCCTTTATATCCGCTTCGAAATCATTCGCCATGGTATCGAAACTTGTCTCATAAAAATGCCCCGATTCGTCGTTTGTATCAGCGTCATGACTGCAACAAAACATCTTCGACGGACGGCGGGGCGGTTGCGTATCGGGTAGAAGAGCTGCGCCGGGCACGGCAGGCAGTGAGCGGATGACTTGATCGTCCGATGCTTCGCTGCCCAATCCCGGCATTATCCGCTTCCCGGTTGCAAGTCTACAGGATTCCCTTCTTTCTTATTGATACGGCCCGAAAAACGGATCATTTTTCGGGTCGCTGATCTCACCCTCTACCTCCGGGAAAGGGCCGGGGTGAGGGGATCCGGCCCAACACATTTTCGGGCCGGATCCATAGCAGCAGCTGCATGCATCGGAGCCCAGGGAACATGCTCAGCCTTTTCCTGCTTGATCGTCGTCAAATGCGTGCGCAATGCGCTGGCAAAGCGGATGCGGGTCGTTAAATTTCAAATACTGTGCCCCGCTCACGGGCAAGGCGGCCCGACACTTGCAGGCCAGGTGGAGGCCGATGTGAGCAGACATGAAAAGTTGCGAGACCGTGCCCGTTTCCACGGGCATCGATAACGATCGATAAGAAAGGCTTCCCATGACCAAGACATTGCTGTGCGCATTGCGCACACTTCCCCTTGCCGCCGCCCTGGGCGCCGGCCTGGTCTTCGCCGACAATACGGCGCGGACATTTCCCGACACGCTCGCGGCACAGGAGCAGGCTTACCGCAAGGGCGTGGTGTCGGTGTCGCATCCGCTGGCTGCCGAAGCTGGCGCCCGCATGCTGGAGCAGGGGGGCAACGCCATCGATGCGGCAGCCGCGATCCAGTTCGCGCTGAACGTGGTCGAGCCGCAATTTTCGGGCATCGGCGGCGGCGGCTTCATGATGATTCATCTCGCCAAGAGCAATGAAACCTTCATCATTGACTCGCGCGAAAAGGCGCCGGCGGCGGCCACCCCGGACATGTTTCTCAACCAGACCTTCGCCGCGGCTTCCACCAGCGGCCATTCCGTCGGCGTTCCCGGCACCGTGCTGGGCGTGGAGACCGCGCTGGCGAAATGGGGCACCAAGTCCCTGGCAAAAACCCTTGAGCCAGCCATCACGCTGGCCGACAGCGGGTTCCGCATCAACCGTTTCCTGGCTGCGGACATCAACAATGAGCGCACCGCGCTGCAGCCGGAAACCCGTGCCGTCTTCCGGCTTCCCGGCGGCGAGCCCTTGCCCGAAGGCTATCTGCTGCGCCAGCCCGACCTGGCGAAAACCTTCCGCCTGATCGCCGCGCAAGGCAGCCAGGTGTTCTACAAGGGCGAGATCGCGCAAGCCATCGTCGAGGCGCAGAAGCGCAGCAACCCCACCCTTGGCAATGCCGGCGTCGGCCGCATGGCGCTGTCCGATCTTGCCGCCTACGACGTTGCGGTGCGCCAGCCGGTGGAGGGCGATTATCGGGGCGTGCGGGTGAAATCGATGTCGCCGCCGTCATCCGGCGGGCTGACAGTCATCCAGATGCTCAAGATGCTGGAACAGTTTCCGATCGGTGATGCAAGCCAGGGCTTCGGCTTTGGCAGCACCCGCACCCTGCATGTGATGACGGAAGCCATGCGCCTCGGATTCGCGGACCGCGCGGTCTGGATGGGCGACGAAGATTTCGTGCCGGTGCCGAAGCGAGGACTGATCTCGTCGTGCTATCTCGCCGCGCGCCGGCAGCTGATCAACCCGGAGCAGCGGCTGGCCACAGCCACCGCCGGCGATCCGCTTCCCTGCGATACCGCAGCCGCTGCGGACCGGCCTCTCCAGCTTGCGGGACTCGAGGAAGAGAAGGGCGTGCACACCACGCATTTCTCGGTGGTCGACAAGGAAGGCAACGTGGTCTCGTACACGACCACGATTGAAAACACCTGGGGCACGGGCATCGTCGTGCCGGGTTACGGCTTCCTGCTCAACAACGAACTGACCGACTTCAACTTCACGCCGATGCGCAATGCCGCCACCGGCAATCCGGGAGCCAATGATGTTGCGCCGTTCAAGCGGCCGCGTTCATCAATGGCGCCCACCATGCTGTTCTACAAGGGCAAGCCGGTTGCGGCCTATGGCTCGCCCGGCGGCGCCACCATCATCAACTCGGTGCTCAATGTCACCCTGAATCTGGTCGACCACCGCATGTCGATCCAGCAGGCAATCGACGCGCCGCGCTGGTCGGTTACCAGCGCGGCCGGCGCCATCACCTGCGAACGGGGGATTGCAACGGAAACCCTGCAAGGCCTGGCGGCGCTCGGCCACCCGGTGCCTCAGGTCAATGGCGCGCCGGCATGCGCGTCCACCATCGGCTCGGTACAGGGCGTGGTGATTGACTTGAAGAACGGCAAGCAGTACGGCGGCGCCGATCAGCGGCGCGAAGGCACCGTGATCGGCCAGAGGGAGGTGGGAGGCTGAGCTGCGCTCGCCTGCAAAACTGCCGGAAGCGCCATTGCCGCGCAGCGCCTCCGGCATGGCGGGAGCTGGCTCCCGCCTAGGTGTTCCTGTTCAGCTCTTCCCCTCATCCGGGGCCTTGAACAGGTCTTCGAGCTGCTGCGTCGTCGTTTTCGCCAGGACCTTGCCCCGGCGCCCCGAAAACTCCTCTTCTATGTTGTCCCGGTAGTAGCTCCAGGCCGAACCCGAGGTCGACAGCTTGCGCCAGACTTCGGCGCCCACGCCGGAGTAGTCGATGGCGCTTCCGTCATCGAACTCGACCCGCAGCATGCGATCGCGCGGATCGTAACCGATGGCGCGCAGCTTGCCGGCATTGATTTTCTTCATCTCCATGATTGACCTCCTGGAACTTCAAGTTTTCCGCGTCGCCCCCTTGCGATGCGGTTTGCCCCCCGCTTTTGCCGTGCCCGCGCCAAAACTCTCGGTACGCGCCCTGCCGCCTTTCCCGGCGGGCGACGGCGCGCTCCGCTTGCCTGCATGATCCGTATCGCGCAGCGGATGGCCGGGCGCGGCGCTGATGCGAAGCGGCTGTCCCGAAACCGATACCGTCTGCAGCAGCGAGAACACGTCTTTGGGCATTCCTTTCGGCAGTTCCACGATGCTGTGATCGTCGTAGATGTCGATGCGTCCGATCAGCTTGGGATCGAGATCGGCTTCATTGGCGATCGCGCCAACGATGTTGGCAGGGCGCACGCCATGCGCATGGCCGACCTCGATGCGGTAGGTCTGCACGCCCGATTCGCCGGCGCGCGCGGTCCTCGCCTTGGGCGGCGGCGCAGATTTCTCGTCCGCGCCATGGGACGCGGGAGCGCTTCGGCGTGCCGTGCCGGCGTGTTCGGCGCCGGCATCCTCGCGGCTGATGCGCAGCTGCTGGCCCGCCACCCAGACGGTCTGCAGATGGCGCAGCAGGTCGTCCGGCAGGTCGCCGGGCAGATCGAGCGTGCTATGGTCATCGTAGATCTCGATGCGGCCGATATGGCGGGATTCGAGGCCGGCTTCATTGGCGATCGCGCCGACGATATTGCCCGGCTTGACGCCATGGACATAGCCGACTTCGATGCGGAAACTCTGCATGCCGGCCTCCGGCGCGCGATGGCCGCGTTCCTTTTTCGGCAGCTGGGGGCGCTCGCCCGCATCCTGCCTTTCCCGGCGTTCGAAGGACTCGGGCTGCGCGAAAACCCGGTTGCTGCGTTCCGGCCGCGGGCTGCGTTCATGGCGGCCCGCATCGGATGCGGCTTCGTCGAAACGCTGGCGTTCGCCTGCCATCTCCCTGCCGTCCCTGCCTTCCCTGCCGTTCTTTTCCAGCAGAAACGGCATGTCGCCGCGGGCGATTTTCGCCAGCGCGGCGGCGACCTCGACGGCGGGCACATTGTGCTCCTGCTCATATTCCTCGATCAGCGACCGGAACACATCCAGGCCGCCCGCGGCCAGTGTCTCGCCGATCTGGTCCTTGAAGCGCGCAATGCGCACGTTATTGACATCCTGGATGCTCGGCAGCTGCAGCGGCGATACCGGCTGGCGCGTCGCCCGCTCGATCGCCTTCAAGAGGTTTCTCTCGCGCGGCGTAATGAACAGGATGGCTTCGCCGCTGCGTCCCGCCCGGCCGGTGCGGCCGATGCGATGGGTATAGCTTTCCGGATCGTAAGGCACGTCATAGTTGACGACATGGCTGATGCGCTCGACATCGAGGCCGCGCGCGGCGACATCCGTTGCGACCAGGATATCGATCTGGCCGTCCTTGAGCATCTGGATGGTGCGCTCGCGCTGCTGCTGCGCCATGTCGCCGTTGATGGCGGCCGCGGAAAAGCCGCGGGCCTGCAGTTTTCCGGCGAGTTCCTCCGTGCCGAGCTTGGTGCGCGCAAAAATGATCATGCCGTCGAAGGGCTCCGCTTCCAGGATGCGGGTGAGGGCATCGAGCTTGTGGATGCCGCTGACCAGCCAGTAGTGCTGGCGGATGTTCTCGGCGGTGCCGGTTTTCGCGGCGATGGTGACTTCCGCCGGATCGCGCAGGTAGGTTTGCGCGATGCGCCGCACCGCGCCCGGCATGGTGGCGGAAAACAGCGCCGTCTGGCGGGACTCCGGCGTCTGCTGCAGGATGCGTTCCACGTCGTCGATGAAACCCATGCGCAGCATTTCGTCGGCTTCGTCCAGCACTAGCGTCTTGATGCGGGACAGATCGAGCGAACCCTTTTCCAGGTGATCGATCACCCGGCCGGGGGTGCCGACCACGACATGCACGCCGCGCCGCAGCGCCGACAGTTGCGGACCATAGCTCTGGCCGCCGTAGATCGGCAGGACATGAAAGCCGGGAATGTGGGTGGCATAGCGCTGGAAGGCTTCGGCGACCTGGATGGCCAGTTCGCGCGTCGGCGCCAGCACCAGCGCCTGCAAGGCATTCTGGCGGAAATCGATGCCGTTGAGAATGGGCAGCGCGAAGGCTGCGGTCTTGCCCGTACCGGTCTGGGCCTGGCCGAGCACATCGCGTCCTTCCAGCAGCACCGGGATCGTGGCGGCCTGGATGGGGGAAGGTTGTTCATAGCCGAGTTCGCTCAGGACGCGGAGCAGGGCATCGCTGAGGTTCAGGCTGGCAAAGGTAGCGGTTTGGTTTTGCGACATGATGTTCTTATGAAAGATGTTGAGCAGGCGAAACGCCGCCAGGGGCGCAAACTATCACAATTGGACCGCAAAACCGTGGATGAATGCAGTGAAAACCAACGTGAAAGCGCGCGTATGGCTACACTCTACATTTGTTTTGACTTCCGGCATGCCGGGATGCACCTTGATGCAACCCGATACGCCCTGACATCCGCATTCAATACCGCCGAATACCGCCTTGAACACCTTTTCTTCCCTGGGATTGATTTCCCCGCTGCTGCAGGCGCTGGAAGCGCTTGACTATACGACGCCAACGCCGGTACAGGCACAGGCCATTCCCGTCATCCTTGCCGGGCGCGACCTGATGGCCGCCGCCCAGACCGGCACCGGTAAGACGGCGGGCTTCGCCCTGCCGCTGCTGCAGCGCCTGGCAAGCGAAGGCGCGCGCCCCGCAAGCAACTCGGCGCGTTCGGTGGTGCTTGTGCCGACGCGCGAACTGGCCGAACAAGTGCACAAGAGCTTTACCGCATACGGCAGGCACCTGCCGCTGCGCACCCTGGCCGCCTATGGGGGCGTGAGCATCAATCCGCAGATGATGGCGCTGCGCAAGGGGCTTGATATCCTGGTGGCCACGCCCGGGCGGCTGCTCGACCTCCAGCAAAAGAATGCGGTGAAGTTCGACCAGCTGCAGACCCTGGTGCTGGATGAGGCGGACCGGATGCTCGATCTCGGCTTTTCCCGCGAGCTCAACGCCTTGCTGGCGCTGATGCCGGCGCGGCGCCAGACGCTGCTGTTTTCAGCGACCTTCTCCGATGCGATACGCGCGCTGGCGGCGGCGATGCTGAACGACCCGTTGTCGATCGACACCGGGCCGCGCAATACCATGGCGACCGGCATCCGCCAGCGGATGTTCACCGTGGACAAGAAGCGCAAGCTGGAACTGTTCCTGCACCTGCGGAAAAAGCTCGACTGGCAGCAGGTGCTGGTCTTCGTCAAGACGCGCAATGGCGCGGAAGACCTGGTCAAGGCGCTGCTGGCGCAGGGCTGCAGCGCCGACGCCATCCATGGCGACAAGCCGCAGCCGGCCCGGCTGCGCGCCTTCGAACGCTTCAAGGCCGGCGAGGCCCAGATCCTGGTGGCCACCGACGTGGCGGCGCGCGGCCTGGATGTCCAGCATCTTCCGCTCGTGGTGAATTTCGATCTGCCCATCGTGGCCGAGGATTACATCCACCGCACCGGCCGCACGGCGCGCGCCGGCGCCACCGGAGAAGCGGTGTCGCTGGTCTGCGCCGACGAGGTGACGCAGCTCTCGGCGATCGAAGCCCTGATCCGGATGACGCTGCCGCGCAGCGAAGAGCCGGGTTTCGAGGCCAGCCACCGGGTGCCGCTGACCGACGGACAGGGACATGTGATGAAAAAGCCGAAGAAGCCCAAGAAAAACAAGCTGGCCGGCGCATCTCCGGCAAGCCGCCCTGGGCGCGCGGGATGATTGGAACGATGCCAGCCGCCGGTTTGCTCCGGGAGCATGCGACATGAGCCAGCGCACGCCGGAAATCGCCATCAGCGAAGTGGAATTCACCGCGATCCGCGCCCAGGGCGCGGGCGGCCAGAACGTCAACAAGGTATCGAGCGCCATCCACCTGCGTTTCGACATCCGTGCCTCGTCGCTGCCGGAGCATCTCAAGGAACGCCTGCTGCGCCTGAATGATCATCGCATCACCGGAGATGGGATCGTCATCATCAAGGCGCAGACTCACCGCAGCCAGGAAAAGAACAAGGAAGAAGCCATGCAGCGCCTGCTGGAAATGGTGGCGAGCATCGCCGTTGTGCCGGCCGTGCGGCGGCCGACGAAGCCCACGCGCGGTTCGCAGCAGCGCCGGCTGGAAGGAAAGGCCGTTCGCGGCAAGGTGAAGGCAATGCGGGGCAAAGTCACCGATTAGCGACTTGCCCTGCCAATGTGATGAATCTGAAGGAGCTGAACGATGTCGCTGGAGAAAACAGTTGCCTGCACCATGCGCATGATCGCCGTGTTGCTATTGTCGGTCCTGTTTGTAGCGGCGGATGCCGGGGCGCAAGATACGCAGCTGCACGCTGCGGCGAGGAAGGGCGATGTCGCCACGCTTCGCGTGCTGCTCGACAAGGGCGCCAATATCGACGGCAGGGATGCGACCGGCGCGACGGCATTGCTGGTCGCCACGCACAACAACCGGGTTGAGGCCGCCAGATTGCTGATCGAGGCGGGAGCCAATGTCAATGCCAAGGACAACATCCACGACAGTCCCTATCTTTACGCCGGCGCGCGCGGCCATGACGATATCCTGAAGATGACGTTGGCGCATGGCGCGGACCTGAAAAGCACCAACCGTTATGGCGGCACGGCGCTCATTCCGGCGGCGGAGCGCGGCCTGGTCGATACCGTGCGCATGCTGATCGATGCCGGCGTGGACGTAAACCATGTCAACAACCTGCAGTGGACAGCGCTGCTCGAGGCGATCATTCTTGGCAACGGCGGACCGCGCCACACCGAGGTGGTGCGGCTGCTCGTGGAAGCCAAGGCCAATGTCGGCATACCCGACGGCCAGGGCGTGACTCCGCTTCAGCACGCACGCCGGCGCGGCTTCAAGGCCATGGAAGACATCCTGGTCCGGGCTGGAGCGCGCTGACGTCGCTCGGCGACAATCTTGGGGAAAGGATGGAAAATCCCGGTTCAACAAGGAAGTTGTCGGGTATAAACCTTGCAACCGGTTCGCCGGTGCATCCGCCAATTGAATCGGCGGTGGAGAAGCGGATTGCCGATCCTGGCATGGCACCGTTTCTGCCGCCGCAACGTGTCCTGCGAGCCATGTATGAAGGATAAGTCCAAGCCGAAGCTGCTGCTTGCCATCCGGCCCAAAGCGGTGCCAAGACTGACGAAGGCATTGAGCGCCGAATTTTCACTCGCTGTCTGCCATACCATTGAGGAGGCACTGGCGGCGCTGGACGAGGAGATCGACGCCGTCATCTGCGGTACCAATTTCGATGAAAGCCGGATGTTCGAACTGCTCCGACGGATCAAGAGGGATCATGCGACCAGGCATGTGCCGTTCGTGTGCGTGAAGGCATTCGGCGGCGTCCTGCATGAAGGAAGCGATGCGGGCGTCGCCAAGGCGGCGGAACTGCTGGATGCGTGTGCCTATATCGACTTTGCCCGCTGGCGAGTGGAATTCGGCAAGAATGCCGCAGCGGAGAAACTGCGCACCGCCCTTCATGACATCGCCAGCATGGCAAAACCGGACCCCGATGCTTGATGTGCGATGCACAAAAGGCTTGCACCGTCATGGATGCCGATCACCAAAACAGGGCAATCCTGCCTTTATTTGTCGCATAGTTGATCTAGTTGGATGACTGGCATATTGTTTGCGAGAACATGACTATAGTCATTCGTCGCAACGAGGTAAGCCATGAACCGTAAAAGTTATCCGGAAGTCGAACAGCGGGCAAGTCTGAAGGATGTGATGCGTCAGCCGCCAATGACGCCGAAGGAACACCGGAACGCCCTTAACAAGCGCATTTCGGCGCGCCGAGCCATTGAAGACATGCGGCTGGCGAAATCGCTGCAGATGGATTGATGGCCGGCTTCATCACAGCCCGCAGGGCCAGCATGACTGACGGCGTCATCAGCGGTTTCGCCGGAAGAGCGCGCCTCGACAGATAACCCGAAGCTGTCAGGACTGCCTTTTTTCGTATTCCGGAACAGGCACAGGCGCCACTCCAGGCGCGGTCCGGGCGGCGGCATGCGCAACATCATCAACATCAACAAGCTTTCCCGCCGCTTCATGCGGACGGGAAGCCGCAGAACTCCTTCCAGCGACCGCCCTCCAGCACGCATTCCTTCAAGCGGTATTGCATTCTTGCAAGACGCCTCTTCGGCAGCCTTGGTCAACCTTAAATATAAACTATAAAACACGTTGTGCTGAATATTTAATCTATAGTATATTTTGCTCGCGACTGCTCCCTAAAACCACGAACCGGCAGCGCCAATCCAACCAAACTCTTTGGAGGAGACATGAGCAATACCATCAGGCTCACCATGATCGCGGCATCGCTGGCGCTCGCAGGTCATGCCGGCTCGGCGCTGGCCGATATCAACGTCGGCATCACGCTCTGCGCCACCGGTCCGGGAGCGGCACTCGGCATTCCGGAAAAAAATACCGTGGCCTTGCTGCCGACAGCGATCGGCGGCGAGAAGGTCAATTACATCGTGCTCGACGACGGCACCGATGCGACGATGGCTTCCAAGAACGCGCGCAAGCTGGTGACGGAAAACAATATCGACATCATCATCGGTTCGTCGTCGGTGCCGCCGGCAATGGCGGTGGCCGAGGTCGCCAATGAAACCAGGACGCCGCAGCTTTCCCTGTCGCCGATCGAACTGGCGGGGGACAAAAATACCTGGGTCTTCCGCAGCCCGCAGCACAACATGGTAATGGCGCAGGCGCTGGCCGAACACATGAAGTCCACCCAGGTCAAGACACTTGGCTTCATCGGCTACAGCGACGGTTACGGCGAAAGCTGGCTCAAGGAAATGACGAAGGCCGCGGAAGCCGCCGGCATCAAGGTGACGGCGGTCGAGCGCTTCAACCGCACCGATACCAGCGTCACCGGACAGGCGCTGAAGCTGGCCAATGCCAAGCCGGATGCGATCCTGGTCGCCGCCTCGGGCACGCCATCCGCATTGCCGCAGCTGACCCTGCTCGACCGCGGCTACAAGGGCCAGATCTACCAAACCCACGGCACCGCGACCAAGGAATACATCCGTGTCGGCGGCAAGGCGGTTGACGGCACCATCCTGCCCGCGGGACCGGTGATCGTGGCCAACCAGTTGCCCGACAGCCATCCGTCGAAGAAGGTCGGCATCGAATACAGCCGCCAATACGAGGAGAAATACGGCCAGGGTTCGCTGTCTTCGTTCGGCGCCCACATGTACGACGCCTACCTGCTGTTCGCCTCGGCCGCTTCGACAGCCCTGAAGAAAGCCAAGCCGGGCACTGCCGAATTCCGCCAGGCCTTGCGCGACGCGCTGGAAACCAACCGCGAAGTGGTGGGAACGCATGGTGTCTTCAACATGAAGGCGACCGACCATTTCGGCCATGACGAGCGGGCCCGCGTTCTGGTGCGCGTGGAGAAGGGCGACTGGAAGCTGCTCACTGACAAATAAGGGAGCGAGGCAGAAATGAACGAACTGATTTCTGGCGGCATACGCTTTGCCGAGCCGCGAATGACGGTCGAGCACCGCGCCGACGGCAGCATGCTGCTGAGTTCGCCGCTCACGCTCCAGCCGTATGAGCGATGCCTCGGCATGTATCTGGAAAAATGGGCAAGCCGGGCGCCGGACCGGCCTTTCCTGCTGGAGCGGGATGGCGCAGGCGCATGGGCCGGCGTGACTTACGCGCAGGCCAGGGAAAAGGTGATGGCGATTGCCACCTGGCTGCTGCGCAGCAAGGCCGATGAGCGGCATCCGGTGGTGGTCCTGTCCGACAACAGCGTGGAGCATGGCTTGCTGATGCTGGCCTGCATGCATGTCGGCGTTCCCTATTCCTCCATCTCGCCAGCCTACTCGCTGGTATCGAAAGACCATGCGAAGATCAAGAGTCTCATCAAGCGCCTCGACCCGGGCGTGATCTATGCGGCCGATTGCGTGAAGTTCGCCGGGGCGCTCGACGCGGTCCGCGATCTGCATCAGGCGACGCTGGTTTCCGCCGGCGACGGCGACGCGGCGGCGGGCGCACTCGGCTTTGCCGCACTGCTGCGCGAGTCGGATGACGCCGCGGTGGAACAGGCGTTTTCACGCGTCGACGGCGATACCATTGCCAAGATCCTGTTCACCTCCGGTTCGACCAGCGATCCCAAGGGAGTCATCAACACCCAGCGCATGCTGCTTGCGAGCCAGCAGGGCAAGGCGCAGCTCTGGCCTTTCCTGGCCGAGACGCCGCCGGTGCTGCTGGACTGGCTGCCCTGGAACCACACCTTCGGCAGCAATCACAATCTCAACCTGATCCTGATGCACGGCGGCACGCTGTACATCGACGGCGGCAAGCCGATGCCGGGCCTGTTTGATGCCAGCCTGCAGAATCTGCGCGAGGTGCGGCCCACGCTGTACCTGAACGTGCCGCGCGGTTTCGACATGCTGGTGCCGGCATTGCGTGCCGACGCTGCGCTGCGCAAGGCATTCTTTTCCCGCCTGCAGGTCATTTTCTACGCGGCGGCGGCGCTGCCCCAGCATCTGTGGGATGCGCTGATCGAGCTGTCGAAGCAGGAGCTTGGCCACGCGCTGCCGATGGTGACGGCATGGGGCGCAACCGAGACTTCGCCGCTTGCCACCGACTGCCACTATCAGGCGGAACGCTCGGGGGTGATCGGCCTGCCGATTCCCGGCGTGATGCTGAAGCTGGTGCCCAATGGCGACAAGCTGGAGGTGCGGGTCAAGGGGCCGGTTGTCACGCCAGGCTATTTCAAGCAGCCGGAAGTGACCGCCAAGGCTTTCGATGAAGAAGGCTTCTACCAGATCGGCGATGCGGTGCGCTTCGTCGATCCGGCGCGGCCGCAGCTCGGTCTCGTTTTCGACGGCCGCGTGGCCGAGGATTTCAAGCTCACCACCGGCACCTGGGTCAGCGTCGGCAATCTGCGGCTCAAGGCGGTCGAAAAACTGGCGCCGGTCGCGCAGGATGTGGTGGTTGCCGGTCATGATCGCGACTGCGTGTGCTTCCTGGTCTTCCCGAACGTCGCTGCCTGCAGGCAGCTGGCCGGACTGCCCGCCGATGCGCCGGTTGCCGAAGTGGTGGCGCATGAAACCGTGCGCAGCCATGTCAGGGTGGCGTTGAATGAACTGCGCAATACGGGCAGCGGGTCGTCGACCTTTGCCGAGCGCGCCCTGCTGATGCATGAGCCGCCTTCGGTCGATGGCGGCGAGATCACGGACAAGGGCTACATCAACCAGGCGGCGGTGCTGAAGAATCGCGCGCAACTCGTCGGGCGGCTGTACGCGCAGGCGCCGGACGCCGAATGCGTATGCCTATGACAGCCAAGCCTGTGACCGCCAATACGCGCAGCGGCAGCGCCGGGCGCCGCGGCGACATCATTCCGGCCGGGACGCCGTTCATTCGAGCTGCATGCCAGCTTGCTTGCCGCGGGCACGGAAACAGAACGGAATTTTGACGGGAAGATGAAGATGTCGGTGACAAGGGGCAAACCAGCCGGCCGCAACGCGGGCAAGGTCACGAAGAGCGCGAAGAGCGCGAAGAGCGCGGAGAACGGTGTCGCTTCCGTCAAGGCAAAGGAAGCCGCGCCGAAAAGCCGGCCGAAGGCGGACGCGGCAACCGCTTTGAACCCCGTGGTTGAAGCCGGGCCCGGTTGCCAGGGAACGGAAGGGAGCCGGGACAGCCAGTCGGTCATCGATGCAATCGATGAACTGTCGCTGCGCCTCGGCCAGCGGGTGCGCTCGGCGCGTGCGGCGAGGGCAATGACGATGAAGCAGCTGGCGGAGGAGTCGGGCATTTCCCTGCCCTATCTGTCGCGGGTCGAAAAAGGCGACGGCAATATTTCCATCTCCGTACTGTATCGCCTGGCGACCGCTCTCAGCCTGCCGCTGGAAAATCTGCTCTCGGGCAACGAGCGCCATGGTGCCGACTATGCGCTGATCGTCGAACTGCTCAAGCGCCAGTCGCATGAGCAGCTCAGCGAAATCCGTCAATGGCTGGCCGGCTACACCAGTGCGCACGGCGGCATGGAAGTCTCGGCGCAGCCCTTGCGGATTGCGCTGATCGGCTTGCGCGGCGCCGGCAAGTCGACGCTGGGTCCCTTGCTGGCCAGGCAGCTCGGCATCCCTTTCGTCGAGCTCAACCGCGAGATCGAAAAGGAAGCCGGCATCAACCTGAAGGAAATCTTCTGGCTATACGGGCAGGCCGGCTACCGGCGCCTCGAGCGCCGTTGCCTGGAAAGAGTGATTGCCACCTGCCCGCAAGTGGTACTCGCCACCGGCGGCGGCATCGTGGCCGAACCGTCGACTTACGAGCTGCTGCTGCACTCGTTTTACAACGTCTGGCTGCAGGCCGATGCCGACGATCACTTCGCCCGGGTAATGGCGCAGCATGATGCACGCATCGCCAGCCCGCAGCTGCAAAAGGAAGCGATGGAGAACATCCATTACACGCTGGAAGCGCGCGCGGCGCTGTATGAGCTTGCGCATGCGAGGATCAGCACTTCCGGCAAGACGGTGGAACAGACCTTGAAGGAGTTGCAGCGGCTGTTCGTCACGAAGAAGGCGGCGTGAAGCGGCATCGCCTGTTATCCCGCGGATAAGCGGCATGCCGCGCAGATAAATTCGAAGCCCGCATCGGCAGCATGCGGCATCAGCAAAGGAAACGAAGAGATGAGCGAGTTCCGGGAAGTGAAGACAGTCGCGGTGGTCGGCACCGGCGTCATCGGCGCAAGCTGGGCCGCCTATTTTCTTGCACAGGGGCTGGATGTGCGTTGCACCGATCCCTCCCCCGGCGCGGAAGAGAAATTGCGTGACGCCGTGAGGCGGCACTGGCCGAGCCTGGAACGGCTTGGCGTTGCCGCAGGCGCGTCGCCGGAGCGGCTGAGCTTTCATGCCGGGCTGGAAGCCGCCCTGGACGGCGCGGACTTCGTGCAGGAAAACGGCCCCGAGAACGAACAGCTCAAGATCGAACTGTTCCAGCGCATGGATGCGTTGCTGCCGCCGGATGTCCTTCTCGCTTCCAGTTCCTCCGGCCTGCTGATGAGCCGCGTGCAGTCGGCCTGCCGCCATCCGGGCCGGGTGCTGCTCGGTCATCCCTTCAATCCGCCGCACATGATTCCGCTGGTGGAAGTCATCGGCGGCGAACAGACATCGGCTGAAGCGGTCGCGCAGGCGATGGCGTTCTACACCCGCATCGGCAAGCGCCCGATCCATCCGCGCAAGGAAGTCAAGGGCCATATCGCCAACCGGCTGCAGGCGGCGCTGTGGCGGGAAGCCTTTCATCTGGTGGAGCAAGGCGTCGCCAGCGTCAGCGACATCGACACCGCGATTGCTTACGGTCCCGGACTGCGCTGGGCGCTGATGGGTCCCTTCGTGAATCTCCACCTGTCGGGCGGCGAAGGCGGCATGCGCCATCTGCTCGATCACCTCGGGCCGCCGATCGAAAACTGGTGGGCCGATCTCGGCGCGCCGTCGATTACGCCGGAGCTGAAGGAAAAGATCGTGGCCGGCGTCGACGAGGAGCTTGGCGCGCGCAAGCAGCATGCGCTGGCATCCGAGCGTGACCAGCTGCTGATCGGACTGCTGCAGGCCAAGGCCGAAGCGAAGAGCCTGCCCTGACCATTATTTCCGGACAAACTTTTATGAATCAATCAGACTTGCCGGACTGCCTGTCGGCGGAGATCGACGGCGCGGTCGCCATCGTTTCGCTCAACCGCGTCGCCAAGCGCAATGCGCTCAACGATGCCGCCATTCTCGGCTTGCACCGCTTCTTCGACAACATGCCGCCCGAGGTACGTGTCGTGATCGTGCAGGGCAATGGCGAACACTTCTGCGCGGGGCTCGACCTGTCGGAAGTGCGCGGCCGCAGCGCGGTGGAAGCCATGCATCATTCGCGCAGCTGGCATCTCGCCTTCGAGCGCATCCAGTTCGGCCGCGTGCCGGTGATCTGCGTGATGAAGGGGGCCACGATAGGCGGCGGCATGGAGCTGGCCGCGGCGTCGCATATCCGCATTGCCGAGCCTTCGGCCTTCTATGCGTTGCCGGAAGGTCAGCGCGGCTTGTTCGTGGGCGGAGGCGGTTCGGTGCGCATTCCGCGGCTGATCGGCGTGCCCTGCATGATGGACATGATGCTCACCGGCCGCGTGCTCGACGCGAAAGCCGGACATCGCGCAGGACTGTCGCAATACCTGGTCGGCGCGGGCGAGGGCATGGCGAAAGCCATGGAGCTGGCGCGCCGCATCGCCGACAATGCGCCGACGACCAACTATGCGGTGATGCATGTGCTGCCGCGCATCGCGGAGCAGTCGATCAGCGACGGCCTGATGACGGAGGCGCTGGTGGCCGCCGTCACCCAGAGCGATCCCGACACGCAGGACCGGCTGACCGCCTTCGTTGAACACAAGCTCAACAAGGTCCGTTCGGGACAATAGGAATTTCAGCAATGGCGCGTGTTCATATCCATCCCGTGCAGGTCGAGTTCGGCGATTGCGATCCGGCGCAGATCGCCTATTTTCCCAATTTCTTCCGCTGGTATGACGCCGCGTCCCGTCATTTCTTCGAAAGCTGCGGCGTGCCTCCCTGGCGCGAGCTGGAACGCAGCACCGGCATCATCGGCACGCCGGTGGTGGATGCGCATTCCACCTTCATCCGGCCCACGACCTACGGCGACAGGATAGAGGTTCATACCTCGATCGGCGAATGGCGTGAAAAATCCTTCCTGACCAGGTATCGGCTGATGCGCGGCAGCGAACTGCTGGCGGAAGGCTGGGATGTGCGCATCTTCGCCATCCGCCATCCCGGCGATGCCTCGCGGATCAAGGCGGTTCCGGTACCGGAAGACATTCGCCGCCTGTGCGAATGAACCGGCGCCGCACACCGGAACGAGCGGGCAGGCGGCATTGCAAGGCTCTTTCGTGTCCGGCTTCCGGCAAGCGCCGCCGGCAGCGAACGCCGGCCGACTGCGGCATGGCCCCGGCAGTCAGCCGCTGCGCAGTCAGGACTGCGATCAGTTAGGCCGCTCGAATGCCTCAAGAGGAAAGCGCCGCAGCATGGTCTGGAAAAAAGACTTGTCGCTCGTCGGCAAGCCGCCCATTTCCGCCGCAAGCGTCGCAAGCGACCGGGAGGCGGAAGCAAGCTCGCCTGCATGGCTTGCATACCACGCATGTTCCAGCCACAAACCGCAGCGCTGCAGCAGGCTGTACCGGCTGTCGCCATGCTGCTGCACCGCCAGCAGGCGGGTCGCGAGCGCGAGCCAGCTGGAAATTGGCAGCATGCCGATGTTGAACTCGGCCGCCGGCCCGTAGTCGTTGATGACTTCCGCGGGCTGCAACGGATGCTGGGCGCGAAATGCGTAGAGCGGCGGGCGTTCCCCGATATCGCAGTGGCCGCGCGCGATGCGCATCAGGTAGATGGCATTCCAGGCCGACTGTCCCGACGAGCCGGAACGCTGGGACAGCCATTCGCTGAGGAGCAGCCAGCGCAGCGCCTCGGGCCGCGCGCCGATCGCATCGGTTCCGGGCACCAGTCCTTCGCTGGCAAAGAGCCAGGTCGCCATTCCCACGTTCGCGGCGACCTGCTGTGCCGCGTCGAAGGAACCGATCTCGAATGCCGCATCGAGCGCCGTGGCGAAGTGCCCCATCGATTCGGCGGCTGCGCTCCTGCGGACCGGAGAGTCTTGATCGTTGAGTGCATGGGCGCGTCGCACCAGCGCCATGAGATTGTGCCATTCGAAACGGATGCGCGGATGATAGCGGACCACGCTGGCGCGCGGCTCGATGTCGCGCATCGCGGCCAGCAGCGCCTCGGTCAGTGTCACGTCGCGCTGGCTGTAGGCGCACCAGGCGGTGAGGATATGTTCCATTGCATCAAGATATCCGCCTTCATCCGGCCGCGCCTCCTTGAGCAGGCGCCGCAACTGGGCAAGAGTCTTGCGCGCCGCTTCCAGGTCGTCCAGCCGTCGCCAGACCTGCGCTTCGCCAAGCGCCGCGAGCGCATGCTGGGAGCGGCTGCTCGCCATTCTTGCCGCTTCCTTGAACCCGGCCAGGGCACCGGGATGGCGGTCGGTTCCGCCGTGCTCGGCTATTGTCGCGAGAAGTTGCCCCTGGCGGAGATTCTGCTGCGCAAGCGCATAGCGCACCCAGAAATCGGCCGGCATCGGCATGCGCGTCGCGGCGGCTTCCGTTGCCAGCGGCTTGCTCCGGATGTTGAGGAAGCGCAGCAGGTCGGTGCGCGACGCCGCGCCGCCTTCCACCGTGCAGGCGATCTTGTCCGCTTGCGCTGGCGGCAACCAGAAAGGCCCCTGGCTGCGCCGGTCCGGATTCAGAAACCGCGGGTCGCTGTCCACGTCTTCACCCCAGCCCACCTGGATTCCCCAGCGCGAAAAATCGCGAAAGGCGCGGCTGATGAACATGCGCAGGCTGCGTGCATCGGTGAACTGCTGCCGCAATTCGGACAGCCGGATCACGTCGGTCGCCGCGTCGAAACGCGCCGCGTGGTACAGGCGCACCAGCAGCCACAGGGACTGGTAGGCGGCGCGCTGGCCGTTCACGGTCTGCGGTGCGGTCAACTCGATGATGGTCTGGGTGTTCATTGCTCTGGTGTATGGCGCGGGCGCTCTATTGTGCCGTGTTTGCGGCCGGTTCCGCCGGCCATGTTACAGCCGTTACGGCGGTTGCTGCGGTGAAGACTCCCGCCATTGCGCCGGCCGGGTGCGCTGCTTACGATTCAGGCTACTTTTGTTCATTGTTCATTCTTCAGCGGAGCTTTCCCATGTTTCAACGGATTTTTCGTCTTGCCATTGCTGCGTTCAGTGCGGCGTTCATTTCTGCCGCCGCTGCCACCGAAATCGTGGAGCGGCCGGAACTTGCGGACCATTTCCGGGATGCCGGAGTCACCGGGACTTTCGTGCTGCTCGATATCGCGTCCGATCGCTTGCTGGTCCACAACGCGGTGCGTGCGCAGCAGCGCTTCGAGCCGGCTTCGACATTCAAGATCTTCAACACGCTGGTGGGACTGGAAACCGGCGCGGTAAAAGACGAGATGGAAGTGCTGCCCTACGGAGGCAAGCCGCAATTCGTGAAGGCGTGGGAGAAGGACATGCATCTGCGCGATGCCATGCGCGTCTCCAACGTCCCCGTCTACCAGGAACTCGCGCGGCGCATTGGCGCCAAGCGCATGCAGCATTACATTGATCTGGCGGGGTATGGCAACCGCGATATCGGTGCCGTCATCGACCGGTTCTGGCTCGACGGCCCATTGAAGATATCGGCCGTCGAACAGGCCCGGCTATTGGGCAGGCTGGCGCAGCGCAAGCTGCCGTTCAGCCAGCGCAGCATGCGCATCACGCGCAGCATTCTCCGGCAGGAAGACACGCCGGGCCACACGATGTTCGCCAAGACCGGCTGGGCCATGGGCGCGACGCCGCAGATCGGTTGGCTGGCGGGATGGGTGGAGAAGGAAGGCAAGGCCTATCCTTTCGCTCTCAACATGGACATCCACGCAGAAGAGGATGCCGCAAAGCGCAAGCTCCTCGTCCAGCGCAGCCTGGAAACCCTGCTTTTCCAGGCGCGGTAAAGGCACGCCGAGGGCGCGTTCACGTCACATTCAAGGTGCATTCACGGTGCATTCAAGGCACTGGCATAGTTGATCATGGTTGATCACCGTCGGTATTTGCTGGCAGCACCACGTCCCTGAAAGATCGGCCATACTGTGGCCATTCCCACATCCGAAGTCCATAGAAAATATTTGCACATGTTCCTGCTTCACAAAACCATGGCGGCAGTCTGCGTTTCCATGCTCTCCGCCATTTCATTCTGCAATGATAGTCACGCAGCCCAGGACGATCTCCAGGAAAAAGTGCGTGCAGCGGTAAATGCCGCCATCGAGCCTGTCGTCCGTGAACACCGGATTCCCGGCATGGCGGTGGCCGTTACCGTCAATGGAAACCGCTATTTCTACAATTACGGCGTCGCTTCCCGCGAAAGCGGGCAGCGGGTTTCGCAAGACACGCTCTTCGAGCTCGGATCGGTCAGCAAGACATTGACGGCGACGCTTGCCGCCTACGGACAGGCGCTCGGCACCCTCTCGCTGAACGATCCGGCAAGCAGGCATTGGCCGGCGCTTCGCGGCAGCGCTTTCGACAAGATCAGCCTGCTGGAGCTGGCAAGCTATACCGCTGGCGGACTGCCGCTGAAGTTTCCCGATGAAGTGAGCGGCCAGGAGAGGCTGGCAGCCTACTTCACGCGCTGGCAGCCGTCCCATGCCGCCGGTACGCACCGGCTTTATTCCAATCCGAGCATCGGGCTGGCCGGCTTTCTCGCCGCCCGCAGCATGGGAAAGCCCTATGCCGAACTTCTCGAAACACAGGTGTTTCCCAAGCTCGGGCTTACCGGCAGCTATGTGAATGTGCCGCAGCGGGAGATGGAAAAATACGCCTGGGGCTACGCAAAGGACGATACGCCGGTCAGGGTCAACTCGGGAGCGCTCGATGCGGAAGCCTATGGCGTCAAGTCCAGTTCCGCGGACATGATCCGTTTCGTCGAGGCCAATATCAACGGCACCCGGCTCGAAAAATCGATGCGGCGGGCAGTCGCCGCGACCCATGCCGGGCATTTCAGGATGGGAAGCATGATGCAGGCGCTGGGCTGGGAGTGGTATGCCTATCCGGTTTCCGTTGAAACCATCGTCGAAAACAGTTCTTCCGAAGTGGTACTGAAGGCAAATCCGGTAATCCGGCTTGTTCCGCCGCTTGACCCGGCATCCAGGCAAGGCAATGTACTGCTCCACAAGACCGGATCGACCAACGGCTTCGGCGCTTATGTCGCATTCGTGCCGGGAAAGAACATCGGCATTGTCATGCTGGGCAACCGGAACTATCCGAACGCTGCCAGGATCAGGGCGGCGCATCAGATATTGACCGCGCTGGACGAGCCGCCGGTGTCGGCAACGTCTCGCTAGAGCGGTTCTGAGGACGTCACGTCCGTGCAGGAATTGAAGCGGCATGCGGACGAAATGCGCGGTGTTGCCTTGCTCTTGCGAAGTGCCGAAGTGGCGGAGGGATGGCAGTGCGGAGGAATCGATGGTCTGCAGCAAACCATGATGAACCCTGGTATCGCTCGGTGCGCGATACCAGGGTTGCAGGGGAACGGAAGTGTTGCGGTCAGCCGGATCGGACATGACCCGGCTGTTTGCCGGCGTCAGGCGCCCGCTGTTTCCAGTGTGGCGTTGAAGGTCGCGCTCGGACGCATCACGGCCCTGAGCTTGGCATCATCGACCTTGTAGTAGCCGCCGATGTCCACCGGCTTGCCCTGCACTTCGAGCAGTTCGGCGACGATCTTCTGCTCGTTGTCGGCCAGCTTCTTGGCGAGCGGTGCGAAGTAGGCTGCGAGTTCGGCGTCCTCCTTCTGCTCCGCGAGTTCCTGCGCCCAGTACATGGACAGGTAGAACTGGCTGCCGCGGTTGTCGAGTTCGCCGGTCTTCGGCGACGGCGACTTGCGGTTGTCCAGCAGCTTGCCGGTCGCGGCATCCAGCGTTTTGGCCAGCAGCTTCGCCTTGCTGTTGCCGGTCTTGATGCCCATGTCTTCCAGGCTGACCGCCAGCGCGAGGAACTCGCCCAGCGAATCCCAGCGCAGGTGGTTTTCCTCGACCAGCTGCTGCACGTGTTTCGGAGCCGAGCCGCCGGCGCCGGTTTCGTACATGCCGCCGCCCGCCATCAGCGGCACGATGGACAGCATCTTCGCGCTGGTGCCGAGTTCCAGGATCGGGAACAGGTCGGTCAGGTAATCGCGCAGGATGTTGCCGGTGACGGAGATGGTATCGAGGCCGCGCGACACGCGCTCGAGCGTGTAGCGCATCGCCCGCACCTGCGACATGATCTGGATATCCAGGCCGGTGGTGTCGTGATCCTTCAGGTAGGTCTTGACCTTCTTGATCAGCTCGTTCTCGTGCGGACGATAGGAATCGAGCCAGAACACGGCCGGCATGCCGGAATTGCGGCAGCGGGTGACGGCCAGCTTGACCCAGTCGCGGATCGGCGCATCCTTCACCTGGCACATGCGCCAGATGTCGCCCTTCTCGACATTCTGCGTCAGCAGCACTTCGCCGGTGGCCAGGTCGGTGATATTGGCAATGCCGTCTTCCTGGATTTCGAAGGTCTTGTCGTGCGAGCCGTATTCCTCCGCCTGCTGCGCCATCAGGCCGACGTTGGGCACGGTGCCCATCGTGCGCGGATCGAATGCGCCATGCCACTTGCAGAAGTTGATGATTTCCTGGTAGATGCGGGCAAAGGTGCTTTCCGGGATGACCGCCTTGACTTCCTTCAAGCGGCCGTCGGCGCCGTACATCTTGCCGCCGGCGCGGATCATCGCAGGCATCGATGCGTCGACGATCACGTCATTCGGGGAATGGAAGTTGGTGATGCCCTTGGCCGAATCAACCATCGCCAGTACCGGACGATGTTCCTGGCAGGCGTGCAGGTCGCGCACGATTTCCTCGCGCTGCGAGGCGGGCAGGGTGTCGATCTTGTTGTACAGGTCGACCATGCCGTTGTTGACGTTGACACCGAGGCTGTCGAACAGCGCGCCGTGCTTCTCGAATGCTTCCTTGTAGAACATGCGCACGCAGTGGCCGAACACGATGGGGTGGGACACCTTCATCATCGTCGCCTTGACGTGCAGCGAGAACATCACGCCGGTCTTGTGCGCGTCTTCGATCTGCTTCTCGTAGAAGTCGAGCAGGGCCTTGCGGCTCATGAACATGGAATCGATGATCTCGCCGTCCTGCAGCGCAACCTTCGGCTTCAGGACGATCGTCTGGCCGCTCTTGGTGATGAGTTCCATCTTCACGTCGCGCGCGCGGTCCAGCGTCATCGACTTTTCGCCGTGATAGAAGTCGCCGTGAGTCATGTGCGACACGTGGGTGCGAGAGGCTTGCGACCATTCACCCATCGAGTGCGGATTCTTGCGAGCGTACTCTTTCACCGCGCGGGGCGCGCGGCGATCGGAATTGCCTTCGCGCAGCACCGGGTTCACGGCGGAGCCGATGCATTTGCCGTAGCGGGCCTTGATGGCCTTTTCTTCATCGGTCTTCGGGTCGGCCGGGTAGTCCGGAATCTTGTAGCCCTTGTTCTGCAGTTCCTTGATCGCTGCCAGCAGCTGCGACACCGAGGCGCTGATGTTGGGAAGCTTGATGATGTTGGCATCCGGCTCGAGGGTTTTCCTGCCCAGTTCGCTCAGCGTGTCGGGTACGCGCTGCTCGGGTGTCAGATACTCGGAAAAATTGCCCAGAATCCGTGCGGCGACGGAAATGTCGCTCTGTTCGATACGGATGCCGGCCGGCTTGGTGAAGGTGCTGATGACCGGCAGGAATGCGTAGGTCGCCAGCAGGGGCGCTTCGTCGGTTAGCGTATAGATGATGGTCGGATCGCTGCTCATGCGTTTTTCCTTGCGTTTCGCGTTGTTATTTGAAAATCAATTATCTGAATGTCAATTGACAGCCTGAAGCTCGGGGCCGCGGATGACAGTATTCAATCAAATCAAGTCCCCGATTCAGCAGGACCGGCTCTACCGGCCTTATTTGATTTGAGTGCGGTCATGATTGTAATGGCGAATGCCGAATCAGGTCTGCCCAAGACCCGTCAAGACCTCAATAATTGTTGACAAAGTCACAGCCGGTGCATCGCGCGCACGCCAAACGCCTGCAAGAACCTCCGCTGGAACCTTCAAATGCCTCGTAATTGGCGCAGTCGGCATAGCCGACGTAGCCATTTTTTTAACTGGCGAACTTCGCCGGATCGCCGGATGGCCGCGGCTGTGCGGCGCTGGTCGGGACCTTTCAGCAAGCATTGCGGCCTCGCTGAAGACGCCGGGAGCAGGATACTCGACACGTCTTATACGACCAGGCGCGGCATGGAGATGGGACCGGCCATCACGCGTTCCATCGTCGAGGGGCACCGCGGCCGCCTTGCGGCCGATCCCGGGGGACTTGGCGGCAGCACCTGCCTTCCGCTTCTGCTGCGGATTGACTCTCCGATGGCGAGGCCGGCCTCAAGAAATCGGAATCGATGTTAGAGTGCCGGTGCAAGGAGGTGGAGTCATGGAAAAACTTGTTTTCGTGGTGGATGACGACGAGTCGGTGCGGACTTCCGTGGCACGGCTCTTGCGCTCGGCAGGGCATGACGTCAGGGCATTTTCATCGGCGGAAAGGTTTCTGGAAGAGTACAGCCATACCTCGCCCGCGTGCCTCGTGCTGGACATGCGTCTCTCGACCGCAAGCGGTTTCGATGTGATTGATGCCCTGGCACGCAGGGACGTCACGCTGCCTGTCATATTCATTACCGGATATGGTTCGATCCCGATGACGGTACGCGCGATGAAAGCGGGCGCCCAGGAGTTTCTCACCAAGCCGGTTGACAGCGACGAACTGCTGCGTGCCGTTGAGGAAGGCCTGGCGCGCGCGGAAACGGATTTCGAGATGCAACGCGAACTGAGGGAATCGACGCAGCGCTATGCAACGCTGACGCAGCGTGAACGCGAAGTTCTCGGTCTGGCGATAGGCGGCCTGATGAACAAGCAGATTGCCATCGAACTGGGTATTCAGGAAGTCACCGCCAAGGTGCACAAGCAGAAGGTGATGGAAAAGATGGGCGCCAGGAATCTCATCGATCTGGCGAAACTCGCGCAACGCCTCAAGATTGCCAGTACCAAGAACCGTTACACCTCTTGAAAATGCAAGGAAGCGGTCCTGCCTGAAGGACGCGGCGCATTCGCTGCGTCGGGCGGCCGCCAGGCGCATGCCCATCCTTCCTTACTGCATCAATCCCCTTCGACACGCAATGCCCGCAGACTGGCATTACTCCGAATAATGCATGCGGCTGGCAAGCGCGGCGGCGGTGGTCCGCACATATCGGCAGGGCAGCATCGGCTGTGACGCGACATCTCCCCCTTGAACAATGCGGCTTGCCTCGTTCGCGGGCTTCGTCCTATTCTTGTTTCGCCCGATTCCGGCGGCGGCAATGCCACTATGCGCACCGTGGTCAAACAAAGCTCGAAACCAAGATGAAGCCAGCATCTGCATGCGGAAACAGGGCCTGAAAGAGAAAGAAAGGACTGGTTTCTCTACCGGCGATACCACTTCAGATAGCTGCCTGATAAGTAACAAATTGTGTAAAAAGCGAAACTATTTCCTTAGGTCAATGTCTGGTAGGAAACCTTGGCTACACTTGTCGAAACAAGGCGACGAGATGTCAGGCTTGTCTCCACCATGACATGAAGGAAAGAGGCAGTATGAAATCGCATTATTGGCATACTGGTAGTGGCGGGATTCTTCCTGCAACCGGCCGCAAGGAGCGGGCGGGACCCGCGACGCAGCATCGGATGGCTCTCATGACGCTGGTTTCCGGCATCGGACTGGCCAGCCTGCTCGCCATCCTGATCGGCTGGTCAATGTTAAGCATCACTTCCGATTTCAGAAGTACCGCGATGCTCAAAGCGCGCAATCATGAAGTGATCGCCACACTGAACCGGCTTCAGACTCATCTCACCGAAGCTGAAAAGGGCGAACGCGGCTATATCGTGGGCAGTGAAATCGCTGTCACAGCCTATCTCCGTGCCGTGGAAGAGGCACGCTGGACTACCGATCTGATTCATGCACTGGCGTCAAGCGATCCAATTCAGAAGGAAAAAGCGGCGAAGCTTGAGAAACTGGTTGATGCCAAGCTCGATACCTTGCACTTCCTTGTGACAGTGCGTGAATCAGGGAGCATGCAGTCGGCGCAACTGTTGATGTCGGCCGATCAGGACAATCTCGAGACCGAGCGCATCAACGCCGTACTGAAAGAAATGGAAAGCCGCGAAAACATGCTCCTCAATGAGGCGCTGCGTGTGCGCGACAAGGCTCAGGGCAAATTGTGGGGCATGCTTGTCCTGGTTACCTTTTTCCTGTTCGCGGGCGCGGTGTGGCAGTATCGCCGGGTAAGGAGAATCGTGGAGCAGGCCGCGAGGTCCCAGGATGAAATGCGTCACCTGGCCAATCATGATGCGCTCACGGGCCTCGCCAACCGCAGGCTGCTCCAGGATAGGCTGGAAGTCCAGATTGATCACGCAGCGAGGGAAGGTCAGTCGCTTGCCGTCATGTATATGGACCTTGACGGCTTCAAGAAAGTGAATGATACGATCGGTCATGATGTCGGCGATGTCTTGCTGCAGCATGTGGCGCGGCGACTGAAGGCGGCGGTCCGCGCGAGCGATACGGTGGCTCGCATCGGCGGCGACGAATTCATCGTTGTCGTTCCCGAACTGCACGAGGCGGGTACGGCGGCGCAAATCGCCAATACGCTTGTCGAGGCCATTTCTAAACCCTATTCGATCAATGGCGCTACTGTCAAAGTATCGGCAAGCATCGGGATCAGTCTGTATCCGCATTGCGGAACCAACCCCGGTGAACTGATGCATGTCGCGGATCAGGCGCTGAACCAGGCAAAAAACAGCGGGAAGAATCAGTATCGGTTCGCCATGAATCCAGACGGAGGGGAAAAGGGACGCGTTACAGCGACTGTGGAGGAGGCCGATGTTCACTTGAACTCATCAGCCTCCTAGAAGACATTCGCTTCTCCGGATCATCGGCATCGATGCGTCAGGCGGGTCTGTTGACCGCTCACTGCACTCATGCCGCATACCCCGGCTCGCCGCGGCATGAGCATCTTGAAGCCTTGTTTCTGGAATCCAGGGAAGCGAACAGGGCGAGCCGCTCAGTGCAGGGCGGCAGAATAGTGACGGTACCATGCGGCAAACTGCTTTCCCGCGACAGGCTTGCAGACATAATACCCTTGTGCCTGGTGGCAGCCGTGACTGCGCAGGTAATGCAGGGTCGAGGCCGATTCGATTCCCTCGGCAACGATCTCAAGTTCAAGTGTGCGGCCCATCGCAATAATGGCCTCAATGATTGCGCGGCTCGTCGTATCTTCCTGAAGCCGGTGCACGAAAGATTTATCCACCTTGATTTTGTCAAGCGGCAGGCGGCTCAGGTAGTTCAGGCTTGAGTAGCCGGTGCCGAAATCGTCAAGCGAGATCTTGATGCCATTGCGGCGCAGCCGATCGAGCATCACGATCGCATGGTCGATGTCTTCCATGACGGCGGTTTCGGTCAGCTCGATCTGTACTCCGTCCGATGCAATGCGGTGATCATGCATCGTCTCCTCAAGATACGCAGCGAAATCCTTCTTCTTGAACTGCATCGGCGACACATTGACGGCGATCGGAATAGCCGGCAAGCCTTCCCTGATCCAGGCCGCATGCTGGCGACATGCTTCGGAGAAGACCCACTCTCCGAGACGCCCGATCAGTCCCGTGACTTCCGCCACATGAATGAAGCGGTCGGGCCCCATTCCATTGCTTGGCCAGCGCAGGAGCGCTTCCACGCTGACCACCTGGCTTGTCTCCATATCGACCAATGGCTGGTAATAGAGAGAAAACTCATTGCGCTTGAGAGCGTTCTTTATGCCTTCCTCGATGAGGGACTGCATGTACACGCGCTCGGCGAGGGAAGACGTATATAGCTGAATGGTGTTGCGGCCCATTTGCTTGGCAATGTACATGGCTGCATCCGCATGGCCGATCAGCATGTCCACGTCAACGCCGTTGCGCGGATAGATGCTGATGCCAATGGAGCAAGACAATGAGGCTTCCACCGATCCCACATGGTATGGGCGGCTGATTGCCTCCATTAAATGCTGTGCGACCTTTTCACCGGCGGTCTCTTCTCCGTGATGAGGCACGAGCGCGAGGAACTCGTCGCCACCCAGCCTGAACACGATGTCTTCACCCCGCATGCTGCGTCTCAAGCGGCTGGCGACCTGGCGCAGCACCATATCGCCTACCTCGTGGCCGTGCACATCATTGATCGGCTTGAAGCGGTCCAGATCGATGAAGAGCACCGAGACTTCATGCCCGGCGCGATTCGCGGCGGCAAACGCATGCCGCGCATATTCATAAAGAAGGGCCCGGTTCGGCAGCGCCGTCAAGGGATCGTGCAAGGCGGCCTGCCGAACTTTTTCTTCGGCCTGTCGCCGTTCGCTATAGTCATGGCAGATGACCATGATTTCCCTGACCGCCTGGCTACCTTCGGTAATGGGGACGCAGGTGACCCTCAAGTTGCGCGGGCCGATTGCGGTAGTGAATTCAAAGTCGTTCGCTTGCAGCGTGGCGGATGCGAGCGTTGCTTCAAGCAAGGGCCGCCACAGGTTGAGAATCGAATCGGCCGGGGCGTTTCTGGCATGCTGGCCGATCAACTCCGCATCGCTCTTGCCTATGGTATAGGCAGCGGCCAGATTGGCATACTGGATGCGCTGGTCGGTGTCATAGATCATGACCATGTCGGGGATATGATCGAAGGCCAGGCGCAATCGTTGCTCGCTGACTCGCAAGGCGGTTTCCGCCATCATGCGTTTGGTGATGTCCTTGAAGGTCAGGACCGCCAGCGGCCCCGGCAACTGGGAATGCTCCACCAGCGTGCCGGAAACGCTGGCGATCCATGACTTGCCGGAGTTGCGGCGGCACACGACCATTTCGACATTCGCGACCGTCTCGCCGCGCAGCAATTTGGAAACAGGCCAGTCCTCCATAGGGATTGGCAGGCCGTCCAGTGTCGTGGCCTCGAAGATATCCGTCAGGACACTGGATGCCGATCGAATGTCGGCCTGCGTCTGATACTCGAACAGTCGCGTGGCGGCGGGATTGGTTTCGAGCAGCTTGCCCTTGTCCGAATAGACAAGCACCCCCTCGCTGAGGCTGTCGAGGACGGCCTTCAAGCGCGCCCGGATCTGTTCTCCTTGTTCCTGTGCCCGTATGCGTGCATCGATATTCTTGATGACGCCGATGAAGTAGCTGGGCAAACCATCCGCGTCGCGAACCAGAGAGACGCTGAGATGTGCCCAGACGGGATCGCCCCTTTTCGTGACGTAGCGCTTTTGAACCGAGTAGGACGAGCGATTGTTATTCTGGGTATCGCCGCTTTCGTCATCCATTAGTCCCGACAGCAGCTGCAAATCGAGCGCCAGGTCGCCAGGATAAGTCAGTTCCTGAAATGTCTTGGTCGTCAGCTCTTCACGGCTATAGCCGAGCATGTCACAGAGGAAGGGATTGACGCGCAGCCATTTTCCTTCCGGCGTCACATGAGCAATACCTATCGCTGCAAGATCAAAGGTGGTCTGATAAATATGCGCGACTTCGTCGAGTTGGGCTTGCGTGCGGGCCAATGACAATTCGGCCGATGCCAAGGCAGCAGATTGTTCTTCACAGATCTTTTCCAGCCGTGCGACACACAGCTGCAGTTCCTGGACACTGGGGCTGATCATGAGTGCCTCTTGTTTGAATGGGTTCGCCGAATAGGGTTAACAGGCCAGAAATGATGTGCAAGCCTGGTCGCCGGCAACGACCGCACTACCGTTTTCCGTTCCCATGCGCCAGCGGCGGTTGGTATCGACAGGCGGCGCCTGTGCTGATGAAGGACAGATGACTCTTCATCCCTCTCGGATCGACAGGCCGTGCCATATTCACTGCGGGGTTGCAGGGCGCTTCCGGCACAAAAGAAAAAGGCCGCAATGCGGCCTCGATTTCCTGCGGATGCGGCAATTACTTGCGAGTGCGTGCCGCAGTCGCTGCTACTTGTTCGGCTACCTTGGTCGCCTGGTCGACAGATGCTGCAACATTGGCCTGAACGACCTCGGTTGCCTGCCGTGTGGCCTTGTTGATCTGGTCGTAACCCGCGCTGGCATTGGCGATGGCTGTCTTCATCATCGCAACGACGTTCTCGGAGCCGGCCGGCGCATTCTTGGCGGCACCCTCGACTGCCTCGGTGAACTGGCGGGAGGCTTCCTTGGCTTGCGCCTGAATCGCAGTGGTCAACGCGGTTTGCGTACCCGATGCGATATCAGCGAGATGGCGGTTGTAGGCCGTGACCTTCGTCAGGGTCGGCTGCTGCAGTGCCGTGATCAGCTGCAGGGCTTCCTGCGGTTCTTTTGCAGCAAGCAGCTGGGCCGTAACTGTCTTCGACTCTTCCAGCGACGCCTTGCAGGCATTGATGTTGAGTTCGGCTACCTTGCTCATGCCGTCGACAACGGCTTCGGTCAATGTCGTGAAGAACGCCAATTGCTTTTCAGCGTTGGCCTTGGCCGTGCCCAGGAATTGTTCGTTGGCAGGTCCCAGATTCTGGAACACATTGGCGAACTGGGCATTTGCAGGCTGAAAGGTTTGAAAGAAAGTTGCGAATTGGTCGTTCATGGGAAACATTGATTTATTCCTTAGGGCAAAAGGGACAAGTGCAAAGGGACTAAACTGGATTTTGTGCAGTGCAAGACGGCCAGTATAAAGACATTACGCAGACTTTCAATGTTTTTATTGTGCAATGCAATAGGGAAACGTTTAATGTCAATGCGGCAATGCGTGATGCCCCCGCCGCATCCCCTTCGTCACCTGAGCGGCGGAGGGGTTTGCGGCTTCTTGTTTCGCCCGTGCTTGCGCTTAAGCCGCCTTGGCTCCGGCTCCGCTGCCGCGGATGCGGCCGCAGACTGCATCGGTTACCTGCACCGTCGTCGCCTTGCCGCCGAGGTCACCGGTATGGAGAGCCGGATCGGCGGTCACTTGTTCCACGGCTGCCATCAAGCTGCGAGCCGCCTGTGTTTCGCCGAGGTGTTCGAGAAGCATGACGCAGCTCCAGAACGTTCCGACCGGGTTGGCCAGTCCCTTGCCCATGATGTCGAATGCCGATCCGTGGATAGGTTCGAACATGCTCGGATAACGGCGTTCGGGATCGATATTTCCGGTAGGAGCAATGCCAAGGCTGCCGGCCAGCGCGGCAGCCAGATCGCTCAGAATATCGGCATGCAGGTTGGTTGCCACCAGGGTATCGAGAGATGCCGGCCGGTTGACCATGCGCGCGGTTGCGGCGTCCACCAGTTCCTTGTCCCACTTCACATCGGGGAATTCCCGGGAAATCTGGAGAGCGATTTCATCCCACATCACCATCGCATGGCGCTGGGCGTTCGACTTGGTGACGACGGTCAGCAGCTTGCGCGGACGCGACTGGGCCAGCTTGAAAGCGTAGCGCATAATCCTTTCGACGCCGGCGCGCGTCATCATCGAGACATCGGTCGCCACTTCGATCGGATGGCCCTGGTGAGCGCGTCCCCCCACGCCGGCATACTCACCCTCGGAGTTTTCGCGGACGATTACCCAGTCGAGGTCTTCTGGCCTGCAGCGTTTCAACGGCGCGTCAATTCCGGGCAGGATGCGCGTCGGGCGTACGTTTGCATACTGGTCGAATCCCTGGCAGATCTTCAATCGCAAGCCCCACAAGGTCACATGATCGGGAATTTGCGGATCGCCGGCCGACCCGAACAGGATGGCGTCCTTGTCGCGCAGGCTGTCGAGTCCATCTGCCGGCATCATTTCGCCATGCTGGCCATACCAGTCGCCGCCCCAGCCGTAGGAAGTGAATTCGAAACGGAATGCGTCTTGGGTCGCAGCCAGGGCTTCCAGTACGGTCTGGCCTGCCGGGATCACTTCCTTGCCGATGCCGTCGCCGGGGATGCATGCAATCTTGTAGGTCTTCATCGTGGGAGTCTCATGGAGGGGTTGCGGTAGGCCTACTATACTGATTGCGAAACGCTGTAGATCACGCTACAGTTGAACCATTATCAACTTTGAGTTAACAATGTCCACTCCTGTTTCCGCCCCTTCGGAGATGGCGTTTTTCAGCGTCCTGGTGCGTGCAGGCAGTTTCTCTGCCGCGGCAAGGGAGTTGAACCTGACCACCGCTGCCGTCAGCAAGCGCATGAACCAGCTGGAAGCAAGGCTTGGCGCACGCTTGCTCAACCGTACCACGCGACGTATAGGACTGACACCCGAAGGCGAGATATATCTCGCCAACGCCCGCCGCATTCTGGCGGAGATAGACGACATGGAGCAGATGATCGCCAATGCCGTCACGGCGCCCAAGGGACAGCTCCGCGTGAATGCCACGCTCGGCTTCGGCCGCAGCCATATTGCGCCTCTCGTATCGGATTTCGTCAAGCAGTATCCGGAAGTCGAGGTGCAATTGCAGCTCACCGTGAATCCGCCCAGTCTGGTGGAGGATGCCTACGATGTATGTATCCGTTTCGGCGAGCCGCCCGACGCCCGCGTCATCGCCCGCCGCATTGCTTCGAACCGTCGCCTCATCTGCGCGGCTCCGTCCTACCTGGATCGCCATGGCACGCCGCGCGTACCAAGCGATCTTGAACAGCACAATTGCATCGGCATTCGTCAGGGAGAGGAAGGCTACGGCATCTGGCATCTCAAGTCGGGACAGCGTGACGAGACAGTCAAGGTACGCGGCTCCCTGAGTACGAACGATGGAGAAATCGCGGTGAACTGGGCGCTTGAGGGGCATGGCGTGCTGATGCGCGCCGAGTGGGACATCGCCAAATATCTCCAGAGCGGCAGGCTCCGGCAGATACTGCCGAACTGGCACACCGCGCAGGCAGACATTTATGCGGTGTTTCCCTATGAAGTGCAGACAGCAGCGCGGGTTCGTGCCTTTGTCGACTTCGTTGCCGCCGCCTTTTCCGCCTCAACGCCCGGGAAACAGGCTGTGGCCGAATGGTCCTGGAATCGATGAATGAAGGCTTGCGGACGGAACATTCGGGGAGTACTCACTTGCCCCCACGGGCGTCCTCAAGGAAGCATGGCCTTGAGCCACAACCAGGCGCCGCCGGCCAGAAAGATCGCGGCCGTGGCCACCGCAACCTGACGACGGGCGGCACCAGTGCCGAGCACAATGACCATCGCGCATTTGACCGCGGTATTGGCGAGGGCCGCAATGCTGATCGCGGTTGCGGCATGGGTTTGACCGGTGGATTCATTTGTACTTTCGGCGATAGACAGCGTGATGGCATCCACGTCGACGGAGCCTGCCAGTGCTGATACGACATACACGCCTACCCCAGGAGCATTTTCCTGCGCAAATTTCACTGCCAGCAGCACCATGGCGAACACTACACCGAACTGGATCGCGGCCCCAAGGCTAAAAGGGTTGCGCAATGCCATGCCTGCGGTTTCGGGCGTCTTGCCGGCATCCGGCTTGCGCTTTGCCGCGAGCTTCGTGCCAGCAAAGTAATGCCATCCGGCGAAAGCCGCGGTGACGCCTCCCATCGCCGCAAATGGAATCCACATGGTTTGAAGCACTGCCGGATTAATGAAGGCAACGAGCACCGCAGTCCGTACAAACATGATCAGCCACGCCAGGAGAACGCCGGCGGTAACTGCGTGACCGTCGGCCGGCTCGGCTTCATTCCTGCTGGCGCGGGCAAAATTGAGTGTCGTTGCGGTGGAGGATACCAATCCGCCGGTCAGCCCGGTAATCGCAGTGCCGCGTGTCTTTCCCAGCATGCGGGTCGCGACATAACCTACCAGCGACAAGGCTGCGATCATGATCACCAGCAACCATAGCTTATAAGGGTTGATTGCCCCCCATGGATCGATTGCCGCATCCGGTAACAATGGAAGGATAATGAACGAGGCGATAAGCAGCTTGATGCCAGCGAAGATGTCATCGCTGCCAATGTGCCCGACCAGTCCATGCAAGGGCTGCTTGTAAGCCAGGACCGCCGAAGTTACCACCGCGAGAGCGACGGCGAGCGAAGGATAACCGACCACGACCATGGCGCCGAGCAGGCAAACCGCAATAGCGGCAATCTCGCTGGTCAGTCCGATGGCATCGTCCTGCGCCCGATTCTGGGAAATGTAGCCGGCGATCACAGCGGCACTGACCGCCAGCAGGGCGGCGACAAAGACCCATGGCGTTTCCAGTTCAAGTGAAATCCAGGCCGCCGCGGCACCGACCAGCGCCAGCAGGATATAGGTGCGTATGCCGGCGGTGTGGCCAGGTTCGGCGTCTTTTTTCTTCTCGCGGTCTATACCAATCAGGGCGCCAATCAACAGGGCGATCAGGAAGCTTTGCGCGAGTTCGAGGGTCATTCAGCGTCTTCCACTGGAAATGCGGTTAGTCATTTCTTTTTAGCATAAACCGCATTCGGCGCTACGATTCAGGTCAACCGTTAATGACGCAGTGCGAAATGTTTCAAGGTGGTTGGAGCGGATTGCGGATGCTTGTAGGGAAGAATCGATTTGTGCCAGGAGCATGGCAAGGCGAATGCGCTGTATGGCGCGGCCACTACCATCGGTTCCGCAATGATGCCTGGGGTGGCGTGGCAATGGCAGCGAGTCCGCCCTTCATCGATGTGACCGCAAACGCGATGGATTGAATACGCGCTAAATCTGCGGGAAATTGTTAGCCACAGCCTCAAAGGGAGATGTGAACGAGCATGTCGAATCGGACCTTTAACAGTTCCTCTCGCAACTCTGCGATGCCGACCGGGAGGGTCGGATTGACGCGGCATGGACTTGTCCCTTGTCCCTTATCCCTTATCCCGCTAATCACAGGGAAGACAATGCTTCCTGAATGAGCTCAGTCTGCTCCCTCACGCTCATGCGTTCCCACGTATCAGCGGGAATATTCAACGCCGCCTGCGTACGCTCGCCCGCGTCGCGCCAGGCGTCCCCGATCGCATCGCCCTCGGTGGGCTGATTGCCGTCCGAAGTGGCGGCCGAGGTACTCCAGCTCCATCCGGATTTCTTCGTTACGCTATCGAACGTATAGCCCAACCCTTCGAGGAGTTCCTTCTTTTCGGCGTCCCCGGATGACACCTTGCCGCTCTTGAAGCTGGAGCCGCCTTTGCCTTTCTTGAACATGATGTTGACTGGCCTTCGATGGTTATTTGGAGCGGAATACGATACGGGCCTTGGAGAGGTCGTAGGGAGTCAATTCCACGGTCACTTTATCGCCCAGTAGGATCTTGATATAGTTTTTGCGCATCTTGCCCGAAATGTGGCCGAGCACCTTGTGCCCGTTCTCCAGCTCCACTCTGAACGTGGTGCTTGGGAGGTTTTCGAGGATTCTGCCTTGCATCTGAATGACATCGTCTTTTGCCATTGATTTCCTTTTTACTGAGTGGATGGCAGACCTGATCGGACAGCCTCCACAAATTGGACTGAAGTAAATGAGCTTGAGTTCTGCACCCTTGCCATGCCAATGCAGATGGGGGTGATCAGGGATTAATCAATCGTTTCTCTCGGCGATGACATCTTCCCGCCGTCAGTCGGTGTTAACTTCAGGTGGCGCCGTTGTGCCGTTGTTCCGTCCCGCCCGGCTGCCTCACATCGGCGATTCTTCCCGCTTTCAGGTTTTCTCTTCCAAAATTCAATCTCACAGGCATATCTGTCTTGTCTCCTTGCACGGTTTCCAAGACCGAACAGAGAAAACAACGGAATGACCATGGAGAACAAGCCCGCGGACATAGTCGGCAGGCTTGTTTAAGTTGATGTGCAGCCGCCTTACGGGCGGCCGCCGGAGGCGGATCGAAGCTCGCCGGCTTTATTCGCCGGCAGCGGCGGTTTTTGCCTTCCCGGCAGCCAAGGCTTCCTGTCGTACCGCGTCGGGAGTCGCTGCGGATGCGACCGGGGCATTCTTGAACTCGACAAATTCGCTATTGCCTGCCATTTGTCCAAGGGCATCGGCCTGCTTCATGTCGGCGATCACTTCGGCACGGGTTTTGGTGGATTTGAAATCGCTGAAATCGACCCACTCGCTGGCAAATGCGGAACCAGTGGCGGCAAACACGGTGACAGCGGCGATCAGTTGTTTAGCATTCATTTTCTTGCTCCAGATATACGGTTGGGGACCCAGGCCTGGCGCTGCAGACAATTTGTCTGCTTTCGCAGCCTGCCTCGGTGAGTCGCACGCGGTTTGATGTGTGCTCATCGATGAAGCACAGTCTATTCGTTGCGATAAAAGAGAAAAACAGGCGGCGAAGCAATGAGTTATTGCGGAAACAGGAATAATTGGGGTGCTTGGTCCCTACTCCCTTTTCTGGATGAAGCCGAAGTCATCGTTACGGCGCAATCACATACCGGAAATGCAGGATGTTCAGTATTGCAGCCAGGAACCGCATTGCTGGAAATCCTGGCCGGGATGCTGCTGATGCCAGTTGCGTGCGAAGAGCTGCATCGTTAACTGGCAGAAGACTGAATGAATGTCCTTCCGTTTAACATGGACCATCTTGCAGGGTGTGATAATTCCCAGTCTCGTACCGCCAGCTTCGGAAGCCTGTAAACTACGTCCAGCCAAGCAATGCATGCTGCATCCGATTGATATTCCCAGCTTAAACATGAAAAAGACAAAAGCCGCGCCCGACAAACATGCTCATGGAAACGACGAGCGCGATGAAACGCTGACTGACCGGCTGATTGAACTGGCGGTCGAACTGCGCGATGTGGATTTATACGCATCCCTGAGTGAAGACAAGACGAAAGCACTTGCCGCCCTGCGCAAAACCATCCGCAAATGCCTGCAGCACACGCGTGAACAGGCGCTCGATGAAGCGCTGGAATCGGCCTATGAGAAGGATGCCAAGGCTTATCAGGTGTTGCGGGAGAGCGTCGAGGAACAGGCGGGCACGATCCTGCTGCGCCGTGACTCGGGGCCCGAACTGGAAGTCAATGCGTTCGCCATTCCGCTGTTCGTGCGTAGCACAGGCGGGCTGCATGAGGATCAGTGCTTTCAGGATGGCGACGCCTTTGAGCAGCTGAGAGCCAGCTTCACGGAACATGGCTTGGAAAGCCGGCTTGCGAACGTCGTGCTCGTCAGCCATGCCTATCATCCTGATGAGCTGGAGCGTATCGGCTATTGCCACCTGAATGCCATGGTCCATGAAGCGGCCGAAGCCATGACTCGAAAGAAGGCTTCGATGGCGGATGCGATCGTGAGAAGCATGTCCGGCTGGCCGCCTTCGACCTTTGCGTCCGATGATCAGGCCTTCGAGCTGCGGTTTCTGCTCGGCTTCGCACTCAAGCCCGCCGAGGACCCGTTTTACCGTGTGCCGGAAAAAGCGGCGGCGGCCGATCGTTACTTCGAGGCGAGAGCGGAGCGGTTCCGCAAATGGTCGCAGCAGGTTACGCCATTGCTGCGGCGCTGCCTCGTCACTGACGGGCGCGAGGTCGAGATTGAATACCTGTATCAGGATCTGTTCCATGGCGCGAGAGAAGCGGCATTGATTGAATTGAGCGTTCTTCGCATCCTGACCGAGTTGCGCGACTTGATCGATGCACAGGGAAAAGCTGCTTCCGACATCGAGGCGGTCATCGGGCCGGTCGATACGGATGACGAGCCGATGCTCAGGGTGAGTTTGTCATGCGGCCCGGATAATGCCGTTCTTGGCTTTGCGGAAAGACTGCTGAGCCGCACGGAAACCATGGAGAACGCGATCGACGATATCGCAGACGCAATGATCGCAATGGGTGTGCGCGAGGTAAGGATTGCGAGAATGTTTGATGCAGAAGGCGTTCCGACCAGCATTCGTCCGCACAGAAAACGATAGCCGGGGAAGGAGGGCGTTGGCCATCATCCGCAGCGAGGTGCAGCGGTGCATCGCCACTCAGAGAAAATTGATGACGCACACCGCCGGTGCCTGCGCTTCAGTAACGTGAGCAATACCCTGTTTCGCGATGCGGCAATCAATTACGGCTTTTCTTCCTTGGCAACGGCACCGGTCAGCGGCTGCTTGCAGGGATCGTCGCGCCGTGTGGGCGGGGTGAACCACAGCAGGTCAAAACCGGCATGGTCGTAGGCCTGGGGTTGATCCTTGCCTTCAGCAGTCTCGACATAGGCAATGACAAGAACGTCCTTGCCATCCTTCAGATATTTCGGCACCGCCCTGTCGCGGCGCACATGGCCGGCACCGGCGATCAATACCGTCGGAGGGGTACTGGCTTCGATGGCTTCCGCCATGGCGGCATCACGTGCACGCTGCGCCTGCACGATCGATGTCAATCTGTCCTGAGGCAGGCGATGGCCGCAATGCCCATTGACGATATCCTTTTCGAGAGCGGCGATGGCGTCGGCGCCGATGTCCGGAAGCTCGGCCTTCTGGCGTCCCATCGCAATTTCCCTTGCCTCGGTACGGGACAGATTGGCCGCTGCGATAGGCCATTTGCGCTCGGCGGCGAACTGGATCAGGTCCTTGTAGAGCGGCCAGCCCCAGCCTCGCCGATCAAGCTTGCCGGCGTCGGCCAGCGCTTCGGCATCGATGCCGTTCCTCGACTGCGCGGCCGCCAGAGCGGTCTGGTGCTCCCGGTCGAATTGTTCCATGAGCAAGGTCGGCTTGCGGTCGCGCCGTGCGATCGCCCGCAACGCCTCCAGTTGCAGCCGATGATGAAATTCACTGTCGTGAGTTTCTCCCAGCAGCAGATGCCGGCTTGAGGCGGCCTGTTCATAAGCAGCCTCTGTGCTGATGAAGCGCTTGCTGCGCGTATCCCACACGCGGTCGTCGAGCGGATGCGCCGCATGGGCCGATGCCCATGCCAGCGCCAGCATCGCAGTAAACAACCAGCCTTTCCTTGCTTTCATATCTACGCTCCCTTCCTTTGCTTGCACCAAGTGCCAATGGACGGCATGAATATCATAAGCGTAATGCCAAGTTGGGAGTCGTGTCCGGCGTTGCCACTACTTCTACCGCGGCACTGCCTTGTGTTTCAGGCGGGAAATGGCATCGGCTGCCATGGAGCCGGCTTGCTTTGCACCGACCAGGATGCGTATTGCTTGTTACGCTTCCCTACCGGTTGATGGATTGCCTTGAGCAGGTGATGCATTCCATGAGGTGCATGATCGTCGCCATGGAGAAAGACATGCGGGAGCAGCAGTCGCAACGCGACACTGCTGTCCCGGGGCTATGAGGTTATGAGGCTATGGATCAGGCGAATCGCATGCGCAGCGAATCCCAGATCCTGGCAAAGAAGCCGGCTTCCTTGACCTCTTCGAGCGCCACCAGCGGCACCTCTGCCAGCGGCTTGCCGTCGTAGGTCACCTTGACCGTACCGACCTTGGCACCCTTGGCAATGGGAGCGGCCAGCTTTTGCTGCAACACGACCTCGGTCTTGATCTTGCTGCCGGCACCCTTGAGAAGCGTTTCAAAGCGATCGGCGCCGAAGCCTGCCTTGAAGGTGTCCTGCTCGCTCTTCCATACGGTCGGGGTCGCCAGCTGCTGACCATTGGTGGCAACCTTGACGCTCTCGAAGTTGGAGTAGGCCCATCCGAGCAGCTTCATGCTTTCGTCGGCGCGCACGCGCGGCGACGCGGTGCCGGTCACCACGGTAATGATGCGTTGGCTGCCGTTGCGCATGGCCGATGCGATCAGGTTGTAGCCCGAGCCGTTCACATAGCCGGTCTTCATGCCGTCCACGGTCGAATCGCTATACAGCAGCAGGTTGCGGTTACCCTGCTTGATATTGTTGTAAGTGAATTCCTTGATCGAGTAGATCTTGTAGTCTTCGGGGAAGTCGCGGATCAGGCGGGCGGCCAGCACCGTCAAGTCTTCCGCGGTCGAGTAGTGCTCGGGATGGGGCAGGCCCGACGCGTTCATGAAGTGACTTCCCTTCATGCCGAGTTCCTGCGCTTTCTTGTTCATCATCGCGGCGAACGTTTCCTCGCTGCCCGCAACCGCTTCAGCCAGCTGGACCGCCGCGTCATTGCCGGACTGGATGATCAGGCCGTAGGTCAGGTCCTTGATCGACACCGGCACCTTCGGGTCGATGAACATCTTGGAAGACGATTTGTCAACGCGATACGCATTGAGCGATACATTGACCATCTGATCCCATTGCAGGCGCTTGTCGCGCACCGCTTCGAATACCAGGTATGCGGTCATCACCTTGGTCAACGAGGCCGGGATGATGCGCAGGCCGGCTTCCTGGGAAGCCAGCATCTGGCCGGTATTGGCATCAAGTACGGTCCAGCTTCGCGCGGCTGCAACAGGCGCTGGGACGGTTTGTGCGGCGGCAGGTAAGGCTCCTGCCAGAATGGCGCCCGATACAAGGACGGGAGCAATGATAGAAAAAGTAAGCTTTGACATGCAAGATAGTTAAAAAAGAATAGGGGCCGCTCGCTGCGGTGGCGCAAGTCTCTGGCAAGTGGCAATACGGTATTGGCAACGCATGGGCATGGAGCCGCGACCGTCGTCCTGCCGCAGGGAAATTATAGTCGGTGGTGAGGGTGCGGCGATACTTATTGCAGTTCGTAGCAATTCTTGATGGGCTTCACGCGAAAAAACCACAGACCGCCCGACGCTGATGCAGGCAGCAGATGGCAGAAGGTAAATGCGGGCTTGTCTTTCATCCATCGAGCCGCTGCCATCGTAGCCTTCTTGATGGCGGGCTGTCCCCGCAGCGGCAGCCGACGAGGCTTGAACGCTTCTTGCGAAGTCGTTCCGGATGACTGATGCAGGCCCATTGCCAAGCGCCCGGTCCATGCATGCTGTTCTACCAATCTATAAGTTTGCCGAAGCAGTTCGATGCTGCACCAGGCGACGGTGCATGACGAACGAGGCAAATCCTGATGTTGCGCAGCCGTTGTATGATGAGGCTATCAAGTTGGCTGATTGAAAAGAGCCTGTGCCAAGGCGTCCCGGCCTACGTCAGCATGACCGGAAGGCGCCCGCACTGGTTTCACCCGGATACCGCGGCGCCATTGAACATGATGGTGAATAGTGAATGGGTAGACCGCTTCACAGCCTGTTATCGCGCACGCAAGGAGGCCTTGTCATGGCATGCCGCATTGATCACATTACCATTACCTCTCCAACACTGGAGGCAGGCAGCAGCCTGGTGTTCGAACGACTGGGCGTGATGCCGCAGACAGGGGGCGAGCATCCGCGCATGGGCACCCATAACATGTTGCTCCGGTTGGGCAACGAAACCTTCCTTGAAGTCATCTCCATCAATCCTGCGGCCGTGAAGCCGCAGCGTCCGCGCTGGTTCTCGCTGGATGCGAGCGCCACGTCTTCCCCGCGGCTTGCATGCTGGGTCGCACGAACCGACGACATACGCAAGTCGCTCGCCAGTACTTCCGAATCACTCGGGGTCGTCGAGCCAATGACAAGGGGTGCCCTGGAGTGGCTTATCTCCATTCCGGAAGACGGCAGTCTTCCCATGAGCGGCGTGGCGCCTGCACTAATCGAGTGGCACACGCCGGCTCATCCTGCGCAGTCTCTTGAAGACCGGGGCTGCAAACTGGTGGAATTGAAACTGCTGCATCCGCAACCGGCCCGACTGAATGCCCTGCTTGGTGATCTTTCCGTCGCCGAGCCAGGGGTCTTGCTGTCCGTAGAGCAGTCCGCCATTGCTGGGCTGGCCGCGACCATACATACTCCACTGGGCCTGCGAACGATTGGCGCGCCAACATGAAAACCAAGTCGGCCGGCATATCGGCCGGTACTCTGGAGCTTTATTATTTCGATAAGGATGATGCTTGATGAGAATTCAGATCGCCAGGTTTCCCTTGCATCAAAACGCAAAAGTAATTGCCGTGCTCATGGCGCTAAGTTCCCTGATATTCGCGTTGCCGATGTTTGTCGTGTTCCTGTTCATGCCGGCCATGGAAGGGCAGCAGCGGCCATCCGCGTTTATGTTTCTGTTGTTCCCTTTTCTCTATCTCGTCATGGGCTACGTCATGGTCGCGATCGGATGCGCGCTTTACAACCTTGTGAGCAAATATGTCGGTGGAATCGAATACGAGACGGACGGCAGGGATGGATGATTAGTTAAACGTGCGCGATGGCCCGCCGTTCTTCCGGCGAGGAATGGGCGTCAAAGAGTGCCGTCATGGTGATAAGAAAGGACAGGCGGTATCGACCAACTCTGCCGGTTTGACTATTCAAACCGGCAGAAGCGGCTGTCACTCAAGCATGTTGTCGATATCGCGTCAAAACCGGATAGTGCGTGCCGCCATCGGTAGCTGAGGACGTCAGCAAGTCCAGGGAGCCGCTGCATCCGCTTCAATGCCATAGCGCAGGATTGCTCGAGCGCACAGCGCCTTGTCGATCATTCCCTGTCCGGCAAGGGCATGCAGGACGGCCAGCACGATGTGATGCTTGTCCACTTCGAAGAAGCCGCGCAGCGCCGTGCGGGTATCGCTGCGGCCGAAGCCGTCGGTGCCCAACACCGTGTACGGTGCGCTGATATGGGGCGCCACCAGATTCGGCCATGCGCGAACATAATCGGTCGCGGCAATGACAGGCGCCTGACCGCCAAGACAGCTTTCGACATGGCTGGCGCGCGGATCATCGAGCGGATGCAGGCGGTTCCAGCGCTCCGTCTCGATCGCATCGCGGGCAAGTTCGCTGAAGCTGGTGGCGCTCCAGATTTCCGCATCGATGCTCCAGTCCTGCGCAAGCATTCCCGCTGCGGCAATGACTTCACGCAGGATGGCGCCCGAACCGACCAGGCGCGCCGATGCAACGGCGCTGGCCGCCCTGCATTCGCCGTAACGGTACATTCCCCTGAGCAGATCCTGCGCGACGCCTTGCGGCAGCGAAGGCTGCGCATAGTTCTCGTTCATCATCGTGACGTAATAGAACACGTCTTTTTGCTGTTCCAGCATTTCCCGCATGCCGTGATCGACAATGACGGCGAGTTCGCCGGCGAACGCGGGATCGTAGGCGCGGCAGTTCGGTATCGCCGATGCGGTGACCAGGCTGCTTCCATCCTGATGCTGCAGGCCTTCTCCGCCGAGCGTCGTGCGCCCGGCGGTTGCGCCGAGAAGAAAGCCGCGTGCGCGCTGGTCGGCTGCGGCCCAGATCAGGTCGCCGATGCGCTGGAAGCCGAACATCGAGTAATAGATGTAGAAAGGCAGCATCGGCATGCCATGCACGCTGTAGCTCGTCGCCGCCGCCACCCAGGAACTGATGGCTCCTGCTTCGCTGATGCCTTCTTCCAGGATCTGGCCGTCCAGCGCTTCGCGGTAGCTGAGCACCGAGCCGATATCTTCGGGCTCGTAGCGTTGTCCGACGCTGGAATAGATGCCGATCTGCTTGAACAGGTTGGCCATGCCGAAGGTGCGCGCCTCATCGGCAACGATGGGCACCACGCGGGGGCCGAGCCGGCTGTCCTTGAGCAGATTGGTGAGCATGCGCACGAAGGCCATCGTGGTGCTCATCTCCTTGCCGTCCGCCTGCAGGGCGAAGCCGGCGTATTCCGCCTGCGGCGGCACCGGGACCGGCTCCGCAATGCTGCCGCGCGACGGCATGAATCCGCCGAGCGCGGCCCGCCTTGCATGCAGGTAGCGCATCTCCTCGCTGTCGCCGGCCGGCCTGTGGAAGGCAAGCGACTCTGCTTCCTGGTCCGACAAGGGCAGATTGAAACGGTTGCGGAAAGCGATCAGGGCATCGCGGTCAAGCTTCTTCTGCTGGTGCGTGGTCATCTTGCCCTGTCCGGCGTCTCCCATGCCGTAGCCCTTCTTGGTATGGGCGAGGATCACGGTGGGCGCACCGCGATGGCGGACCGCCGCATCGTAGGCCGCATGGATCTTCACCATGTCATGGCCGCCGCGCTTGAGGCGGTCTATCTGTTCGTCGGTCAATCCCTGGGCGAGTTGCGCGAGTTCCGGATTCTGGCCGAAGAAGTTGTTGCGGTTGTAGCGGCCGTCCTTGGCGGCGAAGGTCTGGAACTGCCCATCCACGGTATGTGCGAATGCATTCGCCAGCGCGCCGCCGGCATCCCTGGCAAACAGGCCGTCCCAATCCGAGCCCCAGAGCAGCTTGATCACGTTCCAGCCGGCGCCGCTGAACAGTTGCTCCAGCTCATCGATGATGCGTCCATTGCCGCGTACCGGGCCATCGAGGCGCTGCAGATTGCAGTTGACCACCCAGACCAGATTGTCGAGGCCTTCGCGCGCGGCCAGGGTGAGGGCGGACATGCTTTCCGGCTCGTCCATCTCGCCGTCGCCGAATACGCCCCACACCTTGCGCGTGCCGGTGTCGAGCAGCTTGCGGTGCTGCAGGTAACGCATGAAGCGCGCCTGGTAGATGGAGCTGATCGGCCCTATGCCCATCGAGCCGGTGGGGAATTGCCAGAATTGCGGCATCAGCCATGGGTGCGGATAACTCGACAAGCCTTGCGCCCCGGCTTTCCGGGCGCTGACTTCCTGCCGGTAATGTTCCAGATCGCGTTCGCTCAGCCGTCCTTCGAGGAAGGCCCGCGCATAGATGCCGGGCGCGGAATGCGGCTGATAGAACACCAGGTCGCCGCCGAATTCCGGCGTTCTTGCGCGGAAGAAGTGATTGAAGCCGACTTCGAACAGATCGGCCGCGCTCGCGTAGCTGGCGATATGGCCGCCGAGATCGCCGTAAGCCTGGTTGGCGCGCACCACCATGGCCAGTGCATTCCAGCGCATCAGCGATGCGAGGCGCTCCTCGATGGCCAGATCGCCGGGGAAGAGCGGTTGCCGCTCCACCGGAATGGTATTCACATAAGGCGTTCCGCGTTTCGCCTGCCAGCCGATGTCGTGCCGTTGCGCAGTCTCGGCCAGGCGGTCGAGAATGAAGCGGGCGCGTTCCGGGCCTTCGCGTTCGATCAGGGATTGCAGCGCCTCCAGCCACTCCGCGGTTTCCGTGGCGTCGCTGTCGACGGGGTGTTCGATGTCTGCCTTGCCGCCAAGCTGAAAATCGCGTGCGTTCATGATGTCTCCTCAATCGCCCTATCTTAAGACACCTGACGCGGAATAATTCTCCGAAATGGCTGTAGAATTGCGGCTTAACAGCATGATATGCCGAGAAATGGAGGAATTTCAGCATAATGAATCTTGATGCCATCGACCTGCGCATTCTTCGCGAGCTTCAGCAGGACAGCAGCCTGTCCAATGTGGAACTGGCCCGGCGCGTCAGCCTGTCGCCTTCGCCGTGCCTGGCGCGGGTCAAGGCGCTTGAAGCGGCGGGACTGATCCGTCAGTACGTCGCGCTGCTCGACCCCAAGCAGCTGGGCCTGCATCTGAACGTATTCATTTCCATCAGTCTGAAACAGCAGAGCGAGAAGGCGCTGCAGGCCTTCGAAGCGCGGGTCTGCGCGCGGGAAGAAGTGATGGAGTGCTACCTCATGACCGGCGATGCCGACTATCTGATCCGCGTCGCGGTGCCGGATATCGGCGCGCTCGAACGCTTCATCCTCGAACAGCTGACGCCGATTCCGCAAGTTGAAAAGATCCGTTCCAGCTTCGCGCTGAAACAGGTGCGCTACAAGACCGCGTTGCCGCTGCGGGGATGAGGCCTTGCCTGCCGCGTGCCGGATAGCTCTTCCCATCCCTACAGTCCATGGTCATAGTCCAGCTATGGATTTCTGATCTGCCAACTCGGCCTTGCCAGGGCACAAAAATCCATCGGTCTCATTTGATTTGCGGTGACCTGGGATTGGTATGACATGCGAACATGGTCACCTTATTTGGCCGTGCACGGCGCAAAGAAGCGGCGAATCTTTTCGACAGGCGATGCTCCTTGGTGATTGGCCTGGAGCTGTCTGTCGTGGCAAGTGTTCCGGCGGAGGCAGGCCTCCGCCGGCGTGCCGGCTTCAGGACATGAAATTGATGGTGTTCTTGCCGGTCTGGGTCGGGTTCACGCTGGACTTGATGCCGGCCGCAAAAGCGACATTGTTGCCGTTGTTGACCAGCGTGTTCTGCTCCTGGCCCATCGCCTGCTCGGCGCCGAAGTTGACCTCGCGCTTGGAGATGCTGGACAGCGGGCCGACGAACAGCGCGGGCATCTTGAACATGCCGGTACCGCCGGCGACGCTTGCCATGTCCTTGGCGTCGAGGTCTTTGGCAACGGACAGGTCTTTGATGGACAGTGCTTTCATGATGAGTATCCTTAAGAATAACGTGGCGAAGAAGGTGAGCGGGTAAATGGCGATGATCATCGCGGCCGGCGGCGCTTACGACATGAAGTTGATGGTGTTCTTGCCGGTCTGAGTCGGATTGACATTGGACTTGATGCCGGAAGCGAAGGCGACGTTGTTGCCGTTGTTGACCAGGGTGTTCTGGCTCTGGCCCATTGCCTGCTCGGCGCCGAAGTTAATTTCGCTCTTGGAGGCGCTGAACAGCGGACCGGCGAACAGGGCGGGGAAGCGGACGGCGCCGTGGCCGCCGCGAACGGAAGTCATGGATTTGGCATCGAGTTCGGAAGTGACGGACAGGTCCTTGATGGTCAGTGCTTTCATGATGGTTCTCCTAAGAGTGACGGGGTGAATGGATTGCTTCGTTGGGTGGAGGGCGCTTCATCGCGCTTGAAGGAGATATAGCAGGCGCCGTGCCAGCCTTGAAAAAGGCCGGTGAATTCACTGCAAGCTGTTGAAATCAAAGCGATTTTTTAGGGCGGGAAAACGGACTTTCGGCGGCGCGCGGATATGGCCGCCAATGAGCAGGTGGCTTGGGGCCGACACCGATGAGTTGGATCGCAGCCGAGTGTAAGGGGAAACAAGACAGCTGCTGATGGCGGGCTTTCGCCCGGATGCGGCGCAACGCCTGCGCCAAAAAAATCCGGCAAGGGCCCGGTAGCTTCCTTACCCAGAATTTACTCTTCCCCCGGGCCGGTGCGCGCAAAACGGCATGTTCCTGATTCCATCCGGTCAGGGTGAACCCGCTTTAGAGTCAACCCTGATCGTGGACCTGGTCGAACATCTCGCGGCCTGTCCGTGCCGTGCGAGCTCCAGGATTTTCGGCAGCAGGCCGGTCAAGGCCGCTGCCAGATCAACCTGCTTGACGCCTTACATCATTGAAGTGCCGGCGAAGGCAGGCAAGCGCTGAATCAGCTCCAGCACCTGGGGCGCGAACCTCGACCGCAGCGTGCGTGCCTCATCCCGATGCGCGGTGAGTGTTGGCAAGAGCGTCTGTGCGAAAGCCTGGGTCGCGGTGCTGTCAGGCCTGAGGGTTTCTTCGGTGAACAGCTCGATTGCCTTGTTATGCAGGCGGGCGTTGTAGGCTGCATATCCCGCGTTGAACAGGCCATCGTCAATCACCAGCAGCGTACCGAACGCGAGCATGGCTTCCGGCGACACCTCGACCGGCAATGGAGTGCTCGATGTTGCCGCTTGTTGCCGCAGCTGGGCAACGACGGGCAGATGCTCGCCGATCATGCGTTGCGCATAACCGATGACGCCGCTGTCGGTCGACCGCGCGGTTGCCAGGTAGGCCAGGCTGACTTCCGCCAGATTCGCCTGGTACGCGCGGTAGGCGAAGCTCGGCTCGATCAGCCGTGCCTGTTCAGCGGCATTGGCGAGATGTCCGGCCAGCTCGGGCTCGAGCTCCCGGGCCAGCTCTCGCACGTCGACGTCACGTCCGGAGGATCCGAGCTGGCTGCGGGCATAGCGGACGGCGCGCAGGTGGGAAATGACATTCACATCCATGTATGCGCGATCAAAGTCCGCTCCCGAGAAGCGGCTCAAGTCTTCCGTCACCGCCTGCTGCTCCTCATTAAGATCGCCAGGCAAGGGCAGCTGCTTGTCGCGGGCAAAGGAGGAAATGCGCTCGTTTGCAGCGGTATGTTCAGTGACCATCTTCTGGGCATACCGGCGCACGCCGGCGTCGCTTGCACGCTCAAGAGCCAGTTGCGCCCATGCCACTTCAGCCTGGCTGCTCTGGTGGATCGTGGCCACGAACGCGGCCGGATCAAGCTGATTGAGAATATCCTCGGCAAACACCAGATGCGTTTTGTAGATCGGGAGCACGGAAACCGAGAACACCCGTACATTGTCGTCATTGGTGGAAGCCCCCGCGCGCAGCGCCGACGCCACCGAGGCCCGATGGGCATTCACATTCAGCGCCATGTAATAACGGTCGAAATTCAGTCCGCTCAATGCTGTCAGCGCGGTGACATCCGCCGTCCGTTCCTGGGAGATAGAGGTTGGCAATGTGACTTGCTTTGCCTGTGCAATCTTCTGGATTTCTCCATTGAGGAGGGTGTGATGCGCCAGCACTTGCTGCGCGTATTCCCTGACATTCTCATCCTCGGCCCGGGTGGCGGCAAGCTGAGAAATTTGAATTTCGGCAAGTCCGGCCTGATAGGCATTCACAAAAAATGCGGTAGCTGCGGCATCGGCCGGCGGAGTGTCTGCAGCCAGGGGAGGCGTGGCTGCTGTCGGCGTACCTGATGGTGTGGCGGCTTGTGCCAGCGGGGGCACGGACGTGGCCGGTGTACCCGCCGCCGGATCGGCAGGGTTGGCCGCCGTTGCGGGGCTCGCAGGCGTTCCCGGCGGGACGGTCGTCATTACCTGGGCCGTCGAACTGTTCGGAGTACTCGTCGTTCCGGCGATGCCGCCGCCGTTGTCCGAGCCGCCGCACGCCGTGAGCGAGACAGCAAGTGCGATCGTGGAAAATCGTTTCATCATGGCCTCCTGATGGGCAATAAACATCTGCCGTCAGAAGACGCAGGACAGTTGCGCGTCGATAGATCGTCGATTCCACGCAGGAAAAAGCGGACCGCTTTATTCATACGCACATGGCACAGCCTGCTGCAGTTACGGGCGGCAGTTGGCAAAGTCTAGGTCTGGACTACGCTAATTCAAGCTTCGGATTAAGCGTTTTGTATTAACAAATGGGCATGTTTGATCCTGCACAAAGTCGCACCGCAGCAAACTCGGGCTGGGATGCGCGGGTAGCGTTAAGCTCGGATGCAAGCTCCATGTGGTTGCCGTATGAGAAAGACGGTCCTTGAAGTGTTAAGTGATGCGCTGCCAGGGTTTGATCGACTGGGCATGCAGACAGATGAGATGAAACAATCTTTTATGAATGTTAATTGTGCTGTCCCTATTCCTACCGAAAAGAAGCCCGCGAAACGGTGGAAGTTGACAGCATGTTAATACATTTGATGCTGTTCTTTCATGGAAAGACGCATGCTTTCATTGCTTCAGAAGCAGATTATTAACTTTGAAGACATATTACTTTAACTGAAAGCCATATCCCGTCCGAAACGAATGCCATACAGTGGGCATAAGTGTCATTCCTTCGGAAAGGCATCCCCGAAGTGGAACGTATGGACTTCAGGGATGAATCGTTTCCGGACTGACGGTCACGGTGATGGCCGCGGGTGGTGACACATCGCATTCCAAACATAGAGACAGGAGACAGACATGAAACTGCATTCGATACTCGGTAGTATCGCGCTCGGCCTTGCCGCATGCTGCGCAAGCGTGCAAGCTCAGACATATCCCGACAAGCAAATCCAGTACGTCATTCCGTTCCCCGCGGGAGGCGAGTCCGACTATGTCGCGCGCCTGCAGGCGGAGCTCTTCAAGAACAAGTACAAGCAAACCATGCTCGTGCTGAACAAGGCGGGCGCCGGCGGTGCGCTGGCCTGGGCACAGCTCAACACCATGCCCAATGACGGCTACACCATCGTTGGCGTCAACCTGCCGCATATCGTGCTGCAGCCGCTGGAAGGCTCGGCCCAGTACAAGACCGAGGACATCACGCCGGTCTACTTCTATCACTTCACCGCCGATGCGATCGTGGTGCCCGGCAACAGTCCCTACAAGACATATCAGGATCTGGTGAAAGCCGCGAAAGACAAGCCGGGTACCCTCAATATCGCCGGTTCCGGCAGCCTGTCGGCAAACCACATGGCACACGAGCGCTGGAACAAGCAGGCGGGGCTGAAGACCACCTATGTGCCGTTCAAGGGCACCGGCGATCTGATTTCCTCGATGATGGGCAGCCATGTCGATGCGGCCATGACCTACCTGCCGTTTGCCGTACAGCAGAAGGGCAAGATGCGCCTGCTGGCGGTAGCGTCGGAAAAACGCCATCCTGCCTTCCCCGAGGTGCCGACTTTCAAGGAAGTCGGACTCGACTGGGTTGACGGTGCTTACCGCGGCGTTGCCGTGCCGAAGTCGACACCCAAGGATATTCAGAAAAAAGTGTCCGATCTCATGGCGGTGCTCAATGGCGACCCGGAGATGCGCAGCAAGCTGACGGCAGGCGGATATGATCTTGTCGATATCCCTGTGGATCAAATGCCCGACTTCGTTGCCAAGCGTACCAAGTTGTACGTGCAGGATGCGAAGGATGCGGGAATGATCAAGTAATCCAGCGTTCAACGCTGCCGGACCGCTTGCGAACAGCAACATTCTTCGACATGGAAAGTTGAGCGGCGGCGGCGCTGTCGTTCCATTTTTTCATCAAGACTATTTATGACAACACATCGCATCGCGGTCATTGCCGGCGACGGCATCGGCAAGGAAACCGTACCGGAAGGCCTGCGCGTACTTGACGCCGCGGCCCGCAAGTTCGGCATCGATTTCCAGTGGGACCATTTCGACTTCGCCTCCTGCGACTATTACCGGCAGCACGGGCAAATGATGCCCGACAACTGGAAGGACCAGATCGGCGGCCATGACGCCATCTTCTTCGGCGCCGTCGGCTGGCCCGACACCGTGCCCGACCATGTCTCGCTGTGGGGTTCGCTCCTGAAGTTCCGGCGTGAATTCGACCAGTACGTCAACCTGCGCCCGGTCCGGCTCATGCCCGGCATTCCCACTCCGCTGGCCAACCGCAAGCCCGGCGACATCGACTTCTATGTGGTGCGCGAAAACACCGAGGGGGAATACTCCTCGGTCGGCGGCAAGATGTATGAAGGCACCGAGCGCGAAGTGGTGTTCCAGGAAAGCGTGTTCTCCAGGAAGGGCGTGGACCGCATCTTGAAATTCGCCTTCGAGCTGGCGCAGAAGCGGCCGAAGAAGCACCTGACCTCGGCCACCAAGTCCAACGGCATTTCCATCACCATGCCGTACTGGGACGAGCGCGTCGTCGAGATGGCCAGGCAGTATCCGGAGATCCGCTGGGATAAGTACCACATCGACATCCTGACCGCGCATTTCGTGCAGAATCCGGACCGCTTCGACGTGGTGGTAGCGTCCAACCTGTTCGGCGACATCCTGTCCGATCTCGGTCCGGCCTGCACCGGCACGATCGCCATCGCGCCGTCGGCCAACATCAATCCCGAGCGCGCCTTTCCGTCCTTGTTCGAACCGGTGCACGGATCGGCGCCGGATATCGCGGGCAAGGGCCTTGCCAATCCGATCGGGCAGATCTGGTGCGGCGCGATGATGCTGGAGCACCTGGGCCATGCGCAAGCCGGCGCGGCGGTGCTGCGCGCGATTGAAAAGGTGCTGGAAGCCGGGCCGGCGAATGCGCCGTTCACGCGCGATATCGGCGGCAAGGCAGGCACGCAGGACCTGGGACGGGCGATCGCCGAAGCGATCTGAACGAGCATGGCGTCCGGTGTTTGCTTTCGCCACTCTGCTTTGGCACCAGGCTGCAGGTGACAAGCATCGCCAATGGTACGGAGCTGCGTTAAAGGCGAGGGAGCGCACGCGTACCGGCAGTATGCCGGGCACCGGGTACTGTCTGTTACCAAAAGAAGTCATGGCGGAGAAAAAGATCCTGCCACTGAAATCCAAAAAAACTCCGCTTTTTTCATGACCGCAATCTGCCAATCCATGCCACGAGATCGCGTCGCTTTCCGCTGTGCCTGTCGAAAAAATCCGTTGATCTCATTTGGTATGCTGACTTAAGACTGGCATTAATGTCACCAGGTTTTTATTATCACCTTCAACGGAGCATCGCAGCGGGCGTTCTCTGACGCTTTCCCTCCCGACGTCAGCCTGCACGGATTGATTAATCCTTAAAAACCAAAGCTGATCTGGCACCGATATTGCAGACCTCATGTGACACTGCTGAAACCTAATCCACGCCCGTCAAGGCAAACCGGTATTGAACAGAGTCCCCGTTCTGCCACTGGACGGAAAGGGATTCTTCCTGCGCCGCTATTACCCGTGACAGGTGTCCTACCATAACAGCCAGGCGAGAATCCCGAAGCTTGATAAGGAAGAGGCCAGAATGCAGAGCGCCGCATGGAGTTTATTGCGGTTGATCCGGTATATCTTCGACTGGGACTGCGTGTCGATATCCATGTCGGCAGTCGTTGCGGCTGTCGGTTCCATAGCATTCTCCCTTTTTTGTCTTCGCCAAGCTTAATTTCCAGCAGGCCACTAAACAATGCAAGAATGGCAATCTGTAGTTGATGCAAGTCAAGTGTGGGAACCAGAAGTCGAATGCCTAACTATCTGCGTCTGCAAGTCCGGCATCCGGCTCCACCTGATGTTTCCTTGGGATAAGACAGTTGATGGTTATCAATCGACCAAGTTTGGCATGACATTTGTCATAGTGAAATACTGCCCGACATGTAACTTTCTGTAAGCGACAATAAATTTCAAGCACGGTGCCACGTGCGTTCACAAATGTCCCAGGGAGTAAGCCATGTCTCGCGATACAGCCAAACCGAATTCCAGCATTAAAAAGCGTCGTCTCCTTAATTCCGCGCTGGCGATTGCCTCTACAGGATTGGTTACCTATTCGGTACGCAACGCCGATGCGCAGTCCACCAGAAAAAAGGATGACAAGTCGACGAGCAGCTCCACCAGGGACGACTTCAGGAAGTCAACACCTGGACGGAGCCCGTACACTACGCCGTTCATCGTGCCCCTGCCGATTCCGAGAATCAAAGAGCCGGTCACGCGGCTCAACCCGGCCCCGACGCAAGCCGCCGGCAAGGATGAGGCTGGAAGATTGCCTCACCAGGCGTGGGATCGTTTCCCTCCGCGGAAATTCTATGAATTGAATGTAAGGGAAGACAATCACTCATTTCATCCGGAACTCCCGACGCAAAAGATTTGGGGATACGACGGCATGCTTCCCGGACCGACCTTCATCTTCCGTTACGGCGAGGCTGCGCTGGTGCGCATCGAGAACAATCTGCCGACCAATCATGTCGGCTACGGGTCGCCGGAAATTTCCACTCATCTGCATAACGGCCATACGCCGTCGGAAAGCGATGGCTATCCTTCCGACTTCTACAGCAGGGAGAAATGCGGATCGACAATGACCCGCCCCGGTCGCTACAAGGATCATCACTATCCAAACATCTATACCAACGCCGATGGGTATCCGGATACCTATGGCGACTCCTATGAGGCACTCGGAACGCTGTGGTATCACGATCACAGGATGGAGTTCACCGCCCCCAACGTGTACAAGGGGCTCGCCGGCTTTTGCCTCATGTTCGACGAACTTGACTCGGGTAACGAGAATGATCCGAATCCCACCGCGCTGCGCTTGCCCAGCGGCGTAGGCAGATACGATATTCCCTTGCTGTTCCAGGACAAGATGTTCGATTCGAGCGGCTATCTCTATTTCAACCAGTTCGATACCGAAGGCATTGTCGGCGAAAAATTTTGCGTTAACGGGAAGATACAGCCGTACTTCGAAGTGGAGCGCCGCAAATACCGGTTCCGGGTGCTCAACGGCTCTTCGCTGCGATTCTACGAGTTCTATCTGGTTCATAACAATGCGGACCAGAATTTCTGGCATATCGCCAACGACGGCAATCTGTTGCCCGCGCCGGTGGAGACCGACAAGCTGCGCCTGGCGACAGCGGAACGTGGCGACATCGTTATCGACTTTTCCAAATACCCGGTGGGCAGCCAGCTCTTCATCGTGAACCGGTTGGAACATCTCGACGGACGCGGGCCGACCGGCGTATTGCTGCGCCCCGGAACACAGATCCTGCGCTTCGACGTGAAATCCGATCCGGTCACGCCGGACAACAGCCGCGTGCCCCCGGTACTGCGTCCATTGCGGCCGATTTTTCCGACACGTGTCAAGAAAATCCGTCGATGGGAGTTCGACCGCGAAAATGACATGTGGACGGTGAACGGCAAGCTGTTCGATGAAACCAAGCCGATGGCAACAGTCAAGCGCGGCGAAGCGGAGATCTGGGAACTGCAGGGCAAAGGCAGCTGGAGCCATCCGGTCCACATCCATTTCGAAGAAGCTCGCATCCTCACGCGCAATGGCTTGCCGCCGCCGCCGCATGAACGCGGCCGCAAGGATGTCTTCGAACTTCGGCCGGGCGAGGTGGTGCGTATTCATGTGTGCTTCAGGGACTTCGTCGGCAAATACATCATGCATTGTCATAACACGGTCCATGAAGACCATCACATGATGGTGCGTTTCGACGTGGTGCCGTAAAGGGTTGTTCCCGCTGTCTGCAGGCAAGGCCAATCCCAAGCGAAGCCATGCATGAGATCGCGTTCTTTTCCGCCTGAAATGGCATGGCTCGGGATTGGTATAAGGCATAAGCAAAAGCAAAAAGCCGTGAAAGTGTTGATGCAGGCAAGGCGTTCGCATCAAGCAAATCGGTTTCCAACAGAAGACATCACAAAGGGGAATTCTCATGACCAGCAGGAGATCGTTCTTGCAAACAGCTGTCGCGAGTTCGGCGGCCATCGCCAACCTTGCCGTGGCCAAACAGGGCAACGCGCGCCCATCCAGCGAAGAATCCGGATACTTTCCGAATCTTGTGCTGGAAACGCATGAAGGAAAGCGGGTGCGCTTCTATGATGATCTGGTAAAGGGAAAGATGGTGGTGTTTAACATGATGTATGCGAACTGCAGCAACATCTGTCCACCCAATACGGCGAATCTGCTGCAGGTGCAACAGGCGCTCGGTGCCAAGGCCGGCCGCGACGTGTTCATGTATTCAATCACCCTGCAACCCGAGTTCGACTCCGCAGCGGCCTTGCAAGACTATATGCGAAAGTACGGAATCAAATCGGGATGGACTTTCCTGACAGGGCAGCGCAAGGACATCGACCTGATCCGCCGCAAGCTGGGCTTTTTCGATCCCGATCCCGTGATTGATGCCGACCTGCGCCAGCATACCGGTATGCTGCGCATAGGGCATGACGGACGCGACCGCTGGTCGATGCTGCCGGCACTCGCATCGCCGCGGCAGATTCTTAACTCCATTTCAAATTATCTTTAATCGCTCAGCCTTGATTGAGCAGGGTAGGGACCGCAGGCCAAGGGGATGGGCCTCTGGTCCTGCCTGCCCTGGTTATCCCGAGCGTCGCCAAGCCTCTCTCGAAGCAAGTGTGAACAGGTCCTAGACTGTGCTTGATAAGCAGTGCGAACGGTTCGGAACTGTATTGAGGAGCGGGAGCGCACGCATACAGACATACGCCGAGTACCGCAAGCAGTGCTTCAAATCTGAACGCTTTGCGTTGTCATGACCGGGCTCGCGTGCAAGCCGGTTCGGGGCGAGAGCATGGCAATGCACGGCGGCGAGGGCGGTGCTCCGCATAACGCATTGCGATTGGCAAATCCTCCGGGATCCTCAGTGCAGTGAAGAATCAGATTGCTGGAATAGAGACTGACGCAGTCGTAATGTCATCTCGCCATGGGCGGAAACGAGAGTCGTGGATGTCGGAATCCGGTTGAGGTGTCGCATGCGAAGCGGCTCCGCTGATCCTGAGTGCCAAGGACAGCCGGTCGCTCACGCCAACCTTGCGGAAAATTTCTGTGAGATGCGATTTGACGGTACGCTCGGTAATCTCAAGCATGCGCGCAATCTGCTTGTTGTTGTTGCCTTGGCCGACCAGCCGAGCAATCTGGGATTCGCGTTCGGTAAGGCCTTGCATGAGGATGCAGAGGTCGGCCGGCGAGGGCTGCCGCTCCTGCCTGGTTGTGAGATGCTGCTCCACCAAGCGAGACATCAGGCTGCGACGTATCCAGTACTCCCCTTGAACCAGTGCGAAGGCGGCGCGACCGATCTGCTCAGGTGAAGCATCGGATGCGCAGCAACCACGTACGCCGGATTTGAGCAGTTCGAACTCGGTCCGCTCGTCCGCGAAAACATTCAACGCCAGGATACGTGTGCGAGGGCTTGCAAGTTGAATGCGCGAGATGCTTTGCAGGCGTTCATAGCCGATCAGCTGGAAATCGATCAACAGCAGTGCCGGTTTCAATTGTCTGACTGTCTCGCACAAATAATCGGGCTCGGAGGCGGCAATCACCGTGCCGTTTCCCTTTAAGCCCTGGTTGCAGCGTGACAGTAGGATGGAATCGGTAGTCGCAATCAGAATCATGATTTTCCTTGGCTTGCTCAGTTTACCGGATGATTGCTGGTGTCTTGGCTGGCTGAATCTCTTGCACTTAACTGTTGCCTGAAGTTACTACGTGTTACGAATGTAACTGCTTGTAACGGCTAGATATTGATGCTACGCAAGCCTGTTTTCTTCCATCAAGGTCTTCACGCGGGAGGTTCACTTCTGCCCACTTCGTGGATGCATGAAATTCGTTCTAACCCCTTGTCATGCATCCCTGAAGGCTGAGAAATATCAACAAAGACGGCGCCAAAACTGTTTCGTCGTCGAACAGCTGCGGCTATTTCCAATAGAAAAATGTATCCGGGTGGCACGCAACAACCTATCTGAAAAATGACTGATTCCAGAGGGAAAGCGACAGCGGGAACAAGGCCTCGTCTCTATCTTCCTCACCAAACTTAGCATTCGGTTTTTGCAGTTTCTCAATCTGTTCCGACCTAGGTACAGGCGTACTTCTGTCCGATAGAGAAAGGTCGTGCAACTCAATATAACTATCCCTGAGGAAATTATGTTTCCAGGCAAGGCCCGAGGGCGGTCATGTCTGTTCGGTCATTACGGTAGGCACTCATCAGGGAGAAAAATATGGTCACACTGGTCAAGCACGATTTGGAATTCATGCTCAAGCAAATCATCATTGCTGAGCGTCATGCCGCAGGAGAGGATCTTGCGACGATTGTCGGCAATCCGATGCTGCCTTATGGCTTGCGTACTGTCGACGGCACCTACAACAATATCGTTGCAGGTCGCGAAAACTATGGTGCCGCCGATCAGGTAATGCCCCGCCTGCTGACAACCGATTTCCGGGGGGCAGAGCAAAGTATTTTCCCAGGCCAGACCGGGACGACAAGCTACAAGCAAAAAGCCGGCGATGTCTTTGATTCCGCGCCGCGTACCATCAGCAACCTGATTTCCGACCAGACTACGGGCAATCCTGCAATCGATTCCACCGACCACGTCCTGATCGACCATGACAACAACCCCAACACGCCCAAGGTCGTATTCATTGAAAACAAGGCACCGGATGATGGCATCTCCGCGCCGTTCAATTCCTGGATGACGCTGTTCGGCCAGTTCTTCGACCATGGACTCGATCTGATCAACAAGGGTGGCAGCGGCACCGTCTACATGCCGTTGAAGCCGGACGATCCTCTCTATGTTGAGGGCGGCCATACCAACTTCATGGTACTGACGCGTGCGCAGAACCAGCCTGGCGCCGATGGTGTTCTCGGCACCGCTGACGATGTGCAGGAGCATGTCAACCAGACGACAGGTTGGGTTGATCAGAACCAGACCTATACCTCGCATCCTTCCCACCAGGTGTTCCTGCGCGAATATGTACTGGTGGAAGGAAAACCGGTCGCAACCGGCCGCCTGCTTGACGGCGAGAAGGGCGGGCCGCCAACCTGGGCGGAAGTCAAGACGCAGGCGCGCGAGGTTCTCGGTATCGAGCTGACCGATGCCGACGTCACTAACATTCCGTTATTGGCAACCGATCAGTACGGGAAATTCGAGCCCGGCGCAAATGGACTGCCGCAGATCGTCACTGCGAGCGGCAAGGTCGAGGGCAATCTCGATGAGCCGATCAGCACCGCCAACGCGTTTCGCACCAAGCATGCCTTCCTCGATGATATTGCGCATACCGCGGCTCCGGTTCTAGTCAATGGCGTGCTGCAAAAAGACGCCGATGACATCACCGGAAACACCAATCTTCCGATGGATAACAGGGGAAGGCTGACGCAGTACGACAATGAACTGCTTGACTCCCACTTCATCACCGGCGACGGCCGCGGCAATGAAAACATTGGCCTGACCGCCGTGCATCATGTGTTCCATTCGGAGCACAACCGTATCAGCGAACACCTGAAGGAGGTCATCCTGGAGAGCGGCGATCTGGCCTTCCTGAAGCAATGGCTCAGCAATCCCGACGCAATAGTAACTTTTCCGGCGACCGCGGATGCAATCAATGCGCTGCAATGGAACGGAGAACGCGTTTTCCAGGCGGCCCGCTTCACCACCGAGATGCAGTATCAACACCTCGTGTTCGAAGAGTTCGCCCGGAAAGTACAGCCCGATGTGGACTTGTTTGTATTCGAGCCCAGCGTCGACATCAATCCATCAATCGTTGCCGAATTCGCCCACGTGGTCTACCGGTTCGGCCACTCGATGCTGACCGAAACCGTCGACAGGATCGACATTGACGGAAAGCGCGACGATATCGGCCTGATCGAGGCCTTCCTGAACCCCGTGGAATTCGTCCCGGAAGGCATGGATGCCAGGGAAGCCGCCGGCGCCATCGTCCGTGGCATGACGCGCCAGGCAGGCAATGAAATCGACGAGTTCATCACGCCCGCGCTGCGCAGCAACCTCCTGGGCCTACCGCTCGACCTGGCCGCGATCAATATTGCCCGTGCCCGCGATACCGGCGTGCCCTCACTCAACGAGACGCGCAAGCAGTTCTTTGAAATGACCGGCGATACCCAGCTCAAGCCTTACGGCAACTGGATCGAATTCGCGCAGAACATCAACCATTCCGGATCGGTCATCAACTTCATTGCCGCCTACGGCAGGCATGAAACCATTCTCAACGCGACCACGGTTGAAGAAAAGCGCGATGCCGCCGCGGCGCTCGTCCTTGGCGGCGACGGTGCTCCCGCCGATCGGCTGGCCTTCCTTGGCGGTACCGGAGCCTGGGCAAACACCGAAACCGGTCTGAACCTGATCGACCTCTGGATCGGCGGCCTGGCCGAAAAGAAGATGTCTTTCGGCGGCATGCTGGGATCGACCTTCAGCTTCGTGTTCGAAACCCAGCTTGAAAACCTGCAGGACGGCGACCGGTTCTATTATCTGTCGCGCGTCCAGGGCCTGAACCTGCTCAACGAACTTGAGAACAATTCGCTTGCGAAGATCGTGATGCGCAATACCGACCTCGGCAGCGCGGAATCCTCGCACCTGCCGGGCGACATCTTCTCGACTCCGGATCATTTCCTGGAGCTCGATACCACTCGCCAATATGAGGCGGACCCGATACGCGCGTCGGGCGATCCGGTTCGGGATGCACTCTATCCGCTGGTGATCCGCAAGGACGGGTACCTGCAATATACCGGCGCCGATCACGTCGTCCTAGGCGGAACGTCGAACAACGACACCCTGATCGCAGGCGACGGCGACGATACCGTATGGGGCGATGACGGCGATGACGTGATCGAAGGCGGTTACGGCGTCGATATCCTCCATGGCGGCAATGGCAACGACATCATCACCAACGCCGGCACCGACATCGGCGAGGTCGACATGATCCATGGCGAGGCAGGCGATGACGTCATGCACGGCGGCAGCGGGCTCGCATTGCTGTTCGGGGGCGCTGGCACGGATTTCATCACCACAGGACCCGACGGCAAGGAAGCCTTCGGCGGCACCGGTAACGACTTCATCCTCGGCGGCGACGGCGGCGACTTCCTTCTCGGCAACGAGGGCGATGACTGGATGGAAGGCGGTGCGCGCTTCGATACGCTTGCAGGGGACAACTCGGAACTGTTCTTCAACAGCACCATCATCGGGCACGATGTTCTCAATGGCGGTACCAACGACACCGATTACGATGGCGAGGCCGGTGACGACATCATGGTCCAGGGCGAGGGCATCCAGCGCAACGAAGGGATGGCGGGATTCGACTGGGCCATTCACAAGGGGCACCAGGTCAATGCGAACTCGGATCTGATGATCAAGATCTTCACCACTGACGAAGACGATATCCTGCGCGACCGCTTCGATATGGTGGAAGGCCTGTCCGGATGGGACCATGACGATGTGCTGCGCGGCGACGATTTCGATCCGGAGAATGCCGACTTCGACAATGCCCTGAACGCGGCAGGCATCGCGCGCATCGCTGGTCTGCAGGAGCTCCTCGGCGCCGGCGTCACTTCCTTCAAGGATGGCAACATCATCCTCGGCGGACGCGGCAGCGACATCATCGAAGGGCGGGGCGGCAATGACATCATCGATGGCGATGCATGGCTCAATGTACGGATCAGCGTGCGCGACAGGAACAATCATGATCTGGAGATTGACACTGTCGACAGCATGACGGCACTACAGACCAAACTGCTCGACCGCACCTACCTGCCAAGCCAGCTGGAAATCGTCCGCGAGATCCTGGTGGATATTCCCGAGGCGGGCGAACCCCAGGACGTGGATACGGCCGTGTTCGCGGGACTGCGTTCCGAATACCTGTGGGATGAGCAGCCGGACGGGAACGGCGTGACGGGTGTCATGCGGATCATTGATGACGCCGGTGACGATGGCCCCGATGAGAACGATACCGTGATCGAAATCGATCTTCTGCGCAATATCGAGCGGCTTCAGTTTGCCGACGGCGTCGTCCGCATCGCAGGCGAGAATGCCATCGCCACCGGTACCGTCACTATCAGTGACCTTTCTCCGGACGAGCACCAGATGCTGGAGGCTTCGCACGCGAACATCGTCGATGAGGACGGTTTCGACGAGGCTGGCATCGAATATATGTGGGAGGCCGAGGTGGATGGGGAGGAGGGGCTCTGGCAAGAGGTCGGCACAGGCAAGACCTTCCATCCGGATGACAGCGTGGTCGGCTTGCGGCTGCGTGTCACGGCAGTGTTCGAGGATGGGCGCGGCGGCGTCGAGCGTATTGTTTCCAATGTCACCGCTGCCGTCAACAATGTCAACGACGATCCCACCGGCACCTTGCAGATCAGCGACATGACTCCCGAGCCCGGGCAGAAACTGATCGTGTCGCAGGAAATGGTGAGCGACGCGGATGGGTTGAAGAACGCCGTGTTCACGTTCCAGTGGCAGCACAATGATGGAAGCGGCTTCAAGAATATCGAGGGTGCCACCGGCGCCGAATTCACGGCGATCGAGGCGCTTAAGGGTCAGCAGCTTCGCGTGGTCGGCACCTATACGGACGACCATAACACACAGGAGACGGTCTACTCGGCATCAACGGCGGCCATCAATACTCCGGCACCGGCACCTGCGCCCGCACCGGCACCTGCACCGGCACCTGCGCCCGCACCTGCACCCGCGCCCGCACCAGCGCCGACCCCGGTTCCCGGCGCCCCGGTGCAGGGCAGCGATAGCGCCGATGCGCTGATCGGAACCGCCGCAAGCGAGACCTTTGTGCCGGCAGGCGGCAACGACGTTGTTGACGGCGGCGCAGGCATCGATACCGTGATGCTGAGCGCGGCCGGACCAGGCGCGGTCTCGATGCGTATCCAGAACGGCAACCTCGTTCTCACGCAATTGAACGGCGGCGCGGATGGCACCGACATTCTCGCCAACGTGGAGATTCTGCAATTCGCCGGAACGGTCGATACCGGAGCGGCCGCAACGGTTGGCCGCTTGTACGAGTCGGTTCTGGGCAGGGCTCCGGATGCGGAAGGGCTTGCATACTGGACTAGCGTTCTGGAGAGCGGCACGCCGATCACCACAGTGGCCCATGAAATATTGTTCTCGCAGGAATCGCAGCAGGCGCATGGTGAACTGAGCAACCAGCAGTTCGTGGAAACGCTCTATCAGAACGTGCTTGGCCGGACACCGGATGCGGAAGGACTCGGCTGGTGGACGAACGCGCTCCAGAATGGAAACCTGGATCGTGCCGGCTTGCTGCTCCAGTTCATCAACTCTCCCGAAAATCTCGCGGGCGAACCGACGGTCCCGGTGGAATTGAGCATCAGTCAGACGCCTGTCGGTGCATTGGTGCGGCTGTATGACACCGCCTTGCTTCGCAATCCGGATGAAGGCGGCATCAACTACTGGCTATCGCAGACGGAGTCAGGCCTGTCGATCGGCGAGGTGGCCGACCACATGCTCGCGTCTCCGGAGGCACAGGCGCTCTACGGCAACATGAGTCATCAACAGTTCGTCAGTTCGCTCTACGAGAACGCCCTGGGGCGCACTGCCAGTGCCGAAGAAACGTCCGGTTGGGTGAACGCGCTCAACACCGGCGCCATGGACCGCGGCGATGTCCTCGCGGGCTTCGCCAACTCGCAGGAAAAGATCGAACTGATGGGTGTGCTCAGCACATCGATCGAGACGATCTGACACGGGTGGAGCAAGACCCGCAGATTCAACTGCGGGTCTTGCATTCCGGTGTCATCTTATGCCCGACAAGGAGAATGCATGAATCCGGAAATTTGTGCGGCCATCAGGAGCAGGCGTCTTATGGCGCTTGCTTATTACGGGTACAAGCGCGTGGTGGAACCGTTTGCCTATGGACTTGACGCGACGGGAGACGCGCTCCTTCTGGGATTTCAGGTCCACGGAACCGGACGCGCGGAGCGGGATGAAGGATGGGTGCGGCTGCGACTTTACGAAGCCATCATCCTATGCGAGACGGGAGAAACGTTCCTGACGGACCGGCCTGGATATCGGCGTGATGATCCTATCTTCTGCACCGTGTTTTGCCAGCTTTGAACATCAGTCCGTTTCCAGCATGCCGCTGCGGCACGGCGCGGTGCATCAGGCGCCCTGCTTAAAGTTCGTTTTTACCTGTTTGTTCACCATTAACCCTGATTAACCCTGCCATGCCACGGTTTTAAATTGTTAAAGGAGTTTGCGATGATTAAGGTACTCATCTTCGGCGTCCTATTGATCGTAACAACCACTTATGCTGCAACGACTTTGGTTGCGGATACCGTTGCCGCGGCGTTGAAAGCGGAAAGTCAACGACAGGTGATCGCGAAGGCTGACTAGGCTATGTTTAACAAGCGTTGCGAGCGGTTCAGATTGGCGCCGGAAAGCGCACGCGTACGCAGGGTACCCGAGCACCGCAGGCGTCAATCCGGATCGCGCAGCAGCTTATCAAACACAGCCCAGAGCGTTTTTTCCCTGCCCGGCCTGATCGAGGCCGAGGCAGATTGCTGCAGGAACAAGGCGTGACGACGCGACGGAATCGACAGGCTGCCCAAGGTGAAAACGCTCCAATGCGTGACTTTCCCTTGGAAGATGTTTCCAGCCTTCTTTCGCCTTATGTTTTCCGTTCCAAACCACATCGCATGTTCAATGACTGTTGAATGCGCCGCTTTCGCGGGCAGGAAAGGAACGTGCGTGCCTGGAGAGGAAAGAAGCAACAGGAAAAGATGCCTCCATCTGCGAAAACGAATAAGGATGGCGGTCGATAATCCCGCCTGTGCCGTATATGTGCCTCATATGGCAAGGGAAAAACGACATCGCGAAGGTGAGGAGTCCCGGCCGCAGCAGGACCTATCTTGCGAGAAACCATGCCAGAAATAGAAAATAGCTATTAGAAGCATAATTTCAATTTGTTTCCCAATTGCTTTATCGCGCCTTAGACTGCTTCCGTTACCACCCAAAATTAACAGAGGAGCAGCCCATGTCCGAGGAAGCAAAGTGTCCAGTCGCACATCAAAAGAAACCGACCCGTACAAATGCGCATTGGTGGCCTGATCAGTTGAACCTCGCCATGCTGCACCAGCATGGGAAGCTGGGCGATCCCATGCTGGAGGATTTTGATTACAAAGCGGAGTTCCAAAAACTGGATCTGAACGCCGTCATTGCCGATCTGCGCGCACTGATGACCGATTCACAGGACTGGTGGCCCGCGGACTACGGCCATTACGGCCCCTTCTTCATCCGCATGGCCTGGCACTCCGCCGGCACCTATCGCATCTTTGACGGCCGGGGCGGCGCCCGTTCGGGCGAGCAGCGTTTCGCCCCATTGAACAGCTGGCCCGACAACGGCAATCTCGACAAGGCACGTCGCCTGCTGTGGCCCATCAAGCAGAAATACGGCAAACAGTTGTCCTGGGCCGACCTGATGATCCTGGCCGGCAACGTGGCACTGGAATCGATGGGTTTCCAGACCTTCGGCTTCGGCGGCGGCCGCGAGGACGTGTGGGAACCGACACCGGTGGACTGGGGTCCGGAGTCGACCTGGCTGGGCGATGAACGCTACAGCGGCGAACGCGAACTGGCCAAGCCGCTGGCGGCCGTGCAGATGGGCCTCATCTACGTCAATCCGGAAGGCCCGAACGGCAATCCCGATCCGGCCAAATCGGCGCGCGACATCCGCGATACCTTCGGCCGCATGGCGATGGACGACTACGAGACGGTCGCGCTGGTTGCCGGCGGCCATACCTTCGGCAAATGCCATGGCGCGGGGCCGGCTCATCACGTCAGCACCGAACCGGAAGGCGCAAACATAGAAGAGCTTGGCTTCGGCTGGAAAAGCACCTACGAGACCGGTATCGGCGCCCACACAATCACCAGCGGACTGGAAGGCGCCTGGACACCGACTCCCACCAAGTGGGATATGAGCTATTTCGAAACCCTGTTCGGCCATGAATGGGAACTGACCAAGAGCCCGGCCGGCGCTCACCAGTGGAAACCCAGGGGCGACGCCGGACGCAACGTGCCCGATGCGCACATTCCCGGCAAGCTGCACCAGCCGATGATGAGTACCGCAGACATGGCACTGCGCGTCGATCCAGCCTATGAAAAAATTTCCCGTCACTTCATGGCGAACCCGGAGGAATTTGCGGATGCCTTTGCCCGCGCCTGGTTCAAGCTGACGCATCGCGACATGGGACCGAAGGTGCGCTACCTCGGCCCCCTGGTGCCGCAAGAAGATCTGCTGTGGCAGGATCCGGTGCCAGCGGTGGACCATCCGCTGGTCAATGATGCGGAGATCGCCGCGCTGAAAAAGAACGTGCTGGATTCCGGGTTGAGCATCGCGCAACTCGTCAAGACTGCGTGGGCATCGGCTTCCACCTTCCGCGCCAGCGATCTGCGCGGCGGCGCCAATGGTGCCCGCGTGCGCCTGGCTCCGCAAAAAGACTGGGAAGCCAATGAGCCGGCCGAACTGGCGAACGTGCTTTCCAGGCTGGAAGGCATCCAGAATCAATTCAACGCCTCGGCTTCCGGCGGCAAAAAAATCTCGCTGGCCGACCTGATCGTGCTGGGCGGATGTGCCGCGGTGGAAGCGGCTGCGCAGAAGGCCGGTCATCAGATCACCGTGCCTTTTACCCCGGGCCGCACGGACGCTTCGCTGGAGCAGACGGACGTCAATTCATTCGAGGTACTGGAGCCGGCCATTGACGGCTTCCGCAACTATATTCGCAAGGGGGGCGAAGATCACGTCGCCAGCGGCATGATCGACAAGGCCAGCCTGTTGACCTTGACGGCGCCGGAAATGACCGTATTGGTGGGCGGCATGCGCGCGCTTGGCGCCAATGCCAACAACGTGCAGCATGGCGTCTTTACGAAGCGTCCCGGTACGCTTACGCCGGATTTCTTCGTCAATCTGCTCGACATGCGTACCGCCTGGAAGAAGGTGGAAGGATCGCCCGGCGTATTCGAAGGCACCGACCGCAGCACCGGAGAGCGGCGCTGGACGGCAACCCTTGCCGACCTGATCTTCGGCTCCAATGCGCAGTTGCGCGCGTTATCGGAAGTGTATGCAGCACGAGACGGCGAAGCGCATTTCGTGCAGGACTTCGTGGCAGCCTGGACCAAGGTGATGAACCTGGACCGCTTTGATCTGAAATACGCCACCGCTGCTTGATACGCTGTGTGTGAACTAAAGGGTTGCCGGCGCCAGTCGGCAACCCTTTTTATTTTTTGGCTTCCTGATCGTCTTGTGCCCGTAACGCCATCACTGTTACTGCAATGACCCTGGCAGTGGATGAAGAGCGTCTATCCAAATGCGGCCTGCCGCTTGCATGTATCCTTGGCGTGCAAACCCAGCGCGCTTCTCAGCGCGGATAGGTGAAGCCGGTGCGAATATCCATCGGTAACAGGCGGCCGCCCTCGCGCACCATCAGCCGCTGAGGAGGTTCGTCGCCCGCCAGCGCGCGTGGCGCGACGGGCAGTCCTTCGCCCCTGCGCAACAGCGGATCGCAGCGTTCGTAGACGTTGCGGCAGCCCGTGGCATGAAGGAGCGCCTGCACGACAGGCACCTTCCACAGGTCGACGCCGCCGGCATTGAACTGGCAAACCAGATAACCCGCGATGCCGCCATAGCTGTGCACCAGGAGACCAGGCAAGCCGTCCTTTTCGCCATCGATCAGCTGCACCAGCGCCTGCGGATCGGCGCTGCGCATCGCATCAGCGCGGAGAAGCACGCCGGCCTGTACGCGCCGCTTTATCATCGCGTGGTCGACCGGCTCATCCTCGCGCAGGGTCCAGACGCGGGCGGCGATTTGCGATTTGGCGTTATAGGCCGCGCGGGCCAGGAATTGCCGAGCCGACGACTGCACGATTGCCGTGGCGCCCGGCTTATTGCGCTCCTGCGGCTTGCCCTCGACCTTTTCGATGGCGGAGACGTAAATCCACGGGTCGCCGGAAAGCAAGCCTTTTTCCTTGCCTTGTTTGATGGTGATGATGAGCATGCGCGGCTTTCGTTTTCGGGAATGGGATGATACAGCAAGCCGCTGGCGCATCGGGTCGCGAATCGGACTGGCTGCGGCCATTTTCTGCATCGATACAGCGCCATGACCGAAGCAGGCCGGCGGCGAGAAGGGCGCAGCATCAGGGTACGCTACGAGTTCAGTCCGCGAAGAAGGCTGCTGTCGGTTGCGATCGGCGCGTCGGCCAACCCCGGCGCAGCCTCGGGAAGCGGCGGAAGCGGTGGGCTGGCCGGCTCAAGCGCCGGTACTGCGTCTTCCCACTCCCGGCCCCAGCGCGTTGCTGCAATCGCTATGGCGCCGGGGTGGGTGAGTCTGGCCTTGAGTTCCGGAAGGCGGCGCTTTCCGATACGCCTGTCCGCCGCGAGCAGGATGTCTACGATCTGCCAGCGGTCGGCGAAAGCGAAGCTGAGCAGCTGGTCGGTGGGCATGTCGATGTACTCGCGCAATAAACTCGATATCGACGACACATCCGTTTCGTAAGGGTAATACGTGGCGTTCTCGCCAAAGTCACGCGGGTAATCCCAGATCACGTCCTTGCCCAGCGTGCACCAGTAACGGGGCAGGTCGGTCGTGCCGCTGGCCGATGCCATGCGGTACGCGCGGCACTGGATCTGCAAACGCAGCCCCTCGGCAAAAAGTTTGCTGACCTCGCGCTGGAGTTTGCTCCATGGTTTCACATCCGTCTCCGATTTACCAAGCTGCGAACATGATAACCGCTGGCGCCGCAACGCCCACTGATTAGTCTTGTCTTCAAAGTGCCCGCTGTTGTGCGAACCGGAGACTGGTCATGAGATCGCGCCTTTTTCCGACTGCCCGCACTGCCTGGTCATGCATGGCTACGCTATGGATTCCTGATCTGCCATCCCGGCCTCATGACTTGCGATTGGTATTCATTGTCACGGCATGCTTCCCGGACAGAACTTGTCAAATCAATTGGCCTCCAATTTTTGTTGTTGCGGCATTTAGAGCGTTTTCGTCCTGACCGGCTCAGTCGAGGCCGAGGCCGAGGCGAATTGCCGCTGGGACAAGGCGTGATGACGTGACATGGCCCGGCCATGGCAAGGAGTCGCGACGCAGGGCCAATGCCAATCTGTCCGGCCTCGACAGGACGGTCAAGGTGAAACCGCTCTAGTAGCCACGGAGGTGTAATGACGTTGCCAGACTTGATGGTCAACTCCATTCTTTATTTTTTCATTCCCTTGTGGATAGTCGTCGGCTTCGGCGACTGGCTGTTCCATCGCCTCACGAAGATCAGCGAGACTTCCGGCATCAAGGAATCGCTGCTGCATTTCCTGATGCTGGGCGAGATAGGCATACCGATGCTGATGGGGCTGTTACTGGAAATCAATGCGCTGGTTCTCGCCTTGATGATTCTGGGATTTCTCGCACACGAGGCGACCGTCCTGTGGGATCTGCGTTATGCGGCCGACAAGCGAAACATTCTTCCGGGCGAGCAAATCATTCATAGCTTCCAGGAACTGCTTCCGCTGATGATGCTCGTGCTGCTTGTCTTCTTGCACTGGGACCAGTTCATCGCACTGATCTCGATGAACGGCACGGCCATATTCCAGTTCCAGTTGAAGCAGGACCCGCTTCCGCCGTCCTATCTTGCAATTGTCCTGGCAAGTACCGGTCTCATGATCGCCTTGCCATATATGGAAGAATTGTGGCGATGCTATAGCGCCTTGGGCAGGCGGCGCGTGGTGTTGAGCCGGCGCGGGCAAGATGCATGAAGCCGGCCTCCGGTCCCGCCGCGAAGGAGCGACGCTGCGTGCACGGCGCTTACACTTGCACAATGGTGACTGTACTGGCGCTATCCGCTGGTCAGTCGCTCAATCCGATTTCATGGAGCCCACTCAATGTTCAAGAAATTCCTGTCCGGCATCGGCGCATTCAAGCAGCGCATGCCGCAAGCGCAGGACGCTTTGCCGGGACGTGTTACACCGCTCCCGCTGCATGACGTCCACTTTGTTCTTGGCCGCCAAATGTCCGGCAATTTCCCCGAAGGCAGCTTGTCTGTTTATTTCGGCATGGGTTGCTTTTGGGGAGTGGAACGGCTCTTCTGGTCGGAGCCGGGAGTCTTTACGACCGCAGTCGGCTATGCCGGCGGATTCACGCCGAACCCGACATATCGCGAAGTCTGTTCAGGGCAGACCGGCCATGCCGAAGTGGCACTCGTTGTCTACGATCCCGCTATTTGTTCTTTCGAGAAGTTACTGAACGTTTTCTGGGAGAACCATGATCCGACCCAGGGCATGCGCCAGGGTAATGACATGGGTACGCAATATCGGTCCGCAGTCTACTGCACCACGCCTGGCCAATACGAGGCCGCGGCGGCGAGCATGGCGCGCTTTCAGACGCAGCTTTCCCAAGCCGGCCTCGGCGCGATCACGACGCAGCTCTGCCATCCCGCTCCGCCTTTTTACTACGCAGAGGATGAGCACCAGCAATATCTGGCGAAGAACCCTGGCGGCTATTGCGGGCTGAAGGGAACCGGGGTGAGTTGTCCGGCTCCTTTGGAGCTGCCATCGGCAGCCCGTTAAGTCCGATGCGCATGTCGATGGACAAGGCTTCAGGACGAAGCTGGATGACACCGTTTGCAGCGTCGGCGGCCTTTGTACTACGACGGCAGTATTGCTCAGGAGCGGGAGACAGGGGCTTGTCGTCGCAGCGCCGGATTCGCTCCTCATTTCAATGTTGCGTGCATCGGTCTCGCCTCATGCCTTCAAATGCATAAGGCAGGCAGAACCATCTGGGTACAGGATTGTCCGATTTTCATTAATTAACAAATGAAACATTATCGGCGGATATCGGCGAATGACAGTGCAAACGAAGTTGGCGGTTTGTTAAATGCAGTTGCTTGAATTCCCCGATCAAGAATGATGTTCCGGCGATACCGGCTTCATGCCGGATGGAGTACGGCCCACGTAATGGCTGCCCATTGCCTGCCAAGGCGATCGGCAGTTCCATTTTGATGAACAACCATGTTCGACACTCAATAAATAAAAATGTTTATCAGCGGAATTGAAACGGCTGTACCCCGGCATCGCTATTCAAAGCTTGAGTGCTGGGAGGCGTTTCGGCGATCCGACTGGTTCAACCGCCTGGGACCGCGCGCGCATGCCGTTGCACAAGCCGTGCTTTTGCGCGACAACGGCATTGAAACACGCCATCTTGCTCTGGACTCGCTGGACGAAGTGTTCGATATAGAACCGAATGCCTTGCATGCGAGGTTCCTGACCAATGCCCCGCAACTCGCGCAGCGCGCCGGCCTGGGCGCCATCGAGCTGTCCGGCCTGCATCCGTCCAGCATTGACGCAGTCGTGGTCAGCACCTGCACCGGCTATCTTTGCCCCGGCCTCAGCGGCTATGTGATCGAAGCCCTGGGGTTGCGCTCCAACGTGCAGGCCTTCGACCTTGTCGGGCAGGGCTGCGCCGCGGCATTGCCGAATATGCGCCTGTCGAGCGCGCTGCTGGCGGCTGGCCAATGCAACCATGTGCTGTCGGTATGCGTGGAGGTTTGCAGCGCCGCGATGTATCTCGACGAGGATCCGGGCGTATTGATCAGTGCCTGCCTGTTCGGCGACGGCGCTGGCGCCATGGTCCTGTCCCGCCGCCCGCAGGAGCACCTGCGGAGAATCGAATGGACGCATGCCGAGTCGCTGATCGCCACCGAGGAGCGCGACGCCCTGAAGTTTGAAGAACGCGATGGCCTGCTGCGCAATATCCTGACCCGCCAGGTGCCGCGTCTCGCCGCGCATTACGCGGAGCAGGTACTGGACACGGCGCTGCGCCGCATGGACTTGAGCCGCAGCGACATCAGCACCTGGATCATGCATCCCGGCGGAAGGGACGTGCTGCAGGCGATTGAAACACAGATAGGCTTGGACCGGCAGGACTTGCGCTACAGCGCGGCGGTCCTGCGCGACTACGGCAACCTGAGCAGCGCCTCGGTGTATTTCGTGATGAAGGAGGCCCTGCGCAATCATTCCGACCCGGGCGCATGGTGGCTCTCGTCGTTCGGCGCCGGCATGAGCTGCCACGGCGCCTTGCTCAAGGTGGCTTAGGAGCGCGCCGGCCATGCTGATGAAACCCGCCCTGCCAAGGCTGCTGTCAGCCGAAATCCTGGACGACCTCGACGAACACGACCCGCGCGCGGTGCGCTCCCGCCGCGACCTCAGGCTGATCAACCGGATCATGGGAAGCGCCGGCATTCTTGCCCGCGCACTGGCGGCAGCTCCGGCCGCGCCCGAACGCATCATTGAATTCGGCGCAGGCGACGGCGAACTGATGCTTCGGCTCGCCCGGCAGCTGTCTTCCCGCTGGCCGCGGGTGCATGTCGTGCTCCTCGACTGCAAGGACCTGGTCGCCCCCGAGACGCGCGAAGGCTTCGCCAGGACAGGGTGGACGGTCGAGACGCTGCAGGCGGATATCGAGGACTGGGTCGATCAGGCGGCGGAGCAGCGATTCGATATCGCGCTGGCCAACCTGTTCATCCATCACTTCAACAGCGGGCAAATCGGCCAGCTGTTCGATGCGGTCAGCAAGCGCGCGGACATGCTTGTCGCCTGCGAGCCGAGGCGCGCCCGCCTGGCGCTGCTGGCAAGCCGCATGGTGGGACTGCTCGGCGCGAACGAAGTCACCCGCACCGATGCGGTGCTCAGCGTCAGGGCGGGTTTCGATGGCAGGGAATTGTCGGAATTGTGGCCCGCGGCGGCATCGGACTGGGAGTTGAACGAGCGGCATGCCGGCCTGTTCAGTCATTTGTTCGTCGCGCGGCGCAAGCGTTGATGCCGATGGAACACACCTTCGATGCCATCGTCATCGGTGCCGGGCCGGCGGGCAGCACCTCGGCCATCCTGCTGGCCAATGCGGGATGGCGGGTGGCTATCGTTGACAAGGATGGTTTTCCGAGAGAGAAAGTGTGCGGCGGATGCATCGCCGCGAGCAATCTCCCGCTGCTCGAAGCGCTCGGCATCGGCGACGGGCTGTTGCCGCTGATTGGTCCGCCGCTGCGCCAGGTGGCGTTCGTGTGCGGCGACCGCATGGTCCGGGCATCGCTGCCGCCGTATGCCGACCCGGCGCATCCATGGGGCGCGGCCCTGCGGCGCGAGCATCTCGACACGCTGCTGCTCGAACAGGCGCGGCAAAGCGGCGCAACAATTTTCCAGCCCTGGACTGCCGGCAGGGTGGAAGGCGGCGCAGGCCAATTCCGCTGCCATATCCGTGCCGTCGGCGCGTCGGAAAAGCGCACGCTGGCCGCGCCGGTGCTGATTGACGCGCACGGTTCCTGGCAGCCGCTGCAGTATGGATCCGGAAAGGATCAGCGCTCCCGCTCGCCCTCCGACCTGCTCGCCTTCAAGGCCGACTTCACCGGTGCGCGCCTGGACCAGGGCGTGCTGCCGGTGCTCTCGTTTCCTGGCGGGTATGGCGGCATGGTGGTTACCGATCATGGCGCCGTCACGCTGGCCTTCTGCATGCGCCGCGAGACGCTGGAAAAGGCCAGGCTCCGGCATCCCGGGTGCGGCCCCCAGGAAGCTGCCGCGAACTGGGTCATCGCCCACTGCGGCGCGGTGCGCGACATGCTGGCCGGCGCCGCGCAGGAAAGGAAATGGATCGCCACCGGCCCGATCAGGCCGGGCATCCGCATCGGACAGCATGCCGGGCAACACATGCAACACGCATTCCTGGTTGGCAATGCGGCAGGTGAAACCCATCCGATCATCGGTGAAGGCATGAGCATGGCAATCCAGTCGGCGATCCTGCTGGCAGACATGCTCGGGCCGCACAGGCGGCATGCCGCGGATGCGCAATGGCAGGCCGCGCTGCAGATCGAATATGCGCGAGCATGGCGGCGCCATTTCGCCGGCCGCATCCGTCTCGCCGCGGTGTTCGCCCATGCGGCGATGCGGCCCGCACTTTGCGGCGGCGTGCTTCCCCTCCTGCAGCGCTATCCGGCGCTCCTGGAACGGTTCGCGCGCTGGAGCGGCAAAGTCCGTCCGGGTCCGCGCATGGAGGCAAACCGGATTGTTGGATATCAATAGGGGCCGCATGCAATGCGACTAAGTTAAATACCGATAATGAACAGCCGGAGAGAAAACATGAACATCGTCGAGCGTCTGACCGAAATCCTGGTGAAGGACTACAAGCTCCCCGCGGAGAAGCTGGTGCCGGAAGCGAGGCTCGATGAACTGGGCGTCGATTCGCTGGGAGTGATGGAACTGGTGTTCAAGATCGAGGACGAGTTCGGCGTGCGTTTTCCTTCGGAGCAGGTCGAACTGGTCACCGTCGGAGACGTCATCGCTTACGTGCAAAACGTCGTCACGCCGCCGCCCGCGGCCGCGGCGGCAAACCCGGGCCAGGCACGCACATGAGGCGTGTCGCCGTGACGGGCATTGGCGTGGTTTCCCCGCTGGGGAATTCGACCGCGGAACTGATGGCCAGCCTGGCCGCGGCGCGTTCCGGCATTCAGCGGCTCGAGGCGGAGGAGTACAGGCGCTTGGCCAACCGCATTGCGGCCCCGGCAAACTTCGACCCGGCTTGCGTGGCCGACGGCCCCAAGCTGCGCATGATGGACCGCGTTACCCAGTTCGCGCTGGCTGCCAGCCACCAGGCGATGGCGCAGGCCGGGCTTTCCGGCGACGACTTCGATCCCTCCCGCACCGGCGTCTTCCTCGGCACCGGCATGGGTGGCGCCCACACCGCCGACGAAGGCTATCGCACGCTCTACGGCGAGCAGTCCGACCGCATCAAGCCATTCAGCGTGCTTCTGGCAATGAACAACGCGGCAGCTTCCTGGATCGGGCTGGAATATGGCATTACGGGGCCGAACCTGACGTTTACCACCGCCTGTTCATCGTCGACGGTCGCAATCGGGGAGGCGGCGCAGCGCATCCGTTCCGGAGCGGTCGATATCATGATCGCCGGCGGCAGCGAAGCCTCGCTCTGGCTGGGTCCGATGAAGGCATGGGAAGCCATGCGGACAGTCGCCACGGAAGACCCGCAGGATCCGGGCGCTTCCTGCAAGCCTTTTTCCAGGAACAGGAGCGGCATGGTGCTGGGCGAAGGCGCAGCCATTCTCGTGCTTGAGGAATGGGAAGCGGCAAAGGCGCGGCAGGCAAACATCTTGGCGGAAATAGTGGGGTATGGGCTGACGACCGATGTCGCCCACTTGACGCATCCGAGCGTCAAGGGACAAGCACTGGCAATGCGACTCGCACTGGAATCGGCGGGGACCGATGCCGCCTCGGTCGACTACATCAACGCCCACGGCACCGGGACTCTTGCCAACGATGCTGTGGAAACCGCCGCGATCAAGGAAGTCTTCGGACAACATGCGATGCGCATTCCCGTCAGCTCCACCAAGTCAATGCACGGACATCTGCTCGGAGCGGCAGGCGCACTGGAGTTTGCCATCGCCGTGCTGACGCTGCAAACCAGGACTGTCCCGCCGACCGCGAACCTGAAGGTTGCGGATCCGGAATGTGACCTTGACTATGTGCCCAATGCCGCCAGGGATTGCCCTTCCATCCATACCGTGATGTCCAACTCATTTGCCTTCGGCGGCACCAACGCGGTCTTGCTGGCGCGCAGGCCGCTGTAGGCGCCAGGCGTGGATACGCGAGGCGGCTGCACTATTCGTTACGCCGCGTAATGTTGCGTAATGTCGCGTAATGCCGGACCGGGCGCAGTGCAGTGTTGGCCACTCCGCTCGCCGCTTGTGCAGTTCAGCGGGCCATGGACGGTCGCTCACCCATCGCCGCGCGCCATCGCAGCAGATGCGGCAGGTCTTCTCCAGGTTTGAGCCGGATCACCCGCGCAAAGTCGAAGGTCACCACCGCCGTGATATCCGCGATGCTGAACTGGTCTGCGGCGATGAAATCGCGCCCGGCGAGTCGTTCGTTGAGTGTCACAAAGAACTGCTGGGCGCGAGCGAGGCCGCGCTGATACAGCTCCGGAATCTGCGGATAATCCGTCGGTCCCGGCAATGCGCGGTTCACCATGGCCGGACTGCTGTTGCGCAGGGCATCAGCCACCGCCATCAAGCCTTCAAACTCGACCCGCCACTGCCAGCTGGCGATCTCCGCTTTGTCTTGCGGCGTGCGCCCCATCAGCGGCGGCTCGGGGTATCGGGCTTCGAGGTAGGCAGCGATGGCGGCATTGTCCGTCAGCAAAATGCCTTCTTCGGTGCGCAGCGCGGGCACCGTGCACTGCGGGTTGATCTGGCGGTAGGCTTCCCCCATTTGTTCGCCGGCGCGGAGGTCGATCTGGACAGTGTCGTGCAGCACGCCTTTTTCAGCCAGAAAGATGCGGGCGCGTCGCGGGCTGGGGGCGGTGGCGCAGTCGTACAGGGTAATCATGGCTTGCCCGTGGACGAAGGATCCAGCTTGTCCTGGGTCCGGAGGTCGAAGTCGCTGGCGTCGTGGCGCTCATGCAGCTGGCTGGAAGGATCGCCCCAGGTACGGTTGACCTTGCGCCCGCGCTGTACGGCCGGGCGCATCGCAATCTCGTTGGTCCAGCGCAGCACATGCTGGTACTCATGTACGCTCAGGAATTCGCCGGCCTCGTACAGCTGTCCCTTGGCCAGGGTGCCATACCACGGCCACACCGCCATATCGGCGATGGTATAGTCGTCGCCCGCCAGGAAACGATGCTCCGATAGATGGCGGTCCAGCACGTCGAGCTGGCGCTTGACCTCCATGGCGTAGCGGTTGATCGGGTATTCGAATTTTTCAGGCGCGTACGCATAGAAATGGCCGAAGCCTCCACCCAGAAAGGGCGCGCTGCCCATTTGCCAGAATAACCAGGATAGGCATTCGGCGCGCGCGGACCCGCCATGGGGCAGGAACGCATCGAACTTCTCGGCCAGATACTGCAGGATGGCTCCGGACTCGAACACCCGCACCGGCGTTCCGCCGCTGCGATCCATCAGGGCCGGGATCTTCGAGTTGGGGTTGACTTCGACAAATCCGCTGCCGAACTGGTCTCCATCGTTGATGCGAATCAGCCAGGCGTCATACTCGGCGCCGCGGTGCCCCAGGGCCAGCAACTCCTCAAGCATGACCGTTACCTTGACGCCGTTGGGCGTGGCCAGTGAATAGAGCTGCAGCGGGTGGCGTCCCACTGGCAGTTCCTTGTCGTGCGTGGCACCGGCAACAGGCCGGTTGATGCTGGCAAACTTGCCGCCGCTTTCCTTGTCCCAGGACCAGACTTTGGGCGGAGTGTACGATTTTTCGCTGCTCATCAGACGATCTCCATAACGTCGCGTATTTTTCAACGCAGAATGTGGTTTAGTGTACGTGATCAGGCGGACACTGGTACTGGTACTGGATGCGGGGCGGCAAGCCGATTCCAGAAGGAAGCGCCATCGACATGAGCCATTCCGTTGGCAGGCGCCTATTGCGCGATGACGTCGCGTCCGATCTCGCGGACTGAACGCACGCCGGTCAGCACCATGTTCGTACGCATGTCCTTTTCGAAAAGCTTGAAGAGGTTGCGCACGCCTGCCTCGCCATGGGTGGCAAGGGCATAGATGAAGGCGCGGCCGACCAGCACACCGTCAGCGCCAAGCCCGAGCATGCGGATGACGTCGGTGCCCGTGCGCACCCCGCCGTCGGCGAAGATCGTGAGATCTCCCTTGACCGCGTCGGCAATGGCAGGGAGCGCGCGCGCGGAAGACAGCGCGCCGTCGAGCTGGCGGCCGCCATGGTTGGAGACGACGATGCCGTCGGCGCCAAAGGCTTTGGCGTCGAGCGCATCCTGGGATTCGAGTATGCCCTTGATCACCATCGGGCCTTGCCACTCGTCGCGGATCCATTGCAGATCGGACCAGCCGATGCCGGGATCGAAGTTATTGGCCAGCCAGCCGATGTAATCCTCGAGTCCGGTCGCACGACCGCGATAAGTCGAGATATTACCGAGGTCATGCGGACGACCAAACAGTCCGACGTCGTAAGCCCAGCGTGGATGCATCATCGCCTGCAGGATGCGGCGGATGCTGGCGTTCGGTCCGCTCATGCCGGAGTGCGCGTCGCGATAGCGCGCGCCCGGCACCGGCATGTCCACCGTGAAGACCAGCGTCTTTGCGCCGATTTCGCGTGCCCGCTGCAGCACGTCACGCATGAAGCCGCGGTCCTTGAGCACGTAGAGCTGGAACCAGATCGGCTTGCTGGACGCGGCGGCCACTTCCTTGAGCGAGCACACGGAAACGGTCGACTGGATGAAGGGTATGTTCCGCTCAGCGGCGGCGCGGACGGCCTGGACTTCGCCGCGGCGGGCATACATGCCGGCCAGCCCGATCGGCGCAAGGGCGATGGGAAGATCGTATTTCACGCCGAACCATTCGGTTGACAGGTCGAGCTGCTCCGATCCCTTGAGTACGCGCTGGCGCAATTTCACTTGCTGCAGGTCTTCGATGTTGGCACGCAGCGTCTGCTCCGCGCCGGAACCGCCGTCGAGATAATGAAACAGGAATGGGGGAATGCGGCGACGCGCGCCTTCACGATAATCGGTGGCGGAAGAAATGATCATGGTCTGTCGATATTTGGCTTTTGGTTTTTTGGCAACATCGGCCGGCGGGACACCGAGTCGTGCCATCATAAAGTAAGTCACGCTGACGTGTATTTCATGAAGAAAAAATTGATTCGTGCCTCGCAGCTGGTAATTGCGCAGCCGGTAATCTGGCAAGAGAGGATGTCCGCCAGCCTGACGGATTCGGACAGCCTGCAAGCGCTGACAAAATTATATCGGGGAAAATTAATGTCGCCTCCACAGGTAGTGCGCCAGGCGTTACCTGATTTCCCAACCAGGGCGGAGGCCGGTCTGTTACACGTCCGCCCAAGTCGATATGAATTAACCGTTCGCCAGTTTTCATATTCATTCCTGAAGTACTTGCGATGGATCATATCCCGGCCAGACATCGTTCCAGAACCAAGTGCTCGCACCCGAATCCCATGTCCGGGTGTTCATCTGAAGGCGGCTGCGGCGACATGCCTGCATCTTTAAAAGCCACCCACCCTGGTTGCATTTATCTTGATCTTTAAGAATGGAGCGTAGGAATGAAGCACAGGAGCTTAAAAAGTTTGCTTGCGCTAAGCGTGTTATCGGCACTTGGCGCGTGTGGCGGCGGAGGAACGTCGGAAACCGGGCCAGCGTCCCGGTTGCGTCCAGCCAGCGAGACATCGGCAGCACCGTTCTCCTCCCAAGTTACGATGGCTCCTGCAGAGGGTGCAAACGTAAGCGGGATGGTAAGAATAGAGGTACGCGGCGCACAGATGGCGAATGTTGAATTGCTTCCGGCAAATGGATATGCACCGAGACTTGGCGTTTTCAGTATCAGCGAGGATGGAACCGTAGCCTGGCTCGACCTGGATTCCACCACGCTGCCCAACGGCCTGATAAATGCCAGGGTCAGTGCCTTTGATCTCCCCGCCGGCCAGGCGGGCGCGACGGAAGTCGTTGCGATGCCTGCCCGTACCTGGAACATCAGCAACGCCGGCGGCACCGCCCCGGGAACCTTCACCGCAACGCTGGCCGCTGCGCCGGCTGACAACGCGGTAGTCAGTGGTACCACCAGACTGGAAGTACGCGGCAGCTCGCTCGCAAACGTGGAGCTGTTGCCCGCCACCGGCTATGCACCGCGTTTAGGCGTGTTCAATATTTCCGCCGACAAGACGCGCGCATGGCTCGATTTCGACAGCTGGTCGGTAACGGATGGCATTCGTGATGTAAGGATCAGCGCATATGACGTCGCCGAAGGGCAACCGGGCGCAACCGAGATTGTTGCCATGCCGCCCCGCCGCTGGCAGTTCAGCAATGGAGCAACGTCAACCTTTACCGCATCCGTGACAATGGCTCCGTCGAATGGAGCCACTATTGACGGAACCACCTTGCTTGAGGTGCGCGGTACGGGTCTGGAAAACGTCGAGCTTCTTCCGGCGAGCGGCTATCTGCCAAGGTTGGGTGTCTTCACGATATCGGCCGACAAGACACATGCACGCCTGGAGCTCAATACGGCAAATCTGCCTAACGGTCCGGTTGAAGCAAGGATCAGTGCCTTCAGTGTTGCGCCAGGCCAGCCGAATGCCCAAGAAATTATTGCGATGCCTGCCAGGCAGTGGACCGTGCAAAATGACGGTGCGGCTCTTCCTTCTCAATGGTCTGTTACACCGGTTCCGCGTTCCAACCGGTCACCTGGAACTTTCTATCAGGACCTTAATGGTTCCGGCACCGCGGTAAGCCACTATATTATTTCAAACAACAGCGGCGGCCGCGTACAAACCGGAATGGGAATAGCCTATGCGGACGGCAGGGTCGTCGATCTCGAGACATTGCAGTGGCAAACGGCCCGCGGCGTCGCAATCAACAATGCGGGACAGATCGCGGGTATCGGCCGTAACAATATTTTTGATGTTGATGTCAGTCAGCGCGGTGCAGCAAGAGGCTTCGTCTATGCCGATGGCAGCGCCACGGAAATTCCGGTGCCGACGCCGATCGGCATTGATCCCGCCAAGGTTGCAGTGCAAGTCGCCGATATCAACAACTCAGGAGCGGTCGTCGGGTATAGCGAATATACAGATACAGACGGCGGCCTGAAATCCCACGCGTTCATGTATGCGAACGGACAGAGATCGGAACTGCAGCTAACCGGCCGCTCGACGGCGACCCGTGCCAACGCCATCAGCGATACGGGATTCATCGTCGGCGATGCCGATTATCCGGACGGCACCAGCCGGGCATACCTTTATTCAAATGGCGTTCAAACCACCTATCCAATTCTGAGCGGCTACACTTCGAGTACCGCGGTCGACGTCAACGATAACCGGCAGATTGTCGGGTCTGTGTACAACAATAAACAGAATGGATTAATCGTCAATCCACGTCCGTTCATCATTGCCAATGACATCATGCGGGAAATTCCGCTACCCGCTGGAGCCAGCTGGGGGGAGGCCACTGCAATCAACGCGCAGGGACAGGTTGTCGGCTCGACCTATAGCGTCAATACCGGTAGCTCCGTTTCGGACGGGGCTTTTCTGTATAGTGCCGGCAGAACCATTGATTTGAATACGCTGTCCGCTGTCAGTGCCGCCGGAATAAGAATCAGAGGCGCCGTATCAATCAATAATGTCGGTCAGATTCTGGTCTACGATAGGAATAATGATGGACTCGCTCAGTATTACCTCCTGGCGCCGGTTCAATAATTGACCTATACCGTCATGTGAATAGACGGCGGCCGCGATATGGGGAACGGGCCCTGCAGTAGAACATTGCAGGGCCATTTTTCGCTGCGGGTCAGTTTCGGAATCCTTCCAAATTGTTCTGTGGTCGGCGGCAGGGTTTCGCAACTCTCCGGATCAGGAAACCGCGTTTCCCCCAATTCATCAGGAGTTCTATCGGATGAATTGGCACGGCGCCGGTAGCGATTACGCCGAGCCAGCCAAAACTTGGCGCAAGAACAGGTGAAATCCGCCGCACGCTTTAATTATTTGGACGTGCATCAGGCTCATGTTTGGTGGCAGCGGCTGTACGAGGCATGCTGTCCATGGAACGGAAAAAACAGGTCAGGATGAAAGAGACGGTATAAAGAAGCGAAAGACATATCAGCGCGAACACTGCATAAAACACATACTCAACCGCGTCGGCAATCAGTTTCATGTCGGTCTCCATTGCTAAAGTGCTGGAGCGTCTCCAGCTGACTGCAACAATTGCCGTCGAATCAAAGGCGGGCAGTGCCTGGCATTCCATATTCTTGTTCCTTCGCGAGAAAGTCATTCCGAAGCAGGGAAATGTCAGTGATCGGGACGGCTAACTTCAGCCGGCTACCAGGGGTATCCTTCCCTGTTTGTTCAATTCACCCGGCACCAAGAAAGGCGGCTGGAGAAGTTGGTCGCTTAGTATGCGCAGTTGCGGCTTCTGCGTAGCGGCGTCGCCTGATCTCGTCAGAAATATGCTGAGTATCAAACCGGGCTCTACAAAGTTGACAAACCGTGTATGGTTCGCCCGGGATCAATCCCATTCCGCAGCAGGAAGGAAGGTGATGCTCGTCATAAATCACTGCCATTTCCAAAACTCCCCAGTCCATGTTGCAAGGCAAAATGCCGCGCCACTTCCTCAAGGGTACTCCACCAAGCTGAGTCCTATCTTAAATGACTGCCGGAGGACGTGCGGAAAAAGCGCCTAAGATTCCTATAAGCATAAACAGGCATACTCAGTATCGGTGGCCTTGCAAGGCGCAACCAGTCGGTCTGTTTTGCATAGGGGCTTGTGATGCGAGTTAAAAAACGGACGGTGAACTGATGGACGAGTATCACGGACGATCCCGAGTCATTGATGCGCGCAAGATTCCGATCTTGCCGTGCCGTTTTCCCTGTCTCGGCATGAATCCGCCGCATTTTTTTCAGCACATTTATGATTCCAACAATGAGTTCATGTTGATGCGTGCATGCATTGTTGCAATTCTCTTGTCTCCGGTGTGGTGTATTGCCGGGACTGACCTCCAGCATGCAACCATCCCGCAGCGAATCGTCGAATTGCGACTCCCCGAGCTATCTGGCGGTGACTCGGAAAGCCACTGGGGGATAGATATCTCGGAAGAAGGTGCTGGCCTGGGATTTAAAAACGGCAAGGAGCATTGGGCGGCGCAAGTCGGCAGCACGTTCGATGGCCTGTCATCCATTCGCGTTGAACATCTCGAGCGGGTAACGGATCGATTGGCCCTGGGCAGTAGCATAAGTCATGAAGAAGGCACCACAGCGCTGTTGCTGAACTCGGTCTATGCGCCTTCGAAAGATAGCCGCATTCGCTTCGAAGTTGCGCAAAGAATGGAAGATGCGCCCTTTGAAGATAGTCCTTCGGTATCACAAGAAAGCATCCTGTTTGGCGCGAAAAGGATCTGGCGTCGCGGCCCCGTGAGCAATGTCGCTATCCGTTTGTTTGGAGGTCGGGCACGAGAATTCATGTCCGATTTTCCCTCTTCGGATGGCAATGATGCCTTCCCGGATGATGATTCCCATAATGACACTGTCCATAGCAGGCTACAGGGCGCAAGTATTGAATTTGGAATTCGCCCGCATTCCCATGGCACGCTGAGGTTTCAATATGAAATGAGTCGAACCAGCCATTACGGTCTTGGTATGGAAACCAACAGGCTCCGGTCAAGCACCGTAAAAGTCGAGTACGCCAGGACACTGAGCAATTGCACCTACTTGACAAGCCAATGGGCAGCGATGGAAAACAGCAATGCAATTGACCTTACCCTGAGCCGGCAGCACTGGCGTGTGCAGGCATCGCGCACAATTGGGAATGAATCGTCGACGCGCTTGATGTTTGCATTCGTACACGCATTGGAACCGCAGAGCTCCGCCGATGCGCAATGCGGGCAATTGGAATCCGAACCAATCTTCGAGCCGATTCTGGAGGCGGCCGGCAACCAACCAGAGCAACTTCTATATGACGCGCGTTTCCCGCAGATGTAACCGAGACATTCCGGAAATCGCAATCGCATGGATTTGCCCTGATTGATGTAGAGCGCTTTCGGTTTGACTGTACTGACGATGCTGGAACATTTGCCCACAGTACCGCGTTGTGTGGGGACGCCGAGTCCTCCTTGCCATGGTCCGGGCGCCGAGCTCGCCATGTCGCGTCACCATGCCTTGTCCTGCGCTCAAATCTTCTCGGCCTCGCCTAGTACAGTCAAGCCGAAAGCGCTCCAGATGCCTGCCAAACGGAATGCTGCCTTAAGGATCCAATAAGGTTCATCATGCAAAATGATCGGGAGCTGCAAAGATGATGTTGATTGGGCGCCTGCGTAGCAGTATTCCGGTACCTTGCTGCATGGTGCCGCATGGTTTTGTGCTGACGCGGACATTCAGATTTCCTGCTGCTCTGCAGTTTGATTTGCCTCCTCAAGGTAACAGATAATCCCTTCGGCCCGACCGATCAACCTGGTCGGGCCTTTTTTTATCATTCGCCTTGTGGGATAAGATGACGATTCAACTTTCTACTTCGCTCCTGAAGTGGCGGCTGCAACATACTCGCCGAGCGCCTTGATCTGCGCGTCGCTCAGATCCTTGAATGGTGGCATTTGCCCGATGCCGTTGCGTACCGCCTTTTCCACCCGCGACGCGTCCGGTTTGAGTTCATCCAGATTGGGACCAATTTCACCTGCAGCGTTAGCGTCCTTCAGTGTATGGCAGAGGGCACAAGCCGGCACCGCAGCCTGGTTGAACAGCTGGCGGCCGGCTTCCAGCCTGTTCTGCGCCAGAGCGGGGTATGCCGCCAGCGCAGCAAGCAAGGCCACGCCGGCGATTGGGTTCAAGGAAAGGTATGGCATCGATTCCTCATGCGACGGTAATGTTCAGCGCATGGTCGCGCCAGCTGTTGTTGTTGTAGCCGCCTGTGTTCTCCACTCGCCCCTCGGGCTGGCGGTTGCCTTCGACGTCCGTCACCACGCAAGCGATGGTGTATGTCCCCGGCTCCAGCTTGGCCGGCAGTACGAATTGACGCCATGCGTAGCGGCCCAGGTCCGGTCCGACCAGGCGTGCTTGCTTCCAGGTCTTGCCGCCGTCCACTGACACCTCGACAGACTTCACCGCATGCATTCCGCCAAACGCAACCCCTTTGATCTGTACGGTGCCAGCGGGTACCGCACCGGTCTCCGGCGCCGGCGAGTTGATCCAGGACTTGGGCCCCATTTCCCACACCGAGGGATGACTGGGGTCTCCCTTCTCGCCGGGTGGCGAGATGCGGTAACCGGTCTTTTGAATGGCGGCGTCGGTTTGCGCTGCGGTAAATGCGAGACGCTTGATGTATTTAATGTTGTTGACGCCTGTATAGCCGGGAACAATCAGTCGCAGCGGACCGCCATGTGCCAGCGAAATCGGCTCGCCATTCATTTCCCAGGCAAGCAAGGCATCGGCCATCGCCTTGGCTGGCACCGAGCGCTCCACGATGACAGTTTTCGGATCTATGCCGTCGGGCAGTTTTTCACCGCCGGTGCCAGTCATGTATTGCATGCCGTCGGCAACGCCGCCCAGCGCCTGTACCAGCGCCCGTACCGGCACGCCGCTCCAGACAACGCAACCGGCTGCGCCGACCTGCCAGGGCGTGCCGCTCGGCTTGTTCGGAAACAGGCCGCGCCCGTTGCCGGAGCACTGCAGCACCGTGGCCACCGTCTCCAGGTCGAGCGCCTTGAGGTCTTTCACCGTGAAGCTGCGTGGAGATTTCACGCCTTCGATGGCAACTTCCCAGGCGTCACGGTCGGAAACGAGCGAGGCGTCCGGGGCTGGCAGGTTGTTTCGAATGTAAAGCTGGTCGGTAGGGGTGATGATGCTGGTGCCGAAGGCGCTGCGCTTGGTTTCCAGGGTGCTGGAAGTATGAACGATCATCGCCTCCGGCTTCTTCCAGCTGACGTAGGCGGGCAAAGGCTTCGCCGCGGGCGAGGCGCCTGCAACGGCTTGCGCCATGGCGGACCGGCTGAAGCCGGCCAGTCCGGCTGCGGTGACCGCGGCCGCACTTCCGGCAAGCAGATGACGCCTTCCCGGATTGCTCACTGGTCCAGGGCTAGAGGGTGTTTCCTTGTGCGTTGTTCCCATGATCGTCTCCTCGTATCCGGCCTGGGCCGGGGATTGGGTTGCCTGCCTTTTCATGCCGGTATGCCGCGCTGCTCGGCACCCTGCGCCCCGGCGGTGGGGCAACGCCTGCACGCCGGGTTAATACTAACCAAGTGTGACACATTTAAACGTCAATTGGCGTTGATCAGGACCGCCTTGGCAGCGTCGGCCGCAGCGTTTCCCTCCATGACCGTGACTTTGCTGGGAGTCGCTTCTTTTGGGGAAAGACCGTTGGCTGCTTCGCGCAGCGGTCCGATCGCGGTGCCATTGGCCATGCCTGCGCTGTTCGTTTTAAGACTTGCTACCGGCTGCTTTTGGCCGGTGACGTAGAGGCTGTAGACGGTATCGGGCTTCAGTTTGAACAGCGACACTTCCAGCGCATCAATGACGCCCAGATTACGCGCGACTACGAACCCCTTGGCATCGCCGGATACCGGTTTCAGGCTGATGTTGATCGGGTCAACATTGCCGCGGGACGCGAGATTGGTCGTGCCGTCGCCCTGCGGGACTGCATTGCCGACATAGACCAGCGCCTGGGGTGCCTGGCCGGCGGGAACACGTTGGACGACCTTGTTGGACGCGGTATCGATGACGTCGACCGCATCGCCGTTTTCCAGGCCAACGTACATCCGGGAGCCATCGTCCGATGCCCAGATTCCGTGCGGCAGCGCGCCGACAGGAATCGTCGCCACGAGCTTCGGCGCGGCATCGGTGGTGAAGACCTTCACCGTGTTTTCGCCGCCCACGGTGACATAGGCCAGCGTGCCCGCAGCCGTCTTGGCGAAGCCGACATGGTTGGTGATCATGCCCGTGTCGAATACGCCCATGACTTCGTGCGTGGACGTGTCGATGCGGGTGACCTTGCCCACATCCTTATGCGTCATCCACACTTCCTTGAAATCCGGGGTGAATTGCAGGAAAGGCGAAAAGGGGCTCACGACCTTGATCTGCTTGACAATCTTGCGGGATGCGACATCGACCACTTCCATGACTGGATTAAAGCTCGATACCAAGAACGCCTGCTTGCCGTCCGGGTGAAACAGCACCATGCCCGGTCCGGGCGTGGTTTCGATCCGTCCCGTTTCCTTGTAGGTGCCGGGATCGATGATGGAAATGTAATTTTCGCCGCGCACAACGACCCACACTTCGCGGCCGTCTACGGTAAAGAAACCCTCGTGCGGCGAACGGCCGATATACCTTTTTCCCTTGACCTGGTTGGTGGCCGTGTCGATAAACGTGACCGAGTTTGAACCGTTGGAGATTGCTATCAATGTCTTTCGGTCCGGCGAAAACCCCAGGCCATGTACATTGATTTCGCCCTTGTAGAGCGGTGACAGTACGTCGGGGCGCTGATTGCCGAGCTTGATCTGACCGAGCAGGGTATTGGTGGCCGGGTTGATCACCGAAACGGTGTTGCTGTTCTGGTCGGCCGTGTAGACGCGGTCGGCGGTGCCAGGGGCGGCCGATGCCAGATTGATAGCCAACACGCCCGTTGCGAGACTGAGAAGATGAAGTTTCATGATTGCCTGCCGTTGAAGAGGGGAAGCTATTTCGGGAACGTTGCCGTGCCTGCCTGTCGTGCCTGGTAGCGCGCCAGCCAGGCTTGCATGACACGGATCTCGTTCTGCTGCTCGGTGATGATGCCTTGCGCCAAGTTGCGCAGTTCCGGGTCGCTGGTGTTGAGCAGCACTGCCTTGGCCATGTCGATGGCGCCCTGGTGATGGGGGATCATCATGGTGATGAAATCATGCTCCGGCACGCCGTTTCTGGGCGCCCGCACCATGCCGTCATCCATGACCGCCATCGCATCATCCATCAAGCTCGAAAACGGCTTGGCGCTGCTGGCAATGAATTGCGGAGGAGAGGCTCCTTGTCCGCTGGCATGGTGATGAACGTGCTGTGCGCCAGCCGAAGCTGCGACAGCTGCGGCAAGCAGGCATGCTGCCGCCATGACGGCACAACGAAACGATGGGATATTCCTGGAAGTCAGCATAAGAGGCATGGTTTTCACGATTTTTCCAGCTGCTCGTACACCGCAGTTGCGATACGGGCCAGCTCGCCCCGGTCAGCGCCGGCGGACAATGCGTAGCCGAATTTGCCGTCGATCCAGTAGAAGACGTTGACCGGTCCTTCCTGAGCGAAGCGGAACCCGGTGTCCTGGTTCTGCGACTGTTCCGCGGAGACGTACAAGGTCAGGCGCTGCCCTGTGGCGTCGTGATACATGAACTGCGCCACCGGCCCGCTTTCTCCCGGTAGCAGGCGTCCGCCAATCAATTCATATCCGAGCTTGCCGAGTTTCGGAGGGCGGATCTTGCTGCCGATACGCTTGGACAACCATGTCACCAGCTGTTCCTCCTGCTCCGCCCCGATCTCGACCGGCCGGCGCACATCCGGGCTGTACACCACATGGGCAATTGCAGCCTGGCGCGCCAGGCCAGCGACTCGCCGGTCCGTTGCCGAGGGGCCGGTCGCCGGCGCTTGTGCCAGTCCCGCTCTTTCTCCCGTTGCGACCTGGCCATGCAGCTGCCAGCCGGCAGCGCCGCTGAAGAACGCGATCGCCAAGCCGGCTGCAATGCGCTGAAGCCAGACGCTACGCATTGGCCTGGCACCGAGCTGTGACGGCACCGGTTCATCAAGCACCGGGTCAAAAAGCTTGCGCAGTGCTTCATTCTGCCGGCGGTAAGCGGCCAGCCGTTCGGCTTCATCAGGGCGTGCGGCCAGATAGTCATCTATCTCAATGCGCCGCGCGTCTGGCAATAAGCCGTCCACATAGGCATGCAGATCCGCTTCGGTAATGGGTAATTTGCTCATTTCACGACTTTCAACGGAGAGATGGTCGTTCTTTGCTCCATGTGGGCGCGCAGCCGTTCCCGCGCACGGGAGAGCCGCGACATGACAGTCCCGGCAGGAATGCGCAGCGTGGCGGCAACCTCCTCATAGGTCATCTCCTCGAGCGCCACCAGCAGCAGCACCTCGCGCAGTTCCGCCGGCAAAGTCTCCAATGCCGATTGCATGTCGTGGATTTCCAGCCTGTGCGTTTGCGTGGCATGCACGACCGGCACTGGCGTGTCGTCCCCGAGGTCGACCGTGTGCAGCGTCGGCTTGCGTACCTGGTCGATATGCAGATTGTGCATGATGCCGAATAGCCAGGCACGCATGTCGCTGCCCGAGCGCCACGAAGACAGTTTTCCCCAGCCGCGCTCCATGGTGTCTTGCACCAGATCGTCCGCGTCCGTCCGATCGCCTACCAGCGCCCGCGCATATCGGCGCAAGCGTGGTATGCAGGAAATCATTAGCTTTGTGATGTCGTCTTGCATAAGCGGTTTTTAGTTATCAGTCGACATGTAGAACCTCGGTATTCTGGGCGGAAGTTCAGTAAGCCACTGCGACAGCGAGCTTTGGATCGATCTGCCAGGTCTCGTTGACCAGCAGGCCGTCACGGAAGGTCAGCACATAACGCACCTTGATTGGCTGCTTGCCTTCGAAGAGCACGTTGGCGGAAACGGTAGCACCCTTGGGATTGACGGATTCTTCCAGATTGACGACGGTGACTTTCAGCGGGCCGGCGGCCTTTCCAAACTTTTCCCAGGCGTTCCCGATGTCTTCGGCGCCGACATAGGTGCCATCCAGCGGGCCGCCGATCCAGTTCAACTGAGGCTGGGCAGCGTAGCCTCGCATGACGACAGACAAGTCGCCCGATGCAATGGCGTTGAAGTGGGTCCGGGCGGCGTCGGATGAAGGACCTGCAAAACAGGTGCCGATGGATGTCACGATAAGCAAGGCAGCAAAGGAAGTATTTTTCATGTTCAGGTTCCGGTATGGGTAAGAAATATCGGTGGATGCGGTCTGCGTTCCTGCGTACACTGGCGCCGATTTGCTTCCATACAGGTATACGTAGCGGCGAGGATCATTATTCCGTCCAAGCCAAAATAATTTTCTTCATGCAGAAGTATAGGCGTCGAAGCCGATACTTCTGCACGGAGCCGGTCTGTTTGTGCCCTGCATTAGCCTAGTCACCTTTCCATTGGTCCGCTGAGGTATTGGTGCGACAGGCAAGACGCGAGCTTCCCCTGCGAAAGTCCGGTGCGCCGTTCTCCGGGCCGTATCCTGTCCATGCCCCAAGCTTGCAGCCTTGTGCCTGACCTCTGCCGCACATCGAGATCTAAGCAAAGACAGGGCGCGGCCAACAATGGACCTGGAGGCTTGCTTCACAAGTCGCCGTGGTAGCTCGCCCAGGCACCGTACTTCATTGCGAGCAAGCAAATAGATCGTTACACTGCAAGATCAAGGAAGCGCAGTCGGCGCAGCCCTGCAGATAAGAGGAGATTACATGTTCAGCCACATAATGATTGGTTCAAATGACCTCGAGCGCTCAAAGCGTTTTTATGACGCCGTGCTTAGCTTGCTCGGAGTAGGAGAACCATTCCGCCACAGGGCCGACTCCGGGCATACCCGGCTTTTCTACCGGCATGACGGAGGTACCTTTTGCATAACCGAGCCAATCAACGGTGAAGATGCGACCTTTGCCAACGGCGGCACCATTGGTTTCAAATGCACTTCGGCCGAGCAAGTCCGCGACTTTCACGACATCGCGGTGGCGAATGGCGGCTGCTCTGCCGAAGACCCGCCGGGCCTGCGCGACGGTACTATGGGGCCAATGCACCTGGCGTATGTACGTGATCCTGATGGCCACAAGCTCTGCGCGATCTACCGCCCTAAGTAGCCAAGTGGGATCGCCTGGTCAAGGCCGAGGCAGATCGCCGGTGGAACAAGGCATGACGACGCGACATGGCCAAGACATGGCAAGGAGTCGCAATGCCGTGCCGGCGGCAATCCGTTCGGGATCGGCCGGCAGGCCAGGGTGAAACCGCTCTAAGCGTTCATAGCGCGGATGCCATGGAAAGAATGCGGCAGCTCGTGAAGAAGCGCCCTGCGGCGTTCACCGGGAATTGCGCGTGCCGGCATCTGGATCCAGTCATTCAGGGAGTGGCCGGCAAGGCGCGTTTATGTGCCGTGGCATTGTATTGACGAAGGATGATGTCGGCATCGGACCCGGCGATGGTCTTGCCTTCCAGGAAATCATCAATGGTCTCGTAGCTTACGCCAAATGCGTCTTCATCTGGTTTGAGCGGCGCCAGGTTTTCGAGGTCGGCGGTTGGTACCTTGAATACCAGAGGATCGGGCGCGCCCAACGCGGCGGCGACAGCGCGGACGCGGCGCTTTGTAAGGCCCGTCAGAGGCGTTACATCTGCCGCGCCGTCGCCGTGCTTGGTGAAAAATCCCATCAAGGCTTCCGCCGCCTGATCCGTGCCGATCACCAGACCGCGCATGGCGCCGGCAACGGCGTACTGGGCGATCATGCGCTGGCGCGCCTTGATATTGCCCAGTACGAAGTCTTCCTGCGCGGCACTTTCAAAAACCTGGCCTGCAGCCTTGAGAGCGCTCAGCATCGCATCGCTGGCAGGCTTGATATCGACGGTGAGCACCTGGTCCGGCCCGATCACATCAAGCGAGTGCTGCGCATCATCCTCGTCGCGTTGCACCCCGTAGGGCAGGCGCATCGCGATGAACGTCGCCGCCTGGCCTTGTTCGCGCGCCTGGCGTACCGCATGCTGGGCAAGCAGGCCTGCGGTCAGGGAGTCGACCCCGCCGCTGATTCCAAGCACCAGCGCGCGCATGCCGCTGGACTGCAATTGTCCGCGCAGGAAGGCAACGCGGCGCGCAATCTCGGATTGAACGTCGAATTGCGGGGTAACTTCAAGAGCAGCCATGATTTCCCGCTGCTGCTCGGTGTAGCCGGCCTGATCCATGCAAAACCTCCACTCGGTATGGCAGAAAACGATATGGTAATTGCACAGACAGGTTTTGGCGGTCCCTGGTGCCGGACTTTGAGGGATCTGCCGACTTTAATATACATTTTTTGAATAGGATCAACAGGCGGACCAATATACAAGCAGGATGGAGTGGCGGGACAAGCCGACCTGTTCCGCCCACTCTATGTTTTCGGGACGCCTGTCATGCAGAAGGTTTTTGAGAATGCGGCGATCTGCGGCAATCAGTTCCTCTGGCAGCGCAGGATAAAAAATTCGGTTTACATCGATTCCAATGCCATATGGCAGATGCCACGTTTTTTCATGGAAAAACATGTCCCGGTATTGCAGGTCCCGTCCTCACCCTATGCAAGGGATAATACCGGACGGTTTTCCATATAGTAAGATGATCCTTGGCATGCATCATATTTGAAAGGCCGCGACCTTTCCGCCGGTGCTGACTCTAGAGCGGTTTCATCCTGACCAGCCTGGACAAGGCGAAGACGCTCCAGTGTGTGCACGTGATTGACGATAACGAATGTATTGTGCGTAGCGCGGTGACAAAATTTTTCTCACTGCATAGCCATTAACGAATAGTCAATCTGCGCCGATGAACGGCGTCCCATCACCTGATTGCGTGCCGCGATCGCTTGATACACGCGGAGAGGAATAGGACGATGTGTTGCAAGAAAAGTAACAAGGTGGCGACAATCGGCGTCATCGACGACGATGCGGCCATTCGCTATGCCATGGAAAACCTGCTCGAAGCGGCCGGTTACGAACCGATCAGTTTCGATTCGGGCGAAGCATTTCTTGCATGGCCTCATTTGGGCAGGATCGATATCGTTCTTTCCGATGTGAAGCTGCGCGGTATGAGTGGATTTGCACTGCTTGAGCAATTCGTTGTGCGCCACCCCACTGTGCCGCTGATTTTCATCAGCGGGAATAATGACTTAGAGATGGAACAGCGCGCGCTGCACGCCGGGGCGCTCGGGGTGCTGAGCAAGCCAGTCAACCCGGATATCCTGTTAGGGCAGATTGAACGCGCGCTGGCGGTGCGGCGCACTTGCCATGGCTGAGCCATGAAAGCCGGGAGGGTCGGGTTCCTGACCAAGCCCGTTGATTCCGACGACCTTTGGCATGCGGCCTGCAATGCAATCGAGGCCGATGCATTCAACCTGCATGCACGATGCGAAATGGCCGCGCTGCATTCCAAGTACCCCTCGCTGACTTAGCGCGAGCGCGAGTCGCTTGAGTTCGTCATCGGAGGCCTGCTTAACAAACAGGTGGCGCTGGCATGGTAATAAATGAAATCATGACCAAAAATTCATGAACGCAGCATGATGGAGAAAATGGCTTCGAAAGCGGTCGCCAGTGCCCCCTTGCATGTGGCGGACGAAGACTGGCATGTGAACCGGGGCGGGGCTCGTACCTGGCTTGAGTAAGCGGCTGCTTTCGCTGGCGCTATGCCGCAGCATCTGTGGACAACTGTCGGCGTGGAGGCAGTCAGCAGGCACCGGTATCATCGCAGAGCGAGTTGACAGATATGCATTTGAAGGTCGCCGCTACATTTCCAGCACCTCGGGTCCTGCGGCTCCTGCATGAAGACGAAGGAATACGCTTTAGGCTTCATGCTGCAGCTGCGATAATATCGCATCTTTATAATTCTGATATTTTCCCATTGTTCTTTCTTAGGTGACGCTTTACCGTTCGAGAATGACGAAGCAACCGACAGTAGGAATATTTATACATCCAGCGCGGTACCCATCAGTTGACCAAGTCTGTTCCGTAACAAAACCGGTGCGCGACCATCTTTGCAAGGGACCGCGATCAGGTCTGTCGAGATTGATGAATACGATTCATGAAAATGGATAGCACAGAAACCTTGTTCCCGACGAACTTCAGTACCGAATCCATGCATGGTCGGGAGAAGGAGCGAGAATGTCTGGAGCGTGTGCTGGAGCGCGTCAAACGCACGGGCGTGACCGAGATATTAATGATCGCCGGCAGAGGCGGAGTCGGTAAGTCGACCTTGGTTCGATGGTTCCTCAAGCAGCTGCAGGACGCACCGCTCGCCATAGGAGAGGGGAAATGCGAGCAGTTGAATGTGGAAATACCGTTCGCAGCCGTTGCACAAGTCGTTCGGACGCTGACGCTCGACGCACTAGGCGGTGAACAGGCTAAACTAGACCGTCTGGCCGGGCGCTGGCTCGAACTGCTCAGCGGGCACGGCAATTCGATTACGGAACTGGTCCCGGAGGCGGAGCACCTCCTTGGCGGCTCCGGTCCTGCCCTGAGTCTCCTGACGCCCCAGGGGCAGGTGCGAATCGAACAAGCGATCATTCGCACCCTGGAAGCGTTTTCGGAGTCTGGCCGGCCTGCGGTGATTTTTCTGGACGACCTGCAATGGGCCGATGAGGCCACTTTGTCGTTCCTGAAATCGCTCATCCTGCAACCTCCCGCCAATGTCCTTTTCATTGGAGCCTATCGTGAAGACGATGGCGCGTTCGCAAAGTGGTATGCGCAGGTAAGGCATGCCACCAGGTCGGCAGGGGCAAATATCGGCGAGTTGACATTGGCGCCTCTGTCCGTCGTCGCCTTCGAGCACATTATTGCCGACACGCTTAAGCAGTCCGGCGAGCGACTGGACGGTCTGGTGAATGCTCTTTACGAAAAATCCGGAGGCAATCCGTATTTCGCGCAGCAGCTGTTGCAGAGCTGGATCGAAGACGGTGTCTTGAAGCTTGTTGCGGGCACCTGGCGCTGGATCGATGAGGAAGTGATGTTGTCCGGTTATGCCGATCATGTCGTCGACTTGATCATAAAGCGCATAGCGAAGCTCCCTGAATCGCTGAACCTGATCCTGCAAAATCAGGCCTGCATCGGCGGACACTGCAAGATCGCGTTGCTTGCCCATGTCTGTGATTCACACTCTGGCGACTTTGCTGCAGCTATCAATCAACTGACGAGCAACGGTTTGCTGGTGCGCCGCGGCGACTCCTGTGCATTCCAGCATGATCGCGTACTCGAGGCTGCATATGAACTGATCGCGCCTAACGCGAGATCCCAGGCGCACGCCCATGTGGCACGCCGCATGGCAAGCTATTGGAACGACGACATCGCAGCCGTTGCTTATGAAATTGGCAACCAGATCGAGAAGGTGTCGCTGGTCGACATTCGCGATGCGGAGAGGCCGGGTTTTGTCCACATCCTGAATCTCGCAGCCCGACGTGCGCAACGAGCGTCGCTGGTAGATCGTGCATACGATTACAACAACACGGCGAGATCGCTGATGAACCCTGGCTGGTGGGAGAGTCACTTTGCTCTTGCTTATGAAGTCGCCTTGATTGAAAGCGAATGCCTCATTGCCAAAGGAGAACTGTCGAAAGGGAAAGAGCGGATCAAGGAAGCGCTGTCGCGCGACTTGCCCGGCAACAAGCGCGCGCTCCTGCATCGGCTTGAGGCGGTAATTCACACCTTGCAGTCGAATTATGAGGCGGCGATCGATGCCGCGCTTACCGGGCTCGATATTCTCGGATTCAAACTGGGACGCGAACCGTCCGCTGCCCAAATGCGCGAGGCTTATGAGGCAGCGATCGATGCGCTGAACGGCAGGCAGATATGCGACCTCGCGCATTTGCCGACATGTGAAGATGTGGAGATTAAAGATGCGATGGCACTGCTGTCGACATTGATCTCATCGTTTTTTGTTGCAAGCGATATTAAGTTCACGCATCTGGCAAAACTCGTCGAGCTGACGCTGCGACATGGTGTTGCCCCGGATTCGCCATATGGTCTGGCATGGTTCGGCGTTTTTATCGCCAGCCATTATGAGCAATTCGAAGATGGTTATGATTTCGGGCGAGCCGCCCTGGCGATCGTGGACCTGCACGGTTTCGAGTCGACTCGGATCGCCACCTTGGTGGCGCTGGATCAGGTCGCGGTCTGGACTCAACCTCTGGAAGTGGCCCTGGATTATGTGCAGCGGGCGTCGACTCGCGGCAGGCTGTCCGGCGATATCGGAATGGAATGTTATGCATGCAACCACATTATCTCCGACATGCTGGCAATGGGCACGGCACTGCCCTTGGTCGAGGAGGCGGCGGATTATGGCATCAATCTCACCAAATCAATCGGCTATCGGGATATCGAGCTGCTTATCCAGGGACAACTGGATTTTGTAACGGTGATGACTAAAGGCTATCCGCTTAACGATAGGAATAAGTGGATCGACACTTGCAACGAGCGCGCGGCATCAGCCACGTCACTTCCGACCAAGTTCTGGGTATTGCTTTATGCAGGCATGGCAGAGGTATTCCAGCAGCAATGGGTAACATCGCTTGCATTTCTGGAGCGGTCGCTGACGATGGTCGCGGCGGTGCCCGCCCATATCAACGTCGCGGACTGCTACTTGTTCCATGCACTGGCGCTTTCCAGGAGCGGGAATGAAAGCTGCGAGCTGATATCCCAAATATTGAATCGGGAATGCCAGCGGTTTGAAGGCTGGGCAGGGAAGAACCCGCGCACGTTCCAGAACAAGCTGCAGTTGTTACAGGGTGAATTGGCTAGGTACCAAGGCGATCATTTGAAGGCAATGATGTACTTTGAAATGTCGGCACGTGCGGCGTGTGCCGAGGGTTTCATTCACGAACGAGCTCTTGCGCATGAACTTGCGGCAATCGTCTGTCGCGAACACGCGCTAGACATCGCCGCAATGCAGCACTCTCATCTGGCAAAGGTCGCCTATGCACGCTGGGGAGCCCACCACAAGGCAAATGCAGTTCAGGTTGCGCTTGCTCTTCCGTACAATGATTTGCGAAGCGAAGATGTCAAGTCCGACGAAATAGACGACAGCTCCGCACTACGATTCGGGCTGAAAACGGCGCAAGCATTGTCGCAATCAACAGTGAAAGAAAAACTGGTTGAAACGATGTTTTCCGACCTGTTGGCGCATGCTAACGCACAATACGGCGTGCTCATCAGTGTGAATGAAGGATTGCCTGCGGTTGAAGCTTCCGGTCGCCTGACGGAAAAAGGCGTGGTCACCTCTACCTCGCTCGTCGAGCCCGACCAAAGCATCGTGCCGATGAAGCTGTTGAACTTGGTTTTGCGCACGCGGCAATCAGTCGTCATACATGACGCGATAAGGGAAGTTTCACATCTGCGTGTCCAAAGGCAGGAAGCAGACGCGTTGCGTTCGGTCCTGTGTCTGCCGCTGCTCCGGGCAGAAGAGCTGATCGGCTTACTCTACCTGGAAAACAATCTGTCGCCAGGGGTGTTCAATCCGGCGCGCGTACTGCGATTAGAGCTAATGGCTTCTCAAATAGCGATCGCGCTCGGGTTTGCCAAACTGTACGAACAGCTTATCGACGCCAACGAAGCCCGGATGAAAGCAGAGAGTAATCTGCATGCGGCTCGGGCAGAGCTCGTCAAGAATGCGCACGTAACCGTGCTCGCCAATCTGGCGGCGTCGATTGCGCATGAAGTCAATCAACCGCTCGGCGCAATTGTCATATCAGCAGAAGCCGCCACGCGTTGGTTGGACCGCGACGAGCCTAACCTCGGTAAGGTACGGGAAGGTTTGCAACGTATAAAAGCGGACGGTGTACGCGCGGGGGAGATCATTAGAGCGTTACGCGGGCTTGCCAAGAAACAGGCCACACTCTTCGAAAGAGTATGCATTTCGGAGCTAATACTGGGCGTTATCCATACGGTCGCAGAAGAACTGGTACTGAAGGATGTTCAAATAGATCTGCAGCTTCAACCGAAGCTCGTGGTAACCGGCGATAGAGTCCAATTAGAACAGGTGGTACTCAATCTCCTGAACAATGCGATCGAAGCCATGCTCAGCTGTCCAGTGGACGTCGTACATAAACTGAGCGTGATTACCCGCCAAGAGGAAAACCGGATAAAAGCAGTTATCCAGGATAATGGCCCCGGCATCGCCAGCGACGATATGAAGCGTATTTTTGAGCCTTTCTATTCAACCAAGACCCATGGGTTAGGGATGGGACTCGCAATATGCGCAAGCATCGCTGAAGCACATGGCGGTGCGCTCACCGCGTTCAACGTGGAACCCAGAGGAACCTCATTCGTTCTTGAGCTGCCTGATGGCGAGAAGAGCGGGCAATATACTGGCGTCAGGGCTGGTTGATGAGCGCTTTATCCAATGCGACAATCTGAGAAACGGAAGATTTAGCGCGGGACATTCTGCTGATAATGTGGCAAAACCACCCGCCGAACGAATTTCAACGGGGTATCGGTCATCAGCAGATGTCTACTTCCTCCCAGCGCAAACGATGCTTTGTGCCAGCGGAACAGGGATGCGATTTAATCATCACCGCTCGTGACCTTGCATTAAATCAGCCGCAACAGTCATCCGCGCGCTCGAAGTGTAGGCTGCGTAACTACCTGGCGGTTGCTCAATAGACAATAGGCCTTTCAACCTTTGTCAAATGCGACACTTACCACTTTATCAACCGCCTCGAAATGCTGCTCGACTGCCTGGCGCGCCTTGTTCACATCACGGCTCTTGACCGCTTCATAGATAGCGACATGTCTTGCCAAGGTAACGGTCGCATTGCGATTGGGCTGTGCCGCCAAGATCATCCTATTCGTTTTCTCAATCGTCTCCTGCAATGCATCTACCAGGAAAGAGAAGAAGCGATTATGTGACGCCTTTACCAACGCAAGGTGAAAGCCGACGTGTTCGGGGACCCATTTTTCGTAGTCGTCCTTGCACTGGTTCAGCCGATCTATGATCTGACCGAGGTGCTCAATATCTTCATCTGTGGCCCTTTCTGTTGCAAGAATAACACTTTGCGCTTCGAGTGCGCGCCGCAATTCTATGGCTTCCTTGAGTCCTTCCTGTTCTTCACTCAATGCAAGATGGAAGAAGCTGATTAGCGGGGCGCTGCTAAGGCTCCTGACCGTTGGAGGCCGTCCATGGTTGATCTCGATCACGCCAAACGCGACCAGTTGACGCAGCGATTCCCGGACGCTCGGTTTGCTTACGCCAAGCTGCTTTGCCAGGTCCCCCTCAGAAGGTAGATGGTCGCCTGCCTTGTAACGCCCTGATGTAATCCAAGACGTTATCCGATCTGCAATAAGTTGCGTGACCGGTTTGCGGGGTTCGAGCGAATCAATAGTGTCCAAATTCATCCTCTTGCAACTGTTAAGATATCTGATATCATACCATCGTGAAAACAATGACGCAGCCTAGCTACGCTTTCGAGTATAGCGCCAGTTAACGTCTGTCTGGCTGCCATCGCACTATCCATGGCCAATTCGAAGGGCACATCTTGAAGATTACTAAAATACAAACGTTGCTCATGCAGGCAGGCGCGCCGGCGGAAACCGCATGGTCCGCAGCCAGCCAGGGCGGGATGAGTACGGCCGGGTCACGCAACTGGCTTTTCGTCAAGGTCCATACCGACGCAGGGATCACAGGCATCGGCGAATGCAGCGGCTGGCCGAAAGTCGTGGAGACAGCGGTACGTGATCTCGAAAGGATACTGGTCGGCGAAGACCCGACCCATATCGAACGCCTGTGGCAGCGCATGCGCGTGGCAATGATGGGCCATGGCGAGACAGGTGTGGTGGGTTACGGCGCGATGGCCGGACTCGACATGGCTTTCTGGGATATTAAAGGCAAGGCATTGGGCACCCCTGTCTGGAACCTTCTGGGTGGCAAGGTGCGAGACACGATACGCGTTTATTCACACGCGAGTTCGGTGGAGCGCGCGCAAGCGCTTGTAGCAAAGGGATACACCGCCATCAAAACGGGCGGCGTGGCCAATCCGCTGGAAAAGCTGGCGACGCTGCGATCGGCGTTGGGCGCTGATATCGATTTCCTGGTGGACCTGCATGGCCCACCGTGGTTGCAGGCGGCAGATGCCATTGCACTGTGCCGTGAAATGGAGCAGTTCCGGCCCTTGTTTGTCGAGGAGCCAGTGGCGCCTGATAACGTGGAAGTATTTCGCCGTGTTCGCGACAAGACTTCCGTGCCGCTTGCCGGCGGCGAGAGACTCGCCGGGTTATGGGCGCAACGGCCCTTAATCGAAGGCAATCTGGTTGACGTGATTCAGCCGGACACAGGCAGGTCAGGCGGGCTTACGCAGATGCGCAAAATTGCCGCGCTTGCCGAGGCACATTTCATTACGGTGGCACCTCATGCCGGCACGCTCGGTCCGGTAGCCGAGGTGGCGGCAGTCCACTTTCTGGCATCGATTCCGAATGCGCTAATCCTCGAAAGATTCGAGGAGGATTGGGAAGGAAAACATCAGGTGCTTTCGTCATCGCTCCGCTGTGTCAACGGGTTCATCCATGTGCCCAACTTGCCCGGTCTAGGTATCGAGCTCAATGAAGATTTCATCATGTCGCATCCGAGTGTGTGCAACGTGCGGTTACCGATATCCCGCGGTTCCGGCGCATACGCCCCCGGTACGGAGGTGGAGAGCGTCTATTACCAGGCGCGTTTTCAGCGCAAGAATTATTTTTCCGTCAACAGAGGCCTCAAATGACACAGGTATCCAATGAAGCGCTTAAACAACTTGCCACGGTCAGCACCGCAACATTAACGAGTCTTCTCTATAAAAAGGGGTTTCGTAATATTTTTCTTCAAGGTGTTAAGCCGCTTAAATCCGGCCAGCGGCTTGTCGGGCCGGCATTCACGCTGCGCTATATTCCTTCCCGCGAAGATCTTGACGGGATCGAGGTCTTCCGTGACCAGCGCCATCCGCAACGCGTCGCAGTAGAGGAAATACCTGCGGGTGCGGTCTTGGTCATGGATTGCAGGGGCGACGCCTCCGTCGGCTCCGCCGGAAGCATACTGGCTACGCGCATCCAGGTAAGGGGAGCCGCCGGCATTGTATCTGACGGCGGTTTGCGCGACGCGCAAGGCATCGCCGAACTCGACATGCCGTCTTACTGTGCAGGCGCGTCTGCACCGACCAATCTGATCAAGCACCATGCCCTGGACGTCAATGTGCCTATCGGCTGCGGCGGCGTACCGATCTTCCCCGGCGACATCATGGTTGGTGACGACGACGGAGTGGTCTGCCTGCCGGCACACCTCGTGAATGAAGTGGCACTGGAAGCCTTGGAAATGGAGCGCTTTGAGAGCTTTGTCCTGGAAGAGGTGCGCCGCGGCGTCTCCATTCTCGGACTATATCCCCCGGTTGATCCGCAAACGCTCGAACGCTATTCGAACTGGAAGGCTAACCAGTAAGCCAATGGAAATTGCGATGGGCACGCTACAAGCAGATTGCATTCTCGATGCCAAGGCACTTGTTGGAGAAGGCGTCGTCTGGTGTGAAGCTTCGCAAAAGGCCTTATGGGTCGATGTCTGGAATTGCACGCTGCACCGCTTCGATATCGAGTCAGGGTTGGATGAGCAATGGATCTTGCCGGAAAAAGTAGGATGTGTCGCACCATTGGATGGAGACCGTGTCATGGTCGGTTTGACGACCGGCCTCTATGAATTCAATTTGCACACTGGCGATCTCTCACTTTATTTCGCCATTCGCGGTGGTGGCACGCAAAATCGTTGCAATGACAGCGTGGTCGATCCGGCTGGCCGCCTCTGGTGCGGCACGATGAATCTCCAAGGCTTACTGGGCGATCCCACGGGCGAACTCTATTCGATGCGTAGCGAGGCGGAGGCGACTTCCTGGCTGCAAGAACTGCACCTGCCGAATGGGCTGGCATGTTCTCCGGACGGTAAAACACTATACCTGTCGGATTCCCATCCAAGGTCGCGTCTGGTCTGGCAATTTGATCTCGATGCCGCATCGGGCCACATTGGGAACCAGCGGGTTTTTTTCGACTGTTCGGAAATGGTCGGGCGGCCTGACGGCGCGACGGTCGATATTGACGGCTGCTACTGGATCTGCGCCGTCGACGGCGGAGAGGTACTGCGCATTACTCCGCAAGGCAAGGTTGACAGACGCGTCCGCCTCCCGGTTTCGAAACCAAGCAAAGTCGCCATTGGCGGAAAAAACCACGACACCTTGCTTATCACGACAATCAGCGCCCAGGTCGGCAAGCAGTTGCAACAAGACAGCCCGCTCAGCGGAGGACTGTTCGCAGTGCATGTTGGCGCGATTGGTGTGCCCAGTCCAATGATGAAAACCACCTGTTAACGAATAAGGAAAACAAGTGCACGCAAACCATATCAACGGACGCTGGGTAGAGAGCGCTCACGCGGCACCCAACATTAATCCATCCAATCTGGCCGAATCTCTGGGCGATTATGCACACGCCGATGAAGCGCAGACGCAAGACGCAATTACGGCCGCCCATTCTGCGCTCGATGACTGGCGCTGCGGTTCAGTCCAGGCACGGGTCGACAGCCTCGACCTGATCGGAACGGAGCTTCTGGCACGCCGTCAGGAATTGGGAAAGTTGCTTGCGCAGGAAGAGGGCAAGACACTTCCTGAAGCGATAGGCGAGGTGGCCCGCGCAGGTTACATCTTCAAGTACTTTTCGCAGGAGGCGCTGCGACCGGATAGCCGGATTACGCCATCGGTTCGCCAGGGCTTGACCGTGGAAACCTTGCGCGAACCGGTCGGCGTGGTAGGCATCATTACACCCTGGAACTTCCCGATCGCGATCCCCGCCTGGAAAATCGCACCGGCGCTGGCATTTGGCAATACGGTCGTTTTCAAACCGGCAGAACTTGTGCCCGGCTCTGCATGGGCTTTGGCGGAAATCATCTCACGCAGCGGCATCCCGCCCGGCGTGTTCAACCTGGTCAATGGACGAGGCTCGGCGGTTGGGGCAGCGATGACCAGTGACCTGCGTATTGATGCGCTGACGTTTACCGGATCTGTCGGCACTGGACAGAAGATTGCGCAAGCCCTCGCTGGCCGCACGACCCGTCTGCAGATGGAAATGGGAGGAAAGAATCCCCTGGTGGTGACCGACGACGCGTCACTCGAGCGAGCCGTAGAGTGCGCAGTCCAGGGCGCGTTCTATTCGACAGGACAGCGCTGCACCGCATCGTCACGAATCATTGTCACTCGCGGCATCCATCAGCGCTTTGTTGAGGCGTTCAGGGCCAAAGCTGAATCACTGGTTGTCGGTCATGCCCTGGATCCGGATACGCAGATTGGCCCGGTCGTTGATGAGAGTCAGCTTGAACAAGATCTCGCCTATATCGCGATTGGCAAGAATGAGGGTGCCACATTGGCTTGGGGTGGCCAGCGCGTGGCGCGCGCTACCAATGGATTATTTTTGCAGCCCGCGCTGTTCGTCGATTGCGACAACTCGATGCTGATCTGCAAGGAAGAAATTTTCGGACCCGTGGCAGCCGTCATTCCGGCGAATGATTACGAGCATGCCTTGCACATCGCAAACGATACGCCATTCGGCTTGTGCGCGGGCATCTGTACCACTTCGCTCGGCATTGCCCAGCATTTCAAAACACATTCGCGGGCGGGCATGGTAATGGTCAACGCGCCTACGGCCGGCGTGGATTACCACGTCCCGTTCGGCGGGGCCAAGGCGTCCAGCTACGGTTCCCACGAACAGGGACCCGCCGCACAGGAATTCTATACAACCACCAAGACGGCCTATATCTGCCCATAAATCCCTGAACATCCGATCAAAGGAGGGACGCTTACGAAAGAAGACGATCAAGAAGAGGATGCCTGAAGACCACTAGGCAGGGAGACTCCTTGCTAACCAGTTGCCGGAACCGGTCCTGGCTTTGCACTGCAAAGCCAGGCAGGGACGGTATTTGCCAAGAAAACTGAAATACACCTTTAGTAAAAAAGGGACAGTGATGAAACATACGATATTTGCCGCCGCAGTATTGATCGCTTCGGGTATCGCCCAAGCACAATCAAATGTAACGATCTACGGCATTCTAGATACCACGATCCGCTACACCACCAATGAAAACGCCGCCGGCCGCAACAAGTGGCAGCTGGGTGACGGGGTGTTGACGGGAAGCCGGATCGGCTTTCGCGGCACCGAATCGCTGGGTGGCGGCCTCAATGCCATCTTTAACCTTGAAAGCGGCATTCTACCGGATACCGGTGCATTGGGCGCTGGCGGAAACCTGTTCGGACGCAACTCTACGGTTGGCTTGAGCGGCGACTTCGGCACGATCACGTTTGGCCGGCAATTCACCACCGGCCATGACATGATAGGCAGCCTTCATTCCATGGCCGTGCCCAATCTAAACATGCCCGGTTTCCAGGCGCAGTACACGACAACACGCTTCGATAATTCAATCAAATATCGCGGCACGTTCGGTGCTTTTGAAGTGGGTGCAAATTACGCATTCGGTGAAGTTGCCGGCGACTCCAGCAATAGCGCAAAGGGAGCCGTGAGCCTGGCTTACAAAGCGGGTGGCTTGCGTATCGGCGGCACGTACCAGAGGCGTAATGACGTTACCAGTTATTTTGGCACTACCGTACCCTTGAGCGACTCGGATTTCATGGCAGCAGGCGCCACCTACGAGACAGGTCCTGCCAAACTTTACTTCATGCAGCTGCAGCACAAGCTGGATGGCGCGAACCGGCGCAATGACGGCACCCATCTCGGCATCAGGTACGCTATCGCGCCCGCCGTGACTCTGATCGGTTCATTCGACTATGACAAGCTGGAAACGGCAGGCCCATCGGGCAAGCGCACTACCACCACCGTAATGGCACTGTATGATCTGAGCAAGCGTACCCAGCTCTATGCCGAAGTCGATCACACCAAACTGAAAGATGCGTGGCGTACTCTTGGCTCAACCGCGGGATTCAACACTCCGTTCTTCGGTACCGATTCTCGTACCGGCGTCTCTCTCGGTATTCGTCATTACTTCTAAACCGTGTCAGGACTTGAGCGATAGCTGGCAATGATGGTCAGCTATCGTCTTGTCCTGGTGCTGGCGAGCCAATGCGGGCCCGATCAAGGTCTCTTGCAACACGAGGCGATGGAATGTCAGGTAACAGTATCGTACTGGGCACGCATGTGCTTGAAGCGGAAATACTTCCAGCGCAAGGCGGCCGTATCGGGTGTTTCCGGGTTCTCGAAGACGGAGACGCGACTGAAATTTTCACGCCGTATGCAATGCAGCCGCAGGGCGGTCCTGCCTACGGTGCGTTTCCCATGATTCCTTATTCGCATCGGATCAGGCAGGGTGCTTTTGCATTTGCCGGCCATCGATATACACTGCCGGCAGACTCCACGAATCATCCGCATGTCATGCATGGCGTATGTCGCGATATTCCCTGGCAAGTTGTCGCCCTATCCAAGGGAAGCCTTCATTTACGCACACACTATGAAGGTCACCGCTGGCCTTGGCGAATTCGCGCCGATCAGTATGTGGAACTGATGGCGAATCGTCTGACAGTTACGCTGTCTCTGACGAATCTCGGAACATTGCCAATGCCGGCGGGCTTGGGCTTTCACCCATATTTCTCAGCAACCGAGGCCCGTTACGTCGCTTTCAGTGCCGATGTGCAGTGAACATGCGATGAAAGCCGCTTCCCTACAGGAATGCAACGCGGACGGCAAGATATGAAACTGATCAGGCGGCCTCTGCAGGAGCAGGGCTATTTTGGACATTTCTCGGAATGGAACGGATATGCGGAAATAGGTTACCCGACCGGGACGGTGGAAATGCGTACCACAAGTGAATTAAGCCACCTTGTGTGTTTCATGCCGAAGTACGCCCAGTACTTGTGTGTCGAACCCAGTTCACACGTCATTAATGGATTTAACCTCACCGCAGTCGGCGGCGTTGACCCCGGGATCCGAACTCTCTCTCCTGGAGAGCGCATGTGCGGCAACATAGAACTGCGCTGGTGCAAGGCAGGCAGGAACTGCGGAGTCTGAACCCTTAACAGGGACAGTTTCCGCGGTATTAAGGAATGAATTTTATTCTCCCGCAGGATGTTTCCTGGCGCTGGGTCTGCCTAGCGGGTGGGCTTCCTCTTTATCGATCAGGTGCTTAATTTAAAGGGATCGCAAAACCCCTTGCAACAGTTAAGATATCTGATATCATAAATCGCATAGATGTTTGACGGGTCGTATCCCGTCTGCAGAATTAAGCGATAACCTATTCTCTAGGAGACAACGATGAAAACAAAGATGCGGCGCAAGGTCCTGGTTGCGGCAGCGGTGTTGGCGGCAGGCTTAATTGGCCTGGCATCGCCGGCACGCGCCGAGAAATTTCCGGATCGACCGATCACTCTGTATGTCGGCTTTGCGCCAGGTGGTGCTGCAGACGCAATCGCGCGGATACTTGCAGAGGAAATGAGCAAGCAGCTGGGCCAGCGGGTATTGGTGGAGAACAAAAGCGGTGCTTCGGGAAACATCGCTACGGGCGCTGTACTCGGGCAGGCTCCCGACGGCTATTCACTTATCTTCGCGGCGATCCACTTTGCTACCAATCCCGCATTGGGAGGAATCCGCTATGATCCTGCCAAAGACCTTACGATGGTATCGCAGATCACCAGCGTGCCCGTCGTCATGCTTGCTTCCAATGCGAGCAAACTGCAGACTCCTCAAGACGTCATTGACGCATCAAAGAAGACGGCTTCGGGATTGAAAGCCGGGTCCGGTGGCATCGGAACATCGTCGCATCTCGCCATCGAATTGTTTAAACGCAGCCAGAATATTCCTGCCCTGCATATCCCTTACCGCGGAGGATCGCCTGCAAATCAGGACTTGATGGGTGGAGAACTGGATATCATGTTTGACTTGATGTCCGGGACATTAAAGTCCATGGTGGATGCCGGCAAGGTAAAAGCCTTGACGGTCATGCAGGCAAGTCGAATCTCCAGCTTGCCGAACGTGAAAAGCGCGCAAGAATTTGGACTTCCGCCATCGACCTACATCCGCAGCTGGCAGGGAATTGCAGTTCGAAGTGGAACTCCCAAAGAGATCGTCACGACCCTGCACAGGGCTATCACAGCAGCGGCGTCGTCCCAGGCGTTCAAAACGCGCGCCGAGCAGCTTGGCTCGGAAGTGGTGATCAGCAAGTCGCCGGAGGAATTCCAGCAGTACTACGCCAGTGAATTGGCACGGTGGAGCGCACTCATCAAAGCCGCCAACATTACGCGCGAATAAGTCGAGGTCTGTTCCGGGGCCTGTGGTACGTCAGGCCGGCCGCCGATCGAACCGTCGATGGGATAAAACGCCTTGATGCTTCATTCTTGCGGGTGAGTTTCGGTATCGGCGGCAGTCACTTTCCATTCATGCTGCACCTTTTGCGTGATCGAGCAGACACCGGGAATTAGTCGATTGAGACACCGAGGCCGCATCGTGAACTGACTAACCCGATGCAACAACAATCCTCGGTTCGAAACTCATGAGGAATGGACGCGCTTGATCCGGGAGCGTTGTTTCATCCACAAGTCTTAACGGGTGACACATCCGTACACCGCATGTTCGGACATCGGCGAGGACTGAGTAAGGAGACAGAACATGAAGAAGCTTGATATCGGTGCCAAGCTGACTTTGGCTTTCGGTTTTTTGCTCCTGCTGTTCGTTGCGCTTGCCTGCATCAGTGGTAATCGCATGGCGAAGATCAATGACAGTCTGATCTCCGTTACGAAAGGAAGTAACGTCATTGCCCACGAACTCAACGAAATGCGGCAGTCAGTGATGACAATGTCAGCCTCGGTGACGGCGATGGTACTGGTGATGGATGAACAGCAGATGCTTTCCGAAGCCTCGCGAGTCGAGCGTGCAGTATCGCGCTATAGGGCAAGCCTGGCGGCCATAAAGCCCAAGCTGGCAGGAACTCCTGCAGAAAAAAGCCTGATCGCTGTTCAGTCGTTGGCTGAGAAAACGACGCCCGTGGTTGAAAAGACTATGGCGATTGCAATGAAACAGGGAGACATCGGCGTTGTCTTGAAAGAATTGCTGAGTCATCAGCGGCTCTGGATCGATGCGATTGAAACGCTGCAGAAAGAACAAGGAGCGGAAACCGAACGCATTACGCAGAATGCCAGTACGGTCTATCAGCAAGCGCTCGCAGCCATGGTAATTTTCTGTGGCATGGCAATAGCAATTGGAGCCTGTACCGCATGCTTCATCACGAGATCAGTGACCAGGCCTCTTCAACAGGCGGCCTCCTTTGCCGAATCCGTCGCAGAAGGGAACCTTGCTGCGACTGTGGAGGTTACCTCAACCGATGAGACAGGCCGCTTGATGCATGCTTTGAACGCAATGAATGCAAGCCTCCGGCATATTGTGGGAAAAGTACAGGAAAGCACACAGTCGATTGCGATGGCCTCGACCGGAATTGCAGCCGGAAATCTTGACCTGTCCAAGCGAACTGATGAGCAGTCATTGGCGTTGCAATCTACAATTTCAGCGATTGAAGCGTTGGATAGAACGGTAAAGCAGAATGCCGAAGATGCAGCAGTTGCTCGTCGACTGGCTGGTTCGGCAAGAGAAATTGCAGGGGAGGGCGGTACGTTGGTATCGGTGGTTATGGAAACGATGGATGGCATCAATGCTTCATCGCGGCGCATCTCGGAAATCACAAATGTGATTGACGACATCGCTTTTCAAACCAATATCCTGGCATTGAATGCATCCGTCGAAGCCGCCAGGGCCGGCATTCAGGGCCGCGGTTTCGCGATCGTCGCCTCGGAGGTGCGCGCCCTGGCGCACCGAGCGGAAACTGCCGCCAAGGAGATCAAGGACCTCATTTCCAAATCGGTGGAGCAGGTTGACACCGGAAGCAGGTTGGTGGCAGACGCCGGCGTAACCATCGGTCAGGTTGTGTCAAGCGTAAGCGAGGTCGCCACGCTCATCAGCGATATTGCAAAGGCATGTCAGAATCAGGCGAATGACATCGATACAATCAGTGGCTCCGCCAAGACAATGGACCATGTGACGCAGCAGAATGCAGCCTTGGTAGAAGAGGCGGCCGCCGCATCCTGCTCCTTGCAAAACCAAGCCGGTAATCTTAGCCAGCTCTTGATGATGTTCCAGCTGAAAAGAGAATCCTGTGGCGCTAGTGGAAAAGTCATCCCGCAGCATCCTAATCGGCATCCTGGTGGAAAAAGAACAATGGCCAAAATTTCTAATGCCGGAAAAAGAAAGCAGCAATATCTGAGGCTGGATTCGGCATAGAGCGGAATTTATCCAACATCTTTTTTCGATCAAACCCTAACAAGCTGAGAAGATGCTTGCTGCTTTACCTCTTGAAAGTAAAAAATGAAATCCAAATGCATTCTGTTCACGGGCGCTAACGGAAAGGTCGCACGGCAGGTTCGTCCCTTCTTGGTAGGCATGTGCGATGAGATGCGCTTGACGGACATTGCCTCTGTTGACACCCTATTGGAGAACGAGACTTTTCATCAAGCCAACCTGAATGATGATGACTCACTGACGAGACTCCTTGCAGGGGTGGACGCTGTTGTTCATTTCGCCGGTTATCCGCGGGAAGCGGACTGGTCCGTTTTATTGGAGGCGAACGTCTTGGCGGTAGCAAAGCTATGGGATGCCTGTGTCGCTTCTGGCGTAAAGCGGATCGTCTACGCAAGTTCCAACCATGCAGTAGGTTTCTATAGAAGATCAGAGACAATTGATTCTAGGGTGTTTCCCAAACCGGATTCCAGGTACGGCGTTACCAAGGTATTCATGGAAGCGCTCGCAAGCATGCATGCAGAAAAATCTGGTTTGCAGGCGCTTGGAATTAGGATTGGGTATTGCGGTGCCGAGCCATTGGATGCCCGGATGCTGTCCCATTGGGTACACCCGGAAGATCTGGCTTCGTTGGTAAAGATTGGCTTGAAAAGCAGTCAATTGAACGATGTCGTTTATGGAGTCTCTGCAAATTCCCGTTCCTGGTATGACAATTCCAGGGCGGCGGCGCTCGGCTACATGCCGAGGCATAGTGCGGATCGATTCGCCGCGCAGCTCGAAGGTGTGCGCGAAAACGACGACATTGCCGAAACCTATCAAGGAGGAAAGTTTGCATCCAACGGCTTTGTCATGCCATCCAAGCGTTGATCATGCCGCGCGAGGTCCCTCTCCTTCCCAGTCGTTTGGGTTCGCCTTGGCCAGGAAGCTGATAGATTGATTCAGCGAGTCCAGGAGAATGCGCTTTCGTACGATGCGTCGTATGTCTTCGTATGCATTTTCCTCGCCCATACTCGAGACCAATTTCAGCACATTGATGTGGGCTGTCGCGCCAAGTGATTCGGCGACAGTCTCGATGCCTTGCAAGATCGCCGGCGAACAGTTGGTTTCACGTCCCGATGCAAGCAGGAAAGGCACTTCCTGGAGTTCCGACTTGCTCCTGACCGGCTGAAGCAGGTCAAGCACCTGGCCTTGATCGAAATGAACCTCGCAAGTCACTAGGCTGATGTCTTTCGTCATAAGTCCGTGGCCGTCTTGGAAAGAATGGCAGACCGATAGATTGAACTCGTCTTTTAAGACATCATGGACAAGCAGGGTGTTTTGAAGACGTCTTCGCTCGCTATTTTCCCGTAACTTTCGCAAACTAATATGGCGTTACTCTAGCCTTTCCAAGTGACCAAACCTCGGAGGAAGATGCCGTTTGTACCCGCGCGAGGTTACGAAACATTCCAGCACCAATTTCACCGGTAAATGCGAAAGGGGTTTTTCCTCTGCACCTAAAAGCCGGCATAGCGTCGGCTTTTTCTTTGGTTCTGTAGCGATGCACAAAAGCACCGTTGCATTGCCATTCCATCACTCGGTTTTCTCTTATTGTGCGCTGCAATAGCGCCCCAAATTATTCCTCCTCACTTTTGATGGAGGAAATATGTCGATTTGCCACTACACCTTTACGATATCTCAGCCACACGGGAACGATGCTGATGAACAATGGCACAGTACTCCTGTTCCACTGGAGGAACTTCCCGCAGGCCTAATCGAGGACGAGGTGTAAACACTTCGTCACTTGTCATATTGAGGAACCCTTCATTGCGAAGGGTTCCTCGCTTCTGGCTACCGTGCTTCCGGACGCTTCTGTGAAAATAGACTGAGGCCGGCTACGACCGGCTCACTAAGGTAGATTTTCCCGGGACGCCCTTGCATCGCCTTACCGCACGCCGGGCACTCCACCGTATCCGTCATGTCTTCGTCGATAAAAGAACAGCTGATTTCGACAACTTCAAACTTCCTGTTGCAACCTGCGCACTCCATTGACACGGTCGGCATCGCATCTCCCTATCACGTACAGGTGAGGTAAGAACAAAGCCGTTATGCAAGGTTCGCGACTGAGCAAGGATTAGTGCTTGTTTCTCACATGACGCCCTTTGCTGCAAGGCTAGCTGCCGCTATGGTGAGAGTGTAGGGAGCGCTCCGTCACCATACCGTTACACTCCAGATGCAAAAATGCTCCTGCAGAAAGAAAAAAATCTTACACTGCCATGCTCAAAACTGATTCAAGGTGGGAAAATTCGCCAAATTCATTGGCGAGAAGGCTAGGACTTGCCAACCGTGGATCAACGCCATTGCCTAACTCTAATCGGCTCGGCATATGGTAAAACGCAATTCCGCTATGCTGGCACAGGTGGAAGATGGTCTGCCAAGCGTCTTAAGGGCATGATAAGTATGAAAACGAGAAGCGTTGTGCTTGCAGGAGCAACAGGTCTTGTTGGGCGGGAGATGTTGACCAGACTTTTGGCGGACGCTTCGATTGGGGTGGTCCATGCACTTGTCAGGCGGCAGTTGGACCTTCAGCATCCAAAGCTGACAGAACATCTGGTGAGATTCGCTGCATTGCCGCAGTTCCCGGCAGTCGACGAGGCCTATCTTGCCTTGGGGACAACCATCAAAGCGGCTGGTAGCCAGGCCGCATTTCGTGCGGTGGACTTTGATGCCAACCTTGCCGTCGCCCGGGCCGCACAGGACGCCGGCGCCCGGCGCGTTGGTTTGGTAAGCGCGATGGGAGCGAATGCGCACTCGAACATCTTTTACAATCGTGTCAAGGGAGAAGTTGAGGAGGCCATCAAGGCCTTAAACTTTGAAGCTCTTGTCATAGCCCGGCCCTCACTCCTGACTGGCGACAGGGAAGCCCTGGGTCAACCACCACGAGCGGGGGAGAAGTTGGCCGCGGTCGGTGGTGGCTTGCTCAGGCTTTTTATCCCGGCAGACTATCGCCCGATTTCTGCGGCTAACGTGGCTCACGCGCTGCTGAACCGCGTGCCAACCGCGCGTGGCATCGAAGTCTTGCTTTCGGGCGCCATGCAGAGCTGAAATTCAATCAGCCCGTGTTGCCATTGAACGGCTACCGGAAAGAGCTGAGAATCACCCGGCCAAAGCTGGACTGAGGGGCTGCAGGACTTGAAACAACAGCTCGTGCGAATACCGAAGGCCTCGGTAGTACCGGCGCATTGCTGCTGGTTGCGGCGAGCTGCGGCAAGCAATATCAATGAACAATCCCTTATCTGCTTAGCGCTACCACACCGAAAGCACGCTATCGAATATGCTGAAATGCCAGTTGGCATAAGCCATAAACGGCCTCCCTTTCACTGAGTGGAACACTGTTAGAATTAAGCTTATGACGACGGGACAATTTCTTGCTTTTATCATTTTTCTCACTACCGCGGCTGCCGTTTACGCGTCATGGCGTGCCGGTAAGCCCCGACTGCTTACCATTCTGGTGGCCATTCTTGGCTTTGGCAGCGCCGCTCTATCGCTTTACAAGGACAGGCAAGGATCCGAGGTTCGGCAACCACAGAGCAACAGGACGGAAGAAATCGCCAGATAAGAACATCCATAGGATCAAGATGGCCGCTTCCAATCCTTAACAGGTTCTTCATTTGTTGCAGGGCCGCACCTTCTTCCGCTGCGCGTACCATCTGCGCGCCGTGCTGCACAAGGCCCATTCCTCAAGATACTCGCGTTGGGCCAAGGAGAGAACGTATATAGCAGCCTGAAGCAGCTTGAATTTCCTGATTGACGACAGCGGACCATGTTCCATTAGCTATTGACGTCTCCTGTCTTCGTAGCACGTCCATCGGCTAATCAGGGAACGGTATGACTCTGTATTGCGTCGCGGGAGTGCGAACGGGTCATGACCAGTTCATAAAAATCCTCGGGCGGAATTGGACTACTCAGGAAATAACCTTGAAATGCGTCGCATACGCACTCGTCAAGAAAATCGAATTGGCTCTGCGTCATCACACCTTCGGCAACGACCTTCAAACCAAGATTACGGCCCAGTGTAATGATGGTTCTTACCAATGTTGCATCCTCATGGTTCACCAACACGTCCTTTACGAAGGATTGATCGACTTTTAACTGCTCGAACGGCAATCGCCTCAGGTAAGACAGCGACGAATAGCCAGTACCGAAGTCATCCAATGAGAACTCTATGCCAATCGCTTTGAGCTGATTCATCTTGTGCGCAGTACCTTCGACGTCGTCGAGCAGAACACTCTCTGTCAGTTCCAGCTTCAACCGGAAAGGATTGGCGCCGCTCTTGTCGATCGCTGCAATGACTTGGTTCACAAATTCGGGATGACGAAACTGCCGAGCGCTGACATTCACAGCCAGGCTAAGCTGCGCGGTGTGCTCCCGTACAGCCCAATCCGCTAATTGGCGGCATGCCGTATCCAGTATCCATTCACCCAGTGGCAGTATCAGGCCGGTTTCTTCAGCAAGCTGGATGAAAACAACCGGGGAAATGATGCCGCGCTCCGGATGTCGCCATCGTAGCAGGGCTTCCGCACCAACGATGCGGCCGTCCCGGTCTACTTGGGGCTGGTAGTACAACAGAAAATCATTGTTCAGGAGACTGCGGCGCATACTCGTTTCCATCGCCACGCGTGCCGTGATGGCAGCCTGCATCTGGGGATCAAAAAATCGTATGGTATTTCTGCCGGCCGCTTTTGCCTGATACATCGCAAGATCGGCATGCTTGAGCAATTCGTCTACCGTCGCTGCCTTGCCCTGGAAGAGAGCCACCCCAATGCTCGGCGTGCTATGGTGTTCATACGAGTTTAGATCGTAGGGCACATTGAGCGCTTCACGTATCTGTTCGGCGATGGTGTCTGCCTGGCCAACTGCCTCGGTCAAGTGCATCCCCAGTTGATCGACGACCACGACGAATTCGTCGCCTCCCCAGCGGGCTACGGTGTCGCTCTCGCGCACCGCATGCGAGAGCCGCTGGGCGACCTGCTGCAGGAGCAGGTCGCCCATGTCATGTCCCAGCGTATCGTTAAGCGACTTGAAATTATCGAGATCGATAAACATGACGGCACCTGCGCCGCGGCGCCGGCTATTGGCCCCTAGTTCATGTTCCAGTCGATTCATCAGCAGCTGGCGGTTAGGCAGGCCAGTGAGTGGATCGTAAAAGGCCAGCTGATGAATCTCACGTTGTGCAGCCTTGCGTTCCGTCATGTCAGTGTGAATCGAGAGTATGGAATAAGGTGCGCCATTGTCATCTCTTACCAACGTGGAACGGCCATCGACCATGAAACAGGTTCCGTCCTTACGCCGTACCGTCAGTTCGCCGCGCCACTCACCTGCTGCCAATACCTGCGTCACTATCGCAACGAATGCCGTGTCGTCTTCGCAGCTTAAGGTTTGCCCGGATCTGCCAAGGGCCTCTTCCTTCGTCCAGCCATACAACCGTTCTGCACTCTTGTTCCAAAAAACGATCTTTCCGTCCATGGTGACGACGAAGATTGCGTCCTGTGCCTTATCAAGCAGCGAGGCCTGCTCACGTGACCGGCGCTCGTTTTCGGTTAAGCTGGCGATGGCACGTTCCCGTTCAATGACCACGCTCACCATGTACGAGCAGGTTTTGAGCAACTCCATTTCCGCCGGATCCGGCAAGCGCGGCGTACCCGCATAGACGGCAAATGTGCCATAAACCTGCCCGGTGCTGCCTTTAATAGGCATCGACCAGCAGGAGCGCAGCGCGCAGCGCAACGCGAGATCGCGAAAGTCTTTCCAGAGCGGATGGGTGCTGATGTCTTCAACGATGACCGGCTCGCCCAGATAGGCTGCCGTCCCGCATGAGCCGACAACAATTCCTATTTCGACACCATCAATGCCTTCGATGAATTCCTGTGGAAGCTTCGGCGCGGCACCGTGGCGCAGGCGGCGTGTTTCCGGGTCGAGAAACAAGACGGAGCAACTGATGCTGCTGTCTTGCGATTCCGCAAGATCGATAACGGCGGTCAGGATTTCACCAAGGGGAGCGCCGGCAGCAATGCGTTCCATGATCCGCATCTGCGCATTTGCAAACAATTCTCGTCGGTGGCGTGCGGTAATGTCCTTGAAATAAATGGCCAGTCCATTGCTAATAGGATGGGCGTGAACTTCAAACCATTGCTCGAAGGGCGCATAGTAGTTCTCGCATTCGATTGGTCGCCTTTCCTCCATGGCGATCCGATAGTGAAGTTCGAGCTCTGTTCCGACGATATCCCTGAATACTACCCAGAGTTCCTGGCCGAGAAGGGCATGTCGAGGCTGCTGTAAAAGAACTTCAGCGCTTTTGTTGATGAAGGTAAAGCGCCATGCCTGATCAACCGTAATGAACGCATCAGTGATGTCATCCAGTGTGGGTATCAGACCTTGTGGCGACGCGACGGGGAATGCATTCATTTTTTCTCGCCGTTCAGTGCCCTGCAGTTTTACGCTTACACGTCGAGGCAAATCCTATGTTGCAACATGACGCAAGAATTGGCGAGTAAAAAGCACACCTGCGATGTCGAAGATCATATCCCGAGTCAGCCATTCCACTTGGAGATAGGTTTCCAGCAGCTTTCGCAGTCTTCCCGCTTGCGGCCGCCGTCAGCAGTCTTGCCGTTTTCCCGGCGCTAAAAGTGGCCCCGATGCCTATAAGCGAATGGAGGCCCGCCAAAAAGTTTACGATATTGATCTTGATATGCCAGCTTTGTTTACGGGTGTTTTTCCGTGGCCGAGATGCACCGGATATCGGTCGTGGTTTGCATGCCTTGCAACTCGACAAGTTTCCCGCTGCATCTTTCTTCGCGTGCGCCGACGACGCTCAAGTAGCATTTAGAATGGAAACGTGAAGAATGTCAGGCTCAATATCATTACCGCTGCCCAATCCGTATTACTTCAAGAGGAAGGAGTTTCCATGTCATATAACCGCCGCTCCAGGAATGTCACGCAAGGGGTCGCACGCAGTCCCAACCGATCGATGTACTACGCAATGGGCTATGAGAAGGAAGACTTCGACAAGCCGATGATCGGCATTGCGAATGGCCATTCCACCATTACCCCTTGCAATTCAGGACTGCAGCGGCTGGCGGATGTGGCTATAGCTGCCGTCAAGGAGTCCGGCGCCAATCCGCAGGTGTTTGGCACACCGACGATTTCCGACGGCATGTCGATGGGCACGGAAGGGATGAAGTATTCCCTCATTTCGCGGGAAGTCATTGCGGACTGCATCGAGACAGCCGTCAATGGACAATGGATGGACGGCTGCGTCGTCATCGGCGGATGCGATAAGAATATGCCCGGCGGCATGATAGCACTGGCCCGGATCAACGTTCCCGGCATCTACATTTATGGCGGTACCATCAAGCCGGGGAAATGGAAGGGCAAGGACCTTACCATCGTTTCTGCGTTTGAGGCAGTCGGGGAATTCACCGCGGGGCGCATGTCCCAGGAAGACTTCGACGGCATTGAGAGAAACGCCTGTCCTTCCTCCGGCTCCTGCGGCGGAATGTACACTGCGAACACGATGTCTTCTTCATTCGAAGCGCTCGGAATGGCACTGCTTTATTCTTCCACGATGGCAAACCCGGATGAAGAAAAAGTGGGGTCAGCCGCAGCGTCGGCGCGCGTATTGGTGGAGGCAGTCAAACGTGATCTGAAGCCACGTGACATTATCAGCCGCAAGTCGATTGAAAACGCCGTTAGCGTAATCATGGCAACGGGCGGTTCCACCAATGCAGTTCTGCACTATCTTGCGATTGCAAACGCCGCCGAGGTCGAATGGACGATTGATGACTTTGAGCGCATCCGCCGCAAGGTACCGGTGATATGCGACCTTAAACCATCCGGGCAATATGTGGCGACCGATCTGCACGCTGCCGGCGGCATCCCGCAGGTGATGAAGGTTTTGCTGAACGCCGGCCTTTTGCACGGCGACTGCATCACCATTACTGGCCGAACGCTCGCTGAAGAACTCAGCGAAATACCCGACCAGCCGCGAGCTGATCAATCCGTCATCTTTCCGATAGACAAGGCGATATACCAGCAAGGCCACCTCGCGATCCTGAAAGGCAACCTGTCACCGGACGGTTGCGTAGCAAAGATTACCGGGCTCAAGAACCCCGTCATCACAGGACCGGCGCGCGTCTTCGACGACGAGACATCGGCCATGGATGCCATTCTGGGCGACAAGATCAAGGCGGGGGATGTGATGGTACTTCGCTACCTCGGTCCGAAGGGCGGCCCCGGAATGCCTGAAATGCTTGCCCCGACTTCCGCCATCATAGGAAAGGGACTTGGGGAATCGGTCGGGCTCATCACGGATGGGCGCTTCTCCGGCGGCACCTGGGGGATGGTGGTTGGGCACGTGACTCCCGAGGCGTTTGCAGGAGGCACGATTGCGTTGGTTCAGGAGGGGGACAGCGTGACTATCGACGCACTCCAACAATTAATTCAATTAAACGTACCGGATGAAGAGATTGCGCGCCGCCGTGCAAACTGGAAACAGCCTGCCCCCAGATACACGCGCGGCGTGCTCGGCAAGTTTGCCGCCCTTGCGACTCCAGCGTCTCAAGGAGCGAGTACATGTTAAGCGCCATGTTTCTTACCGGTTCTTGCCAGTAATCCGAAGTCAGCGCAAACCGCTGCGCTGGCTGCGAAGCTGGCGTGAGCGGAGCAAAGAGATCGCGGCTGCCTATTGACTGCGGTGGATGAGACCCCGTGGCGTGGAGAGTGATTAGAAGAGGCTGCACTACAGGCGCGTAATGCAGCCTCTTGTGCCTCCCAATAACGCCAGTCCTCAAGCGGCACATGAAAATATTAGCAGCTATGCAACAACGCGCCGTTGTCGGAAATCATGCCGAAGATGCATCCGTTCAATGAACTCATCTTCTCGCGAATTTTATTATGAGCCTGCAATAGGTCATTTTCATCAACAATAGGTCTCGTCATGCGAAATACACCGCCAATACCTTGGCAAGGGCGGTGCCGTTGAAGACATCAAGCCACCAACGGAACTTATCCCTGTCTTTTCTTCCCTACAGTTTTAGGCAGTAACTAGTGGTGCAAGTTAAAAATTTGTTGATCAAATGGTGGACGAGAATCATGCCGATACGGCGTCAACAATGCGCAACGCGTGACAGAGGCGCGGCCTTGCTGTGCTTTTTTCCTTGTCTCGGCATGATTTCGCCACATTTGCTTTTAACAAGTTTCCAGCTCGCACCACTAGGTTAGTGCAATGAGTGATGTTGTGGTCCTTGCAAACGTGCGGGAAGCCGAAGTTTCCATGCAGTCCGACTAAGCATTCATGTTTCCGCGACAGTGGGCGACTTTCTATAGCGAGAGATATCTCAAATCTTTCGCCACGCGGAAAAATACAATAATGACAATGCGATTTTTCAACGGTTACAGTCAATGGTGTATGTGATACTCACCCGCCAAGCCATCGCCAGTCTTGCCGATAAATTCGTGGATGGCTCGACAGTCATCTATATGAATGCCGGGGTCTTGACTGATGAAGAGCTTGCAAGAATGCGTGCCGACGGCATTGCGGTCAACGTCCTGCCCCGCGCGGTCGACATCAACGCGCCTTTCGAAATCGATGAGGTGGTGCAAGCGCTTCGCCACACGCATGGTGAGACTATCTGGGTAGAGCATCCTTTTACTTCGTCTGAAACAGAACGGAACGGCGACCGGTCGCCCGAGCCGGTACAGCAAGAACGTCCGTTGATGCAAACCCTGCTTGCACTCTCGCAGCAGGCGCGCGCAACCACCAGCTGGACATTCCATAGACTGAAGCGCCTTTCTGACACGGACGGCACGGTGATGGTGATTCCGTACATGGGGTTTGGCGTTGCTGATCGTTTCGTGTTGCAGGGCAGGGTAATCAAGGACGAGGGATTTCACCCGCCAAATAAAACCCGCTCTGCCTGGTCGAACTTTTTTGAATTGTACAAACGCATCGATTCCAGTGAAATTCCCGGCGTTAAAGTAATAGCACGGTTCCAGGACATCGAGCATGAGACGGTCACCAACAGCGCAGGCTATTTCCATGTCGAGTTTCGTCTGTCCGAACCATTGAAGAATTCCGGCTGGCACAAAGTGGAACTGAGGCTTGGCAGTCCGGCGCTTCAGTCAGGAAAGGCGCCCCCCGTCTATGCGCAAGTGCTGGTTCCGCCATCGACCGCACGTTTCGGCGTCATCAGCGACATTGATGATACTGTCCTGTGGAGCAATGTCACCAATAAGGTCAGGATGCTGAAGATGCTGGCAATGACGAACGCGTATACGCGCAAGCCATTCAGGGGCGTGACCGCTTTTTACTGTGCGTTGCGGGACGGTATCGGTGGAGATGAAGGAAACCCGATATTTTATGTATCCAGCAGCCCTTGGCATCTCTATACACCGCTGGTCGACTTTCTCCAGGCCCAGGGTATTCCTTTAGGCCCGCTGATGCTGAAGGAACTCGGAGTGAAGCATTTGTTCGGCCGCGACCGTCACCACGGACACAAGCTCGGCAACATAGAAAAGATACTTCAGACCTACCCAGGCCTTCCCTTCATTCTGATTGGCGATAGCGGGCAACACGATCCGGAAATCTACCAGGAGGTCGTGAAGCGATATCCCGACCGCATACGTGCCATTTACATACGCAATGTCAATCCGGATCCGGAGCGGATAGAAGCACTTGACCGCCTGATTGAAGAGGTTCGCTCCACCGGCACTCAACTGCTGCTGATACCCGATAGTGAAGCTGCGGCTGCCCATGCTGCTGCCGAGGGGCTGATTGATCCCCACGGAATGCAACAGGTACGCACGGATAAGAAGAATGACAGCGGATTGCTCTTGAACCAAGGATGAATCACTTTTTGGAACAACGCTCATGTCCTTGAACCCGGACGAACCGATGGTACGTGCTGTTTGCCATTGTCCGTCAGGCCGAAGCAGGACGAGAGCGGAGGGCAAAGGTCGTCCAAGCAGAAGGCGAACTGCAGGGATCGGAGAAGTCAACGCAAACTGCCCAAGTCCTGGAGCGCGGCGGCAGGGAGCCATGCCAGTGCGTTATATGCGGACATGGCCAACATGGCCAACATCGCTGTCGGCAAGCCGACAACCATGGTTTTTTCTCTGCCTCCAGTGTTATTGATATGAATGTCGGAACTCGCCCATAAACATCCCTCAAAGAACCAGGCTTGGCTATCCGGACGTAATAAAAACTAGCGTTTCAGGCGCATAGCTTCGTCATCGCCCAGTTACCAGGTTTGATAACGTTTAGTAAATCCCAATTAAATAGTAGGTCCCGATCACGACGAATACCGCTGACGTTGCAATCACCACCGAAACAGCGAATATGTCACGGTAGGACTGCCGATGAGTAAGGCCGGTAACGGCCAACAAGGTAATGACTGCGCCGTTGTGCGGCATGGTATCCATGCCGCCGCTGGCCATCGACGCGACGCGATGCAGAACTTCCAGGGGGATATTGGCAGCGTTGGCGGCTCGTATAAAGTTATCGGCTAGCGCCGCCAGCGCAATGCTCATTCCACCCGAAGCGGACCCGGTTATTCCCGCAAGCAAGCTAACGCTGATCGCCTCGTTAATAAGCGGATTAGGTATGTTTTTCAACGCGCCGGTGATCCAGGCAAAGCCAGGCAACGCAGCGATCACCGCGCCGAATCCATACTCTGATGCCGTGTTCATTGCCGCCAACAATGAGCCGGCGATTGCCGAGGTCGAACCTGCTGCGAAACGAGAAGCGACGGATTTGAAGGCAAAGAGCATTACGCACACAATGCCGCCCAGGAGCGCGCCCTGTACCGCCCAGATGGCGACCAGCGGGGTGACTTGCACCGTAAGCGGTTGACCGGAAATGTTGAGCGTTTGCGTACTGCCAAAGTAGACGGGAATAAGGCTTGTGAATACCTTGTTCAGTACGCCTACCAAGATCAGGGGCAGTACCGCGATATAGGGATTGGGCAGTGTGACTTCATCCAGCCTTTCCGGTTCATTTTGGTGGTTGTCGCCATATCCTTCCCCGGCGCGGGCCGCAGCCTTTCGGCGCCACTCAAGATACAGCAGTCCAACCGTGAAGATAAACAGCGTGCCGATGATGCCAAGCCATGGCGCCGCCCACGTGGTGGTTTTGAAGAACGTAGTAGGGATGATGTTTTGGATCTGCGGAGTGCCGGGCAAAGCCGCCATGGTGAAAGTAAACGCGCCCAAAGCGATCGTTGCGGGAATGAGTCGCTTCGGAATATCACTCTGCCTGAACATTTCTGCGGCAAACGGATATACCGCGAAGACAACCACAAATAATGATACGCCGCCATAGGTCAGCAGCGCGCACACCAGCACGATGGAGAGAATGGCTCGCTGCTTTCCCACCAGCCCGATCACCGCTGTCACGATCGATTTGGAAAATCCCGACAGTTCAATGACCTTGCCAAACACCGCTCCCAGCATAAATACAGGAAAGTATAGTTTGATGAAAGCCACCATCTTGTCCATGAAGACGCCGCTAAACATCGGCAGCACCATTGAAGGATCAGTCAGCAATACTGCGAGCAATGCACATATCGGCGCAAACAGGATTACGCTGTAACCACGATAGGCGGCAAACATCAGCAGTAGCAGGGCGGACAAGACGATGAAAAAATCCAATTGGCATACTCCTGATGATGAATTCATTAGTCACTGGAACGCTAATGAATCGTGCGTGAATCCGATGTGGCAACACCTTTCATTCGGCGGCAGGCATCCAGTGTCTGCTCCCGGTGCGGGCGTAATGATAATTGCTTATGCGTGCCTTGCTTTGATCTGATCCCGTATTCCTTGTAATCTTCAGGAAAGATTTATGGCCGACATGACCCCGCATCGGCATTACGACCACGCTTTCGTAAAAATATCCAGCTGTCGAGGTAATGCAATTCCACGCCATTCCATACCATGGAATCGTGTCGTTCCCGTCCGCCCGCGTTGTGCTCGTTACTGATGCGAAAACAACTGATAGACTCGCCAGAGCGTTTTCGCCCTGACTGACCTGGTCGAATTCCCTTGATCCGCATAGCCAGCAATGCCTGGTCCGGTACCACGGACGGGTGGCAATAGACCGATCTCGCCAGAGGTAGAACTGCTGATGCTCGACGGAAGCTGGCGCCAAAACGTCCGGTCAGACTATCAGCCAGCGAACGCATGCGAGAAGGCCTTATAGCTCTTAAAGTACATCCCGAAGCACAAGCTGGTCGAGCGTCAGATCCGCTACCATGCGTTTGAGTCTGGCGTTCCCATCCTCAGGTTGCCGGAGTCGCCGCAGCTCAGACAGGCCCAGCTCGCTGCACTTCTTGCGTCGGTTATGGATGCTTGCATCGGCCACGCCCACCTTGCGGCGCACTTCAGCGACGGATGTCTCCAATCCAGTCTGCCTCAGGGCAAGGGCGTTTTGTTCCGTGGTTCCGCGGCATAGCGGATTGCTTTACGACACATACTCCTTCGCACAATAGAAAAATGCGCCGAATTTCCTAAGTCACGCTTGTCCAGTTCCCAATGTGGCGCCATCGGCGCCTGGTGTACGTAACCGACATGGTCAGTGGCATATTTCCAGGCCAAGAGGTAAGGCTTCCCGCAGCATTTTAAGGAGCGTATTTGCAGGTACCGGCTTGCTGAAGAAGTAACCCTGCATCAGCACGCAGTCCTCTACTTTGAGCATATCAATCTGCGTGCTCGTTTCCACTCCCTCGGCAATAACATCGAGGTTCATGGCATTGCCCAAAGCGATGATCGCTTTCACAATCGCGGCATTGTCAGCATCAATGACGATGTCGGAGACAAACGCCCGGTCGATCTTGAGTGAGTCGATAGGAAAACGGCGCAAATAACTAAGGCTGGAATAACCTGTTCCAAAGTCATCGATGGCAAGCTTCACGCCAATCTGTTTCAGTTTGTGCAAAGTCTCGTGCATTGTCTCCGGCGAATCCATCAGCACGCTTTCGGTCAATTCAAGCGTCAGGTGTTCCGGAATACAGCCGGTCTCTTTCAGGACTGCCCCAACAGTTGCGGCAATATCTGTCCTGAACTGACGCGACGAAACATTGACTGAAACACTCACCGAGGGAAAGCCCTCGTCGACCCAGCTTTTTGCCTGTCGGCAGGCTTCACGCAGCACCCACTCTCCGATGGGTACGATAAGCCCGGTCTCTTCGGCAATCGATATGAACTGGTCCGGGCTGATCATTTGCGATGCAAGCGGTTGCCAGCGCAATAATGCTTCCACACCGACAATCTGGCCCGTGTTGACGTCGATCTGTGGCTGATAGTGGAGAACGAACTCGTTGCGTTCAATGGCTCGCCGGAGTCCGCTTTCAATATTCAGGCGATTGAGAATCGTCTCATTCATTCCCTGTGAATAGAATTCAAAGGTGTTCTTTCCTCCTTCCTTTGCCCTGTACATTGCCGTGTCGGCGTTGCGAAGCAAGGTCTGGCTATCGGTTCCATCCTTTGGATAGAGGCTGATGCCGATGCTGCAGGTTGGCAGGAACTCGACGCGTTCGATCGTGATGGGCTTTGCGACGGCTGCCAGGATCTTCGTGGCGACCGTCGCCACCTGTTCCACCTTCACTATGTCCTGCAACAGGATGACGAACTCGTCTCCGCCGATGCGGGCCACGGTATCACTCTCCCGCAACTGCTGAGACAGACGCCGGCTGATCTGCTGCAACATGATATCGCCCGCTTCATGGCCGAGGCTGTCGTTAACATCCTTGAATCGGTCGAGGTCCAGAAACAGTACTGCCATCTGCTGGTTTTTGCGGGCAGCCACCGTGGTCGCCTGAAGCAGGCGGTCTTGAAGCAAGACGCGGTTTGGAAGCGTAGTCAGGGAATCATACTGCGCAAGCTGAACGAGTTTTTCGGCGGTCTGTTTTCGCTCCGAGACGTCTTCCAGAACAACAATAAAGTACCGTGGTTCGCCGGTGTCAGCACGAACGAGTGATAAGGTGAAGTGGCTCCATACGTAACGGCCATCCTTATGTAGATAACGCTTTTCATGCGAGTAGGACTTGATTTCGTTGCGCAGTACCTTTGCCAGCAATTCCGTGTCTTTCTCACGGTCTTCCGGATGGGTAATCGATCGGTAGTCAAGGTTTTTCAGGTCTTTGTCGGAATAGCCGAGGATTTCGCGCAGGCGCCGGTTTGCACGCAGTATTCTCCCTTCCTTGGAGAGATGTGCCAGACCGACTCCCGCAAGGCTGAAAGTAAGACGGAACCTTTCTTCACTGTCACGCAGCTCCATTCTCGCCTTGACCCGTTCAGTAACATCTTTGGCGATCATCAACAGGTAAAGGTTGTCGTCAAGCTGCACGCGTGTAATGCGAAAATCAAGATGCCGCATGCTGCCGTTTTCGTTGGAACTCACCAGGACGCCAAGTACGGCTTCTCCGGTTTTCAGGACTTCTTTTGCCCGCCCGGATAAGGTTTCATCTGCGATCACATCCAGGAACGGCACGCCAATGACCGTTGATTCGTCCACCTGTAACAGGCTTTGCATGGCAGGGTTGATGGAACGGATAGACAAACTTTCGTCCAGGACGATCAGTCCGGTCGGAAGTCCGGTAATGATCTTTTCAGCGTATTCCTTGTGACGTATGGTCTCTCGACGGTCGGCCTCAAAATAAGTTTCAAGCGCCAGGCTCATGTCGAAACAAACGACTTTAATCAGTGCGTCGTACGCTTCCAGCATAGCCTTGGGCGTCTCACCGTAAAGTTCGTGGATGATGGGGAGGAGCGAGGAAATATACTTGCGATAGCCACCGATATACCACTTCGGATCCAGACCGATCCGCTGGTGGACAACACCGATGCGCAAGCGCTCCGCCACATACTGACCATCATAGTGGCCGGAGGTGAGCGTATCGAAATAATGGGACTGCGATTTCTTTAGCTGCGCAAGCGTCGCGGGGTCACTCAGCATTTTCCGCAGGGGTGGGAATTTGAGCAGGTGGTCGTAGAAGACATCGGCAATATCGGTAACATGATCCTCAAGCCGCGCATGCAGGTCCGTCAAGAGCTCCGCGTCGTGCGAGGTAAATTCCAGATAGTTCTTACGCTGTTCTATCTCGGCATCGGACAAACCGATGTGGTTAACAATCCTGGTCAATGTTTTGTTATGTGCTGATCCTGCATCTGTCATTGTTATTCTCGTGATATCTTGACGCGCCGCATCCGATTACGGATGAAGCCAAACCCATCAGGGTCTATGCCGCTTGAAAGCGGTAACAGACCGTCTTGGTACAAGGGCCGCCAACCGTGCGGCGGCAGCCACAAAACCTTAAGTAGTATTGCTTAATGGATTGTGAATTTAATTTGATCCAGATCAAATGGTTAAGACAAAGCGTTTATAACGAACTGGCTCTGTTAGGCGACCGCGTGAAGGATCTTTCATCAGTGCTGCAGTTTTCGACGATGCGCTCGCACGGGAGAAACAGTTCGAAACAGGGCGAAAAAGGACGAAAAAGGGCGGCCGGATCGCCGTGCGTTGATTCCGATTGCTTGCATGCCAGCCCTCTTCATGGTGTGTCGCGCCGTGCGCGCTACCCATCTGCCCGGTGGTACTCCGACGGGATGCATCCGCAACCTTTGCGCATAGACCGCGGTCAGAGCGGGCATGAAGCAACTCACTTGTTTAATCGTGGCGCTGGCAGGCGCAGCCGCTTGCGGCTCGGCCCTGGGGCAGGAGCATGGATCAAGGGAAAGCAGCGGAGTCATCAAAATGGCGCCTGATAAACCGCCAGCCGGGAACGTCGGCGCGCAGGGAACCACGCCTGTGCCGGGGCCAGCGCGGGAGCACGGCAGCCGCAGCCAGATTTCGGACTTCTGCGCATCGGTCAACAGAGAGGCGCGGGATGCCAATAACGAACTGAGTCCCGCATTGGAGGGACGCGTCAGCGGCAAGGGTAGATTGCGTTTCCATAGCGCACCCAATACCGGCTGTCGAGTTCGCAACAGCTTCATTGTTCCCGGCGACGTGGTGATCGCACGCAGACGCCATGGTGAATGGCTGCTGATAGACTATGTTTCGCGTGACGGGGTCATGCACTCGGCATGGGTTGATGCAGCGCGTATCGCTTTGAAAGAATCTGCGGCCAGACCCTAGATCGTTTTCGGCCTGACTGTAGAAGAATCGGTTTGCCCTGGGGGCAGGTCAAGCCGAGGCGACCGACCATTCACCTGCATTCCGCTCCAGAACCTGCCGCAAGGTGGGCGCGGCCTGCAAGGCCGTGGGCTAGCGAAAAGGCGTCATAATTCCATGCAGATCGCGTGGCTGACCGAGGTTTCGTTTATCTCCACCGCCCGCTACAGTTTGCCGAGGGCGGCTTTGGTCGCGGTGGATGGTTGAATCTGTTCTTGTTAGGAAAATCATTTTTCGAGGTGGTGTCCCATGGCTGAAACTATCCATCCTTTCTACCAATTGCATCTGGCAGCCATGGAAGGCGCTATGCGCCAGCGCCTCAACCTGGCCGAACCATTGTTGCGCGACCGTGCCCACCTCTCCGATATCGACGAAATCCACCGACAGGTGATGACTGAGTTCGAGGCCGTGCTCACCCAGATGCCCTATGTCGGGGGTGAGGCCAGCCGCATGAGCGATTTCTTCATGCGTCTCCTTGGCTTCATCGCCATTGGCCGGGTGCTCCGGCGACACGGTGTGCCCCTCCCTGTCATCGCCGACATCGAGCGGGAAACCTATAAGGCCCAACTGCTTACGGAACCCGAAGAGAAACGTCTTGCTGCGGGCCGTCAATTCATGTCGTCTGAGAACCAGGCATTGGTGCGAGAGCAAGCCGCGAAAAGTGCCACGCGAGATCATCAGCAAGCGTTTCCCGATGATTTTGTCTACGACTTCGTCGAGCCCGGTCCGGGTGATGACTTCGAGTTCGGCATTGATTACAAGGCCTGCGGCTTCTGCAAGTTCGCGGCCCGCCATGGCGACCATGAGATTTTGCCGAGCATCTGTGGTCTGGATTTCGACGCCTATGCCACTCGAGGTATCCATCTGGAGAGGACGCAGACATTGGCGGGCGGTGCAAGCCACTGCAACTTTCGGTTTTCCCGGCTTCGGTCGGGGTAGGGGATGAAGCAGGCGATTTGCCGGAACCCCCAAGTCACGTCTGTCATCGTTCCCGGTGCAGAGACAGGGTTTGGCAATTCGGGAACGTCACCAGCTTGCCTCAGGCGTCCTTCGGCCCCGGAGGGAAGAATGCCCGGATATCCCCTATGCGGTCCTGTCCCGCCACTTTCTGGTAGGCGCTCAGCAAGGGGCCGGGGTCGAGGTGCGGCACCGGCGTGAAGCGCTTGTCGCCGGCCTTGGCGAGATCCCAGTTCTCGAAGCCGCACAGCAGCGGGTCGACATCGAGGCTGACATAGTTGCGGCAAACAAAAGGCCTGTGTTCATAGATGGAACAGGCGTCGTCCACCAGGAAGGTGCACGGCGTGTCGCGGCCAAAGTCGTGTATGCGGGGCGGCACGTAGTCAAGTCGCAGCTGCACCGCGGGACGGCCGATCGCGTGGCCTATCGCATCGGCTTCCGTCTGCGACATCATTACCCGCTGCTTGCAGCACGCGGAGCATCCCTGCTTGCAGGCGACATGTTCGCCTGCGTACGAACGCACCTCGGAAACCAGTGCCTGGATACGGATCATCTTGTTCCTGCGCGAACCGCCTTCCGCAAGCACACGCTGCAGCTTCGCCACCAGTGCCGGTTCGGAAGGCGCGAAGGCCTGGTCTATCTGGCGCGTGACCGTCGGGACGCGCTCTTCCAGCACAGCCTTGCGTGCAACGATACGTGCGAATATGTCTTCCATGATTGTCTTCCCGTTTTTCCCGATCATGCCACGAACGCAGCTGCCGGACAATGTGCCGCGAGATACGCCTCACGTCCGGTAGACATGACCGGCTGTTTAGGCGAGGGTCTTCCGGGATTCGCCATACAAATGCGCTGCTTCCTAAGCTGCACCGGCACGGAATTGACGCCTAGAGTCAGTAATCAGGCGGTTATGGTGAGTGTTTGTGGAAATGCATCATTAAAGTTAGGCGCCCGGTATGGGGCATCCATCATGTAAACCACTGGCATTGATCTCCGCAACGCAGATGTGTAGCCCGCAGCATGGAAATCCACTCCTGATATTAACTGCAGCTCCGAGGGCGCAGTTGGGGTGAGCAGGAAGCCAGCTTTTTATCAACTTCCTGCAGTTCATTAGGATCTAAGCAAGATGATGAGTTGCCAGAAGCGGACAATCAGGAAAAGCTTGAACAAGATGCGGCTAGAGTGACCGGCATTCCGGGCGGTCATTAAAATGATCGGAAGACGATATTGTTTTTACCGCTTCTCTTTACTTCATACATCAATCCGTCGACCATTTCGAGTGCTTTGTCGATGGTCTCGGGCACAGTGTCAAAGGTCGCTACGCCAATGCTGAATGTTACCGGCCATTTCATGGCTTTCATTGCCGAATCGAGTTGATCTCGCAAATGGGTAATAGTCTGATACGCTGCGGTTTGCGCTGCTTCTGGCAGAAGTATCGCGAACTCGTCGCCTCCCAAGCGACTCACCGAGTCGACTTGCCTCACATGCCCACGCAAGATGACTCCAACTCTGGCCAAAAGCTTGTCCCCGACGTGATGGCCGAGCGTATCGTTCACCTGTTTGAAGTTGTCGCAGTCAAAATAGATGAGAGAGAAACGGGTGGGATAGCGCTTTGCACGGTTAAACTCGGATTCGAGTGCATCATAGAACCCGGTACGATTCAAACACTCAGTGAGCCGGTCATGCCGCGCAAGACGGTTAACGTGATCAAATGATTTCTTCAAACGGCTTTGCATCCATACAAGTAAAAGCGCGGCACCAAGATCGCTTGCAATGTCCAGATACCAGTTGATCGATGCAGAGTCCCCAACTCCATCGTAGATGCTTGAGCACATCTGAACGATTGTCATTGATAGACTTAGTACTACGCCCCAAGTTGCCCCGGCGTACCAGGTGACAAAAAGAATGGGCAATAGATGCAACAACAAAAAGCTAACATGGTATGTCGTGGTGACATCAAGTAATGCGATCATCGCGAAGCCAATCAGACTAAGCGCGAGAGCTCGGTTCTTTGAAACTTTCATCGTAGTCTACGTTGCTCCATTGCAAAAATTCTTGATTTTTTCCATGGTGGATATCAATGCGCAAATCCCTTTGCCCTAAGAAGCTTAATGCTCATTCGGTACAGACCGATTGCCTTGTGCAACAGTTACGCAATCAACAAGTTAAGCTTTTTGCCTGGCATTGATCACACCCCTATGGTACTGCCAACAGGAACCCACCTAGCCAGCCAATGTACTCGCTAAGGAGGTGTTTTGCGTTGGAGCCCGCTTGGGGGCGTACTGTGCCGGTGGGATTTGAATGAGCCGGAAGCGCTTATGTTACGAAGCCGGTCACTGCTCAATCTGTAACGATTTGGCGCCCTTTCCCGCACCGGATGAAGAATCCGCGCGCCTTTGAACACTTCCTTGACGGTTGGCGCCTTGGTCGGCTCGGGGAACCCTGGTCGCGGTGCCATTTTACGAGGTGTCAGAAGGCGAGGGCGCCGAAGCGCTGGCACAGCGTATTGACCGAAAGCGTTTCGGCATGGTCGGCCAGGTAACTGGGAGCACTTTCTGCCGTGGCGGGCAGAAAGCCGCCCCATTCGATCACGAATTGGAGAATTGCCCCGTGATACGCTCCGCGGGTGTTATCGCGGGTAGCAATTTTTACGTACCGTTCGAGCTTTGACATGCGGAAGCCGGCGACATGGGCTACGGATTGAAATACGAGAATATGGACGAAAATCGCATCAATGCCGGTTGATCCGATAATCCATGTCTTGCTCAATCGCAAACCGTCGATGGCAAGTCCATCATGTGCCAGTCCCTTGGACGGCAGAAGTAAAAAATCAGTCAGCTACCTGCTTGGCTGACTAGGCGGTGTTTGATAAGCTGCTGCGCGATCCGGATTGGCGCCCGCGGTGCTCGGCGTACAACCGTACGCGTGCGCTCCTCGGCGCCAATCTGAACCGCTCGCAACACTTATTAAACACAGCCTAAGCCAAACGGCAAAACAGACTGCGCATTTTTATTGTGGGACGAGTTTGCCAGCGGCTTAACTGCGAAAAACTCATCATCTGGTCTACGTGGAAAGCGGGTGACAAATGTAGTGCCTGATGCCGCGCTCGACGCTACCGTGACGTCACCGCCATGCAGCTCAACAAATTTCCGAACAATGTAGAGGCCCAGTCCTAATCCCTGCGCGTTCTTTTGTATCGTTTGTCGGCTCACGAAAGGCTCAAAGATCGTCTTCAGCGCCTCGGCCGGTATCGAGCCGGCGTTGTGAACACTGATTGAAATCGACTGCGGATCGGTGCCATCGATGCCTACCTTGATAGGTATGGCGTCGTCACCATGTTGTAATGCATTGCTCATCAAGTTGGAAAATACTTGTTGAATGCGGTCGACGTCGGCAGTGCCGATGGTATTACCCGCTGCTTCGATGATGATGCGTCCATTCTTTCGATAATCACCTAACTCGTCTGCCAGTTGTCGGCATTGCTCGGCGTAGTCCGTTTCTTTCCCATGCAATTTCATGCCGCCGGCGCGAATTCGTGCGACGTCAAGCAATTGCTCTACCATTTTTGTCATACGGACGGTACTTGACTGCATGAGCGTGGCAGCCGTACGGATCATCGGATCCTGCGATATCTTCAGTAGGAGGTCAGTACCATTCAGTACTGCAGACAGGGGGGTACGCAAATCGTGGCCGAGCACAGCGACAAATATCTCGTTCAAGGCTAGTGCCTGTTTCAGTTCATCGAGTTGTTTCGCCAACTGCTTTTCTTTGGCATGAAGCTCGACGAAGACATTTACCTTGCTCTTTAAAATGGCTTCGTCAATCGGCTTGTACAGAAAATCGACCGCGCCCAATTCGTATCCGTGGAACAGATTCTTCGATTCACGCGCGCCGGCGGTCAAAAATATCAAGGGAATACTGCTGGTACGTGCGCTGCCGCGTATCAGGGCTGCCAATTCGAATCCATCCATCTGTGGCATCTGCACATCGATCAGGACCAATGCCACCTCTTGCACGAGTAGCACTTCGAGTGCTTCTGCACCCGAGGCGGCTTGGATGATAGTCAGGCCGGGGCGCTTGAGCAGGGCTTCGATCGCCACCAGGTTTTGTGGCACATCATCCACTACAAGTACGTTGATATCGTCGCTCATGCTTTGATTTCCTTGGGAACCATGCCGGCGCCTGTTAACAATTCCACCATTTTACCTAATGTCAGCACGGAATCGGCTCCAGCGTGTTTGATTGCCGCTAACGGCATGACTGCGGCCTGTGCTTCGTCCGGATCCTGTACCCAGCCCAATCCGCCGCCATTGCGGATTGCCTTCAATCCCGCGGCGCCGTCGCTGTTGGCGCCACTCAAAACAATGCCAAGCACCTTCGAGCCATATGCTATGGCAGCCGATTCGAACAGCACATCGATCGATGGCCGGGAAAAATTCAGCGGTTCATCGCAGGATAGCGAAAAGTGCCTCTCGGGTTCGATGAGTAAATGGTAATCCGGTGAGGCAAGATACACTGTGCCTGGAACGATGGGCTCCTTGTCTTCAGCCTCTTTGACTGGCAGCTTGCAATGGCGTCCAAACAATTCGGGTAGCAAGCTGGACCGATTAGGTGGCATGTGCAATACCAACGAGACTGCGGCCGCGAGATTGGCGGGAAGGCCCGCCAGCAACGCACTCATGGCCTGGATGCCGCCGGCGGAACCGCCGACGACGATTAAATCGATTTGGTGTGAGCTTGAAGGTGTAATAGGCATGATACTCACCGGCGCTGATAGATTTTTTCGGATGCGGCAAAGTCGATGAAGCGGGCGGCGTGCTTGCTGAAGCGCAGGCTTTCTTTCGCGCCCAATCCGAGAAATCCGCGGTGCACCAGTGAGTCGGCGAATAAACCGACTGCACGGTCCTGCAGAACAGGATCGAAATAAATCAAGACATTGCGGCAAGATACAAGATGCGCCTCCGAGAAAACGCTGTCGGTGGCGAGACTATGGTCGGCAAATACCATGCGACGGCGCAGCGCGCGGTCGAACAGTGCGCCGTCATATCCGGTTGTGTAGTAATCCGATAGAGAACGGGTGCCGCCGGCTTGCTGATAGTTGCTGCTGAATCCGGCAATGCGTGCAAGATCATAAATGCCGCTCTCGGCTTTCTTGAGGGCGGCAGGGTTGATGTCTGTCGCATAGATCAAGGTATTGTCGAGCATGCCTTCTTCCGCAAACAGGATTGCCAGCGACCAAACCTCTTCCCCGGTGCTGCAACCGGCCACCCAGACCTTTACTGAAGGATAGGTCTTCAGTACCGGCACGACCTGTTCACGCAAAGCTTTGAAGTAGCGGGGATCACGGAACATTTCGCTGACCTGTACCGTGAAATACTGCAACATCCGCGCAAAGACGGCCGGTTCATGCAATATCCTGCTTTGCAATTCTGATACCGTATCGCATTCGAACTCTGCCATCGCCTGGCAAATACGCCGGCGGAGCGATGCAATGGCATAATGCCTGAAGTCATGCTGGTAGGTGAGATAGACCCCTTCCAGCAACAGTTTTAGTTCGATATCGAAGCGCGCATTAAATTCTGACAAGTTACACCTTATTTAGGCAGCCAAACCCGGCATAACGATACCAGTTTATCGACATCGATCGGCTTGGAGATATAGTCGTTCGCGCCGGCTTCCAGACAACTGCGACGGTCGTCCGGCATCGCCTTGGCCGTCAGCGCGATGATTGGCAGGCGTTCGAACTCCGGTTTTTTGCGGATTTCCTTCATCGCGGTGATGCCATCCATTTCAGGCATCATCAAGTCCATTAAGACCAGGTCGATTTCGGAATTCTGTTGCAAGGCGTTCAGGGCTTCCTTCCCATTGCGCGCGATTCCAATCTTTGCTCCCAGTGGCTCAAACACACTGGTCAGTGCAAAGATATTACGTACGTCATCTTCCACCAGCAAGATCTGGCGTCCTTCGAAGACGGCATCGCGCTGCCGCGCCTGTTGCAACAGTTTTTTATGATCTGGCGGAATCGAGGACTCTACCCTGTGCAGGAACAGGGTAACCTCATCAAGCAGCCTGTCAGGGGACTTTGCACCCTTGATGATGATTGAACGCGAGTAACGCCGCAACTGTTGCTCCTCATCGCGCGACAATGTCCGGCCTGTATAGATGATCACTGGAGGAAATGCGTATTTGTCGCCGGCCGACATTGTCTCGAGCAGCTGATAGCCCGTTGCATCCGGCAGGTTCAGGTCAAGCACCATGCAATCGAAGGTTTGGCTTGAAACGAACGCCAAGGCTTCCGCAGCGGAGCCTGCGGTGATTATTTCAATGTCATCAGCCTTCAGCAATAAACCAATGCTCTCGCGCAGTCTGACGTCGTCTTCCACGACTAGTACCTTGTGCGCACGTTTGTGCAGCTTTTCCTCAAGTCGTCCGATCGCTGACAGAATGTCTTCCCTTGCAACCGGTTTCAATGCATAGCCAACCGCACCCATCTCGAGAGCAGTCTGCATATGCTCTTCCACCGACAGCATATGAATCGGAATATGACGTGTGCCCGGGTCGCGCTTGAGGTGATCAAGCACAGTCAATCCGGACTGGTCAGGCAGGCCGACATCCAGCAAGATCCCGTGAGGCTGCAATTGTTGCGCCAATTCGATCGCTTCCTGTCCGGTTGCGGCAATAGCGCAATCGAATCCTGCTTCGCGTACCAGATCCAGAAGGATGTCGGCGAAATGCGCATCATCCTCGATCGCCAGAATCATCCGCTCGCGCTTGCGGGCGAAGCGGTCGTCGGCGCGCGTCGACGGCGTGGGCATGGATGGACGCCCCGTACGAACCGCGGCCAACGCGGAGGTCACGGGTTCCGCCGCCTGCACTGAAGTTTGCACTAGCGCCGACGCAGGTGCCGACGCAGGAGCCGCGGCAGGTTTGGCAAGCGGTAAGGCGGTGAGGTCGGCCGCAATTTCAAGCGTGAAGGTGCTGCCTTCCCCTTCCATGCTTTTCACGCTTATCTGCCCTCCTAGCAGACGCGCGAGCTCACGCGAGATGGATAGCCCAAGCCCCGTACCACCGTACTTGCGGCTGGTCGTGCCGTCAGCTTGGCGGAACGCTTCGAAAATGACATCCTGCTGGTGTGGCGCGATACCGATCCCGGTATCTTGCACGGCAAAGGCGATACGTCCTTTGGCGACGCGGCGGATATGCAAGGTCACTCCGCCTTTCTCCGTAAACTTGCACGCGTTTGACAGAAGATTCTTGAGTATCTGGTGTAGCCGCTGGTTGTCGGTGTGGATAACCGATGGCATATCAGAGGCTATCTCGACCGCGAAGTGTAAGCCCTTGTCGCGAGCAATCACGTTGAACGGCTGTTGTACTGTGTCGGCAATCGACTGCACTGAAACAGGCTCCGGGACGATCTCGACATGCCCTGACTCGATCTTTGATAGATCGAGGATATCGTTGATGAGCGCCAACAATTCATTATTCGAGGAGTAAACCGTTTGCGCATATCGCACTTGCTCCTCGCTTAAATTACCTGACTTGTTCTCCATGAGAATCTTCGACAGGATCAGCGAGCTATTTAGTGGTGTACGTAATTCATGCGACATATTCGCAAGGAATTCCGACTTGTAGGTGCTGGCACGGCTCAATTCATCCGCCGTTTTCTGAACGGCGCTGTGGGCCTGGAGCAGCTCGTGTTTCTGTGCTTCCAAGCGTTCGGCTTGCTCTTCCAGCTTTGCGTTGGTTTGCTCAAGCTCGGCCTGTTGATTTTCCAGACGCGCCTGCGACTCCATCAAGGCACGCCCCTGTTCTTCCAGTTCCTCGTTCGAGACGCGCAATTCTTCCTGCTGCGCCTGGAGCTCCTCGGACTGGCGCTGTGTCTGTTCGAGCAGCTCTTGCAAGTTCTGGCGATATTCGGCCGAGCGGACGGCGCTTCCGATCTTGTCCGCGATTAATTGCATGAGTTCGCGTTCATTGTCCAACGGGTCATCACGCAGGAAGCCAAACTCCATCACTCCGGAGATTGTTCCATTTTCGGTAATTGGCGCGACCAGCACACTCGCGGAAGCTGTGCTGCCCAAGCTCGATTCGATACGCAAATAATTGGCGGGCAAGGTGTGCACTACCAATGGCTTGCCGTTCTTGGCGACTTCACCGATCAGGCCTTGACCTAGCGCTCTTTGTGAATCCTGTTTTTCTGCCGCCAATGCATAGCTCGCGCTCAGCTGCAGCTTGTTGTCCTCAATGCGATAGAACACGGCAGTCTGCGCATTTAGGTATTGTGCGAGTGCATGCACGATCTTTTCCGATATCTCCGCGACCGTGGGTTCGCCCATGATGTTGCGTGCAACCTCGGCGCGGCCGCGTTCTAGCCACATGAGGTGATCGGCCAACAGCCGTTCATTGATAATGCGCCGCGTGAGATAAGCGACCCCCAGGACCGCAAAGAATGCAAATGACCGGTTCACGATGGCGATGCGTGGTAAAGCACCCTGAGGCGATAACATATACCCCAGGATCAGGAGCGGCAATAACAGAATTGTGATCCTGACTGGCAGATCGGGATTCTTTTGCCTTACGCACAATACGATTGGAATAACATACAACATCCATTCCGCATAGCCGAGTGGCGTCAAAGCGTCAATGACGAAGACGAGGGCACTGATACTAAGCAGCTGTGCTAAAACCATGCGGGTCGATTTGTCCATTCTGTCCTGTGCTTATAGACGCATTGGTCATGCGAAAAGGCGATAGTTTACAGCATCATCATCAGCATCAGCGACAACGGTTTACAAACCGGCAAGCATGTAGGCATTCAAATAATAGTGTTGGATAATCCGGGCTCACGCCGGGTGGTGAATATCGCTAGTGCGACAGGCACAGCGTATGGACCGGAACAGACTCTGAAGAGAATTAAGAGCGTCTATCCAAATGCCGCTTGCCGCGTCGCGCCTCCTTGCCGTAGGTCTGTACTGCCTTCGTCGGCGCGCATTGCCATCGTCATGTTGATAGACGCTCTATGCCCCCCTGATTTGCACGATTACGTCCCAAAACTGGCCATCGGGGCCGATAATCGGCCGCGTCAGCTGGTTGCTCAAGCGCCTTGGTACTCGGCCCGAAAGCGGTTTTTTGACAAAAAATCGCTCGCATGCATGCGTCAAGTGCACGCGGGAATGCCCGCAGTCCCCAGGATTAACGTCCTTCACCCCCAGGTCAGAACCGGAATTTTGCAAGTTAAGATTGCAGCTCGTGCACGGCATTGGCGAAATCGGCCATCTGCACCGGTATGCGGTGCTGTTTGCAGCAGGCGTGCACCCCGTGTCCGGGTCCTCCGCGCGCTTTCATGCGGTTCGAGATTTGGCTGGCCAAGCTGTCGGCGGCTGGCCAAGCCACGGAAACATCTGCAGGTCAGTGCTTATGCTCAGGTGACATGGACGCCTTCTTTTCCGGTACGGTGACGCTGACGGTTTCACGCGCCAGAATCTTGTGATTAGGATCGGCAAGCTCCAGCAACAGGGTGTGCGTACCGGGTTTCAACCCGACTACGATGATGGGATCTTCGCTTGTGTGCGCCCAAGTACCCTGCCAGTCATCGATCGTTACATGCAGATGGCCCAGTCTTGGCGAGACTTCGACGGCGGCCTTGCCAAAAATCGGCTTCACCCGCATGTTTTCGGTTCGGAACTGAATGATGACTACGCCGCGCGCGAGCGCTTCGGCGATAGGCGGATGGGCGATGATCCTTGGAGCCGGTTCCGCTTCGAGAGGGAGGACCGCCGGACGAACAGGATCGGCATTGCCTTGGGCTCCGGCAGTAAAGCAAATGAGGGAGCCGGCAGCGAGCATGGCAAGCTGTTTCAGGAGTGGCGTCATGGTATTTCCTTTCTAGAGGTGGCTTGAGCGGGGCCCAAGAGAATTGGCTCGGTGCGTCGGTCCATATAGACCGCTTCGGCGCAATGCCTATCGAAGCGGCTTCCTGCAACGCATCTTTTGAGTGAAAAGGCTGCTCATCGAGGAGCGCCGCAGGCAGAAGTCGTATTGGAAGCCATCCATGTATCCGAAATATGTCCTGCTTCCTGGGCTGATGCGGGATTTGTTGTCTCGGGCGCAGTAGATACAAACGAATACAAAAGTCCCCGCCCAGATGAGCCGCCTTAACGTCAATGGACGACAATGCGCACAGCGTCGGGGGATGCGAATTCCTTCGTTTGGATCATGAAATGCCGAACGACTATGTAGCGGCGTTGCGTGATAAGCGCCAGACGCTTTGATTGCATATGGCAGGTCTCGTTGATGCTCCGGTGAACAGGACCGGTCGGTTTGTATCTCAATGTGTGCGGTGCCCAAAAAACAAAGTCTCATACAAACGAGGGCCGGACGAGACACATTGGAGATACGCAGGAAGCCTAGCCTTGATTCCGGCGTTCGATGATTGCTCTTGCAACGCCGTTACCCAACCTCAATCGTTGACTTTCCAAATAGAGGGAAATACATGAAATTCAAGAATCTGATTGCGACGAGCGTTGCTCTGTTTGCCGCCACCACCGCCACCGCAGCCTTCGCGCAGCACCCTGGGATTACCCGTACCGATCTCCAGCGGCACGACCTGAGTGTGCCCGGCCGCGAAGTGGTCCAGACTGTTGTCGCACTTGCTCCAGGAGTCACCTCGCCGAAACATGCGCATCCGGGTGAGGAGATTGTCTACGTGCTGGAAGGTGCACTTGAATACCAGCTTGAAGGCAAGCCGCCTGTCACGCTCAAGGCGGGTGAGGTCCTGTTCATCCCCGCGGGAACGCCGCATACCGCAAAGAACGTCGGCAGCGGCAACGGCGCAGAGCTGGCCACCTATCTGGTTGAAAAAGGAAAACCATTGTCTCTGATGGTCAAGTGATCCTACGCGCGACGATCGTTTTCAGGATGCTGGTGGCCATCAATGGACAAGGGCTGCCAGGCCAAGAGTCGTTCTGCGATACCTGTGAAAGCAGATCCGGTGAATCGTCTGCTCATTCTGAAAACGATGCGGCTGATCTTCAATCGGATGGTGGTGCATTTAAAGTGATTGTTCCAAGTTGAGCCTATGTTCAACGATGACCACTACCGACTCCCGAAAAGGCTGCGGCAAGGCTGTTTATTCAGACGTGGCGGCTGTGAATCGATTGTCCGGTTCGGCCTGCCATTGGCAAGGATTTGAACATTTATTTCATAACGAAACAAGCATGTGTTACCAGATCAAGGAATCATCATGACCGAGAAAATCAATAAGCAACGCAGGAACATCTCCGGCGCTGCCGCGCTGGCTGTACTGGCCATACCGTTCGGCGTCACCGGCAGGGCGGCGGCACAAACCACCGGGTCCGATACCATTGCCGCTATCGGAAACGGTCGATCGACGTTCAGCGCGATAAGGCAGATCAACGCCGGATTACTGAATATGGGCTATGCAGAGCAGGGGCCTTCCAGCGGACCTGTGGTGATCCTCCTGCATGGCTGGCCCTACGACATACATTCCTTTGCGGAGGTGGCGCCACGGTTGGCCAGGGAGGGATACCGGGTGCTCATTCCGTACCTGCGCGGACATGGGACCACAAGGTTTCTTCATGCCGACACCGTCAGAAATGCGCAGCAGGCTGTCGTGGCGCTTGACATCATTGCGCTCATGGATGCACTCAAGATTGAGAGAGCCATCCTGGCCGGATTTGACTGGGGCGCGCGGACAGCGAATATTATTGCGGCACTCTGGCCGGACCGTTGCAAGGCAATGGTTTCCGTCAACGGTTACCTGATCAATAATCGGGAACGGAATAAAGTCCCGTTGCCTCCTAAGGTCGAGCATGGCTGGTGGTACCAGTATTATTTTGCAACCGAACGCGGCCGTGCAGGCTATGAAGCGAACCGTCGAGAATTCAACAAGCTCATGTGGCGCGCAAATTCGCCAAAGTGGAGCTTCGACGATGCGACGTTTGAACGAACCGCCGCAGCGTTCGACAATGCGGATCATGTAGCGATCGTGATGCATAACTATCGCTGGAGACTGAATCTTGCCGAAGGCGAGGCAGGATACGACGCACTTGAAAACCGCCTTGCGGCCGGCCCTGTCATTCCAGTGCCGACCATTACCCTCGACGGGGATGCGGATGGAGTGGTGCCCGCAACAGATGGCCGATCGTACGCGAACAAATTCTCCGGAAAGCGGACGCACAGGATTGTGGCCGGCGCAGGTCATAACCTTCCCCAGGAAGCGCCCGAAGCGTTTGCCAGTGCAATTCTCGATGTGGACCGGTATTAGAGCGGATTCCTCCTGACCTGCCTGCCGATCGCGGACAGATTGCCGCCGGAGATGCGTTGTGACTCCTAGCCATGTCGCGTCGTCACGCCTTGTTCCACCGGCAATCCGCCTCGGCCTCGGCCTCGACCAGGCCGGCCAGGGGGAAACCGCTCTAGTGAAAGCTGTGACTGTATCCCGTGGAGATCGGTGGTTGGGTCTTCACTAGCGCCGCGTGGTGATCATCGGATTGCAGATCGGCATCGTCGATGAACGCAAGCACCGTTTTCCCGTTCCTTCGTCCCGTTCTGCACTCCTGGAGCGGATTGAAGCCAGGTTCATCGCTCCTGATGTGAAAAAGAAATACGGTTATCTCTGACCAAACAGCATGCGCCGCTGCTAAGTGAAACCTATAATGAATCGTCGCAGACGCGGAGGCCAGACATGCGGATCGGGGCTGATGGGGAAACTGGAAGCAAGGATGCGCGGCCGCATGGTGCGGACGAACTGGCGTCGGTGCTGCGTGCGCTGCGCACGCTGAGTGCAGGCAACCGTTCGCTGTTGAGGGCTGCGGGAGAAAAGGAGTTGCTGCACGATATGTGCAGTGTCATCGTGGAAAAAGGGGGATACCGCATTGCCTGCGTCGGCTACGCGGTGCACGATGAACGTAAGAGTATCTCCTGGCAGGCAGCCGTCGGAGCCGATGTCGCGGAGATGACCGAGTTCCAGTTCACCTGGGGAAATGACTCTTCCGGGCAAAGCGCTATCGGCACGGCAATCCGCACCGGCGTTCCGGTAGTGGGCCGGCATCTGTCCGATGCCAGCTATCGCGGACCAAATTTCGCACTATTGCACGAGAGGGCGGTCAAGTCGGGCTTTTCCGCCTTTACCGCCTTGCCGCTGCGCGTGGATGGCCAGGTCATCGGCGGCCTCCTGCTGGTCGCGGCCGAGCCGGACGCTTTCCATGAAGACGAAGTCTGTCTGCTGACCGAGCTTGCCGATGATCTGGCCTACGGAATAGAGAATCAGAGGATGCGCGCGCAGCATCGCGCGGCCCAGGCCACGATCGCGCGCCTTGCGTACTTCGACGAACTGACCGGCCTGCCGAACCGTACACGCCTGATCGAGCTGTTGCAGGATGCGATGCAAGCGGCGAAGAGTCAACGCCGCGCCATCGCGCTCCTGCATCTTGAAGTGGGCAGATTCCGTGAAATCAACAAACTGCTCGGATACCGTTCCGGCGACGAATTGCTCCAGGAATTGGCGCACCGGCTGGAGCAATGCTGCACCGGGAAGGAAACGCTGGCACGGGTAGGAGAAGCGGAGTTCGCCTTGATGATCCCCAACAGCGGCGCCGATCATGCGACCAAGGTCGCGAAGCGCTTGCTGCAAACGCTTCGCGCCCCGGCACACGTGGCCGGCCTTGCGCTCGACGCCAAGGTTGGAATCGGCATCGCGCTCTTTCCCGGCCATGCGGTCGAGGCGGATGTGCTGATCCGGCGCGCCAATGCGGCAATGCACCTCGCACAGCCGGTGATGGGCGGATATGCGATGTATACCAGCGGGCTTGAGCAGGAACATACGCGGCGCCTCGCCCTGATGGGGGATTTGCACCGGGCGATCGAAGAAAACGAACTGCGCCTTTTCTGCCAGCCGAAAGTCGAAATCGCCTCCCGCATGCAGTGCGGCGCGGAGGCGCTCGTGCGCTGGGAACATCCCAGGCTCGGCATGATTGCTCCTGCCGAATTCGTCAGGCTGGCCGAGCAGGCAGGCACGATCACGCCGCTGACGCACTGGATGCTCGAAGCAGTTTTCAGTCAATCCTATGCATGGCAGGAGGCAGGCGGGACGCGCCCGCTCGCCGTCAACCTGTCGGTGCACGACTTGTACTCGCCCGGACTGATCGACCGCATTTCCGGCCTGTTTTCCACCTGGGGCATCTCGCCCGAGATGATCCAGTTCGAACTGACGGAGAGCGCCTTGATGACCGATCCGGAGAGCGCTCTCGATACGCTGGCGCGCTTGAAGCATCTGGGCGTGACGCTGCTTATCGATGACTTCGGCACCGGGTACTCGGGGCTCAGCTACCTGCAACGGCTGCCGGTGGACGGGATCAAGATCGACCAGTCGTTCGTCCGCCCGATGCTGATCAGCGCAGACTCCGAGGTGATTGTCCGCTCCACCATCGAACTGGGCCACAACCTCGGCATGAAGGTCCTTGCAGAAGGCGTGGAAAACCAGGAGATCTGGGAAAGGCTTGCCAGCCTTGGCTGCGACACTGCCCAGGGCTATTTGATCAGCAAGCCGATTCCTGTTGATCAGTTGGCGGGCTGGGAACGCCAATGGATGGTGGAGGCGCGGTGAGGACGTGCGGATGTCGGGCTGAGGAGAACTCAGGCATGCGCTTCGGCGGCGTCCGCGTTCCTCTGCGAACGCTTCTCCGCGTACATGCGTTGATCAGCCTCGCTCCAGGCATGTGCCAAACCCTGTGAAGGCGTTCGCATTGACAGCCCCACCGATGCGCTCACGTTGTCTTCCACCAGCACGGCGCGGATGCGTTGCAGCAGAATGTCCGAGCAATCCCGATCACACTCGACGGCGAGAATGCCGAACTCGTCTCCCCCAAGGCGGGCAACAATGTCCGTCGCACGCGTCGCCCTGCGCAGCGAGGCGGCGGCGCGCATGATGAGCGCATCCCCGCTTGCATGCCCCTGCGTGTCGTTGATCCGCTTGAGGCCATTGAGATCAATGACAAGCACCGCAGCGGGATGGCCGAATCGGCTGCAGCGCTCTTCTTCCGAAGATAACAAACGGTCCCATCCGCGGCGGTTGTATGTCTTCGTCAACGTATCGGTCAAGGCCTCGATCGTCAATCGCTCTGTCTGGCGGGCGGCATCCGTGGCCTTGAGCTCCAGCTGAAGGATGGTGCTCAGCAGCTGGCCGAACAGATCCACCATCGACTGCGCCTGGACGATCGATTCGGGCCGGGGCGCAGGATGAATGGCGCACAGCGTGCCAAACAAGCGGCCGTCAGTGCCGAAAAGCGGCGAGCCGATGTAGGCCTTCACCTGAAGCTCGCGCCCGATGGGAGAATTGGCGTATGCGGGAACGAGATCGGACCGCGGCGCTACGCGAGGGCCGTTTCCCTTCGCCATTTCACTGCAAAACGAATCGGACCACCGGTAAACCTTGCTCGGTGCAATCTCCGGATGGCGTCCTTCGGTCTGGAGCACGATCCAGTCGCTGCCGGCAACCCGGGTGACCATCCAGAGATCGAAGCCGAGCTGCCGATGCAGGAATGAAAGAACCGCGCGTGACGCGGATTGGAAAGAACTGGTGTCGAGATTGATCATGTCAGGCCCAAAGTGTCCGGCGGGACGAGAGCGGGGAATGGCCGGGAGCGCCGTCATTCAAACCACTGAAGCGGCGCATTCAGCGCGGATTGCGGGCGACTATACGGTCGCCTGCAATCCGCGCTAATTACATCAACTTGTCTGCTGCAGGCGAAACTCCTTGACCGGCATCCCGTTCCTTCCCCATGAATCGAGCTCGATTTCCTGGATCGTGACAAACGTGGCGTCGAGCGGCTTGTTGAGAACTTCCAGCAGCAGATTGCTCACGCCCTTGATGAGCCGGGCTTTTTCCTCAGGGGTGACCGAGGCGGCGTCCGGTGTTGTTCCTTCCCGGGTCACGATGATGTTTACGATCGGCATGTTCAGACTCCTGTCAAAGTTGAGATGGCGCGGGTGCAGGTGCAGGTGCGGGCGCCGCGCCGGACGGTGCTCTTGCGGCAATGTTCAGCGGCCGGCGGACTGGCCGCCGTCGACATGCAAGATTTCACCGGTGATGAAGCTGGACCGCTCGAGGAAAAGCACGGCCTCGACAATGTCCTCTATCTCTCCCATGCGGCCGACCGGGTGCAGCGATGCGAGTCCGGCATGGGTTTCGGGCGGATGCATCGGCGTCTTGATAACGCCCGGAGCGACGGCGTTCACACGGATACGGCGAGAAGCGTATTCAACGGCGAGCGACTTGGTGGCGGCATTCAGGCCGCCCTTGGTCAGGGATGCGAGGACTGACGGCACGCCGGAGACGGGTTGATCGGCAAGGCTGGTGGTAATCTGAACCACGTGGCCAAAGCCCTGCTTTTCCATTTTTTCAATGGCGCGCTGGGTGATATGGAAGAAGCCCGCCAGATTGGTCGAGATATTGCGCTCCCAATCCCGGGTGCTGAACTCGGTGAAGGCCTTTGCCGTAAAGATCCCTGCATTATTGACCAGAGTATCGATACGTCCGAACCGCTGCATGCCGGCGTTGATGATGCGTTCCGCAGTTTCCGGATCGGCAATGTCGCCGGCGACTGTGATCATGTCCGGGTCATCGACCGGTTGGATCGACCGTGAATTCGCGACCACGCGGAAGCCCGCCGCCTGAAAGGCTCGAACCAGTGCTGCGCCGATTCCCTGGGATGCGCCGGTAATGACGGCGACTTTCTGTTCGTTGCTCATGTGATGTTCCTTCATTGTGAATGCACGTATGGTGATGTTGCCGGGAGAACTGGCAGCCTCGGGCGGGCTGAGGCCGGCGTTTTTCCTTGAGCCGCTGTTTTCATTGGCTGTGGGGACGTGCTTATATTCACTCTTGCGTATTCCGATGTGAATGCCCGGCTTTCGGCATTGTGTCTTCCGGACAGCGATTGAATCGACGCCGGCCCGAGGGTGCATGCAGAAAACGAGAGGACAAGCCCATCACTGTTGTCATGGGGACATGTGCCCGGTTCCCGCTTGTGCGGACATGATTTCGCCTGCGTCGACCGCGACGGTTGTGAAGTAAGTGCGAAGCCGCGGAACGGCAAAATCGAAGAATGTCCTGACTTTTGGCACCGACAGGCGGCCGTAGGGTGTCAGCAGATGAACCGGCAAGGGCCCATGCTCCGCGTTCTTGAGAATGACCTCCAGGGTGCCGTCCCGGATCTGGGAGGCGACATGATAGGAAAACAGCCGGGTCACGCCGTGCCCGGCCGCGGCCGATGCCACTGCCGCCCGCACGCTGTTGACGGTAAGCCTGGGCTTGAACTGGACCACCTGGGGAATGCTGGAGCCCTTGAGCGGAGGGAAGCTCCAGGAATCGTTGCCGAAATGCGTCATGGAAATGATCTCGTGGTGCATGAGGTCGGCTGGCGCGGTGATGGGAGGATGGCTGGCAAGGTATTCCGGACATGCAGTGACGACACGTCGCACTTCGCCTACCTTGACGGCAACCAGTGAGGATTCGGGCAGGTGGCCGATGCGCAGCGCGACGTCGATGCCTTCTTCGATGAGGTTGATCGGGCGGTCCAGGAAGTAGAGTTTCACGCTGATGGTGGGCACGGCGTCGAGGAAAGCGTCCAGTATCGGACGCAGGATCTCTTCGCCTGCCGCGACAGGGGCGGTGAGCGTCAAGGTGCCCCGCGGCGCCGATTTCTCTCCCTGAACGACGAGATCGGCTTCCTCGAGCTCGGCAAGCACCCGCCTGCAGGCTTCGGCATAGCGCTCGCCGGCTTCGCTGAGCCGCAAGGTCCGTGTCGTGCGGTGTAGAAGCTCCGCGCCGACGTGGTCCTCCAGAAAGGCCAGAGCGCGGCTGATGGCGGCCGGCGACCGTCCGAGCTTGCGGCCCGCTCCGGCGAGACTTCCCTCGTCCAGGGCGGCGACAAAGACTTTCATTGCCTCGATGCGATCCATGGATTTCCCGATCTTCTGATGAATGATATGCAGCATGTCGCTATCCCCGCATGAAGCGCAGGCGGCCTGCAGCCGGGCGCGGCAGCGCGGGCCAAGAACGCCGGTGATCACGCAGCAACAGGGGAAAAGGGTTTCTACTCCAGGTTCTTCAGCGTCAGCCTGGCTTCCAGTCCTCCGTCGGGGCGGTTCTGCAATGACAAGTCGGCGTCCATCGCCAGCGAGAGCTGGCGCGCAATGGCCAAACCCAGCCCGGTGCCGCCGGTTCCCCGGTTACGCGAACTCTCGACGCGGTAGAACGGTTCAAACACCGATTCCAGCAAGTCGGACGGAATACCGGGGCCGCGGTCGAGTATGGAGATGGTTGCCTGGCCGTTCTCGAACGGCGACACGACGATTTCCGCCGCGCCGGAAAACTTCAGCGCGTTGTCGATGAGGTTGCCGAGGATACGGCGCAAGGCCTGCGGCCGCGTGACCAGCGGCGTGCCGATCCTGCCTTGCAGGGAAACGTCCTGCCCGGCATCCGCATAGTCGAAGACCAGGCTGTCGAACAAGGCGTCCGGGTCGATGCGGCAAGGAACTTCGGCCGCGCCGTGCAGCGTACGGGCATAGGCGACGCCTTCCTTGACCAGGTTTTCCATTTCCTGCAGATCCTGCAGCATGCGGGCCTGCTGCGGACTGTCCTCCGCCGTGTCGAGTCGCAGGCGCATGCGGGTGATCGGCGTTTGCAGGTCATGCGAGATCGCTGCCAGGACCTGGATCCGTTCCGCGATGAAGAGCGCTATCCGGTCCTGCATCGCATTGAAGGCCCGCGCCGCGCGGACCACTTCCGAGGGACCGGTCTCGGGCAGCCGCTCCGACTTCAGGGAGGGGCCGAGTGCGTCTGCCGCCTGCGCCAGGCGGTGCAGCGGCTCGGTCGCCAGCCGCACTGCCAGCCAGCAGCAGGAGGCCAGCACCGCCAGTTGCAGGATGAGGGCAAGCGGCAGCCAGCCCGACATGGGCGGGCCCGGCATGGGACGCAAGTCAATCGTCAAGGGCGAGCCATCGCTCAACTGAAGGTGGACCTGCATGCGCTCCCGATCGCCCGGCACCGCGTTGACGGTCAGCGGATAACTGGTGCCGATGCCCTCGGTGATCGATGCCGCAACCAGGGCCGAGAGGCGGGCATCGGGCGGATTCCCGGTGATGCCGGGGCCGAGAATGAAGTCATAGCTGCGCCGCGCAAGGCGCGGAAGCCACTGGGGCCGCTCCGCGGCCGGCATGCGGTCGAGCAGGGCAACCGAGCTGACGACTTCGCGCTCGATGTAGCCAACCATCAGATTGATGGTCGCCTGGTCGCGTTCCTTCATGGTGACCCAGAAGGACAGCGCCTGCGCCAGCGCCAGGCCGACGCACAGGATGACAATCAGCCGCGCGAACAGCGTGCGCGGCGCGCGCAGCAGGGACAGCGGCTTCATTGGGGGCTTTCGATCATGGTGACTGCTGCGGAAAACACATAGCCTTCGCTGCGCATGGTCTTGATGTAGCGCGGTTCACGCGCTGTATCGTTCAGGCGCTGGCGCAGGCGGCTGACGAGCAGGTCGATCGAACGGTCGAACGGATCCGTCTGCCGGCCCTGGGTCAGGTTGAGCAGCTGGTCCCGTGTCAGCACGCGCTGAGGATGGTCGAGAAACACCCGCAGCAGGCGGTATTCGGCGCCGCTCAGGGCGACCATGGTGCCCTCGGGATCGAGCAGGTGGCGTGCGCTGGTATCGAGCCGCCAGTCGCCGAAGCCGATCAGCTGAGCCCTCTCGGTAACCTGCATGTTCATCGGCAACATCCGCGCCCGGCGCAGCACGGCGCGTATGCGCGCCAGCAGCTCCCGCACCGCAAACGGCTTGGGCAAGTAATCGTCGGCGCCCATTTCCAGGCCGAGAATGCGATCCGCCTCCTCGTTGCGCGCCGTCAGCATCAGTACAGGTACCGTGCGGTACTTCGATGAGCGCAACTCCCGGCACAGCACCAGTCCGTCTTCGCCGGGGAGCATCAAGTCAAGAACGATCAGGTCGGGCACGCCGCGCTCCAGCGCCGCCCGCATCTCGCGGCCGTTGGCGGCAACCGAAGCGTGTACGCCGTTCTTTTCAAGATAGGAGGCGAGAAGTTCGCGGATGCCGCGGTCGTCGTCCACGATGAGGATATGGTCGGTATTTTCCATGATGCGGTCATCCTTTGCGGCGGTTTGGCTGCAGGCGACTCGCGTGCAGCATGGTGCAATGTACCGGCGTCGCCGCTTCCGCTGCAAGCATGCCGGTGAAGAAGGCAAGAATGGCCAGCACGCGTCTCATGCATCCTCCACGACGGAGAGGCTGGCTCCATCGTTGACGGAGGCTTCCCGCGCATACGGGTCGATTCCTTCGAGGCAGCCGATGTTGGCGCGCCAGAACAGGGGATCCTTGCGGGTCTGGTGGAAAGGATAGATGCCGCAGTGCTTGCAGAAGTAATGCTTCGCCGTGCGCGTATTGAACTGGTAGAGCGTGAGCGCGTCCTCGCCCTGCAGGATCTTCAGCGCGCCTGCGGCGAAGGCCGGCGTCATCAAAGCTCCCTTTCGCCGGCACAGGCTGCAGTTGCAGCGCATCGCCGGTTCGAGGGCCGTGCGCACTTCGAATTTAACGGCTCCGCAGTGGCAGGACCCGTGCAGCAAGTCAGTTGTCATGGCGCTCTCCGTGATAGTGAAAGTCCGCTCTTTATAGCCCAAGTGGCGAATGTGTTTGTGTCTCAGTGTATCCGGCGGCCAGGCCGAAACAATACATTGCAAAAAGGCAGCCGCCATATGGCCGGCGGAGATGAAAGCACGGCGCGGGCAGGGCGGGACATTGCTGGTCTGGGTACGGGCCGGTTTGTATTCCATTGTATCTGCCAGGCACCCGACAACCGCAGGTACAAAAAACGGATGGGCGGAACACACTCGAGATACACCTCGGACCTAGTCTTGCAACGGACGGGGCAATCGCGCCGCGTCCGACATTCAACACCCATTACCGGAAGTTGTCCTGCATCCATCTCGACCCGGATGCCGGCCGCGACCGAAGTTACATAGCTTATAAAGGAATCTGCAATGCCTCAACTCCAAAAAGTACTTTACACCGGCAAGACCCGTACATCGGGCGGGCGCGAAGGTACATCCTCCAGTTCCGATGGCCGTCTGGAAGTCAAGCTGTCGTCGCCCGGCGGCAAAGGCAACGGGACCAATCCGGAGCAGTTGTTCGGCGCCGGATGGTCGGCATGCTTTATTGGCGCCCTGAGCCTGGCTGCCGCCCGTGCCGATATCGTCCTTCCGCCGGACGTGGCTGTCGCCGCGGAAATCGACCTGGGAACGACCGGCGGCGCCTATTTCCTGCAGGCGCGTCTGCAGGTCAGCATCCCCGGGCTGGACCCTGAAATCGCTCAGGCGCTCATCAACGAGGCGGACCGCACCTGCCCTTATTCCAAGGCAACGCGCGGCAATATCGATGCCGCGATTACGCTGGTCTAGAAATCGCAGGCCGCTTTGGCCTGCTCCGCTTGCCGGGCGGGCCGGCGGCGCCGCACCGGTCATGGCGATCGGTGCGGCGCTTATCCATGCAAGTCCTTGTCCGCGGATGAACTGCCGGACGCCGCCAACCTCGGCCGGGAATTGTTCAGCCGAAGCCCTCACCTTGAGACCGGCCAGTCTTGCGTGCGCGCAGCGGTCGAGGACGGCAGCCATTCCATTGACGCGGTGGTGCGTGAAGCCGGTTTTCTAGCGGCGAAATGCATGTTCCGCTCATCTCGTCGTGCCTGCGGACAACTGCCTCCCGCCATCCGGCATAGCGTGCGGCTAGACGCGGCAGCCTGACCAGACTGATCAAGATCCTGCCTTGCCGATAGCGTTCGGACCGCCTTGATTCATCTCCTTGGTACCTATCCTTAGTTCATCTCGTCTGCTCCGACCACGGGCGCTCCATCGGTAACCGGCCGCGACGCGCTTCATGCGTTCGCAAAGCGGTTCGCACTTTTGAGGCCGTGCCCGGAGTTCTCTGTATCCGCAATGTATCCGCATGCCGCGCAATTACGGCGTCATACAAAAAGCCGCTCCGCAAGACATAGTCGGGATACACGCGATGCGCATACTGCGTTTCAGCTGCCAGCCCCCAAGGCATGGCGCCGGGCGCAGGCTCCCGCTTGGGACGATGCCCTTTCTTGTTAACCGAATTGGAGAAACTTCATGAATGCCAAACACCTCGTTGCCGCCTTTGCCGTCCTCGCCACGACCGGAACCGTCCTTGCCCAGGAATTCGTCGATCCCGCCGCGAACTTCATTTCGACCCGCACTCGCGCCGAAGTCGTCGCTGAACTGAAGCAGGCGCAAGCCGGCGGCGCGGACCGTTTCCTGGAACACGAGTACCCGGTCGTCAGATTGACCGGCACGCCGAGAACCCGCGCCGAAGTGCTTGCAGAGCTGAAGCAGGCCCAGGACGACGGCTCCTATTACGCGAACGAGACGACGTATCCGATCATCCCCGCCGCAACCGTTTCCCGTTCGCGTTCCGAAGTGCGCGCCGAGCTGGAAACGTACCGCAAGGCGCATGCATTCGGCGAGATCGACAGCCGCTACGGCTCATGATCGTGCGTCGCAGCGCACGCTTCGCAGCGGAATGCTGAACCCGGTTCCGGTCGCAAGAGCCGGGACGGCGCCTGCCGATGCAGCTAACCCCATCACACCACATCACGCCATGAACAACTTGATCGAAGCGCCGCTGGCCTTGCTGGCCGGTGTGCTCACCATTGCCTCACCCTGCGTGCTTCCGATTCTGCCGATCCTGCTGGGCACCGCAGTAAGCAACACCGGGGCGGCCAACCGAAAGCGGCCGGTTTTCATCGTGGCAGGCTTCGTGGTGTCGTTCGCGGCGCTCGGCATGCTGCTCGCCAGCGTCTCGCAGTCGGCCGTCACGGCGCACGAGGCAATGCGCGTGGCCGCGCTTGTCATGCTTGGAACGCTGGGCCTGTCGATGATGTGGCGGCGCCCGTATGACTGGCTGATGGCACGCGTGCGGGAACCGCTCGACCGGATCGGGGCGGGCAGCAGCGGTGCCGGACGCCTCGGCGGCTTTGTGCTCGGAATGTCTCTGGGCGCCGTCTGGACGCCTTGCGCCGGACCGGTACTGGCTTCGATCCTCGTCCTCGTGGCCACGGCGCAGGACATCGGCTGGTCTGCGCTGCTGTTGACGCTGTATGCCATCGGCGCCGGCATCCCGATGCTCGCCATCGCCCATGGCGGCCGGTTCATGACGTCCCGCGTGCGCGTGATTGCGCGTTACGCCGAACGTATGCAGCAGGTCTTCGGCGGACTGATCGTTCTGACGGCTTTCGCCATTTATTTTCATTACGACGTCCAGTTCTACGCATGGCTTTCGAACTATTTACCCACTCTGAAAGGAATATAAGATGAAATCAGCAATGCAAGCCGTGCTGGCCGCCGCCGCACTATGGACCACCGTGGCCGACGCCGCTCCGGTCCAGAAGCAGGTACAGGCGCCGGAATTCGCAGGCATCAGCACTTGGCTGAACTCCGAGCCGCTGTCCATGCAGCAGTTGCGCGGCAAGGTCGTGCTGGTTGACTTCTGGACCTTCGACTGCATCAACTGCATCAACACCCTGCCTTTCGTGAAAAGCTGGCATGACAAATACAAGGATCAGGGTCTGGTCGTCGTTGGCGTCCATACACCGGAATATGCACACGAACGCTCCACCGATAACGTCAAGGCGGCGATGAAGCGCTTTGATATCCGCTACGCGGTTGCCCAGGACAACCGTTACGCAACCTGGACCGCGTACAGCAACCGGTATTGGCCGGCCGCCTATCTGATCAACAAGAAAGGGCAGATTGTCTACACCCATTTCGGCGAGGGAAAGTATCAGGAGATCGAGTCGACGATCCGGACATTGCTGGCTGAACCGGCTTAAGTGTCCCCGGCACTGCTAGGGCAGTTACACCGATTGCGCACCTGCCTGTTTCGCTTTTTCGGAAGCTTTCCGACTGGATCGCAGGAAAGCCCGATCAAGGATTTCTGCATTGCATGGATTGGCTGGGATCAAGACACCTGGATCAGGACACCTGGATCAGGACATCCTTGACCCGGTCCAAGGCAGTCTCCATGTCGATCGTATCGATGGCCCCGAAGCCGAAGAAGAGGCCGCTTCGTGAAGGCCGCCCGTGATAGAACGGCTCGACGGAGTAGAGCCCGACGTCGAGCCGACGCGCCAGCCTGAGGAGAAGATCGACATCCACTGGCTGGCGCAGCAAGGCGCTCATGTGGAAGCCGGCGGTGAACGGCACAGGATCGAGCCACGGCGCGAGGTCGCTGGTAAACCGGCGGAGCAGGTTCTCCCGGCGCGAGGCATAGATCGCATGGCATCGCCGGATGTGTCGCTGAAGGTGACCCTCCTTGATGAAAATGGCCAGCGCGCGCTGGACAAGCGTCGCGTTGTGGCAATCGGTCAGATACTTGGCTTTGAGCACGGCTTCCAGTATGGCTGGCGGCGCGACGAGATACCCGACACGAACTTCGGGCAGCATGATTTTCGAAAACGTGCCGACATAGGCAACGACACCGTGCGTATCCATGCCTTGCAGGCAGTCCGTCGGCCTTCCTTCATAGCGGAAGGCGCAATCGTAATCATCCTCGACAATGATGGCGCCAATGGCAAGGGCACGCTTGAGCAAGGCTTGCCGCCGCTGCTGCGACATCGCCATGCCGAGCGGGAACTGGTGTGCCGGAGTGGTATAGATTAGCCTGCAGCCCGCAGGTATGGCATCCACCACCATTCCTTGCTCATCCACCGGGATGTTGACGATCTCCGCGCCCTGGCTTGCAAATAATTCACGGGCCGGCGGATAGCCCGGTTCCTCCACCGCCACCAGCGCGCCCGGTTCCACGAGCACGCGCGAGAGCAGGTCGATGGCCTGCTGTGCGCCATTCGTGATCACGACCTCGTTCTCGCTGCTGCGCACGCCGCGCGTGAAGCCGGCAAATGCCGCCACCGCCTTGCGCAGATCGAGCAGTCCTTCGGTCAGCGCATAGCGGCCGCGGGTTTCGCTCTCGTGCCGCAGCGCCCGGTTGATGCTGCGGCGCCACTCTTCGGTCGGAAAGGGAACCTTGCTGGCGTTGCCGCCGATGAACTCGTACCGGGACTGGCCTTCCGGCGCGGGATGACGCAGCGGCGTCTCGATTGTCGACCAGCGCCTGACCACTGCAGCGCCGGCAAGCTCGCCGGCAATCTGCTCCCGGGGTTTGGTGGCGGGCGGGGTGCGCACAAATGTCCCGATCCCGACCTGGCCCACGATCAATTTATCCAGGCTCAGGCGCGAGTAGGCGTCCGATACGGTCTTGCGTGACAACCCGAGCTGTTCTGACAGCAAGCGCGAAGGCGGCATCTGTTCCCCGGCAGCCAGGCGTCCGGAATGGATGGCGTCGCGCAGCTGCTGGTAAAGCTGTCCGGCAAGGTCCTTCCTGCCTTCTATGACAATATGCAATTCCATGGCTTGCCTCCTTTGCGGGTCGCCTCGCCAGATCCGGTGGTCTCCTCATTTTAGATGGAATTGGCACCTCCGGTGCCTGCGGCGGACTCTTATAGTGGGCACTCCAATCACCGCATCAAGGAGCCCGCCGTGGACAAACGCATCGATCCCTATTCATCTTCCAAGGAAGCCATGGAAGCCATGCTCAGCCTGGAGAAATCCATCTCCCGCCTGGGACTGGAGCCGGAACTGCTGGAACTGGTCAAGCTGCGGGCTTCGCAAATCAATGGCTGCGCCTACTGCGTCGACCTGCACACCCGCGAAGCGCGCCAGGCCGGCGAAACGGAACGGCGTCTGTATGCCGTCCCGGTATGGCGCGAAACCCCGTTCTTCACCGAGCGCGAACGCGCCGCCCTGGCATGGACGGAAGCGATCACGCTAGTGGCCGAAACCCGGGCGCCGGACGCCGACTATGCGTTATTGGCCGCCAGCTTCAGCCAGAAGGAAATGACGAACCTGACGCTGGCCATCGTCGCCATCAATGGCTGGAACCGGATCGCCGTCGGCTTTCGCATGATGCCGACCTGAGAAAGACCATCATGACAACTTCACGTTCTATTCCTCCCGTTGCAGCCATTGCCGCTGTCGGCCTTGGCATGCTGGCAACGACGTTCGCCCTTGCGCACGAACCTGGCGGCGACGCCCAGCCCAGCGGAGAAAAAACCACGGTCCTGCAGAAGCAGGCGATCAAGGATGTCGCGGGCAAGCAGGTGCAGATGGTGACGGTGGACTACGCGCCCGGCCAGGCCTCGATTCCGCATGTGCATCCGGGGTCGGTATTCGCGTTCGTGCTGGAAGGGGAAGTCATTTCCCGGCTCGCCGGCGGGAGCGAGGTGACATACCGCGCCGGCGATTCCTGGTACGAGCCGCCCGAAGTGCCGCACCTCGTTTCGCGAAATGCGAGCCGCACGAAGCCGGCTCGCCTGCTGGCGGTGCTGATCACCGGGGAAAACCAGCCGCTCAAGCGTTCCCTGCCCGAAGAGTGATCGACCCGTCCGGATCACCCGGGCGGTCGCAGCCAGTTTGTCTGGCGTTTATTGGAAGGATGTCATCTTGTCGAAGAAAATCTTGATTGTCGGAAGCGGATTCGCCGGTTTCTGGGGCGCCCTTGGTGCCGCGCGCGTGCTTGCAAACGAAGGAAGAACGGCCGACGTGGAGATCGCGCTTGTATCACCCGAGCCGATCCTTTACATGCGTCCACGCCTGCATGAAACCGAGCCCGAACGCATGGGTACGCCGATTGCCGCCCAATTGGAAGAGGCGGGCGTGCGCTATATCCAAGGCACTGTCGAATGCATCAATGAGCAGGACCGCCGCGTCGAAGCGGTGACTGCCGCCGGCGAGCGCATTGGCATTGATTACGATCGCTTGTTGCTGACGACGGGCAGCAGGATGTTTCGCCCCGATGTGCCGGGGCTGCGGGAACATGCGTTCAGCGTCGACCAGTATGATGAAGCGGTGGCGCTCGACGAGCACCTCAAGGGGCTGGCGAGCCGTGCGTCCTCGGCGGCGCGCAACACGGTGGCGGTTGTCGGCGGCGGTTTTACCGGGATCGAGGTCGCGTCGGAGATGCCATCGCGCCTGCGTGAAATATTCGGCGAGGAGGTGGCGTGCAGGGTCTTGCTGATCGAGCGGTCGCCGCTGATCGGCCCCGAACTCGGCGCCGGACCACGGCCGGTGATCGAGGAAGCGCTCGACTCGCTCGGTGTGGAGCGCCTGCATGGCAGCGCTGTCGTGTCGCTGGACGATAATGGCCTCACGACTGCTGACGGTACGCGGGTCGATGCAATGACCATCGTCTGGACCGGGGGCGTACGCGCAAGCGCGCTTGCCGGGCAGATCGGCGCGCAACGCGATCACCTTGGCCGCCTCCAGGTGACGGCGGACATGCGGGTGAACGGCGCGGCCGGCATTTTCGCCGCGGGCGATGTCGCCGTGGCGGCGACCGACGAGCAGGGAAATCAGACGATGATGGCGTGCCAGCATGCGATTGATATGGGGCGTTACGCCGGCCATAACGTCGCAGCGGATGTGCTTGGACTCCCGACCATACCCTATCGGCAGCCGTTCTACGTGACCTGCCTTGATCTGGGTGCCTGGGGCGCCGTGTACACGGAAGGCTGGGAACGCAATGTAAAAATGCTCGGCGCAAAGGCAAAGGCGCTCAAAACACGGATCAATACGGAATGGATCTATCCGCCGCGCGCCGACCGCGCCACGCTGCTCGACGCTGCCGACTGGCGAAATAGCGCAGTCGCATGATGCGGCAGTTCGGCATGGTTTTTTCGCAGAGTCGGGCATCTGAGTGATGCCAGAGCGACGATACATTCGCGTGCAATCCGCTCCAGTCATCTTATCAACCCGGTTGCCAGACCAACCGTATGTCACAGGACCCAGAATCACATGTCTATTTTGCATGAGCCGATCAGGATCGGCGACCTCGTTCTTCCCAACCGCATCATCATGGCGCCACTGACACGGTCCCGTGCGACAGGCGGCGGCCGCGTGCCCAATGCACTGATGGCCGAATACTACAAGCAGCGTGCGTCCGCCGGCCTGATTCTCAGCGAGGCCACTGCAGTGAAGCCGCAAGGTGTCGGCTATGCCGACACGCCGGGCATCTGGTCGGATGAACAGGTTGCCGGCTGGAGAAAGGTCACCGACGCGGTACATGCCGCGGGCGGGCGCATTTTCCTGCAGCTGTGGCACGTCGGCCGCATTTCCGATCCGGTCTTTCTCGATGGCGAATTGCCCGTCGCTCCCTCCGCGATAAGCGCTGCAGGACATGTCAGCCTGGTGCGCCCGATACGCGCTTACGTCACGCCGCGGGCGCTCGCCGCTGAGGAGATTCCAGGCATCGTCGCGGCCCACCGAAAAGGCGCGGAGAACGCGAAGGCAGCTGGCTTCGATGGTGTCGAGGTGCATGGCGCAAACGGGTATCTGCTTGATCAGTTCCTTCAGGACGGGACCAACAAGCGAACCGACGCCTATGGCGGATCGATTGAAAACCGCGCGCGTCTGCTGCTCGAAGTGACGGATGCCTGCATAGAGGTATGGGGCGCATCGCGTGTCGGCGTTCACCTCGCGCCACGCGGCGATTCGCACGACATGAGCGACTCCGACCCGGCAGCTACCTTCGGTTATGTCGCACGCGAGCTTGGCAAGCGCGGCATCGCTTTCATCTGCGCGCGCGAGGCGCTGGGCCCGGACCGGCTTGGCCCGAAATTGAAGGAAGCCTTCGGCGGCGTCTATATCGCCAATGAACAAATGACGAAGGCGACAGCGGAGCAAGTCATGCAGGCAGGGGAAGCCGACGCCGTTGCGTTCGGCAAGCTGTTCATCGCCAATCCGGATTTGCCTCGCCGCTTCCGGCTGAATGCGCCATTGAACGAGCCGCGTTCCGAATCGTTCTACGGCTCGTCTGCAGAAGGTTATACCGACTACGGCGTACTCGCCTGACCGATGTTGAGGACATGCGCGATGGCCATGCTGCATTCCAGCTTCCAGGCCAGATGGCAACGATCCAGCGATGCGGTACGAAGCCTCTATTTGCCGGCCCTGGATTTCCTGGCAGGGGAAGGCGCCTTTGCGGCCGAAAGGGATGGTGGCAATGCCTGTTCGCCATCGGTTCCAAGGATCGTCCGGTTCCGCAAGGTGACCACTTCCGCAGTGGAAGCAGTCCCGCCGGGTCCGGTTTCCATCCGGACATCGCGAATGCCAAGCAGGCGCCCGCTGGACGAATACGGCCCCACAGGACCAAGCGGCTCGCCGGTGTCGTGCTCAAGGAGCCGGATGGGCGCGCCTTGTCCGCCCATTCCCCATTTGTCGCCCCACTGCAGCAAAGCCACCAGCACGGGGAACAGTTCCTCACCCTTGACCGTTAGCCGATAACCCGTCCGGCGTTCATTTTCGCCAAGGGTGACCTTTTCGAGTATGCCGACCTCGACCAGCCGCTTGAGGCGGTTCGTCAGGATATTGCGGGCGATGCCCAGTCGTTCCTGAAACTGGTCGAAGCGGGTCGTCCCGAGGGTGCATTCCCGCACGATCAATAGGCTCCACCACTCGCCTATCTGGTCGAGTGCGCGTGCAATGGAGCAATTCATGTCATCGAAGGTTTTACGTTGCATGAAAAGAGTATAGGCGAGTCAGTTGCATTACGCAACTTACTATGTTAAGTTGCGTGATGAAACTGTTTTGCCGCGCAGTGCAATGCGGCATCTTTAAGGAGTATTTTCATGGATCGTCGCTTGATCGTTCTTGCCGCCGGCATGTTCGCTATCGGCACCGACAGTTTTGTCGTTGCCGGCATTCTTCCAGAGGTCGCTTCCTCTCTTGGTGTCTCCATCGGCGTCGCCGGCCAGATGGTGACCTTTTATGCGCTGAGTTATGCGCTGCTTTCTCCCGTGATCGCGGCAACGGCGGCACACTGGCCACGCAAGCGCCTGATGCTCGCAGGCCTTGCCGTCTTCGTGCTGGGCAATCTCGTCACCGCAGTGGCGCCCACGATCGAGCTGGTCCTGCTAAGCCGACTTATCGCCGGGCTCGGCGCAGCAATGTTCAGCCCGACGGCCACCGCTACCGGGGCTTCGTTGGTGCCGCCAGAGAAACGGGCGAGCGCACTTGCCATCGTGATCGCAGGCTTGAGCACCGCCACCGCGTTGGGCTCGCCGATGGGAACGTTCATTGGCGGCCTTGGCGACTGGCGGACCACGATGTGGTTCGTCACCGTCGTCGGGCTACTGGCGTGGTTCGCTGTCTATATGCTGTTGCCCAGCATTCCTCCATTACCTGCCGTCGGCTTGAGGCAGCGGCTCGCTCCGCTGAAAGACACCCGCATCACTCTGACGCTGTTGACCACGCTGGTGGCGTTCGCCGGTCTGTTTGCGGTGTACACCTACATCGGCGTGGCCTTTGAACGCGTTACCGATGGCCGGCCCGATGTATTGGCGGGACTGCTGTTGTTGTGGGGCTTCGCGGCCACGGCAGGCAATCTCGCGGCCGGAAAATTGACCGACCGTTATGGCAGCCGATACGTGATCATCGCTTCGCTCGCGATTGCTGCGGTTAATTTTGCCTTGCTGCCATGGACATCCGCCCACCTCTGGAGCGCGGCCATCGCCATTGTCGCGTGGGGCATTTGCGGCTGGGGATTGCTCGTGCCGCAACAACATCGCCTGATCACCTTGTCGCCTGGTTCGGCACCGCTTCTGCTGGGACTGAACTCTGCGGCCCTTTATGTCGGCGTCTCGGCTTCAGGTGTGATCGGTGCGGTTGCCATCGAACTGTTCGACCGCCATCAGCTTGGCGTCGTGGGTGCAGCACTGGTTGCGGTTTCGCTGGTCATCGCCGAACAAGCGTATCGGCTGATCCGCCGGGAACGGAAAAGCGATGCGAGGCTCGCAAGTCCGGCGACAAATTGATTCACGAGCGGCCGGAGGCCGGGGTCGACATTGACACCGGCCACCGCGCCGTTTTCGCTGCACGGCGAAGCAATTCATCGTGCGAACGAAGTCTCTTATCCCGCAACCTACACCGAAGCATCGCATGGCTATTCAAACCGCGGTTCACCTGAAGGGAAAGGGCCTACCGCATTTCCGGAGACACAATGCAGATGCATCAGGATGTTCATCAAATATTATCGGCTCAGGACTTATTGCCGCACTTCCAGCCGATTGTGGGCCTGCAGACCGGGCTGCTTCTTGGATACGAAGGGTTGATTCGAGGTCCGACGAACACCAGGCTCGAATCGCCGCTGGAGTTGCTGATAGCGGCACGGCGAGCGGGAATCGGCGTGGAGCTGGAGCGCCTATCCGTACGCGTCATATGGGAGCGCTTCCATGCGCTTGGTCTTCCCGGCATGCTGTTTCTCAATCTGAGCCTGCCGGCTCTCTGCGCCCGGGATGCGCAGGGAAACAGAACGCCGGCCTATCTCTGCGCTCTGGGTATGGATCCTCGCCGGATAGTGATCGAGCTGACCGAAGACCAGACCCTTTCCTGCTATCGCCGTACGCGTCGAATCGTTTCACTCTGCCAGCTCCGCGGATTCGGCGTCGGTATTGACGATCTTGGTTCAGGGCACTCATCGCTCCGATTGTGGCTCGAGCTGGCTCCGGAATACGTGAAAATCGACATGGCTTTTGTTCATGGAGTGAACAAAGATGACAGACGACTGGAATTTCTTCGGTCCATACAACGTATCGCTGCGTCCTTGAACACGAAAGTGATTGTGGAAGGCATCGAAAACGAAGCGGAATACGAAGTCGTCCGCCGACTTGGCCTTCCATTCGGCCAAGGTTACTTCATTGGCCGTCCGTGCCCGTCGCCCGCATCTTCGATCGCCGCTCAAATTGCCTGCAAGGCGAGGGAAGCGTAAGACTGCCGCCGCATGTACGCAAAGCGGGTGATACCCACACCATACTTCCCGTTCGCCGCTCGGCGCCTTGGCGCGCGGTGGCGACAAAATCCCGAGCCGGTCAATAGCATGAAGATTCACCTTGGCGGGTAGCGACAAGATTCCTGTCGGGCAACCTCACCTCCGCTTTTACCTGGTTTAACGGGAGTGTGATCCTGCATTACAGGTCACATCTGCATCACGAGTCGCCGTGCCGAGATTGATGCAAGGTATGACTAGGTAAAGAATGTTCTCATGCCAACCTTTGGTGGTCTGTAGCACCAACATGGGGTGCGCGTGCCGTCGCGGCACAAGGGGTGCTTTCGTTTCTACTGCATGTATGGACCCGACACCTTTTGCAAGGCCTCGAATGACGAAAAAGCGGTCTGCATGCATGTATACGGCTAGCTTGTTGGGCCATGTCGATACGCTGCCCGCAGCCTTGATGA